>DASXMB010000080.1:0-61672 GCA_036495905.1 Candidatus Acidiferrum sp.
AGGAGTGGGAATGGCGGCTGGTTTCGCGATTCTGAGCGAAGGATGGATTGGGGAGGATGAGCGGGGCAACACCTAGCAGGGTGGTTGCGGCGGCCAGGGCAAGGATGGAATGGAGTTTCATTGGTTTGTCCTCTGTGGGTATAGACGAAAGGAGAGGGTGGTTAGTTTGGGGAATTTTGCGGAAAGTTTGGGTGGGCAGTGGCGCGGAAATCAGGTGCGGAGGCTGCCTTGGGCACCCGGTGGGCTGGCTGCTCTGGTTCGGTTGTAGTGGGGCTTCAGACAGCAGATCCCGGGCCCGCGAGAGGCACGCGGGTCCGGGATGACAGTTTTTGGTTTTTGCGCGACGACCAGAAACCAGAAGCGGGCGGTGAGATCGCGCGGTTTAGGTGGCGGAGCGGGAGGAGACTTCTTGTTTTAGGGTGGCTACGAAGTCGGCTAGGGGCTTGGGGCCGAGGTCGCCTTTGCTGCGATGGCGGACGGAGACGGTGTTGGCTTGGGCTTCTTTGCCGCCGAGGACCAGCATGTAGGGAATTTTTTGCAGTTGGGCATCGCGGATTTTTGCCTGGAGTTTTTCGTTGCGATCGTCGAGTTCGGCGCGCATTCCCGCGGACTGCAGTTCCTGCAAAACTTTTTGGGCGTAGGGATTCTCGCGGTCGGTGATGGGCAGAATCATAGCTTGCACGGGGGCCAGCCAAGCGGGAAAAGCTCCGCCGTAGAGTTCGATGAGGTAGGACATCATGCGCTCCATGGTGGAGATGATGGCGCGATGAATCATTACGGGGCGATGCTCCTGGCCATCGGCGGCGATGTAACCGAGTTCAAATTGGTTGGGAAGATGGAAATCAATTTGAATGGTGGAATAGGTTTCTTGATGGCCCATTACATCGGCTAGTTGGATGTCCAGTTTGGGGCCATAGAAAGCAGCTTCACCCGGGGCTTCGGTATAGGGCAGGCCGAGAGAATCCATGGCTTCGCGAAGAACGCGTTCGGCGAGTTCCCACATATCGTCGTTCGCGACGTATTTGGCGGTGTTGGCTTTGTCTCGCAGCGAGAGGCGATAACTGTATTTGGTGATGCCGAGATCGCGATAGGCGCGTTCGACGAGTTGCATGACTTTGGTGAACTCTTCCTTAATTTGATCGGGCGTGCAGAAGATGTGGGCGTCATTGAGGGTCATGCAACGGACGCGGCTGAGGCCACTGAGCACGCCGGAGCGTTCGTAGCGATACATGGTGCCGAGTTCAGCGATACGGACGGGAAGTTCGCGATAGCTGTGACGTTTGTGCTGGTAGACGAGGATGTGATGCGGACAATTCATGGGCCGCAGAACCATTTTTTCAGTTTCCAGATCCATGGGCGGAAACATGTCTTCGTGATAATGAGCCCAGTGGCCGGAGCGTTCGTAGAGATCGACCTTGGCGAGGTCTGGAGTGTACACATGCTGGTAACCGGCTTCGCGTTCGCGTTCGAGAATATAGTCTTCGAGGAGGCGACGAACGGTGGCGCCTTTGGGGAGCCAGAGCGGGAGGCCGGCTCCGACAAGATCGCTGATGGCGAAAAGTTCCAGCTCTTTGCCGACGCGACGGTGATCGCGACGCTTGGCTTCTTCCAGTAGGCGGAGATATTCGTCGAGCGCTTTTTGGTTGAAGAAGCACGCGGCATAAACGCGCTGGAGCTGGGGATTACCCTCTTTGCCTTTCCAATACGCGCCGGAAACATTCATCAATTTGAAGGCGGTGATGCGCTTGGTGGAAGGGATGTGCGGGCCCCGGCAGAAATCGATAAATTTTCCAGTGGTGTAGAAAGAAACCATCGGCTCGGTGGCTTTTTCTTCGATGAGCTCACACTTGAAAATTTGATTGGATTTTTTGTAGAGATCGAGAGCTTCGGGCTTAGGAATGAGTTTGCGCTCGTTGGGGAGGTCCTGGGCGGCAAGCTCGTGCATTTTGGTTTCGATTTTGGCGAGGTCTTCCGGAGTGAAAGGTTCCTCGCGGAGGAATTCGTAGAAGAAGCCGGTGTCAATGGGAGGGCCGACGCCGAGTTTTACGTTGGGGTATAGCTCCATGACGGCGGCGGCAAGAAGATGCGCGGCGGAATGGCGGAAGACGTAGAGGGCGTCTGGATCTTTTTCGGTGAGGATTTGGAGTTTTACGTTGCGGTCGAGAGGGCGGCGGAGATCGACGAGTTCGCCGTCACCATCGTTGGGTTGAGTGATGCGGGCGACGAGGGCGGCATCCAGCAAGCGCGGCGAAATACTTTTGGCGATGTCGGCAGGAGTTGTGCCGCTGGGGACATCTTTGACGCTGCCGTCGGGCAGTGTGATTTGAATCTGATCCATGCTGTGCTCACCCGGAAGGAGAATACCAAGCTTATCGGCGGGAGTGAGAGTGGTCAAGGCGGGGCGGGCGGACTAGATCATTTTTACGTGGGGAAGGTTGCGGAAATGGGCGTCTGAGGTGATGAACTGGGCGTCTTGAGTGCGAGCAGTGGCGTAAAGCAGAGCGTCGGCCATGGCGAGTTGGTATTGGACGCTGAGTGCGGCGGCGGAGAGGGCGACTTGCTCGTCGATGGGAACGATAGTGCGGCGAAGAGCCTCGGAAACGAAAATGTCCGCGAGAGTTTTTGAGCTGCGGAGAAGGAGAATTTTTCGGACTTCGTAGAGGACGATGACGGGAACGAGAATCGAGCGGGCACTTTCAAAATAGGGAGCGAAGAGGGCGGCTTTGGTGTCGGCGGTGATGTACTCGAGCCAGCCGGAGGAATCTACGACGACGGGTTCAGAAGCGGTCGGAGCGGTCACGGTAGGAATCTTTCCATTTGAGGTCTTTGGCGGCGCCGCGGAGATCCTTGATGGAGTGCGGGCGGTGAAGGCGGATGGCGCCATCGAGGACATAGACCTGAAGTTCCTGGCCGGGTTCGAGAGCGAGTTCGCGGCGGACGTTTTTGGGGATTACGATTTGAAACTTTGGAGAAACCTTGACGGTGACCACGGAGTTGCCTCCTACGAATATGGTATCAATGGAACATTTTGTAGTCAAGACATGGTATCGATACTGTTTTGTGGAGACAAACTTGAATAGCGCTGGGATTTCACTGTGCCGGGCGAAGGCGGGTAAACTCTTGGTTCACGTGCGCAGAGGCGTGTAAAGTCGTTCGAGGATTATTGGGGAGATTCATGGAGCGATGGTGGAAATGGTTTTTGTTTTTGTTGCTGGCGATGGGGCCGGGGCGGGCGATGGCGCAGGAAGTGAAGACGCTGCCGACGGCGGACGAGCGATATAAGGCGGACATTTTGTTGGTGGTGGCGCATCCGGATGACGAAGGAGCGGCGACTCCTTATTTGGCGCGGGCGATAGATGAAGGCAAGCGAGTGGCGATTGTTTACGGGACGCGCGGAAGCAGCGGAGCGAACGAAGCAGGCTCGGAACAGGCGGGTGCGCTGGGAGCGGTGCGGGAAATCGAAGCACGACGAGCGGCGGCGACTTTGGGAATTACGAATGTTTGGTTTTTAGGCGGGAAAGATACGGCAAGCCAAAATGTTTTGGTGTCGCTGGCGAATTGGGAACATGGAGCGGCGCTGGAACAATTGGTGCGGCTGGTGCGATTGACGCGGCCGGAAGTGGTGCTGACATTTTTGCCGGGGACGTTTATTGGGGAGGACCACGGGGATCATCAGGCGGCGGGAGTGCTGGCGACGGAAGCGTTCGACTTGGCGGGGGATCCGGCGGTGTTTGCTTCGCAAGTGGCGGCGCCGATGCGGAGGCTGGAGCCTTTTCTGGAAAATTTGCGGCCGTGGCAGGCGAAGAAAATTTATTATTTCCCGGACGCGGATCGGGAAGATATTTTTCGCGGTAAGGGGCCGGAATATTCGGTGAAGGAGATTGCGAAGTCCACGAAGCGGGCGTATTGGCGGACGGCGGTGGAATCGTTTCGAGCGCATCAGACGCAGGCAAAAGGATTTTTGGATGCGTTGAACAAGATGGACGAAGCGCAAATCGAAAAAACGATGCTGGCGGATGGAGGGGACGCGCAGCATTTTGTGCTGGGAAAATCTTTGGTGGGCGGAACGGTAACCGGAGACATTTTTGAGAATATTTCGGCGGGAGCGATAGCGTTTGCGCCGCCGCAGGTGGTGGCGGAGCCGGCCCGGCCGGATGTGGACGCGGAGCTGGCGGGAACTTGGGATTTTTACGCGGAGTTTCGGAGGGCGCATGGGTTGAGTCATTTGGCGCATCCGGAGCCGCCAGAGATTGCGTTGCAGGAGAGGAGTGCACTGGTAATTCCTTTGTGGCTGAGGAACGAGACGGGTGCGGTGCAGGAGTTTACGTTGTCGGCGGAATTGCCGAAGGGATGGACGTTGCAGAGCGGGACGGGAAAATTTGCGGTGGTGGCGAAGCAGGTGGCGGCGGCGCGGGTGGAGGTTGGGTTGCCGGAATTGGGAGAGGCGGCAAAGTTGAGTGCGCAAGAGGTGACGGTGCGCGCGGAAGTGGGCGGGAAGGTGGTGGGGTTGATTAAGTTGCGAGTGGAATTGCGGAAGAGATCTTTGCCGCAGTAAGTTTTTAGCGCGATCTGAGTGGTGTGTATTTTGTCGGATTTTGTCGGGCGGGTCGAGTAGCGATTGCGACGAATTGTTGAGCGAAATGTACCTCAGCGGCTAGAGCCGATCTCGTCGCGGGCGAGGTGGCACGGCTAGAAGCCGCGCCCTGACGAGAGATGACCTTTACATACGCTGGCGAAAAGTTACTCGATGGGGTGGGCGACTACGAGGATTTTTTGGGACGGGCGGATTCCATGGATTCCCAGGCGGATTCGGGGAGCATAAGCAGGTCGTTGAATTCGCCGGCGCCGCGAAGCCAGTTGGCGCCGTCGATGACGACGCATTCGCCGTTGATGTATTCGGCCAGGTCGCTGAGGAGGAAGGCGGCGAGGTTGGTTAGTTCTTCATGGCGGCCGAAACGCTTCATCGGGTGAGATTCTTTGGCGTGCTCTTCGAACTGCCTGGAGGGCATCAGGCGGGACCATGCGCCCTCGGTGGGGAATGGGCCGGGAGCGATAGCGTTGATGCGGATGCGATATTTTGCCCACTCGACGGCAAGAGAAGTGGTCATGGCGAGCACGCCAGCTTTGGCGCAGGCGGAAGGAACGACGAAGGCGGAGCCGGAATTTGCGGCGGCGTAAGTGGTGACGATATTGAGGATGTTGGTGGTGGCAGAGGATTTTTCGGCAATCCACTTTTTGGCGAAGACGTGGGTGCAATTGAAAGTACCGTTGAGGACGATGCCGACTACGGCGTTGAAGGCGTTGGCGGTGAGTTTTTCGGTGCGGGCCATGAAATTGCCGGCGGCATTGTTGATGACGGTGTCGATGCGGCCGAATTGTCCGCAGGCCTTTTGCGCGGCGGCCTCGACGGCGGCGTAATCGCGGACGTCGCAGGTGGCGTAGGCGGCGACGCCTCCGCCGCGCTGGATTTCGTCGCAGACTTCACGGAGGGGATCTTCGCGGCGGCCGACGAGAAACATGTGAGCGCCGAGCATGGCGAAATGGAGAGACATGGAGCGTCCGAGGCCGGTGCCGCCTCCGGTGAGGAAGATGGCGCGATTTTTGAGCATGTCTGGCTGGAACATGGTGACCTCCACTAACGACCGGAAATTCAAATATCCTGAATTGCAAATCTTCGCGACTACATTGCTGCCACAGTATCTCGAACCAAAACTTCTCTATTAACATCTATACTAAAAGGAGGACAATCATCCCGGGCTTTACAAGCTGAGGATGTTAATACAAGATACGTACCTCAGCGTGCATATCGAAAGAAATCCCGTCCGAGACGTCAAAGAAATGGTTGGGGATTTTTTTCGAGAGACGGCTGCCTTGGTCATGGTTTTCGCTTTCTTGGACAAATTGATCTTCCACGACCATATCGGAGCTTGGTGGGCGGTTGCAACCGTTGTGCTGGCAAGCAGTTTATTGAGTTTTGGAATTGGGATTGAGCGGAGGCGAAGACATGGGTGAATATTGGCCGTTCGCAGTGATTTTTGTTTTCGCTGTTCTTCTATATTTTGGGACGATTTTGTGGACAGAAGTTCTGTTTCCTGATGCCGACGATAAATACACCGTAGTTTCTGATCCAGCCGCGCAGCCCGGGTTATTTGACAAACTTAAGGACGAACCAAAAACTCGAAAGCCCGAGCCGGAGTTCGCAAGGCGCTAATCCCGAATTGAAGCTAACGAGTGGCGGGGATGATTTTGGCGGGTATGGGCTGGCCCATGGCTTTGGCGTATTCGGCGGCGAAGAGCGGACTATCGGGGAATTCGACAGTGAGTTCGTGGAGCAGGCGCTCGGCGAGAGCGGGTTGTTTTTCGCGGCGAGCAGCGAGGGCCAGCATAATTTTCGCGAAGGGTTGCAGGTAGCGGCCATTTTCGGCGGCTTTGGCGACTTCTTCCATGCCGAGTTTTTTATCACCGTGAATTCCCATGAACCATAAGCCGAAACGGTAGCCGGGATTTAGCGAGCCGATGATGAAATTGCCGATTCCGAGAGCGACGTAGGCGTCGGTGGCGTCGGGCTGCAGAGCGAGCAATTGTTTGGCGTATTCGTTGGCTTCTTTCATGCGGTGCAAGGCATCGAGTGGCCTTTTTTCGAGGATGGCGTTGGCGTCAGACTCCATGCCGGCGGCGAGGGTGAGGCCGTAGAGAGCTTCGGCGTCTTGCGGATTTTTCTTGAGACGGAGATTGGCGAGGTCACGAGTGCGCTGTAGAGCGCCTGCGAAATTGCTCATGAGAGCGGCGTCGGGTTTGCCGTCGATGCCGTGGAGGAATTTGTTATTGTCCAGGAAAAAATCGCTGGTGAGTACGCCTTTGGCGAAAAGTTCTTCATAGAGGTAGGTGGCGGCAACGGCGACTTCGCCGAAGGGATCGTCCGGATGGCGGGATTCCCAGGCGGTGAAAACCTGACGAGCTTCTTTAAATTTTTGATTGTAGAGAAGGCGGAAGCCGCCTTTGAGTTCGGGAACGTCGGTGAAGGCCGCGCCCGAAGATGGGGGGGCCGGCGGTTTTTGCGCGAACACTGGGAGCGGAACGAGCAAGAGGGCGGCAGCGATCAGGTGAACGGCGAGCCGGTGAAGTTGGAGCAAGTGAGTGGGCCAACGCATAAAGTTTTTTGTGCGGCTAATTTTTGTTGCGGCTAAAAGAGTCCTGGCAAGAATCTGGGTTTGCCCGCCATGGCCGTTCGATATTCGGGATTGGAGAAGAGCACGCGCTCTTCCGTGGAAAGGCGCTGCGTTAAGACCGCGATGTGGGCCAGCGAGCCGGCCAGCGCGGTGATCCAAGCCGTGTGAATCAGCGGGAGGGCGAGCATCTCCGCAAAGACTGCCGCATAGTTTGGATGCCGAACGTACCGAAAAGGACCGGAAGTGATGACGCCGAGTTTGGTGGAGTCGACTACTTGAACGTTCCAGTGGTCACCTAGAGTGCGGATGACCCACCAGCGCATGGCGTTGGCGGCAAGAAAAATCGCGAACATGACGGCCGCGAGGATCGGATAGAACGGGCGCTTGAGAAAGACTACTTCCAAGGCGGAGCCGAGAATTACCCCGGTGTGGACGGCAACCATCCATCGAAATTTGGGCTCATCGACTTTGGCGGCGCCGCGTTCGGCGAGTTGGCGCTGGTGATTGCGGGAAATGCGCAACTCGACGAAGCGAAGAGCGGCGACGACGGCCAGGAGAATTAAGAATGCGATGACGCTCAGGTCCATTGGAGGAGCAGGAATTCCGCGCTGAAGCCGGGGCCAAAAGCGGCGGCGACGGCAAACTCGCCGGGTTGCAACGGGCGCTTTTCGAGCCATTCCTGGAGGATGAAGAGGATAGTGGCGCTGGAAAGATTTCCGACGTAGCCGAGAATGTCCCAAGAGGGTTGAGTTTGTTCCTTGGTGAGGCCGAGAGCTTCTTCGACGTTGCCGAGAAGTCTTGCGCCGCCGGGATGCAGGATCCAACCTTTGATGTCTTTGCGGGTTTTGCCATGCCGTTCGAGAAAACCGTCCATGAGCGCGCCGATTTTTTCGCCGATCATCTGAGGGACGTCTTTGGCGAGGAGGATGTGGAAACCGGAGTCGCGAAGATCGAAGCCCATGGCGCCGAGAGAATCGGGGAAAGTGTAAGTTTCCGAGACGAGAATTTTCGGGCCGGGGTGCGGCTTGCCGCTGACGATTACGGCGGCGGCGCCGTCACCAAACAAAACAGAGGAGATGAGGTTGGCTTGCGAGATGTCTTTGCGCTGGAAGGTGAGGGAGGGAAGCTCGACGGCGATGATGAGAGCGTTTCCGCCAGGATAGGCCTGGAGATAGTCGGCGGCGCGAGCAAGGGCCATGGCTCCGGCAGCGCAGCCGAGTTCGGTGAAGGGCATGCGGCGAACGTCGGAGCGGAAACCCATCAGATTGATGAGATGGGCGTCAAGCGAAGGAATCATGAAACCAGTGCAGGAAACGGTGATGATCAAGTCGATTTCGTCGGCGCGTAAATTGGCGCGCTGCAAACTCTTTTCGGCGGCTTCACGACCAAGCTTGATGGCATGGTCCATATACTCTTGATTGGTTTTTTGCAGCGAGCGCGGCTCGACGGTGTACTCGATGGGGAAAATGGAGTAGCGCTTGTGGACCTGGGCGTTGTCGACGATGCTCATCATGGCTTCGAGCTTGCGGTCTGGAATATCAAAGACGCGGCCCATGTAATATTTGACGTCGTCGCGGGTGATGGTATGCGGAGGAAGAGCGGTGGCACTGGCGACGATGGTAACGGGCGAGACGTGTACCCGGTGAGACGAAGCGGATGCCGTGGTTATGCTCGGGGTTGTGGTCAAAGACTTTTCACCTGTATGGCCTACGCCGAAAGCTGCAGTTAACGCGTGGCGTGTTTGCTCTTAAATAGGATGCGGAGCGTTGGCCGCTGTGCTGCGCGCAAGCAGTAGACTTTACATCAAATGGGTACGGCAGGGTACCGTTTGCTAGGGTGCAGAGCTCGGTGGCAGGGACGGGGGTGTTTTTTGGAAATTCACCGGGTTGTTTTGTGGGCGTAAAATAAGGCGTGCGAGTTGGGATATGCTGTCGGCCATTATGAAAGAACATTTGCGATTGTGTGGGATATCGATTCGGCGGGTGTGCTGGGTTTTGGCGCTGCCGTTATTTTGTTTGGGCGGCGCAGCGGTTAGAGCGCAAGACGCCGCGCAGCCTCCTTTGTTGGTGATGATTTCGATTGATGGATTGCGACCGGATTACATCACAGAGGCGGATGCGCACGGGGCGAAGGTTCCTAATTTGCGGCGATTTTTGAAAGAAGGAACGTTTGCGTCCGGAGTACAGGGCGTGGTGCCGACGGTGACGTACCCAAGCCATACGACTTTGGTGACAGGAGTGTGGCCAGCGAAGCACGGGATTTATGCGAACCGGACGTTCGATCCGCAGGAGAAGACGCAAGAGGGTTGGTACTGGTATACGGAGGATATTCGCGTGCCAACATTGTGGGATGCGGCGCGGGAAGCAGGAAGAACTACTGCAAGCCTGCAATGGCCGGCGACGGCGGGTGCGCACATCAATTGGAACATTCCGGAATATTGGCGGGCCAATGAGCCGAACGATGCAAAACTGCTGCGACTCTTGGCGACTCCCGGGCTTATGGCGGAAGCACAAACGGAAATTGGGCCGTATCCGGTGGGAATCGATTCGAGCGAGGCGGCGGATGAAGTTCGCGGGCGCTACGCGGAATGGATTTTGACGAAGAAGCATCCGGGTCTGCTGACGCTACATTTGGTGGCGCTGGATCACGAGGAACATGAGAGCGGTCCATTTAGCGCGCAGGCGATCGCGGTGCTGGAGGGATTGGACAAGGTGATTGGAGAGATTCGCGAGACGGCGGAGAAGGTGGCGCCGGGAAAAGCGTACATCGCGGTGGTTTCCGATCATGGATTTGCGCCGACGGACACGGGATTGAATTTGTTCGCCGTGTTTTATCAGGCGAAGTTATTTACCGTCGACAACAAAGGAAAAGTGAAAGATTGGCTGGCGGTGCCGTGGAACAACGGAGGGTCGGCAGCGATTGTGCTGAAAGATCCGAATGACAGCGCGACGGTTGCTCGAGTGCGGGAAGTGCTGGCGAAGCTGGCCGCCGATCCAGCGGATGGAATCGACCGGGTTCTGGAAGCGGATGAATTGCACAAGCGGGGCGGGTATCCTACGGCGTCTTTTTTTGTGAGCTTGAAACCGGGATGGAGGACGGACGGAAAGTACAATGAGCCGGAGGTGGCGAAGGTGAAACACGGCGGGGCGCATGGGGAGTTGCCGGACGTTGCAATTTTGCGGTCTTCGTTTTTCTTGGTGGGACCGGGGATCGCGGCGGGGAAGTCGCTAGGGGTGATTGATATGCGGGATATTGCGCCGACGCTGGCGCATGTGGCGGGTTTTGCTTTGCCTTCGGCGGAGGGGAAAGTTCTGCTTCCGTAGGGCCGACTTACGGATGGAAGCAAAAATCTCGGCGTTATTTCAGCGCAGGCCTACTTGACCTTTAGTGGATTCGATTAATTTTGCGGAGTCGTAGCCGATTCCGTCCTTGAAGACCAATTCTACTTTTTCGATGTCTTTGATATTTTCCGAAGGGTCGCCGGCGATCACGACGATGTCGGCGGCTTTGCCAGGAGCTAGCGTGCCAATGGTGTCTTTTTCGCCGAGGAATTCCGCGCCGTTCGAGGTGGCGATGTGGATGGCTTCGAGCGGAGTGAAGCCGGCTTCGACGAGCAATTCCACTTCGCGCTGATCGCCAAAGCCGGCGATTACACCGCCGTAGCCGGTGGGATCGAGTCCCGCGAGCAACATGCCACCTTGTTTTACGAATTCGTGTTCGAAGTCCAATTCTTTCTGGAAAAGTTTCGGCCAGTCCGAACGCGCTGCGTTGTCTGAAACGGCGGCGCGAGTTCGCAGGTAGGCGATGCGCGTTTCTGGGAGCATGGCGTCCAGGACGCGTGGGTCGAGCGGAGCGCGGCCGGGGACGGAAGTTTCAAAAACAGGCAGAGTGGAAGTGATGGCGACGTGATGGGCGACTAGATCGCGAATGGCTTCGGCGATGGGGCCGGTGGCGACCTGGAGATCGAGAATGGCGCGATTGCCGTTGGCGGCGCCGGGACAGACGCCGGGTTTTTTGCCGGCGAAGAATTCGGTGTCGACGACGAGGCCGTGTTCGAGATCGTCAATGCCAAGGGCCGCGGCTTCTCGAAATCCGATGGAGCAGAGATGGCCGGTGACTTTCAGGCCGTGAGCGTGGGCGGCTTTAACGGCGGCGGCCAGCTCATCGGGAGTGATGTTCATATAGGCCTTGAAAGAGGTGGCGCCTTGTGCGATCCAGAATTCGACGGTGCGGCGGGCGTCTTCGGCGTCTTTTAGTTGATGCATTTGAAGAGTGAAAGCGCCCTGGCCTTCGAGGTAGGGTCCGGTGACATGAATTTTGGGGCCGACCATCTTGCCTTCGTCGACGGCGCGTTTGAGTTCGAGATCGGTGTAAGGCTCGACGCTGCCGGCAGTGCGGATGGAAGTGACGCCTCCGGCGAGATAGAGCTTCGGGAAACTTGCAGCGTGTTCAGGGTAGAGCGCGGGAGCGCCGCCGGGTGCGGGATAGTACATGTGATCGTGCATGCCCACGAGGCCGGGGATGATGGTGTGGCCGGTGAGGTCGAGGACTTTTGCGCCATCGGGAATTTTTGTGGCGGAGGAGTCGCCCATGGTGGAGATTTTTCCGTCGGCGATGATGAGGGTTTGATCGGAACGGGGAGCGGCGCCGGTGCCGTCGATTACGCGGACGTGAGTGAGGGCGATTATGGGAGCGCTTTCTTTAACGAAGGGGCGGACGGCTGGGGGGAAAGTCGAGGGCGTTTGTGCGGACGCGAAGCAGGGGAAGAGGGCGAGAGCGAGAAAGGTTAGAAGAAATTTTTGCATTGGGACTCCGTGTGGTGTGAGGTGGCAACGCGATGCAGTCTAGTCAGATGGGGGCGCTGAGGCAAGGGCGACACGTTGACAAAGAAAGAAAAGGCAAAAATCCGGTGCGCGGCGCACCGGACGGCACGATATATCGCGCCCCTGCTGTGCCAGGTTAAGTTGGCGAGTGCATTTGAAACAAAGGAGGTCGCGGGGAAAGTGCGCCCGGGTTTGTGGTAGATTGCTGGTCCGATGAGGTGCGTGATGTTCAAAATTAATTTGCGAGTGGTGGGTGCGGCAGTGGTGGCGACGCTGATTTTTGCGGCGTCGGGTTGGGCACAACAGAAATCGCTGCCTACGACAGAAGGCGATTTTGTGGTGCACAACTTTAAGTTTCGGTCGGGCGAAGTTTTGCCGGAGATGAAGCTGCATTACACGACGCTCGGGAAGCCGGTGAAGGATGCCAATGGGCGAGTGATGAACGCGGTGCTGGTTTTGCACGGGACGGGCGGATCTGGTCACCAGTTTTTGGTGGCGCAATTCGCGGGAGAGCTGTACGGACCTGGGCAGTTGTTGGACGTGACGAAATATTATGTGATTTTGCCGGACGGAATCGGACACGGAAAGTCTTCGAAGCCGAGCAACGGAATGCACGCGCATTTTCCGCAATACGATTACGACGATATGGTAGCGGCGCAACATCAACTGGTGAGCGAAGGGCTGGGAGTGAATCATTTGCGGCTGGTGATGGGCACGTCGATGGGCTGCATGCACTCGTTCGTGTGGGGAGAAACGTATCCGGATTTCATGGATGCGCTGCTGCCTCTGGCATGTTTGCCGGTGCAAATCGCGGGGCGCAACCGGCTGTGGCGCAAAATGACAATTGAAGCAATTCGCAGAGATCCGGACTGGAAAGGCGGCGACTATACCGACGAACCGAAACGGGCTCTGCAGACGGTGGCGGATTTTCTGATCATGGCGGGCGCGGCGCCAATTCCCATGCAAAAGGCGCTGAACACGCGCGACAAGGCGGATGCTTATCTGGAAGACTACTACACAAATAAAATGAAGGATTTGGACGCGAATGATTTTCTGTATCAGGTGAGCGCTTCGCGAAATTACGATCCGTCGCCGCAACTGGGAAAAATTATTGCGCCGCTGATTCTGGTTAACTCGGCGGACGATTTTATTAATCCGCCGGAGCTGGGGATCGCGGAACGCGAAATCAAGCAAGTGAAGAACGGGAAGTATGTGCTGATTCCGGCGAGCGAGCAGACGCATGGGCACGGGACGCATACGTGGGCAGTGTTTTGGAAGCAGTATCTGGCAGAATTGCTGGAGAAAACGGAAAAGAAATAGATTCCGCTAGGGCGTGATCGAGGCGTTGCGATCGCGAGGGCTTAGCGAGAACTTGCCTGGTCCATAGACAGCAAGCATCGAGAGGCAGCCCATGATCCCTAGATTCTTCTCGAATGATGTGGACATGAAATCGTGGAGGAGCAGCGTTACCGGAATCATGTAAAGGAACATGACCGATGCGGCGATGCGGGTTCCGAAGCCCACGATGAGGCAGAGTGCGCCGAAACTTTCGACCAATAAAGCAGCGACCAATAATATCGGAATCATCCGCATGTGCCGGGAAGTCATGAAGTCAACGTTCGCTTCCCAGCTGAAGGCCTTGCTGATTGCGCTGGTTACGAAGATGACGCTGACAAGCAAGCGAGCAATCAGCGGAAGTACGCCGAACTTCAGAATGTTCATGCTTTAGTCCTCGATTTCGCGAGCGGATGGTTAATCGGCCCGCAGAGCTTTGAGTGGATCGACCAAGGCGGCGCGGCGCGCGGGGATATAGCAGGCTCCGAACGCGGCTAGAGCTAACGCTGCGGCCACGACGATGAAGGTTATGGGGTCGTTCGGAGCTACGCCGAAGAGGAGTCCCTTAACGGCGCGAGTCAGGCCGAATGCGCCAACGACTCCCAGGAGCAATCCAATCAGCGCTAGGCCCATGCCCTGGCGAAGAATCATCAGGACAATTTCAGTGGGACGCGCGCCGATGGCCATACGCACGCCGATCTCGTGGACGCGCTGGCTTACCGTGAGCGCCATGACGCCGCCGATTCCAGCAGCGGCAATAGCCAGCGCCAACAACGCGAAGAGACCGAGAAGATTGGCGGTTAAACGCGGCGCGGCAATGGAATCGGCGCGATATTGTTCGAGCGATTGAATTTTTCCGGCAGGTTGGTTGGGATCGACTTCGTATAAATTTTGGACGGCGGTGCGAGCGATGTTCATCGAATCGCCTTGAGTGCGGGCGACCAATGCCGGGGCCATTTGCGGATATTGGGCGAAAGGAACGTAAATGAAGTCGCTGCCTGCCTGGTCCAGGCTGTGTTCTTTGACGTCACCGATCACGCCGATCACTTGCAGCCAGGTTTTTCCCTGATTGAAGGAAATGCGGCGGCCCACCGGGTCGACTCCAGGCCAACGACGATGAGCGAGCGATTCGCCGACCAGTACAACGGGCGGGCTGTCTGGGCGGTCTCGCCGGTCAAAAACGCGGCCGCCGATGAGCGGAACGCCGAGGACACGGAAGTAGTCCGGGCTGACGGAGTTGAACTCCGCGATGCTTTTGGAGTCGGTATTTCCCTGCTGCCCTTCGACCACATATTCGTTATTGGCGGCAGGAGATTTATCGAGCGGGAAGGCGCCGGACAGGGCAGCGGACATTACGGAAGGCATGGCTTGAATTTTCTCGAGCAGGGAATCAGAAAATTTCAGCATGTTTTGATTGGACATGTAGCGAGAAAAATCGAGGCTCAGCTCCATGGTCATCACTTTGTCCGGTTTGAAACCGGGGTCGACACGCTGCAAATTGATCAGGCTGCGAACGGTGAGACCGGCGCTGATCAACAGCAAGAAGGAAATGAAAACCTGGGCAACGATCAACGTGCTGCGAAGTCCTCCGCGGCTGGCACCCAGTGTCGCTTGGCTTCCACCATCTTTCAGCGCGGAACCCAGGGTTTCGCGACGCGCGACGGCCGGAGCGGTTCCGGTGAGCACACTCACCAAGACCGCAATCGCGAGGGTGAAGAGCAGAACAGCAGCGTCAATGTGGACTTCATTGGCGCGCGGTGTGAAGCGGGCGACATAGTCGGTCAATAATTTCACGCCGCCAACGGCCAGGAGCAATCCTAAGGCGCTGCCACCGATCGCGAGCAAGAAACTTTCGGTGAGCAATTGGCGAAAGAGGCGGACGCGGCTGGCGCCGAGGGCGGCGCGAACACTCAGTTCGCGTTCGCGACGGACCATGCGAGCGAGATTCAGGTTGGCGACGTTGGCGCAAGCGATCAGCAGGACGAAGCCAGCAGCTGCGAGCAGCAGCAACATGGTGGGTTTGGCGTCCTGCGTGAGTTCGGCTTTCAGCGGAGTGACTTCAATTCGGGCAGGACCGTCCGTCGGATAATATTTGGGAAATTCTTTTTGCATGGAGGCCGCGACGGCGGAGAGATCCGCTTCGGCTGCCGCGGGTTTTACACCGGGCTTCATGCGTCCAAACATGCGGACCATACGAGCGTTGCGGTCGGAAATGGTATCTGGATTGGAGCGGAAGGGGCAGGCGACCGAGGGCATGTAGACGTCGTTCTCCTGAGGATATTGCGGGAAGGGCGGGAGGATGCCGATTACGGTGTGCGGCTTGTCGTTCATGCGAAAAACCTTGTTGACGACGGAGAGATCTCCGGCGAAGCTGCGCTGCCAATATTCATAGCTGAGCAGCAGGACGGCGGGCGCTCCGGGCTTATCGTCGTCCGGAGTGAACATCCGGCCGGCGAGGGGTTTTACGCCGAACAGATCGAAAAAATTCCAGGAGACGACGCCGGTTTCGACTTGTTCGGGTTCGGTGCGGCCGAGCAAAATGAACTGCATGTTGTGATATTCGACCAGGCCATCGAGGCTTCGATTTTGCGTGCGATAGTCGGTCATTTCTGGAACAGAAACGTTGCGTCCCACAGGGCTGGCCGGCGAGAGGCGTTCACGCAGCAACAGCAGACGATCGCCATGTTCGTAGGGGAGGGGTTTTAGGAGGACGGCGTTAACGACACTGAAAATTGCAGTGTTTGCGCCGATCCCGAGGCCGAGGACAATGGTGGCGGCAATGGTGAAGCCGATATTTTTGCGCATCATGCGCAAAGCGAACATGGAATCTTGCCCGAGCATGGACAGATGTTCGCGCGGGGCGGTAGTAAAAATTCCTTTCACGGTTTCCCACCACAATCGCCAGACGCCGATCTTGCCGCCTTCGCGCGCGACTTCTGCGCTTTGCGCGGCGAAAACCTGTTCCATTTCTGGGCCGAAATCTCCGCGAAACTCGAACGGCAGAAGACGGAGCAGCAGGCGGTAAAATTTATTTGTTGTCGACGCGTTGGTTTCTTTCATTTGTTCCTCCCACCACTCGCGGTAATGGGACAGCAACAAAAACCGATGTGCCGGCCGGAGTTACTTGGCAGCACCTAGGAATTTAGCCGGCGCAGCATCGAACTGCTGCTTGTGCTGACCTGAACAGAACGAATACTTCTTTCCAGAATATGTGGAGACCACAGTCGTGGCGGGATCAACTTCCATAGAGCACACCGGGCAATAGATATGCCCGTCAACGGGAGGGCGGGCGGTGGCGTAGACGGAGTTGGAGTTCGGATTCGTCCAGCCCCGGCCCTGATATTCCATGTCGAACGCGGCTTGTTCAGCGGCGTAGCTTCCGAAGTAGCGCTCGACAACACGGAAGGCAAGATCGATGCCGGAGGACAGACCGCCAGAGCTGGCAACATTTCCCTCCTCGACAAATCTGGCACCGCGCACGACTTTGACCTTTGGAAATGCCGTTTCCAGGTCCACATAGGCGCCATGGTGTGTGGTGGCGGACCTGCCGTCCAACAAGCCGGTTTGCGCCAACTGAAATGCGCCGGTACAAACGGACAGGGTGACGTCGGCAGTCTTCGAAGAGTTGCGAACCCAGGCGATGGCAGCAGGGCTTAGGTCGGATTGCGCGGGAATGACGATTACTTTAGGCTCAGGAGCATCTTTCAGTGTGAAATTCGGAACAATTTTCATGCCACCGCTGGCTTGGATGGGCGAAAGCGTTTCGGCGATGGTATAGGTCTTGAACAGATCCATGCGGCCACCCATCATCAAATTGCTGAAAACTTCCCAGGGGCCGACAAAATCGATGAGCACGGCACCGCGAGAAATCAGAAACGCTACCGGGATGCTGCCCGAAGCCGGAGGTTTCAGCGGATTTGCATTATCTGCGGGCGCGAGTGCCCATCCCGGGGATGCCGGATCGGCTAAGAGGTCAGTGGTTCGCGGGAACGCCGCTATCAACCCGAATGCCGCAGACGTTTTGAGTAGCTCTCTTCTTTTCATAGCATGCCTCTCGAATTAGGTTTTACGCAATTCGGAATTTGCCGAGTAACTTTCTGGACCTAGCGAGTGCTACAACTTTTTCCAGGCGCTCCGCCTCGGCAGCGGCCACCGTCCGTCCAGACGGCGTGAGACGATAATAGCGGCGACGTTCGTCGTCATTGGCGTCAGAAGGGCGGGCGCGCCGTTCGACGATGAGCCCGTCATTTAATAGACGTTTGATAATGCCGTATAGCGTTCCGGTGCTGAGTCTCACTTCGCCGGCGGTGCGCGATTCGACTTCTTTCAGGATGGCGTAGCCGTGCAGATCGTCGCCTGCCAGGGCCAGCAGCACGTGAAACATGGCGGGGGTAAGCGGCGCGGTTGGTTCGGATGCGGGAAGCCTGATGGTCATGGAGGGCCTCGCGAAAACCTGCAATATGTATATCGCGGCAAACTATATCGCGAAGCGCCATAGTGTCAAGACAAAAATGAAGGGTCTGATGCGAAATGGGTTTTGGAGTTGCCGAGGGCCTACTTGACGGCTTCGTTGCTAGCGCGGATTTCCTGCCAGCGACGCGGGCGCTTGTTGGCCTGTAGGACTTTTTTGCGCAGGCGAATGGACTTGGGGGTGATTTCCACGAATTCGTCGTCAGCGATGAATTCGATGGCCTGTTCGAGGCTTAGCTGGCGGTGCGGAATCAGGCGAATGGCTTCATCGGCGCTGGAGGAGCGCATGTTGGTTTGCTTCTTTTCCTTGGTGACGTTGACGTCCATATCCTGTTCACGGGAATTTTCGCCGACGATCATGCCTTCGTAAACCTCTATAGCCGAGCCGATGAATAATTCGCCGCGCTCTTGAATATTCCAAAGCGCGAATGCGGTGGATGGACCGGAACGGTCTGCAACGAGCGCGCCAGTGGGACGCAAAGCCATTTCGCCGGCGTATTCCGTCCATCCTTCGAAGATGGAATGGATTAGGGCGGTGCCGCGAGTGTCGGTGAGCAGTTGACTGCGCAGGCCAATGAGTCCGCGCGAAGGGATTTTGAAGTCCATGCGAACGCGACCTGAGCCGTGATTGCTCATTTTGAGCATTTCACCGCGGCGGGTGCCGGTGGTTTCCATGATGATGCCGATGAAAGCTTCGGGAACGTCGATGACCAGGCGCTCGATGGGTTCGAGCTTTTTGCCTTTTTCGGTGCGCACGACAATTTCCGGTTTGCCGACCATCAGCTCAAAACCTTCGCGGCGCATGGTTTCGATCAGAATGGCTAGTTGCAATTCGCCGCGGCCGAGGACGCGAAAGGATTCCGGAGTGTCGGTATCTTCCACGCGGATGGAAACGTTAGTGAGTAATTCGCGCTGCAGACGATCGCGCAAGTCGCGGGACGTCAGGTAGCTGCCTTCTTTGCCGGAAAGCGGACTGCTGTTCACGGTGAAAATCATGGCGAGCGTGGGCTCATCGATCAGTAGCGGCTCGAGGGGACGCGGGTCGGTCAAGTCCACGATACTTTCGCCGATTTGAATGCCTTCGACTCCTGCGATGGCGACCAGGTCGCCGGCGGGAACGGCTTCCGCTTCGTCTCGTTCGAGACCGCGGAAGGTATAGAGCTTGGTGATGCGAGTCTGGACCATTTTACCGTCCAGCTTGCTGATGCCGACATCCGAACCACGCTTCAGCGTGCCGCTGAATACGCGTCCGATGGCGATGCGGCCGAGGAATTCGCTGTAGTCGAGGTTCATCACCTGGATTTGCAGCACGCCGGCCGGATCGCCGGGGGGAGGAGGGATCGATTTGACGATGGTTTCAAAGAGCGGGAGCAAATCCTTGGAAGAGTCACCTTGCTTGTAGTGGGCGACACCGTCGCGAGCGTTGGTATAAACCACGGGGAAGTCCAACTGATCTTCGGTGGCGTCCAAATCGATGAACAAGTCGTAGATTTCGTCGAGAACTTCTTTGGCACGCGCATCGGCGCGGTCGATTTTGTTCAGAACGATTACCGGTGGAAGTTTAGCGGCGAGCGCTTTCTGCAAGACGTAACGAGTTTGCGGCAGCGGTCCTTCGCTGGCGTCGACTAAGACGACGACGCCGTCAACCATGCGGAGGGCGCGTTCCACTTCGCCGCCGAAATCGCTGTGACCGGGAGTGTCTACAATATTGATTTTCGTGTCGTGAAAAAAAAGCGCAGTGTTTTTCGCGAGAATGGTGATGCCGCGTTCGCGTTCCAGGTCGTTGGAGTCCATTACGCGCTCGACGAGGGCTTCATTGGCGCGGAAAATTCCGCTTTGACGGAGCATGGCGTCGACCAGGGTGGTCTTGCCGTGGTCAACGTGCGCGATGATAGCGATGTTGCGGATATTCTGGCTCATGGTGTTGCACTTGCCGTCCAAAGACAAAAATAGCTGCTGAAGGAACCAGCAGCCCGGACGAATTCTCCTCTTATTCTCAGGTGCGGTCGAGTTCTCAGGTACGGTCGAGCAAGTACCAGTATAACAGACCGGCACGATTCCGGCCATACAAGTTGCGAGAAATACGCTTGGCACGGGCCAAAACAGCGGTTATTCGCGCTGGGTGGGAAAATCAACTGCCGACGGCCGTACTGTTCTATCCGACCGGTTGTCTGATACTCTGTGCAACGTTCCATGGGATTTCCGGAGGGCTCGTTATGCGCGCATTTCGCAATCAGGTGGTGTTGAGCATTGTACTGATGTTTCTGCCCTCGTTGGCGGCAGCACAACAGCAGCAACGACCGGACTACTCCGCCATTTTCGATAAGACCGAAGTGATGATAACCGCGCGCGATGGTGTGAAGCTGCATACGGAAATTTATACGCCCAAGAATATCAAGGAACCGCTGCCGTTTTTGATGGCGCGTACGCCGTATGGGATCGCCGATCCGGACAAGGGTGTCAGCCCGATGATTTATCGCTATGCGGACATGATTCCCGAAGGCTACATATTCGTGTTTCAGGACATTCGCGGGCGCTACGGGTCCGAAGGAAAATTTGTGATGTTGCGGCCGATCCACGATCCGGCCGATGCGAAAGGCGTGGATGAAAGCACGGACACCTACGACACCATCGACTGGCTGGTGAAAAATGTTCCGCACAATAACGGACGCGCGGGGCTGGATGGAATTTCTTATGACGGTTTTCTGGTGACCATGGGGATGATCAATCCGCATCCGGCATTGAAAGCGGCGTCAGAACAGGCTTGCATGGGCGATACTTTTCTGGGGGACGATTTTTTCCACAATGGCGCTTTCCGTTTGAGCTACGCGTTTGAATACGCGCCGTTGCTGGAGACTTCCAATGAGAACTTTTCTTTCCCATTTGACCGGTTCGATGTGTACGAGTGGTATCTCGGCCTGGGTGCGCTCTCGAATGCCAATGCAAAATATTTTCACGGTAAGATTCCGAGCTGGAATGATTTCGTGGCACACCCGAACTACGACGAGTTTTGGAAGGATCATGCGGTGGCGCACGGGCTGAAGAAACCCACGGTGCCTAATCTGAATGTGGCGGGATGGTGGGATCAGGAAGATTTCTACGGACCGATGGCCACATATGCGCGGCTCGAGAAGTCTGACACACAAAACCTCAATTATTTGGTGGCCGGGCCGTGGAATCACGGAGGGTGGGGGCGCGGACTGGGTAAGTCTTTGGGGGCGATTCCTTTCGGCAGCGACACTTCTGTGTATTTCCGCCAGAAAATTGAGGCGCCGTGGTTTGCGTATTGGCTGAAGGACAAGGGGTCGTTACCGCTGAAAGAAGCGTTGCTGTTTCAGACTGGGAGCGATACCTGGACATCGTTTGATTCCTGGCCTCCGAAGCAAGCCGAGACGCGCACCCTTTATTTCCGGGAAGACGGCAAACTTTCGTTTGAGGCGCCTAAGAGCGATTCCGCGGAGGCGTTCGATGCATACGTCAGCGATCCCGCGCATCCTGTGCCGTATCGCAATCGTCCAGTGGACATGACGTATCCGAACGATCATCCGGGCGCGTGGTACACGTGGCTAGTGCAGGATCAGCGGTTTGTGGACCAGCGGCCGGACGTACTGACCTGGCAAACTGGAGAGCTCACCGACGATGTCACTGTGGCGGGGCAAGTGACCGCGAAACTGTTTGCATCGACAACCGGGAGCGACGCGGATTGGGTGGTTAAGCTAATCGATGTGTACCCGGAGAAATATCCGCAGCAGTGGATTTTGTCCGGCTACGAACTAATGATTGCCGACGAAATCTTTCGGGGCCGTTTTCGCAATTCGTTCGAGAAGCCGGAACCGATCAAGCCCAACGAAATCACTCCGTTTTCGATAGATCTGCACACGGCAAATCACGTGTTCAAAAAGGGACACCGGATTATGGTGCAAGTGCAGAGCACCTGGTTCCCGCTATACGACCGCAACCCGCAGAAATTCGTGCCCAATATTTTTCTGGCTAGAGATAGCGATTATCAGAAAGCGACACAGCACATTTATCGTTCTGTCCATGCTCCGTCTGGCGTAGAGATTTCCGTTCTTCCGGCGAGATAGCCAGCGGAATATGAACCCAAGTGTTCAGTCTAAACGAGATGGATGTGCTCCTTCCCAACCAAGTCGTAACAAACTCCTAACAACGCTACGCTTTTACATATATTGATCGTCAAATCGGGCGGAAATTTGCGTTTTCGGGATTTCTCATCCTATGAGGAACTGAATCACGAATATTTCGGAATATTTATTAAACCCCTAGAGAGTTTTATGCGTCTATGTCTGTATGGGGAGTGCGGGTAACTATATGTCACCAAACTTAAGTCCAGTTGAGGAACCCCGTGTTGTGGACTCGCGCGATGGCCTGCCGCCCAACATGAGATACGTTCGATTTGGCCCCTTCCAGGTGGATCAGCATCGGGAAGAGGTTACGCAAAATGGGGCACGACTTCGCCTGCAGGGCAAAGTTTATCAAGCTTTGTTGGCACTGCTGGAGAAAGAAGGAGAAGTCGTCACTCGAGAAGATCTGCGCATGCGGCTGTGGCCCGCCGAAACACAAGTAAATTACGATGCGAACGTCAACACGACGATCAACAAACTTCGGCAGGCACTAGGCGATTCCTCGGACCGGCCAATTTATATCGAAACGATTCCGCGCAAGGGTTACTGTCTGCTGGCAAAGCCGGAATATGCAGATGTTGCGGTAGAGGTGACTGAATCGCCGGCGCTCGCGAACGAAAATTCTGCACAGGACGTGACGACGGCTCCGTTTCCGAAGACGAAGTCAGACATTTGGGTGACGGTTGGAATCATCGGCCTGGTGCTTGCGGGAATGCTGCTCGGAGCGGGTTTGACGCGGTTGTGGCTCTGGCATTTCTCACAATTTTGATTTGGTTTGTGACGTCACTGCTGTCCCGCAAGGTCTTGCCATTTCTAGCTTGGTGCGCGCTTTGAAAATCCACTCTCGCGTTTAATTGTTTCCGTGTGGTGTAAACTGCGCGGGAACATGCCCATCGCTATCACGCGCGCCATCAGCCCAACTATCGTCAACTGTGAACTCACCTTTTTGCAGCGGCAGTCGATTGATCTTCCAAAAGCGGTCGCGCAGCACCATGCATACGAAGCGCTGCTTGCGACGCTAGGTGCGCGGGTGCTTTCTCTGCGGGCGGAGCCTGCGCTTCCCGATTCGATGTTCGTTGAAGACCCCGCGATCGTTCTCGATGAAATCGCGATAATTTTTCCGTTGGGGACCGAGTCACGGCGCGCTGAGGCCGCCAGTCTAGCCTTGGCCCTCTCGCCATTTCGGGAGCTTCGGTACGTCACTCTGCCGGGTACCGTGGAAGGTGGCGATATTTTGCGGGTGGGCCGCAAGATTTTTGTGGGCTTGTCCGGTCGCACGAATGTGGAAGGTATTCGTCAACTGGCTGCGATACTTAGGCCGTACGGCTATGAAGTGGTTAGCGTGCCGGTGGCGCAATGCCTGCATCTGAAATCTGCCGTCACGTGGGTGGGCAAGAATACGTTACTGGCGAATCCTGCTTGGATCGAGAAGAGCTTGTTCCCGGGATTTGATTGGATTGATGTCGCTGCCGAAGAACCACACGCAGCTAACGCACTGGCCTTCGGCGGCACCGTGATATTTCCTGCTTCGTTTCCGGCTACCCGGGCTCGGCTGGAAAATGCCGGATTTCATGTAACCGCGTTGGATATCTCTGAACTGCAGAAAGCTGAGTCTGGGCTTACCTGCTCCAGTCTTATCTTCGAAGAGACCGCGGCGATGTCTTCGTCGAGATGAAGAACGCGAGGTCAATTCGTCGCACTTAAATTTTGAGTGGAGCATAGAGAAAATTCGAACCTGGGAGAACTGACTCTCGCGGCTGCATCAATCAACTAAAGCGATTTCACATTGCTGCGCGGAGGCATATTTCTCGAGCAGTTCCGTCATGCGGCGCGTCCAGCGCTCGAGTCCATCCTTGCCGCTGAAGGAAATGATGATGGCAATCACGCGGATCGTTTCGTTCGTGACCATGGTGCGTTCCGAATCGCTGGTTGGACTTCCATGCGGTCCAGTTGAATCACAGAAAATTGGCAGACCTTCCAGATTCAAGTCGTACTTTCCGATTCCCTTGTAGGTTTCTCCGGCGCGTCCGGCACGAAAAACGATATCGCCCTCGACATTCGCCAAATCATACAGCCCCACCGGGAGGCGGCTTTCCACCGACACTAAATTGATTACATCCACCACGGCGTTGATCCGGGGTAAGCCTTTGTTCGCAATTACTCGCCGCAGAAGCGCTTCCGCCGATCCGCGATATCTCGCCGGGTCTTTGCCTAGAGCCTTATAAGACGCGCGAGTTGCCAGAATTTGGGGTGACTCCAAGACGACGCGGGGTTCCGGCAAGCGCAAAATCTCCGCTTCGCGCAAGCGCATCTCTTCAAATAGTCCAGTGGGAGACGTTCCCGATTCGACCAGCGCCGTCAAACAACCTAGAGCAGACCTGGGACATTTGGCCTTCAATTGCGCGTCGATGGAGACTTGAATTTTCATGGCGTAGCTGAGAAAAATTCGGTACAGGCGAGGCTTTCAAGGGCATAGCGAAGACCCATGATAAGAAATGGTAGGCTCGTGGGGACTCGAACCCCAGACCTCCACCGTGTCAAGGTGGCGCTCTAACCAACTGAGCTACGAGCCTAAATTAACCGTAGTTTAGCACGACTCCGGAACGCCTCATCCCCTGCGCCGTCCATCAAGTTCAAGGGTTTACCCGATAAACGTAGGATTCCAGTCAAGGTACACTTTTACGACCATGAATGCGCCAACTCCAAAGAAGCAACCCGAGCAACCAGCACCATCCAAATCCCCGAAACACGACGATGTCGACGAATCCTCTGAAGAGTCTTTCCCCGCTAGCGATCCTCCGGCCTCCAATGCCGGGAAAGACGATCCACCGAGTCACCCCCGGAAATCTCGCGAGACACCTTGAAAATCGCGCTGGACCAACGCCACGCTCCGGCGAAGCGCTAGCAAAATCGATAGTACTGGGCCGCTGCGACTCGGAAGTACTGGCCAAAATGAATCTGCCGGACTATCGACGTTGCGCGGGGCCGGGCGCAGAATCGCTAAAGTGATCGGGAGTGAGTTTGGCTTCCGGAGCAAGCAACTTTGTTTGTTCCTGTGAGCCGTGATTGCTGCACGCGAGCGCAGCAAAAATGGCGCCCCGCCCAAATGCGCGGGTGAGTGAGGCTCAACTTATTTCGGACCACAGTACCCTCCATCCCCAACGCCCGAGCGGCCGGTGCCCCCACCGGCCGCTCTCTTTTTCTACCGAAATATCTCGTGGTACCCGGTCGCCGGAACGAGCCATCTGAAAAACGAAAAGGCGGCCTGTTCGGCCGCCTCAATTAACCATTTCGGTGACGCACCCGCGGAATGAAAGAAGGGGACTGGTGCAAGTCCCCCTTTTTCAATAACTGACCCCCAAACCGAAGCCCGAGTCGAGGTTGAGCTTCGGCTACCCCGGGAAGCCAATCTTGTACTTCAGTTGGAATGGTATAGAGCAAACGGTGTGCCAGTGCGGCTGATAGCGAAAAACGCGGAAAACAGATTGAAAGTACGGTAGTTACGGAACAGTGCCAGAAGCGGTTGATTTGCCGTAGCGGATGCCAGCTACAGAATCCCACATACCCGCAGACAATCCATCCAGTCTTTGGGAGTCCAGCGCTTCATTTCGAGTGGGATCAGGCTCTGGCAGCCCGGCTTCGGCCAACTTCCGTTTCGATGGTTGAGATCAGATCCCATGCCTGGCTCTTGGGGACGACCGCTTTAATCCCGGCTTCCTTTGCGGCGGCTTCGATGCCCTCAATGTCCAATATCGTGAACAGGATTATCGGGATTTTAGGTTCCAAGGACCCCATCAGTTTTGCAACTTCGATGCCCGTAACATCGGGGAGCGACAGATCCAACAACACCACGTCAGGCTTGAGGTCCTGAAACTGCACCACTCCGCTGGTGCCGTTCTCCGCCTCACCGCAAATGGTCCAACGCCGGGAACGGACAATTGCACGCAGCAATCGCCGGGTAATATCTGAATCATCAACGATAAGGACCCGGATCGCCACTGCAAGCTACCCCCAATATCCTTTCTACACAAAAGCGGCTGTATAAAGCTATACAGTTGAATACCTAGAGCTGGTGTAAGGGGGTCAAGCACCCGAGCATTTGGCAACATCGAATACTGGACATTTCGTTGACGCCGGTGTGTGGTAGCCCGTATACTTACTGTTTGCGTGTAACGCTTGGAGGGCAGATGTACGCCGTTATTCAGACCGGGGGAAAGCAATATCGAGTCGCACCGGGCGACACCATCCGCATTGAACGAGTTTCCGGCGAGGTGGGCGAAAAAGTGACTTTTGGGTCGGTTCTGGCCGTTCATAACGACGAAAAGAAGATGGTGCTGGGTTCGGATGCGTCCAAAGCCAGTGTGACCGGAAAGATCGTCGAACAGGGCCGCAGCAAAAAGGTTACCGTCTTGAAGTTTAAGAAGGGCAATCAGTACAAAATTTCTCGCGGACACCGGCAGAACTACACTGCCGTGCAGGTCGGCGACATTAAGCTGTAGCTCCAAGTTTCAGCCAGCAGCAATTCAGAAAAGGAACAGGTCATGGCACATAAGAAGGGCGGCGGCTCCTCTACAAACGGTCGCGATTCACACGGGCAGAGGCTGGGCGTAAAGCGGTTTGGCGGGCAGTTGGTCAACGCCGGCACGATATTGATCCGTCAACGCGGAACGCGGCACCAAGCTGGTCCGAACGTTGGCCAGGGCAAGGACGACACGTTGTACGCACTGATTACGGGCTACGTGAAGTTCACCGATCGCGGGCGTCATGGACGGTTCATCAGCATTACGCCGAGCGAACAGGCCGCATCCGCAACTGTAAACTAACGCGCAAAATTTCGGCGGTTCGGCTCGCGCCGGGCCGCCTTTGTGTTTCTATGCAAGCCGGATTCTCGCACTTTTGATCCGCGGAAAACTCGGATGGTGGTTTGCCGACTGATGTGAAGGAGTGTCTTTTTGTTCGCTGACGAAGCAAAAATCCTGGTGAAGGCTGGAGACGGCGGCAACGGCTGCGTCGCGTTTCGTCGCGAGAAATTCGTTCCACGCGGCGGCCCCTCGGGCGGAGACGGCGGCAACGGTGGCAGCATTTTTCTGGAAGCGAATCCCAACGACAATACGCTGCTGCGTTATCGCTACAACCGCGAATTCAAGGCAGACCGCGGACGCCACGGCGAAGGCTCAAATTGCACCGGGCATTCCGGCGCGGACATGATCTTAAAAGTTCCGGTGGGCACGCTGGTGTTCGATGAGAAAAACGGGAAGACCTTGGCCGATCTGGCGGAGCCGGGACAACGGGTATTGATTGCCACCGGCGGGCGCGGCGGACGCGGCAATCAAAATTTCGCCAAGCCCTGGCATCAAGCTCCACGTGAGCATGAAGATGGATTTCCCGGCGAAGAGCGGCATCTTCGGCTGGAGTTGAAGTTGCTGGCCGATGTCGGGCTGGTAGGATTTCCGAACGCGGGAAAGTCGACATTGATTTCGGTCATCTCGGCAGCACGGCCGAGAATCGCAAATTATCCATTCACCACCATGCAGCCGAATTTAGGCGTGGTGAACGCCGACGGCGGAACCTTCAAAGAAGGTAACGAGCAGGATCGCACTTATGTCGTCGCAGATCTGCCGGGCTTGATTGAGGGTGCGCATCTCGGCGCGGGTCTGGGGATTCGATTTTTGCGTCATGTGGAGCGCACTCGTTTACTCGTGCACCTGATCGACACCAGCGAAGCTTCCGTCGAAGACCCGATTCACGCATTCGAAGTGATTACCGGAGAACTCCGCGCGTTCAGCGAAGACCTGACGAAAAAACCAGTGATTGTGGTGGCCACAAAACTAGATGCCACCCTGGATCGCACGAAGCTAGACGAACTGCGCGATTTTTGCCGCAAAAATCGTCTGGAGTTTCATGCAATTTCAGCGGCCACCGGCGAAGGCGTGCGGGATTTAACCAGATCCATCGCAGACGCCTTGGACAAAATTCCGAAGCCGGCTTACGAACTTTCCGCCGATGCAATGGATTCTGATCAGTTGTCAGGCGAGGATGCCTCGGCAGGGCGGACCCAAGAATCCGAAGCGACCGGTAACGACCGCGACGTTGCGACTCCAAACCGCAAAGATTTGTGAGAAGATGCATCGCAGAAGACCCTTGGGAGGCGCATTGACAATCGCGCAAGCGCAGCGCACCGCAGCCAAGCATCATCCTCGCCGCATCGCTCTATTTGGTGGATCTTTCGACCCTGTACACAACGGTCATTTAGCTGTGGCACGCGCCGCGGATCGCCGATTTAATTTCGACGAACTGCATTTCATTCCGGCAAGCCGCCCACCGCACAAATTGAAGCAGCATTTGGCGCCGTTTCCGCATCGATTTGCCATGGTGGCGCTGGCCAGCACGGAGCATCCGCATTTTATTCCGTCAGTGGCGGAAGCGGGCGACGATTTCAGCGGCGCGCAATTGCACTATTCGGTCGATACGGTGCGCTATTTTCGGCATCTTTACCACGGCCACGGAGACCGCGTTTATTTCATCATCGGCGCGGATGCATTTCTGGATATTCCAATGTGGAAGGAATATGAAGCGCTGCTGGGACTATGCGATTTCATTGTCGCCAATCGCCCGGGAATTCGCGCCGAAGCTCTGCGGCTGGTGATTCCGCCGGATTTGATGGCGCGCCCTGGCACTACCAAAGAATCGGACAGCACGCATGAATCAATGGTTGTCGCCCACCTGCTGAAGACCAACGTCTACCTGCTCGAAAATGTCTCCAGCGACGTTTCCGCCACGGATATTCGTAAACGAGCACATCGCGGAGTTTCAATCCACGGGCTTGTTTCCGCCCGAGTGGAAGAATACATTCTCAAACAAGGCTTATACCGATAATGAATCTGAATTCGTTGCCACAGGCCGTTCGTATTGCAGTCGAAGCGATGCAGGAAAAGAAGGCATCGAACATCACTATCCTGGACCTCAGCGGGGTTGGGGCGTTTACTTCCTACTTCGTAATCTGCACGGGTTTCAGCACGCCGCAAGTCCAGGCGATCTGTACGGAAGTGGAAGGGCAGCTCTACCGGCAGATGGATCGATCGCCGGGACACCGCGAGGGCCATCGTTCCGCCGAATGGGCGCTGCTGGATTTCGGCGGGTTTATCGTGCACGTATTCAGCGAACAGGCGCGCCGCTATTACGATTTGGAGCGCTTGTGGCGTTCCGCGCCGAAATTGGAAGTTCCCGATCTGCCGGACGGACCGACGCAAGGGCATGCGTTGCGCAGAGCGCTGATAAGCGATCCTCACTTTCCGGACGAAGCGGTTTCAAAATGACCGCTGAGCGACTGCCGTGGGTCTGCGAAGACCCGGCATCGCTGCGTTTGATGGATCTGGCCAAGAAAGTGGCGGCTGCTCCCACCACGCTCTTAATCACCGGCGAAAGTGGCAGCGGAAAAGATTATCTGGCGCGCGTTATCCACGAAATGGGGCCGCGGCGCGACGCTCCCTTTCTGAAAATTGATTGTGCCAGCTTGCCGCAGCAATTGGTGGAGAGTGAACTCTTCGGCCACGAACGCGGAGCTTTCACCGGAGCGGTGGAACGCAAACTGGGCCGCCTGGAACTGGGCGGCGCCGGAACCATCGTGCTGGACGAAGTTGCCGCGCTCTCCCCAGCAGCGCAGGGAAAACTGTTGCGGGTGCTGCAGGAACGCGCCTTTGAAAGACTAGGCGGAACGGAAACGTTGCGCATCGAGGCGCGGTTGATGGCGCTTACCAATGTGGACCTTCCGGCGGCGGTCGCCGAAGGCCGGTTTCGCGAAGACCTATACTTCCGACTAAACGTTCTCACCCTGGCAGTGCCACCTTTGCGCGAGCGAAGAGCGGACATTCTCGTGGTCGCGGAATATTTTATGTCGGTGCTGCGCACACTGCACGGAAGACCGGGTTCGCGGCTTAGCGATGCATCTCGGCAAGTGTTGGCGGCGTACTCTTGGCCGGGCAATGTCCGCGAATTGCGCAACGCGCTGGAGCGTGCCGTGGTTTTTTCGCATAGCGATACGCTGGAGCCGATTAATTTCCCGGAGAGTATTCAGACAGCGGTTGGTTCGGCTGCGCTTCTTGGAAACTTGAAATCTCTGGAAGATATGGAAAAGGAAGTGATCGCTGCGACTCTGGAAGCCACTCGCTACCAGATTGGCCGGGCTGCGCAAGTGCTGGGCATAAGCCGCAAAACGCTTTTGGAAAAACGAAAGAAATACAGATTGAAGTGACGGGCCAACTTGTGGTCGTAATCAAACTTTTTGAATCGCCGGTAAGGCCACTCTGACTTCATGAAAATTCGTCTTTTGATGCTCGGGAAAACGCGCCGGCCGGAAATGCAGGCCGTTCTCGAAGACTACGTGAAGAGAATCGGCCGGCACACTCCGATTGAAGTTACCGAAGTTCGCGATACCGCCGCCGGCCTGAAGAAGCTCGATGCAGACCGCGCCGCTACGGTAGTGCTGCTCGACGCCGCGGGAAAAAGCATGGCCTCGGACGTATTTGCCAAATGGCTTGGCGAGCATCGCGATCGTGGCACGCGCGAACTCATTTTTATGTGTGGCGATGCCGATGGATTTCCCGAGGCTCTTCGCCAGCGTGGCAGCCAAAAATTGTCCCTGGGCGCGATGACTTTTTCGCACGAACTTGCCCGAGTGATGTTGGCGGAGCAAATATATCGGGCCTTCGCGATTCTTTCTGGAAGCCCGTATCCGAAATAGTGGTGGAAGGCGCGTTGTCCGCCGCCGCGCATTTTGAGCTGACGTTGCCCGAATATAAGCGCACTTTTCCGGCGAAATGTTGTACAACCTTATCCACCATGTCCATTCGCATCATCCCTGATAAAGACAAGCCCTCTGCCGCGGTGGAAATCGCACTGGATAAACCGCTGCCGGATTACGATCTCGAACAAATGGATCAGCCCACCCCGCGTGACGTCGACGCCATACTGGTCTCGCAAGGATTCCGTGATTTGACGGATGATGCGCGCGGAGTGCTGATGGAGTTGCTCGCCAATCCGCCTCGAGAGCATCACCATGGGGTCGAAGATTTGGAGTTCACTCACCCACCGTCATCTCTGGAATTGGTGCAACTGACCGGCGCGATTTGTCCTGGCAATGATGAGGTTTACCGTCCGGGCTTGTGGATTGTGATTCGCGATTCCAGTTGTAAAGCAAGAACATTGCCTGGAGTGACACAAGAACGCATTGCCGCGATCATCGATGAGCTTGTAAAACGCCTGCAGATTGAATAATTCTGCAATTAAAATAGAGGAAGGCTTTGTGCCGGAAGAAAAGGGGTTGTTGATTGTCTACACTGGACCGGGCAAAGGAAAGACGACTTGCGCCTTGGGCACCGCTTTTCGCGCCGTAGGGCAAGGCTTGCGAGTGCTCATGGTCCAGTTCATCAAAGGTTCGTGGCACTACGGTGAGCTGGATGCCGCGAAAATGCTCGGCGACGATAAATTTGAAATTCGTCCCATGGGCCGCGGGTTTGTGAAAGTGGGCGGCGCGGAAACCGACCCTGAAGATATCAAGCTGTGCCAGGAGTGCTGGCAGGCGGGCCGCGACGCTATCTATAGCGGAAAGTATGATTTCGTCGTGCTGGACGAGATCAACTACGTGATCAGCTACCACATGCTGGATCCGGAGGAAGTGGTCGAGACGCTGAGAAACCGGCCCGAACGAATGCACGTGATTTGCACCGGCCGCAATGCTCACCCAAAGTTGGTGGAGCTAGCCGATTTGGTTACGGAGATGCGCGAGGTGAAACATCCTTACACGAAAGGTATACTAGCGCAGCGGGGAATCGACTACTAAAGCGGCCGGGTGGGATGGCTTGGGTTTGTGGCCCGGCGAAGATTCTTAATATTCCGATAAATTTATGGCTTGGTTTAAGCGCGACAAAAAATCCATTGAGCAAACGACGCCGCCTGAAGAGCGCCGCGTTCGCACGGAAGGCTTGTGGGTAAAGTGCGAGTCTTGTCGCACGATTGTGTTCCGCAAGGACTTGGAAGCGAATCTGCTCGTGTGCCCCAAGTGTGGTTTTCATTTCAAAATGAATTCCAAGCAACGGCTAGGAATGTTGCTTGATGGCCGCTGGACGGAACATGACGCGCGAATGACTTCGACCGATCCGCTGAAATTCGTCGATACCAAGCCGTACGCCGGGCGACTGAAAGATGCCCGCAAGAAACTGGGCATGAATGATGCCGTCGTGGTCGCGGAAGGGCAGCTGAACGGCCGCCCGATAATTTGCTGCGCGATGGAGTTCGACTTTATTGGCGGCTCAATGGGCGCGGTGGTCGGTGAAAAACTCACCCGCGGAATTGAGTTGGCCATCCATACGCGCCAACCCTTAATCGTGGTGTCTTGTTCAGCTGGCGCGCGCATGATGGAAGGCACCATCAGTTTGATGCAATTGGCCAAAGTTTCCGCGGCGCTGGCCAGACTCGACGATGCCAAGGTGCCCTACATTTCGCTGCTGACCGATCCCACCACCGGCGGCGTCACCGCCAGTTTCGCCATGCTGGGCGATTTGAATATCGCGGAACCCGGAGCACTGATCGGATTTGCCGGTCCGCGCGTGATCGAGCAAACCATGCGACAAAAACTCCCCAAAGGAGCTCAGCGCTCTGAATTCTTACTGGAGCACGGATTCTTGGACGCCGTCGTTCCGCGCAAAGAACTGAAGAATTACATCTCCACCTCGCTTGATCTGCTGCTCGGCTGAAATGAATTACGACGCCGCAGTTAAGTACCTGCTTTCTCTCGGCAGGGAGCTTGCGGCACCGACACAAGCCGCTGCCGCGAAATTCGACCTGGAAAATATCACCGTGCTTGCCGAGCGCCTCGGCCAGCCGCAGCGTGCGTATCCTTCGGCACATATCGCCGGGACCAACGGCAAAGGCTCCACTGGGGCATTCCTCGAATCCATTTTGCGTGCCGCCGGTTTGCGGACCGGACTCAACACTTCGCCGCATCTCGAAAAAATCAACGAACGGATTCGCATCAATGGAATTGAAATCAGCGATGCGCAATTCGCGGACGTTTTGACTCGAATTCGGTCGACGATTGAAGTGCTGCTCGCCGAAGGCAAATTGCGAGCGCATCCCACCTACTTTGAATGCGTCACCGCTATGGCATTCCAGCATTTTTCCCAGGAACACATCGACTTTGGCGTTTTCGAGGTCGGCTTGGGTGGGCGGCTGGATGCAACGAACATCCTGCAGCCAAAAATTTGCATCATCACACGAATCGATTTCGATCACGAAAACTTTCTGGGCCATTCGCTACGAGAAATTGCCGGTGAAAAAGCGGGTATTCTGAAGGCTGGCGTGCCCGTAGTCGTCGCCGAACAGTTGCCGGAAGCGCGCGACGTAATTTTTGCGAAGGCTGACGAACTGGGCTGTCCGATCATCTCCGCCAGCGACGCTTACACGATTCGCCGCGAATCGTCGGACGCCGATGGGCGCGTGCATGCTGATATCGCGGACAACTCCAGCGATTGGTCGACTTCCGTCGAGATTCCTCTTTCTGGCCGGTTTCAATTGCAGAATGCACTCAATGCCGTCGCTGCTGCCCGATTGTTATCAACACAGGGCTTCCCGATATCAGACGACGCCATCCGCAACGGCGTCGCTGCGACGCAATGGCCGGGACGCCTCGAAAAACTGCAATCTCATCCAGATGTTTATCTCGATGGCGCACACAATCCGTCCGCCGCCCGCGAACTGGCAACTTTTTGGAAAGAAAACCTCCCCGGCCGCAGAATTATCCTCATCTATGCCGCACTGCGCGATAAAGCGATTGACGAAGTCGCCGGGCTACTTTTCCCGCACGCCGCCGAAGTAATCTTGACAGAACCGCGCACTTCTCGCGCAATCTCCGCCACGCAACTCGCGGAAATTGTTGGCCACCACGCAGCGCTAAGCTCGATCCATCCCGACGGTGAGGCCGCCTTCCAGCACGCTCTCGCGATAGCCCAGCCCAGCGACGCCATCTTCGTCACCGGTTCCCTCTATCTGGTCGGCCAACTCCGGCACTATTGGAAACAACGATCTCAGGTCGCCGCGAAATGAAAAACGCCGTAGAATGTCCCACTCGGGGGCTTGAGCAGCATGTCGGATCTTGTTGCCGAAAATAATCTCCAGCGATAAAAATGGTGAAGAACTCGACCGCAACCCGCAAACCATCGCTCGTCGGCATCATCATGGGCTCCACTTCCGACTGGGAAACCATGCAGCACGCCGCGACGATTTTGCAGCAGCTGAATGTTCCACATGAAACGCGCGTAGTCTCCGCGCATCGCACTCCCGATTTTTTGTTCGAATACGCAGCTTCCGCCGAAAAGCGCGGCATCGAAGTGATCATCGCCGGTGCAGGCGGCGCCGCTCATCTTCCCGGAATGACCGCGTCGAAAACCGTGCTCCCCGTTTTGGGTGTGCCGGTCGAGTCGAAAGCGCTAAAAGGTTTGGACTCTCTCCTCTCGATCGCGCAAATGCCCGGCGGCATTCCCGTAGGCACGCTGGCCATTGGCAAAGCCGGCGCAATCAACGCCGCTCTGCTCGCAGCGGAAATTTTAGGCGCGAAGCATCCGCAAATTCGCGAAGCGGTGCGGAGGTTCCGCGCGACGCAAACTCTCGGCGTCCTGGCGCAAGGCGATCCATCTCGCGCCATTAAAACAAAAAAGCCCGCCTCCACTCCACGCAAGAAACGGAAGTCCGCGTGACCATCGGAATACTCGGCGGCGGACAGTTAGGTTACATGCTCGCGCTCGCTGGCTATCCGCTCGGCTTACATTTCCGCTTTCTCGATCCGTCACCCGAAGCTCCGGTAGGCCGCATCGCATCCCGCGTCACTGCTGACTTCACCGACGAACCCGCCCTGTCGAAATTTGCCAGCGGCCTCGAACTCGTCACGTACGAATTTGAAAATGTTCCCGTCAAAGCCGCACGCTTCCTCGCGGAGCGCTTGCCCGTCTATCCGCCTCCGCAAGCGCTGGAGGCCGCCCAAAATCGCCTCGTCGAAAAAAATCTCTTCCGCAGACTTGGCATTCCCACCGCGGAATTTGCCGCCGTCGCAAACCAGGACGCGCTCGCTGCCGCCATCCAAACCATCGGCATGCCGGCAATTCTAAAAACCTGCCGCATGGGTTACGACGGCAAAGGACAATGGATTCTGCGCTCCGCAGATGACGTAAACCGCGCGAAAAGCCAGCTTGCCGCGCAAACTTCCGCGCATGCGCGTCACCACGATGCCGCCGCATTCATTCTGGAGCGTTTCGTCCCTTTCACCCGCGAACTCTCGGTCCTCGCCGTGCGCAGCCGCACCGGCGAAACCGCCATCTACCCGCTCGTGGAAACGCATCATCGCGAAGGCATCTTGCGTTTAGCCGTCGCTCCTGCACCGCGCTTAGCCCCGGCCACCAAGCGCGCCGCGGAAGAGGCCGCTCGAAAAGTCTTCGAAGCGTTGCAATATGTCGGCGTCCTGGCCATCGAATTTTTCGAGCACAATGGCCAGCTCCTCGCCAACGAAATGGCACCCCGCGTCCACAATTCCGGTCACTGGACCATCGAGGGGGCCGTAACCAGCCAGTTTGAGAACCACCTTCGCGCCGTCGTTGGACTTCCGCTAGGGTCAACCAGCGCCGTCGGCCATTCCGCGATGCTTAACTTAATCGGCGAAACTCCAGATCCAGCCCAAGTTCTGTCCGTTTCAGACGCCCATCTTCACCTCTACGGAAAAGCGCCGCGTCCCGGCCGAAAGCTGGGCCACGTTACCCTCCGTGCTGGCTCTCCCGAACAACTAGCCACGCGCATCGGCGAGCTCCCCGGCTTTTTCCATCGCCCAGAGTTCTGCCTGGAAGCCGCAATCGGCCACGCCGATTCGCTCCGCGTCTAATCCCTTCCCGACGTCCGAGGCAGGCCCACCGGTTGCCGCAGCCCATCGCCAATGCTACGATTCCCTGCCTCATGACCCCCGACATGACACCGGAAGAATCCCGCCAGCGCCCCAGAATTGGCATACCGTGGGACACCGCCGAAGCCGAAGCTACCCACAACTCGCGCAAAATCAGCGAATACGAGGAAGCAGTCCGCAAAGCCGGCGGCGAGCCAATCCTGCTCTCTCTCTCAAAACCAGCTGAACTCCAAAGCACCCTTCCCTCTCTGGACGCCTTCGTTCTCCCCGGCAGCCCTGCGGATATCAAACCCGCCGATTACGGCGCACCCGACCTCGGCCTTTCCGCTCCCGCCGATCCGCTCCGCGAACAAGCCGACCGCGCCATCCTGAAAAGCGCCCTCGCCGAGCACAAACCCGTCCTCGCGGTCTGCTTTGGCTGCCAACTCCTGAACGTTTATCTCGGCGGCAGCTTGATTCAGGATCTGCGCCAGGAAACTGGCACAAAAACGCCGCATCGCAGAAAAGACCTCACGCCCGAACCCAACGCCGACCCGCAGCACCCAGCCACCTTCGAAGCCGGCAGCCGCCTCGAAAAAATCGTTGGCGGCACGCAGGCCGAAATAAACAGTTCGCATCACCAAGCCATTGCCGATCCCGGCAAAAATCTCCGCATCACCGCGCGCGCCACCGACGGCACCGTGGAAGCCGTCGAATGGACCGGCGATTCCAACTGGGTGATCGGAGTCCAATGGCATCCCGAGCGCATGACCGGCGATCCGTTTTCAGATCGCTTATTCGGCGAATTTATTTCCGCGGCACGCGCGGTCCGCAAATCCGCGGCGGAAACACATAAGTAGCAGCGTTCACGTTCGACACTCATCTCTCTGGGGGAAGCATGATTTCACTGGCAGGCAAAGCGGCTCTAATCACTGGCGGTTCGCGCGGAATTGGCGCCGCTGCGGTAAAACTTTTCGCGCAGGCCGGCGCGGATGTGATTTTCAGCTATGTAAAAGCCAAGGACGCCGCGCAGCAGGTCGAGCAAGAATCCGCAAAACATGGCACTCGTGTCGAAGCCTTCAAAGCCGACGTCAGCAAACACGCTGACAACAAAAGCCTCGTCGAGCACGCGATTTCCCGCCTCGGCCGCCTCGATATCGTCGTCGCCAACGCCGGTGTCTGGAACCTTGACGATCTTCCCATTGAAAAAATGAGCGAAAAACAGTGGGACGATATGATTCGCATCAATCTCAAGAGCGTCTATTCGCTGATCCATTTTGCCGTGCCGCAAATGATCAAACAAAAGTCCGGCAAAATTATCCCCATCACTTCGACTGCGGGTCAGCGCGGCGAGTCCTTCCACTCGCACTACGGCGCGTCAAAAGGCGGCGTGATCAGTTTGGTTAAAGGTTTGTCCACCGAACTGGCCCGTCACAATATTTTGATTAATTCCATCGCGCCCGGTTGGGTTGCCACGGACATGTCGTTTCCCGTAATCAACAGCAAAGCTGGCACAAAAGCGATTAAAGCCGCCATTCCGTTGGGCCGCCCCGCGACCGCTGACGAAATCGCCGGTCCCATCTTGTTCCTCGCCTCGGAGCTGGCCAACTTTCTTACCGGGGAAATCATCAATGTTAACGGAGGCGCGGTGCTGTGCGGATAAAGTTGTTCACAACTTCGCGAAAAGTGTGCCGCCGCTTGGCGGTCGTTTTCGTTTTGGCCGCCGCAAGCCCAGCCCTTTTGCCACCCAGCTTCGCGCAAAATCCCGATTCCATGATGCCGGAAGAAAGCGCTGCCAAAGCCAAACAGATTCTCACACAGCTTACTGACGCTCTCGGCGGGCCGGCATATTTGGACGTGCACGTCAGCGATTGCGAAGGCCGCCTCGCCCGCTTCGGCCGCAATGGCGAACTCGAAGGCTACACAAACTTTAAAGATTACTGGGGCTATCCCGACAAAAACCGCACGGACTTTTCGAAAAAAGGCGTCATCATCAACGTCTACAACGGCGATCAAGGCTGGACCATGGATCGCGGAGGCGTTTCCGAATTGAGCGCCATCGCCGTCGGCGATTTTCAAGAGCAGGCCAAGCGCGACGTAAATAATCTGCTGCGCGTGCGCCTGAAAGAGCCGGGCATGACCTTTCGCTATGCCGGAACCGACGTCGTCGATCTCCGCACCGTCGACTGGGTGGAAATTATCGATTCCGAACAGCGCAATTTTCGTCTCGCCGTCGATAAATCTTCGCATCTGTTGGTCCGCGCGGTAACCACCGTCGGCGACGAAAGCACTCACGACCGCAACGTCGAAACCAACATCTTCACCAATTTTCAGCGCATGGACGGCGTGCTGACTCCCCTGCAGATCACTCTCGATCGCAACGGCCGCCGCGTCAGCCAGGTATTTTTCACGTCCTGCAAATACAATCCCAATCTGCCGAGCGAATTTTTCACTAAAGCCGCGCTCGAAAAACGCTTCACAGAGGTCGGCGGCAAGAAAACCAAAGAAGAGAAAAAGCAGGAAAAAGAAAACAACTGACCGCCGGCTCCATGCCCTAAACTAAGTCCTTCGAGTGCCTTGAACGTAACGGGTTCTCGTGACGCATACCCATTTCCGGTGGTACTCTAGTTGTCCCAATCCAGTAAAGACGTTAGGCCAAGCGCTAGTCGTGACCGCTATCTGTGGATTAGTGCCAAAATGGAACGAAGCGTCCCTGCCCCTCGAAAGCCTCCAGCCGCCGATCGCGGCTTTAGCATCTTGGAGCTTGTCGTTTCCATTGCGTTGATCCTGATCATGTCCGCGGTGGCCATCCCAGCCATTATGAGCACTTTGCGGTTCTATCAACTCAACGACAAAGCTACGCAACTGGCGGGCATGGTGAAGTTCACGCGCTTTGAAGCCATCCGCCGCAACAAGGCCGTGACTTGCCAAATTCTTCAGACTGGAACGAATTGGACTATCTGGGTCGATTCCAACAATAACGGCACTCCAGACCCGACCGAAGCGCAAATGATTTTGACTGGCAATACCAACCTGTTGCCCTCCGCTCCCAGCCCTGCGCCCATCAATGCCGTAGTCGGGCCGAACCTCACCGCCATCTCAGGAGCCAATGCTTCGATCACGTTTGACCCGCGCGGAGCGGTAAATTTTGGCGCGGCTGCCACCACCGTCTACGCGCTATACATAGGAGCGGCTGGCGATCCCACTTCTGGATTTCGCGCCGTAATTGTAATGCCATCGGGTTCCACACAAGTTTGGGCCGCTTCAGCCTCCGGAGACTGGCACCGTGTCGGCTAAATTCACAAGAACCGCGATGACTGCTGCGACGTTCTGCCCGCAGCCAGGTCGCCGTCGCGCGAAGCGATTCGGTGCGGCGCAGCGCACCGCCAGGGAACTCGGCTTCACCATGGTCGAGCTGCTCGTGGCCACCGTCGTCCTGATGATTGGAATTGTCGCTGTCGCGCAACTCGTCCCAGCCTCTATCGTCTCCAATTCCGCCAATCGCTACGATTCCAGCGCCCTCGTCGTCGCCCAGCGCGAGCTAAACGAAATGGTCGATCAGCCACTGAATGGCGCGGCGGTGCTCACCGATCCCGTGGCTTGTCCCGCTGGCAACACCTGCCTGCTGGGAGATGTCACGCAGCCCAACGTCGTGGTTGGCAATCCAGTTTTGGTAGTCAACAACCAGGCCGCCATCGATTTCACCGGCGCTGCCGTACCGAACTACAGCTTTACCTACCAAGATCCAAACGACCCCGTCGGCGTCACCTACGACATTCGCTGGGCGGTGATTACCACCGTAAATCCCGCTAATCCTTCGGTCGTTACCGGTAGACGATTCATCGTCGGTACCGTGAAGCGCGGCGGAAATGGATTTTTCCGCGCCGTCACTCTGGATACGATGGTCGCAAAATGAATAAGTCCATCAAACCCGCGCGCCAGGTCGGTTTTTCGCTGCTTGAACTCTTGATCGCTGCCGCGATTTTCATGGTGTTGTGTGGCGCGGCATTCGGTCTGCTCGCCATGTCGCAAAGGTCTTACCAGAATGAATCACAACTTCTGACTTCCTTTCAGGAAGCGCGCCTCGGGTTGGACCAGATCGTGCGCGACGTGGATGTTTCTGGGTATCCGCCCGCGAATCAGTTTGCGGTTGGAGCTCCCGCAAGTTCCTACGCGGTTGCTCCTTTTGCCTGGACCCCTGGCTATCCCGTCATTCCACTGTCCGGCCAAGCGTGCTCCATAGGAGTCGCTGGAGGCGGTACCTGCACCACCCCCGGCGATTTTGACGTCATCATCGAAACCGAAATCGACCCGCTAAAAGCCGCGGGAGTGCAGTGGATTCGCTATCAACTGCAAGGCACAACCTTGATGCGCGCCGTGGCGCCCAAAGTGGCGGGAGCTGACCCAGCGGCGACCACTGCTCCGCTGTTGACTCCTTTTGTGCAAAATGTGGTGAACAATTCGGTCGGGCAAATTCCCAAGTTTCAGGCGCTCTATCCCTCCATGTTCCCGGGTGGAGCAGCTGTGCCGATTTTTAGTTATGTGTGCGACGTTGACCCCTCGTTGTCTTCCGTTGCGCAACCCTGCCCTGCGATTGGTACGTATAATTCTCCGCAAAATATTCGCGACGTGGAAGTCACTTTGATTGTGATGACTCCAACACCAGATCCGCAAACCGGTCAGCCACGCTTGGTCGAACTTAACGGACGGGGCCGCCGGGTGAATCCACCGAATTTTTAGCGTTAATAGATTGAACGAAATTTGAAAACGAACGAGCGAAAGATGCCAAGACGCAAACGACGCCAGAAGTACCAAGAAAAAACTGAAGCAGGCGTCGCCCTGCTTATTGCGATTTTCGTGCTTCTCCTCGTAAGCGTGGTGGCGATTTCCCTGATCGTTTCTTCGGGTACCGAAACCGCGCTCGGCGGCAATTATCGCTCTTCCACAAATGTGTACTACGCTGCGATGGCCGGGCTTGAGGAAGCTCGCGGTCGCATGCTTCCAAAGAATCCCGCACCATTTGCCCTCCCGCCATTGGGTCAAGTGGTCTACATCAAGAACCCGTTGGCCGGAGAAGATGTGTTAGCCACATACCCTGACACCGAGTATGGCGCCGAATTTGCCGGCTCTCCGTTCGCCGCGCCGGCGATAACCTCGGTGAATTCGGTCTCGGGTGCCAACACGCAAAATCTCGCTGGTCCTTCTTTCAAATGGGTGCGTATTAACGCCATCACGGAGAAATCTCTGAACATTGATGTCGACAACAGCGGTTCGATGGACAACACCACGCCTCTTTGTTACGACGGCGCACATCTGACTCCGAATTGCACTCCCACCAATCCGCAAGCCTTTGAAATTACCGTTCTCGCCGTCGAAACCACTGCCAGTCCGAATCCGAGTCAACGATTGTTGCAGTATGTCGTTGCCCCAAAATTTCTCAGTTTGAATCCTCTTCAGAATTCGACTGGAGGAGCTGCTCCCAACGGTGTTCCCGCTGCTGTGACCTTTGTCGGCAGTTTGGCGAATTGTCCTGGTGGCTGCCCATTTTCCACCACCTCGTCATCATTCCGCGTAAATGGAAATGACCAGGGCGCATCTTGTGCGGCTCTTCCCCCTTCCATCTACGCGCTGGGGGTCACCGATCCCAACAACTTAACCGCGATCGTGTCGAACTTGACTGGCTCCGGCTCCGGCGGCGGGAGTGGAGGCGATGGTGGTAGCGGAGGAGGCGGAAGCGGTGGCGGTTCCGGTGGCGGCGGAAGCCCTCCTCGCGGTTCACACTATTCCGGGTCGACGCCTTCCCCAAGCGTTGGCAACATTAGCAGTATGCTTCCACCCGGCCTTCAAAACGCCGGCACCATCACACAACTGGCGCAAACCATCCAACAAAACGCCGACAAAATGATTACCGGTTCTGCGACGGAAGCAAACATGCCCTCGGGAATGTCGGCATCCAATCCGATGACCGTTGTCGTGAACGGCGATCTAACTTTAAATGGTTCCTTTAGCGGCAGTGGTCTGCTGCTGGTCACCGGCAATTTCACTTTCAGCAGCGATAGCAGTTGGCAGGGATTAATTCTGGTCGTGGGACAAGGCACCGTTACGGAAACTCCGGGCACTGGAATCCCCGGCGGACAAATCGACGGCAGCATCGTGGTCGCCTCGATTTCGCCAAACCCCCTGGCCCCAGTGACCATGCCGCCCGCCACTCCCACCCTGGGATCGATCACCTACCACGTATCGGGTGCCAACGGCGCGGGAGTCCATTACAACAGTTGCAATATCAATAGCGCGCTACCTATGACAAAATTCCAGACGCTGTCGTTTCGAGAGATTCCGCAATAGAAAAAAGGGTATGCCATGTCGAACAAATCCCCAACCAAGAAAGTTTTCGCAGTCGTATTGCTGAGTTCCGTCTGCGCTCTTCTCGGCCCCATCGCGATCGCCGCGCAACAGCCGCCGCCGAAGCCGGAGCAAAAACCTCCTGCATCACCCACAGTGCCGCCATCCGATTCGCACAAAGTTTGGCTTAACGAAGATCTTGTCGCTCTGCGCACGCCTTCCGACGTCTACCTGCTCGCAAAAGAAACTCGCGAAGCCGCCGAAGCGCAAGCCGCCGCTGAACAAGCCGAAAAACTTGCCAACCCGGACGCGCCTCACCCCAATCTGCCCAACAACATCGAAGACACGGAAGCCGCCATCGCCACCACCAAAGAAGACATCGTACAGGGCAAGCGCACTCTCGCCCGCCTCATCCAAGAACTCGCGCAAACTTCCGGCGACCAGGAGCGAGCCAAGCAAAAAGAAATCGATCGCGTAACCAGCAACGTGGTTGAATCGCAAAGAAATTTGAACGCGCTACAAGACAATCTCGAAGCTCTGAAAACCAAGCCAAACGACGATGAGGCCACACCCGCAACCACGCCGCCGCCCGCCACGCCGCCTCCCGCTACACCGCCTCCATCATCACTCTGAAACTCTCCTTGCGCCTGTGGCCGCACGACAGTTTTTCTCCACAATTTTTCTGAACAAGCGGTTCGCGCCACCACCAAACCCGCCGCGCGTGCCTTGCACAACCCGCCCCTGTATAATGGTCGAATGTCTATGAGCGATAAAAGCGCGCAGATGCATGGCACCACCGTTTTATGCGTGCGCAAAGATGCTAAAGCCGTCCTCGTCGCCGACGGCCAGGTGACCATGGGCGACCACGTGATGAAACACACCGCGCGCAAAACCCGCCGCCTGTTCAACGACAAAGTAATCGCCGGATTCGCCGGCTCCACCGCCGACGCTATTTCTCTCTTCGAGCGTTTCGAAGGCAAGCTGCAAGAGCACTCCGGCAATCTGCAAAAATCCGCCGTCGAGCTAGCAAAAGAATGGCGCAAAGATCGCGCGCTTCGCCATCTTGAAGCCCTCTTGGTTGTCGCCGACACCAAGGGCACCTTTCTGCTGTCCGGCACCGGCGACGTAATCGAGCCCGACGACGGCCTCTGCGCCATCGGTTCCGGCGGCACGTACGCTCTTGCCGCCGCTCGCGCTCTGCTGAAACACTCAAAACTCGGCACCAAAGATTTGGCGCTTGAGGCCATGCGCATCGCCAGCGAAATTTGCATTTATACCAACGCGAACTTTACAGTGGAAGAACTGTAGCCAGGAAAATTCGCGCCGCCCCTTTGGCGCATCCTAGTAACTGCGAGCGATAGACTGCGAGCACCATCGAACGGAAATTGAAGGGACACACGATTTAATGGCCAGCAAGACCGAAAAAGAAATGGTTTACACTCCCGGCGCAAACGGCGCTCCGCCCACCGAAGATCCCGCATTGCTCCCCGCTCTTGACGACATGACCCCGCGCGAAATTGTCGCCGAGCTCGATAAATATATCGTCGGCCAGAACGCTGCCAAACGCGCCGTTGCCGTAGCGCTGCGCAATCGCGTCCGCCGCCAAAAACTTCCCCCGGAAATCGCCGAGGACGTTTTGCCCAAAAATATTTTGATGATCGGTCCCACCGGCGTCGGCAAAACGGAAATCGCCCGCCGTCTCGCTCGCTTGGCCGGATGCCCTTTCGTGAAAGTCGAAGCCTCGAAATATACCGAAGTTGGCTACGTCGGCCGCGACGTCGAATCCATGGTCCGCGATCTCGTCGAAACTTCCATCGACATTGTGCGCGAAGAAAAACTCGACGAAGTTGCCGACCGCGCCGAGCAATCCGCCGAAGAGCGCGTCCTCGATTTGCTCCTGCCTCCGTCGCCGCCGCCCGCTCCCGGCACCAGTGAAGCCGACGCCGCCCAGCAGCGCGAACAATCCCAGCGCACCCGAGAAAAACTCCGCATCCAGCTCCGCGAAGGCAAACTCGATCAGCGCATGGTCGATATCGAAGTCCGCGAACGGGCCACTCCTTCCTTCGAAATTATTTCCAATCAAGGCGTCGAAGACATGGACGTCAATTTCAAGGACATGCTTTCCGGTATGTTTGGCCAGCAAAAAAAGAAACGCAAAATGAGCGTGGCCGACGCCTTCGAATATTTAATTCAGGAAGAAGAAAATAAACTCCTCGACATGGACCAGGTCACTCGCCTAGCCGTCGAGCGCGCCGAACAGATGGGCATCATCTTCGTCGACGAAATCGACAAAGTCGCCGGCCGCGAATCCGGCCACGGTCCAGACGTTTCTCGCGAAGGCGTGCAGCGCGACATTTTGCCGATCATCGAAGGCACCACCGTCAACACTCGTTACGGTATGATTCGCACTGACCACATTTTATTCATCGCCGCCGGCGCCTTTCATGTCACCAAGCCATCCGACTTGATCCCCGAGCTGCAAGGCCGCCTCCCCATTCGCGTCGAGCTCCAATCCCTCCGCGAAGAAGATTTCGTTCGCATCCTCACCGAGCCGAAAAATGCCCTCATCAAACAATATGTCGCCCTGCTCGACACTGAAGGCGTGAAGCTCAGCTTCACCGAAGACGCCGTGCAAACCATTGCGAAATTCGCCACCACCGTGAACGAGCAAACTGAAAACATCGGCGCCCGCCGCCTGCACACCATTCTCGAAAAAGTTCTCGACGAACTTTCTTTCGAAGCGCCCGACCTGAAAAAGAAAACCGTGAAAATTGACGCGGCCTACATCAACAAACAACTCGCCGACATCGTCAAGAATCAAGATTTGAGCCGTTACATTTTGTAAGCGCACTAAACATGCGCCCCACTTCGGCGGCACGCAACGCGAGGACGGAGACCCCAGTCCGGTGAATATTCGCGGCACCACAACCTCACCTCGCCGTCCACGCTCCGATTTTTATTTCCCGCCCGCGTCGGCGGGCGTGCTCACACTCGGGCTCGCACTGGTTCTCTTCCTCGCCAGCTGCGGCGCCCCTGGCGAACCCACGCCGCCCTCCCCGCCCATTCCCACTGCCATCACCGATCTCGCCGCCAAACAAGCCGGCGACGGCGTCCAGCTAACTTTCTCTCTCCCCACAAAAACCATCAAAGGCGATCGCCTCGCCGAATCTCCTTCCATCGAAGTCCTTCGCGGCACTCTAAAACCAGACGGTGCCTTCGACGAAAAGTCTTTCGCCATCGTCTTCAACGTTCCCGGCTCGCTCATCGAAAATTACCGTGCCGAAGGCCATGTTCAAATAGTCGTCCCCGCCGCCCCAGACGAAGTCCGCGCCCATCCCGGCTACATCACCGCATTCAGAGTCCGCACTCGCCTCAGCCGCAAGCGTGCCTCGTCGGACTCTAACACCGCCACCGCCGCTCTGTTCCCAGTAGCCGAAAAAATCGCTGCCGTCGAAACACACGTAACAGAGACCTCTATCGACCTCGCCTGGCCCGCTCCAACAAAAACTTCCGCCGGCGATCCCCTCGCCTCCATCTCCGAATATCACGTCTACCGCGGCGAACTCGATCCATCCTCCATCGACGCCGCCTCCAAAGACCTCTCTCAAGCCAAATGGAAATCGCCGCTAACCCTCCTCTCCGCCTCTCCAACCAATAATTTCACCGACATTAATTTCGACTTCGGCAAAACCTATCTCTACACCGTCCGCACCGTCACCCAACCCGCCGCAGCGCCGCTCGAATCTGCGGACTCCCAACCTGCCATCGTCACGCCCAAAGACATTTTCCCGCCCGCCCCGCCCCAGGACGCCACCGCTGCCGTCCTCGCCCCGCCCAATGCCGCCCCCGAGGTCGACCTCTCCTGGTCCATCAACACCGAACAGGATTTCGCCGGCTACCGCGTTTACCGCAGTGAACAGCAGGGCACGCCCGGCAAGCTTCTCACCAACGACCTGTTGCCCTCGCCTTCCTATCGTGATACCTCTATTAAGCCCGGACATCGTTACTGGTATTCCGTCACCGCCGTAGACCGCGCAGGCAACGAAAGTGCCGCCAGCGCGCCTGTGCTCGCGGATATCACGCAACCTTCTTCATAAATTCGGGTTTGATTGTGGGTAGCTTGGGAGCCCTGCCATCATGCAGGTTCGTACAGACGGTCCCGATTACGGATGCCTTCCCGTCGCGCGCAATTCCGCTGTGCGCACCGGCGTCTGCACCGGTGTGAGCCTCTCCCTGGTATTTTCCGCGTGGCTGTTCGTCGCCAATCGCGTCCCTTCCTTTGAACATTTCGCGCTAGACCGCAATTTGATTGCCGCCTCGGTCCTCGGCCTCATCGCTTTCGTGCCCGTGCTTCGTTTTCTGCGCATGCCCGGAAACTTGCTGGCCAGCAGCTTGATCTCCTGGAGCATTCTCACCATCACTTATCGGATTTTGTGCATCCATTTCTGGTCGCTCGGCGAGCGCTATTCCGCCTCTCAAATTTTTATCCTCGGTTGCGTCGTTTATATGATCATCGCCACCGTTTCCTGGATCGGCCTTTGCATTTGGAAAGCCCGCTCCTCGCACGCACCTCATTCCAATCATCACGTGAGCTAACTCCGAATGAAATTTTGCCGGTTTCTCCCCCTTGAAGTCTCCGCTTGGCCCTTGTACGGCCTTCTCGAAGGCGATCAAATCAACGAAATCTCCGGTCCGCCCTGGACTCAATGGTCCCGAGCATCCCGCACCCGGCCGCTCGCCTCGGTCCGCTTGCTCGCGCCTGTCGATCCCGGAAAAATTGTGTGCGTCGGCCGCAATTACGCCGCTCACGCCGCCGAACTGGGCAACGAAGTCCCCAAAGAGCCGCTGATTTTTCTCAAGCCCCCGTCCTCCGTCGTCGGCCCGGACGAACCCATCGTCACGCCTGCTTATTCTCAGCGCGTCGAACACGAAGGCGAACTCGCTCTTATCATCGGCCGCCGCTGCAAAAATCTGCGCGACTCTGACGACGCTCTTTCCAACGTTCTCGGCTACTCTTGCCTCAACGATGTCACCGCCCGCGACATCCAAAAGACCGAAGGGCAATTCACCCGCGCCAAAGGTTTTGACACCTTCTGCCCCGTCGGGCCACACATCGAAACCGAACTCGATCCCGCCAACACTCTCGTCGAAACTCGTGTCAACGGCGCTCTTCGCCAATCCGGAAATACTTCGCTAATGGTTTATCCCGTTGCCTTCATCGTCCGCTGGATTTCTCGCATGATGACTATCCATCCCGGCGACGTCATCGCCACCGGCACACCCGCTGGAGTCGGCCCGCTCCTCGCCGGCGACACTGTCGAAGTCGGCGTTTCCGGAGTCGGGGTGTTGCGCAATCCGGTGCATGCCCCGCAAGCGTAGTTGTACGTCACCCACATTCTTTCGGTAAAATGTGCATTCGAGAACGCGAAGTGAATATTCTGCACTTTCGTTTTCTCGCGCTCTTGAGGTGCGCTAGTTGAATACCGTGTCCGTTGATTGGAAATTGATTTTCACCATGGGTGGCGCCGCCGTCGCGGCCATCGCCATGCTCGCCTACGCGTTTTTTCGCCCCAAAGAAAATCCTCAGGATGCGGAACGTAAGCGCCGTCTGCACCTGAACCAAATCGGTCGCATCGCCGAAGGGCAAGTCGTCGAGCTCGCCGAGCATCCCGCCGAGCCGCAGGAACCCGCCACGAAAATGTTCGGGTCCCGCGCGCGTCCTATTGCCGACACACGCCCGCGCCACTTGGTCTCCTACTCTTACGCAATTTCCGGCGTCACCTATCACACCGCGCAAGACATCACCGGCCTTGAAGGCCAGATTCGCTTCGAACGTCTCGTCGCCGGCCAGCCCGCAAGCGTGAAATACGACCCCTCCAATCCCAGCGATTCCATCATGGTCGCCGACGATTGGTCCGGCCTCCGCTAAACCCAAACCCTCGTCGCCTAAGCTGACTGTATTCACATCGCCCGCATCGCGTAACGCTGACTGTATTCACATCGTGCGTTGGTAGGGGCACGATAAATCGTGCCCGCCTGCCGCAGGCAGGCCTCTTCGCTGCAAGCCCGCCACCACGAAGCACTACATAGCACTTGGCGCTGCTGCATCCGGAAATGTCTGGAACGCCATTCTGATTTCCCCGCGAGTGCGCTATTCTTTCTTCGTCATTTCAATGTCGCCTAACCTGATCCTATGAAAATGATTCTCGCCTCCGTTCTAACCACCGTTCTCATTGTCGCCATGACTCTGGGCGCCATGTTCATCCTGGTCCGCACCACAATCTACGTCACCTCCGTGGCCTCTCCGCTTACTCGCGCCTTCGCCATCGGCGCGGAACTCCTTCTAGGAATCGTATTGCTCCTCGGCACCGTGTGGCTCGCCACCCATCTTGCCGTGCGCATCTTTGGCAAAAACATTCATCCGGCCGGCGGAGGACCCGCGTGACAGAGAAAAATGCCGCTTCGCCTGCACGCTCAAAACATCACGACCGCATGGACGATCTCCGCCGCTTAAGTCAGGAAGCCGAAGCTGGCGGCGGCCCCGAACGTCGCGAGCGTGAACACAAAGCCGGTAAGCTCACTGCCCGAGAGCGCATCGACTTGCTCCTCGACGAAGGCTCCTTTGAAGAACTCGACAAGTTCGTTCGCCATCGCTGCGTCGATTTCGGCATGGAAGCGCAGCGTCCCGCAGGCGACGGTTTCGTTACTGGCTTCGGGCGAATCGATGGGCGTCTGGTCTACGTTTTTGCGCAAGACTTCACCGTTTTCGGCGGCTCGCTTTCCGAAACCAACGCCCTGAAAATTTGCAAAATCATGGATCTCGCGATGCGCGCTGGTGCTCCCATGATCGGCTTGAATGATTCCGGCGGCGCGCGCATTCAAGAAGGTGTTGCCTCTCTCGCCGGTTACGCCGATATTTTTCTCCGCAACACTCTGGCCAGCGGCGTGATCCCGCAAATCAGCGCCATCATGGGTCCTTGCGCCGGCGGAGCGGTCTATTCTCCCGCCATCACCGATTTTATTTTCATGACTCGCGAAACTTCCTACATGTTCGTAACCGGCCCGGACGTCATCAAAACCGTCACTCACGAAGAAGTCACCAAGCAGGAGCTCGGCGGCGCCATGACCCACAACGCTACCAGCGGCGTCGCTCACTTCGTTTCCCGCGATGATGCCGATTGCCTGGCCATGATTCGCGAGCTGATGAGTTTCCTCCCTTCCAACAATCTAGAGGACGCTCCACGGCGCGCTACCTCGGACTCTCCCGATCGTCGCGACGAATCCTTGAACGCACTCGTGCCCGAAGATACACAGAAACCCTACGACATTAAAGACGCCATCCATTCCATCGTCGACGACGGCTATTTCTTTGAAGTCCACGAACATTTCGCCAAAAATATCGTCGTCGGCTTCGCCCGGCTGGATGGCAAACCCGTTGGCATCGTTGCCAATCAGCCCGCATTTCTCGCCGGCGTCTTGGACATCAATGCTTCCGTAAAAGGCGCGCGCTTTGTGCGTTTTTGCGATGCTTTCAATATTCCGCTGATCACTTTTGAAGATGTTCCCGGTTTTCTCCCTGGAACTCAGCAGGAATTCGGCGGCATCATTCGCCACGGTGCCAAACTCCTCTTCGCCTTTGCCGAAGCCACCGTTCCAAAAATCACCGTCATTACTCGCAAAGCTTATGGCGGCGCCTATTGCGTCATGGCCTCAAAACACATTCGAACCGACGCCAATTTTGCCTGGCCCACCGCGGAAATCGCCGTTATGGGCCCGGAGGGAGCAGTAAACATCGTCTACAAACGCGAACTGGAAAAAGTTCCCGAAGCCCAGCGCGAGGCTGCGCGCCAGGAAAAAATTGCTGAATTCCGCGAACGCTTCGCCAATCCCTTTGTCGCTGCCGAGCGCGGTTACATCGATGCCGTAATCGAGCCTGCGGAAACTCGCGCCCGCCTTATCAACGCTCTCCGTTCCCTCGAAAATAAACGGGACACCAACCCCAAAAAAAAGCACGGCAACATTCCGCTGTAACCCTTGCCTGCCTTTAGCAGCGTTTTCTCGCAGCACAATGCTCATCCCGCTTTTGACTCTGACTCTGTAGGGGCACAATATATTGTGCCCATCCGGTGCGCCGCGCACCGGACATTTTCTCCCTCGCCCATTGCCGAACCCCTCGCAACCATAAAAAGCTGAACCGGGGATTGTTGATGATCGATCGTTTTGGGTCGGCTTACGGGTTCCCTCGACCCGTCTTAGCGCCCGCCGCACGGTTACTCTTTGCGCCGCGCATTCACCAACCCGATTGACGTCAACGCCTTCGCGGAATATCTTCAAAGGCAGTCGCCCCCTCTCTGTTGTATCGAAGCCCCCTCCATCTAACTAAGGACAAACCATGCCCGCTCCCGCAAGAGAATTGTCGCTGGACCATCATCTGCTTGAACGCTTGAAGTTCAGCGGAATGGATCGCGAAAATGTTGCCGATCTCATAAGCATTGCCGTCAGCCTCAAAAATAAATACGGTATCGCGCCATTCTCCGCCATTCCGCAAGGCCATCCCGTGCGCGATGCGCTCACCCTTCGCTACCTTATGGAAACCAGCACTCTGACCAAAATCATCAACGTGCTCCTGGACACCCCGCGCATCCATACTGTGAGCATTTCTCCGCGCGGAATTCCTCGCACTTCGGAGTTTGAAGTCCGCATCACCTTGGGCGGTTAACTTTTTTCGCCGTCCTTCTCGCGGAAAAATAATTAGACACCGTTCCACCGCTCGGCGATGAACCTCGCCCTCGCGCGTGCTAGAATTTCGCTGCATCGCTACAGCCCATGTTCAAGAAAATCCTGATTGCCAATCGCGGAGAAATCGCAGTCCGCATTCTTCGTGCTTGCCGCGAGCTGTGCATCGAATCTGTCGCCGTTTTCAGCGATGTCGACCGCAAATCCCTCCACGTCCGTCTCGCCGACGAAGCCTATCCCATCGGCCCCGCTCCCTCCCGCGAAAGTTATTTGCGCATCGACAAACTGATGGATGTCGCGCGCCGCGCCGGTTGCGACGCCATTCACCCTGGTTACGGCTTTCTCGCGGAAAATGCCGCGCTGCCGCGCGCTTGCGCCGACGCCGGAATCACTTTTATCGGTCCGTCCGCCGAAGCCATGGAAGCGCTCGGCTCAAAAACTGCTGGACGGCAATTGGCTCGCCGCTCCGATGTGCCCACCGTTCCCGGCGCGAATGATCCCATCGAAAAACCGGAAGAAGCGCAAGCTCTCTCGCAAGCCATGGGCTATCCCGTTTTGCTGAAAGCGGTCGCGGGTGGCGGCGGCAAAGGCATGCGCGTGGTCACCAACGACGCGGGATTTTCTAGCGCGTGGCGCGATGCTTCCTCCGAAGCCATGAACGCGTTCGGCGATGCCCGTCTCTATCTGGAAAAATATCTCGAAAAACCTCGCCACATCGAAATTCAAATTCTCGCCGATTCCCACGGCCGTGTGGTTTCTCTCGGCGAACGTGAATGCTCCGTTCAGCGCCGTCACCAAAAAGTTGTGGAAGAAGCTCCGTCTCCCGTCATCACTCCGGAATTGCGCAAGCAAATGGGGGATGCCGCGGTTCGTCTGGCCCGCGCCGGCGGATACGTCAATGCCGGCACCGTGGAATTTCTCGTGGACGCCCATCTCAATTTTTATTTTTTGGAAATGAATACTCGCCTGCAGGTTGAACATCCCGTCACCGAGCAAGTCACCGGACTCGATCTCGTAAAACTGCAAATCGCCATCGCCTCCGGCCACCGCTTGCCTTTCGCCTGGGAAACCATCACGCCGCGCGGCCACGCCATGGAAGTTCGTCTTTACGCCGAAGACCCGGACAATAACTTTTTCCCGTCGCCCGGCAAAATTATTTCGCAGCACGCTCCCAGCGGTCCCGGCATTCGCCTCGATGAAGGCGTATACGAAGGCTGGACCGTGCCGAACGATTACGATCCGCTGCTCAGCAAATTAATTGCCTGGGGAAACAGCCGCGAAGAAACTGTTTCGCGTTTGCGGCGCGCGCTCGAGGAATACACCGTAACCGGAATTAAAACTAACGCCGGTCTGTTTCGCCGCATCCTCGCCGAACCCGATTTTTTGCGCGGCGAGATTCATACCAAATGGCTCGACGAATTGCTTACGCGCCCGCATCGCGTCGCGAAAGAAAGCACAGGCGCAGCCGATGCTGCCGCCATCGCTGCTGCCCTCTGGCACGCCAAGCGCAGCGCAACAAATTCTCCGGCGACCCAAACTGCGCAAAGCGGCTCGCGCTGGAAGCGCGCCGGCCGCCGCGAGCAACTGGATTGGCTGCCATGAAATTTGAAGTGCAAATCAGCGGCGCAAACAAAAACAAAAAACAAACTCGCGTCGTCGAACTCGAACGCACGGGCGATACCTGGAAAATTAAATTGGACAGCGAGCCCGTCGACGCCGACGTTTCTGAAATCGCCGAGAATATCTTCTCAATTTTAATCGCCGGAAAATCCTACGAATTGCGCGTCACGGCGCTGTCCGGCGGCGTTCTCACCGTGCAAAGCGGGCTCGAAGAATTTGCCGCGGAAGTTACCGATCCGCGCGCCTGGCGGGGCCGCAGTCACGCCGCCGAAGCCGAAGGCCTCCAGCAAATCGTGGCGCCGATGCCCGGAAAAGTTATCCGAGTGCTGGTGCAAGCCGGCGAGAAAGTAGAAACCGGCCAGGGCTTGCTGGTGGTGGAAGCCATGAAAATGCAAAACGAAATTCGCTCGCCAAAAACCGGCACCGTCGAGCGCCTGCTCGCCGAAGAAGGCCAGCCCGTGGTGGCCGGCGATGTGCTCTGCATCATCGCGTAAACGGCCTTCCTTCCGGCCCTTTTACTCCGTTCCACATTTTCCTTGCGGCCTCTTTTTCCACGCAAAACGAAGGCAATCAAAAAACGGACATTCAAGAACTGCAGATCTAAACTGATTTCTAGCTGAACCACTTACTCAAGAAATAAATTCACACGCAAGACCGAAAAACTGAACAAAAGCTAAAAGTTAATTCAACCTCAAGGCCGTTTCAAAAACTCAAAGGCGATTCAAATATGAAATCATTTCTAAACGTTACTGGATCGGAGTGGTGCTTTTCGGGGCGGCGCCGGTTTTTGCGGCGTCGGGGAGTTTGCCGGCGGCTTCGATCACCTGTTCGGCGAGATAATTGCGCACGCGGGCTTCGTCTCTGGCGATGGCCAGATAGGCGGCACGCAACAATTGTTCCTTGCGATTTCGCAGGGTGTCGCGAATAGTCTGCTGCACTTGCGGTTCGGAGATGCCGCGCTGGCCGGCGGCTTCTCGCGTAACCAATTTCAGAATGCGGTAGCCATCTTTCAGCGCCAGCGGCCCGCTTACCTGGCCGGGCTTCATGCCCATCACCGTTTTCTTCAGCAGGGGATCGGACTGATTCAGCGAGGATTCCGGGACGTAACCCAAATCGCCGCCGGTGGTCGCCGAATTCATGTCCTCGGAATAATCCATGGCCAGTTGCGCGAAATCCGCGCCGGTGTTGAGCCGGTCCATCAGCATTTTTACTTTGCGCTGTGCTTCCGCGTCATTGGTGGCGTCGTCGTTTTTGCGATTGCGAATTTGCGGTTCTTTGCGCGGAGTCACCACGATTTGCGCGATGCGGTATTGCGGTTCGGCCACGTTAAATTGCGCTTTGTTGGTGTTGTAAAAATCCACAACATCCTGATCGGTGATGGCGATTTTTGCCACCACTTCGCGATTCAAAAGTTTTTGTATGGAAAGTTGCCGGCGCAGATCGCGTTTCAAATCGTCCACGGAGACGCCGCGATCTTTCAGCTGCCTTTGAAATTCGTCTTCGGTGTAAGGACTTTTCAGCTCGGTGAATTTATCTTCCACTTCGCCGTCGCTGGCTTCCATGTTCAACTTCTTGGCGCGTTCCAGCAGAATTTCGTTATTGATGAGTTCGTCGAGAACATTCAATTTCAGAGAAAGCGCTTCTTCCTGCGAAGGTTCCTGCCCTTCGGGATTCACCCGCGTGCGATAATATTTTTCAACTTCTTCGCGTTTGATTTCTTTTCCATTCACCACCGCCCAAACGTCTGGCGCGGGCTGCCCTTGCGGTTTGCAACCCGCCAAGCCGGACAAAACCAGCGCCGCCACCGGCAAGAAAGCCGCGGCGCGACGATTCCGTTTCGTCCAACCTGGATTCAGGGAAAAGGAGTTCAAGGCCAGGGGCTCAGGCTGCTTTCTTGACCCGGCCGAGCCGAATGCAAGCCGTGCATACGCGCAGATGCTTGCTGGTGCCGCCAACTACCGCGCGCACCCGCCGGAGGTTCGGATTCCATCGCCGCCTACGCGTGTTGTTCGCGTGGCTGATCACATTGCCAAATGACGGCCCTTTGCCGCACAGTTCACACTTCATCGCCATGTTTGTTCCTGCTTCGTTGTAAAGTATCGAAAATCCCGAGCAATCAGTCTAACAGACCCATTGCGGCCCTCCCAACATAATTTCGCCGGGACAGATTTGGCCGGTAAGCAGAATTTGGTGGACGTGACAGGGATCGAACCTGCGACCCCCTGCTTGCAAAGCAGGTGCTCTCCCAGCTGAGCTACACGCCCACAGTAGGGAACTGGAATTAAGTCTAAAGCATTCGGGGCGGTTCGCAAAACTGGAAAGGGCGAAATTTGGGATGGGTGTGCTGGGATGGTGTCGGCTGCAGAGTGAGCGGCCGGGCGTGGCCAAGTACGTTCTGGAAAATCTGGTGGAAGCTTGGGTTGGGCTAGGTTGGGATCCCACCCACCCCCGGCAATTTGTAAGGATGTAATTCTAAAGGGGTTGCGGGTTTGGCAGTTTGTAATTTGATGATTATGAAGGGGTTGCGGGAGTGGCGATCTGGCGAGGGCCCAGGATTGGAGTCGGCGGATTGGACAGGCTTCGCGAATGCGAGCGGCAGATGGGCAGATGGTTGGCGATCGAGGAATCGCTTTGCTTTGTGTGGTTTGACGGGGAAAGCGCGGTCGCCGGATTTATGGGTGCGATTCATGCGAAATTATAGCAGAGTCTTTGTACTATGTAAATAGTTAACTTACGAGTATTCGAATATATCGCGCGATGAAAATATGTGTTAAGTGGAATAGCTCTCGGTGCGGTTCGCTCGCCGACGTTTCCGTCATTATACCGACGCCTGCGCCGTTTGCAGTCCTTCCGATTTGCCCGTTATCCAACCGGAATTACTGGGAAGCGACCTTGGAGTAGCTTCATCTACGATGGAACATGCCACGGTAGGCTAACGTATCATCCTTGACATGCGAAGAGCGCGCCGTAAGAGGCCCGCGTCGCTTCCAGATCTCGGACACGAAGACAAGATGGTCTACGTGAAGCTCTTGCAAGTATTGAATCCACGATTCTGCCCTTCCCGCGGCCTACCAGATGTCACCACCCACGATTGAAGACAAAAGGACCGCGCCCGCCAAATCGCGGTCGGGGCAAGTACCGAATTCATTTTCGCCGCTGGCATTCCACGCCGACGCGTCACTTTACATCCCAGGTGCCAAGACTAAGATTCCAGCAGAGCTCGTAACTTGTGAGCATATCTGCGACTCGACGTGACCACAGTTCCTTCCGCCAGTATGATGTCGTATACCCCATCGAACATCGGACGAATTTCGCTAATGCGGGCACCGTTCACGATCGCCGATTTCCGCACGCGGATGAAGTGGTGTGGCGCCAGCTTCTCTTCCAGGTGTGCCAGGGTTTCCCGCAACAGGTGACTGCCGCTGGCGGTGTGTATGCAGGCATAGTTCCCCGTGGCTTCGATCCACGAAACGTGGGAAACGGGAACGAAGAAAATCCGCTTCTTGTCCTTTACTACAAAGCGTTCCAACCGGCGGAGACCACGGAGGGATTGGAGAAGTGGTTCGAGATCTCGATTTGCTTTCCCGCGCTGTTCGAGGACCTCACGTGCGTGAACTAGGGCCTTGGCAAATCGCTCCTTATCATACGGTTTCAAGAGATAGTCAACAGCGTGCACTTCGAATGCACGAATTGCGTGCGCATCGTGAGCCGTGACAAAGACATATACAGGAGCGCGGCCGGTCGAGGGCTCCACATTCTCGATGACTCCACAACCATCCAGATCGGGCATCTGCACATCGAGAAAAACGATGTCCGGACAAAGTTCATTGATCTGCTCCACCGCGCTTATTCCGTTCGCCGCTTCGCCTACAACTTCAATGCCGGCGTGTTTGGCTAGATAGCGTCGGATACCGCGCCGGGCGATCGGTTCGTCATCGACGATGAGGACTCGCGTCTTCATGCGAACTCCGCAGTGGAATGGTAATGATGGCCTCACAGCCTCGATCGTCGCCCCTGGTAAGTTCCAGCGACGACTCGTCCCCGTAAAGCTGTTTCAAGCGTGACTGGACGTTCGTAAGTCCGACGCCGAAACGCAGGCGCGATCCCGGTGGCGGACCCGGACCATCATCGCGGACGCAGAGCCAAACTCTGCCGTTGTGACTTTTGACAGCGATCTCCAGCCGGCCTGCGCCGGAATCGACGCTGATGCCGTGCTTGATGGAATTCTCAACCAGTGGCTGAAGCGCCAGACTCGGTACATAGACTGCGAGAAGGTCAGGTGGCACGTCCATGTGAACTTTCAAGCGATCATGAAAGCGTGTCTGCTCGATCTCCAGATACTTGCCGACGAACTCGAGCTCGCTCTGCAAGGTGATCTCGTTCTCCCGCCGTTCGAGGGCCATGCGCAGCAAATCGCCGAGGCAGACGAGCAGATGGCTCGCAGCATCGACGTCTTCCTGCATCAGCACTCCAATTGTGTGAAGACTGTTGAACAAAAAATGCGGATGTAACTGGCTCTTAAGGTTCTCAAGCTCGGCGCGGGAGAGCTGCGTTTCCAATTGCGCTGCTCTGGTCTGGCGCTCCATCGCGGCTTGGTAAAAGTGGATCGACTGATACAATCCCACAACTAACCAGTACGTAATCATGCCGGTGAGGCTCATCGATACAACACTGCCTGTGAACGTGGGGAGAGAACGTGGTGCGCCAGGATCGCTTATGCGAAAAAGGAGTCCCAGAAGTCCACGGCTCAGAAAGTATTCGGTGACAGATGCAAGGGGAGCCATCAGGAACGACGCGATTGTGTGGATGGCTATATGAGACGTAAACCTAGGCCCCGTCAACGGGAACCGTTTCGCCAGACCAATCACGAGCGGTGTGTACGCCGCCCATACGTTCCAGTAGACGAGTTCGATTACACCCACCAGCACCAAACTGACGTGCCCGCCGTGGACCTTCGCCACCGCGATCTCCTGCACCGTGAACAACAGTCCTACAATCGTCCACGCACACAGGATTAAGATCCATCTCGTCCGTCCCATATCTGGTGTGGCCTGCTGCAAAGGTGATTCGATCCTCTGTCACGCATTATAGCTGAGCCTTCGAAGGAGACATCACTGAGGACAGACCGCTTGTCCCACCGCGGACGCCGCATGTCACTTTTCCTGCCGACACCAGTTTTCGCAGCATATGCTCCAGTTGGTCCTCAGTGAACTGAGCCGAAATCAAAATGTGAAAGGAAAATCTTAGATGAACAAAAAGAAAGCGGGAGCAGTATTGGTCGCGCTTCTTACTTGCGGCTTGATCGCTCAAGCATTCGCGCAGGGCCCGGAACCAAAATTCAACTCTAATTCCGAGGACCTCACCAAAATTCGCAGCCTGTTGGAGGAGTTCCGTCAGGACATTATCCGCAAGGACGGCCACGCAATAACGAAGCTCTTGCTGAACCCCAATGTGCTTTTTCACCACACCAACACCCAGGAACAGATTGATAGTGCCCGCAAACTTAACGCTCAATTCGATGGGATTGGCCCGAGCGAGTTCGACGGATTTGCGAAATTCCTCGCTACCTCGACGGACAAACTCGAAGAGAAATTTCACAACATCGAGATTCGGCAGGACGGTCCACTAGGATTGGTGACCTTAAATTACGATTTCGTCATCAACGATACGGTTTCCAATTCAGGTGTCGAGCACTGGCAGGTGTGCAAAATTGATGGGCAGTGGAAGATCTTGTCCGTTACCTGGACGAGCTATGATCGCAACTGACTTTCTGCGACCTTGTTCCTCTTCGAAAAACAGTTGCTCTGAATTCAGGTGGGTTGAAGTCCGCGGTAACCCGGTATCCACAGGAGTTTGCCATGAGAAAGAGTGCAATTACCTCGCCGGAACTCGCGCCGCCGGTCGGCCCATTTTCCCATGCAGTCAAAGTCGATGGTTTCCTCTTCTTCAGCGGACAGGTCGCCCAAGACCCGGCCACTGGCAAGGTGGTCGAGGGGGGCATTGCGCCCGAGACGGAGCGCGTATTCCAAAACCTATCGGCGGTTCTGGAGGCGGCCGGCAAGAGTTTTAATGATGTAGTGCGCGCCGGTGTGTTTCTCACGAACATGAATGACTTCGCCGCGATGAATAGCATCTACGCAAAATATTTCAGTCAGCCCTTTCCCGCCCGCACGACCATCGCGGTTGCCGCGCTACCACTTGGGGCCTGCGTCGAGATCGACCTCGTCGTCAAGGCTTGAGTCGACGCAAGCAGGGCCTCATCGCGGGCATCTTGGAGACTTCACAATGCAAATACTGATAGTGGGCATTGGCGCGTTGGGCGGAACAATTGCGGCGCGCGCCATCCGCACATGGCTGCCGTCCGGCTTGCGGCTCGCAACACCGATTCCGCCAAGGTATTGCGCAGATCGGGCCTGCAAGTGTCCGGCATCGGAGGCGAGGTGAGGGCAGACGCTATCGACGTTGCCGCAATTGAGGACTACGGAAAGGGAGACCAGTTTGACGTGATCCTGCTGGCCACCAAAGCGCAGGACGCGCTGGAAATCGCGCCCCATGTGGTGGGCCTACTTGGCCCCCAAGGAGTCATATTGCCCATACAGAATGGCGGCGTTGCACGGGTGCTTGCGGACCGTCTAGGTGAAGACAAAATCCTTGGCGGATTCTCAAATCTTGGTGCCACGATGGTAGAACCCGGCGTCTACGAGCAGAAGAATGCAGGGCATCTACTGATAGGCGAACTTGCTGGTGGTGTCAGTGAGCGCGTCGAGTGGGTTGCGCGCACCCCATGCCGAGCGATTGAGGTCAAGGTATCTTCAAACCTGACCGGCGCCATCTGGTCGAAACTCCTGATCAATTGCTCGGTTACAACCCTCGGCGCGCTCTGTTCGCAAACCATGCGTCAGTACATGGAAACGGAGGCAGGCAAGAAGGTCTTCCGACGGACGTACGAGGAAGCGTTATCCGTGGCGCTTGCCATTGGCACTCGGCTGGAGCGCCTGGCCGTGGACCCGATTCCGCCCGGATGGCTGAGCAATTTTGCCGCAGAGGAACACTATGAGTCGTGGGTCGAGGCAATAATTGCTTTTTATGGGGATGTCAAACCCTCGATGCTCCAGGACTTCGAGCGTGGCCGGAAGACTGAGGTCGACTTCATCAACGGCTATGTGATGACGTTAGGCCACGCATCCGGGACGCCGGTACATATGAATGCCGCAATTACCAACCTTGTACACCAGATCGAACGTGGACTTCTCCAGCCGACACGAGAACGGATGAACGAGCTAGCTGATCAAACCTGTGAACGGACCCGTGGCAACAGTATTTGACGGCCAACTCTGACCGCTTGTCTCATTTCCGACACCGCATGTCACTTTTCCTGCAAACACTGGTTCTCAGCGCCATATTGTCCCGTGAGCAGGCGCATCGCCAAGAACACATGAGGGATAAAAACGCCGCCTTGAGACCTGCGCTCGGCGTTACGCGCAACACGAGTCATTTCGTGCCATAGAGGAGTTTTACATGAAGAAGATTCTGATTCAGTACGCGATGTGCGCGCTGGCGATCGCATTGATGGCGACGTTGGCACAGGCGCAGGCGCCGCCTGCAGGAATACAGGCCGCCTACGCAAAGGAGCTCGGTACGCTCTCGGATAAATTCACCGGACTCGCGCGCGTGATGGCCGGCAAGTACGACTGGAAGCCCGGGCAAGGCGTTCGCTCGGTCGCCGACGTCTTCAACCTGATCGTCAAAGAGAACGGCCTGCTCGTTGGCGTGCTTTCGGGCACTCCGAATACGGCGGCACCGCCCGCGCCCATCACCGATCCGGAAAAATTGCAGGAAGCCCTGAAAACTTCCTACGCCAATCTGCAAAAAGCGATTGCAGGACTCTCCGACAGCGACCTGCAGACACCGGTGAAAATGTTTGGACATGACCTAACGAAGCAGGGCGCGGTGATGCTGCTTCTTGGAGATCAACACGAACATCTGGGGCAGTCGATCGCGTACGCGCGCGGCAACGGCGTGGTTCCGCCGTGGTCCAAGTAGGACGACAGGAGCGTCTTCATGGGGACTTTACTTCAGGATGTTCGCTATGGTTTGCGCATGCTGGTCAAGAAGCCCACATTCACGATTGTGGCTGTCCTGACGCTGGCTCTTGGCGTGGGGGCCAACACGGCGATCTTCAGCATCGTGAATGCCGTGTTGCTCCGTTCTCTTCCGTTCCCCGACCCCGACCGTCTTGTAAGAATCTACTTTAACAATCCCGGTGTGGGTTTGCGGGGCGTTCGGTTTTCCGTGCCGGAATTCGACGATCTTAGAACACAGACGGATGTGTTTGAAGATGTGAGTGTCGTCGTTTTGGGCCCCACAAACTTGACCGGTGCCAAACAACCCGAACATTTGGAGATGATCGAGGTTTCTCCCAACTACTTTTCCATGCTCGGCGCCACTCCCGAACTAGGACGCTTATTTGGTCATCAGGACTTCGCCCTTGGTTTCGCGCCCGTGGTCGTGATCAGCGATGCCTTGTGGCGTCGATCTTATGGGGCTGATCCTGGCGTCCTCGGCCGCAGTCTCCGCCTCGATAACGATCTCTATACGATTGTAGGTGTAGTTGCTCCCGGATTTCGCCACCCCGGACCGACCATTCCAGTCGCGGAGGTGTGGGTTACCTGTGGATTCAGTGGCGATCCGTTCCCAGCGCCGGCGCGTGGCCTGCGCATTTTGCCGGGAGCAATCGGTCGTCTCAAGCCGGGGCTCGCCGTAGCGCAAGCTCAGGCGCGACTTGATGCCATGACCGCTAATTTGCGTCGCGAATTCGCGAATGATTACCCTCCGCAATCCAAATGGACGGTTGAGATTGTGCCGTTGCAGCAATCGTTGGTGGGTAAGGTTCGACCGATGCTGGTCGTGTTGATGGCTGCCGTAATCTTGATCGTTTTCGTCGTGTCTCTGAACATTGGCAGTCTGCTTCTCGCGCGCGCCGCTGGACGCCAGCAAGAGATGGCAGTGCGCGCGGCGATGGGAGCGAGCGGGGCACGAATGATCCGGCAGATGCTCACCGAATCGCTGTTGCTGGCTTTCATCGGGGGAATCGCAGGGCTTGTGACGGCGATGATT
>DASXMB010000081.1:0-1519 GCA_036495905.1 Candidatus Acidiferrum sp.
GTAACCGGTAAACTCAGGATGGTCGCAAAGGTTTTCCATTCCAGCGCGGCAGTATTCGCAGGTCTGATCCGTGCTATGGAGCCACGCAATTCCCACCCGCGCACCGGTGCGAAAACGCTGGGCCCCTTCGCCGCACTTCTCGATTGTGCCAACGACCTGGTGGCCGGGAATCACAGGAGATTTTCTCGGCGGCAAATCGCCTTCGACCACGTGCAAATCCGTTCGGCACACTCCGCAGAAATTCACCCGAACCAATACTTCGCCCTTTCCGGGTTGTGGAATGGGAACGTCAGCAAATTCCAGAGGATTCGTTTCAATCCGCGCTGCGGCCCGCAGTACGCACGCTTTCATTTTTCGGCCCTTCGTTTCTCAATCCCGCGTCTTCGGCGACGCTCAATGCAACGGCAGTCCAATCGAGATCCCCTCGGCCTTTGGCAACCGAAGCAAGCCAGCGGTCGCGCAAAAGACTTCCCACGGGCATCGGCATGGATTTCGCTGTGGCAGCCTGGAGCGCAAGCGTGATGTCTTTCAGTCCAAGTGCTAAACGGAAGCCTGCCGGTTCGAAGCGCTCCTCAGCGATTTGTTTTGAGTATCCTTGGTAGACCGGACAGGCGAGGATCGTCTTTCCGAGCATATCGGCTACTGCCTTTTTGTCGACGCCGTTTTTTTCCGCCAGCGCGAGCGCCTCGGCAAGCGATTCAATCGCCGATGCAATCAAAAAATTCCCACAGAGTTTGACCACGTTCGCGCTCGCAATTGTTTCACCGAAGTCGAAAACGCCTTGGCTGATTGCCGCGAGAATCGGTTGCACGCGCTGCTTCCCCGGAGCAGCTCCTGAGACGCAAACCCATAGTTTCGCCGCGGCCGCCGCTTCCGGCCGGCCAAAAACGGGCGAGGCGAGATAGGTCACTCCATACTTGGCGTGATGTTCTGCAAGTCGTTCGGCCGTTGCTGGCGCTACGGTGCTCACGGAAACGTGAATTCCTCCGCGACCGAGGCCTTCGATGAAGGAGCCAGTAGAAAGGCAGACATCCTCCAGGGCGTGGTCGTCCGCCAGCATCGTCAAGACGATCCCGCCGGGCTGAGCGACTTCCGCCGGTTTCGATGTGAGCGTTGCGCCTTTTTCGACGAGCGGTGCAGCTTTTGCGGCCGTTCTGTTGTATACCCGCAGACCGTAGCCGGCTTTGAGCAGATTCGCGGCAATCGCCGCCCCCATGTTTCCCAAACCTATGAATCCAAGTGTTTCTGGCATTGTCGATGTCCTCCGTCGGGCTTGCAGTTGGTCCTGCGAATGAGTCGCCATTTAATGGATGCACCGCACGATTAGTAGGACTCTTTTCGACAGCGAAGTAGCATCGGAACCGCTCAGGGCCGCGCCCTTCCATGATTTAATGTCCCGGGGGCAGCGATGGCGAAAAAGAGTTTCAAGGAGCTTTCCGAGCGGGAAATTCTGGCGCTGGCGATTTTTCTCGAGGAAGAAGACGGGCGCGTTTACGGCGATTTCGCCGACGGGCTTCGC
>DASXMB010000082.1:0-2470 GCA_036495905.1 Candidatus Acidiferrum sp.
CAGGTGTGGAATATGACCTTCAGTTTCTATTCCTCGCTCAAGAATATTCCGCGCGAGATGCGCGAAGTCGCCGAGGTCTATCGCTGGAGTTGGTGGCAGCGCTTCACGCAGATGGAGCTGCCTTATTCGATCATTGGGCTGGTGTGGAATTCGATGATGTCGGTAGCGGGCGGCTGGTTTTTCCTGATGGCCTGCGAAATGTTCACGCTGGGGAATCGCGACTTGCGTTTGCCGGGCCTGGGCTCCTATTTGCAAACCGCCGCGAATGTCGGGAACACGCGCGCGATTGTCTGGGGGCTGGGCGTGATGATCGGGATCATCATTTTGATCGACCAGATTATCTGGCGTCCCGTGATCGCCTGGGCGGAGAAGTTCAAGTTCGAGCAAGTGGAATCAGTGGACGTACCGCAGTCACCAGTTTTGGATTTGCTGCGCAGCTCGAGAATTCTGCCGTTTGTCGCGCGGTTCACGGTCCGACCCGCAAGCGAAGCGTTGAGTCTACATTTTGCCCGCACGCATGCTTCGGTCAAACCGGACGGCGCGCTGCGCAAGACTTTCCAATGGATTATTCGGCTGTTGCTCGTCGCGCTGCTCGTGGGAATCGTCTACGCGTTTAGTAAAATGGTTTTGCTGCTTGCTCACCTCACCGGCTCGGAACTGAAAAGCATTTTTCTTGGCGCGGGCGCCACATTTCTTCGCGTCGCGTTCACATTGCTGCTGGCCGGACTGTGGACCATTCCCGTTGGCGTGCTGATTGGGCTGAAGCCCAAACTTTCGGCAATCGCACAGCCGATCGCCCAGGTGGCGGCTTCCGTGCCGGCTACCGCGCTTTTCCCTATCATTTTGCTCGTGCTCATTCGTGCCGGCGGCGGACTGGGAATCGGTTCGATCGTGCTGCTGCTTCTCGGAACACAGTGGTACATCCTGTTCAACGTCATCGCTGGTGCGATCGCCATTCCGACAGACCTGAAAGAGGTCTGTGCCATTTTTCGTTTCGGACGGATGGAACGCTGGCGCGAACTCTTGCTGCCGGGAATTTTTCCGTTCTTAATCACGGGGTTTGTGACGGCATCCGGCGGAGCGTGGAATGCGAGCATCATCGCCGAATACTTTAGATTTCAGGGACACACGTATTTGACGACAGGGCTTGGCGCGGTAATCAGCAATGCCACCGACACCGGAAATTTTCGTGTGCTGCTGGCGGCGACGATCCTGATGGCGGCGATGGTGGTCACCATCAACCGCCTGGTCTGGCGGCGGCTCTACAATCTGGCCTCGACGCGCTTCCGGCTCGAAAATTAGCCTCCGATCGCTCTGGCACGCCGAGCACTCCAAAAAACTATCGCTTTACCGCCCGGTGCAGACCGATGCCCCCGAAAATAAACCCGCGTGCATCCACTCGTTCGTAGCCCATGTTCTGCAGCATGCAGGAAAAATCCGCCACCGAGACGAAACTGCGAATCGAGTCTGGAATGTACGTATACGTGCGCGGACGGCCATGCAGCAAAGTACCCCAGAAGGCGCCTTGCGCGTACAAAAAGCCCAGGTAGAGCTGGCGAAAGAGGCGGTTGTGCGGAAGGAAAAAATCGAGGCTTACCATCAGGCCGTTGGGTTTCGTGACGCGTTCAATTTCACGCACGGCAGTGGCAAGGCACGGAAAATTTCGCAAGCCGTAGCCGATGAAGACGCAATCGAAGGTCGCATCGGCAAACGGCAACAACGTTGCGTCGCTGCACACAGCTTCGTCCAAGCCGTGTGCCCGCGCCAACTGCAGCATGCCTTCGGTTAGATCCACCGCGACGGAGCGAGCGGCAGGCAAATTTTCAAGTACCAGCCGCGAGAAGTCGCCGGTTCCAGAGGCTAGGTCCAAAACCATCGCATTTTCCCGCAGGGCAGCTTGCGTGACGCCCAGACGCTTCCAGCGGCCGTCCATACCGTAGGAAATGACGCGTGTGATGAAATCGTATTTCGGGGCGATGGCGGTGAACATCTCGCGCATCAGCCGCGTATCCTGGCGTTCGACGGGAGTTTCCATGATTCGGTTCGCCGTGAATCTTACACGGATTAGTGCTCGCAAAAGCGAGCTAATTTTCGGGCGAAGCTAGCCTTACGCTTGCGGCTCGCGCAAGCAGAGCCGGCAGCTCCTTTTGCGTCATGTCGGCCTTTTTGCCAAGCTTACTTGCCACCTGGCGGCGCTCGGCTTGGACCGTTGCTAGGTCGCTCGCGCTCGTGCCAGCCAGCAAGCTTTCAGCGTGTAGAAAGCATGCGTAAACGATCTCATCCGGCTGGTTGTGTCGTCGCAGGAATTGACCGTAGTTGAACCAATCGAAAGCCTCGCTCCGCGGGTCGCCAGTCTTTGAATCGAGGGCCAGGCCGCGTTGAAACGATTGCGCAGCGGCCGGGATGTCGCCGGTCTTGTCTTGTAAGTCCGCGCGGTGAGCCAAGGCCAGGCTCTCCAGTTTCGCGTCGT
>DASXMB010000083.1:0-46012 GCA_036495905.1 Candidatus Acidiferrum sp.
AAAATGCCGAAGTGAAGTACGGAAAGTCCAATCCGGATCGCACCTACGAAGACGCTATGAAGCGCCGTCAGGACCCGTGGAACTTCCTGTTCATCGCCGGTATGTGGTTCCAGGATCTTTTCAATTACGATTTCCGCCGCACAGAAATGTGCATCATTCCCTACGCCACCCAGCAAGGTGAAATTTCTTTCTGCGCGTACAACACCGGAGTCGGCTGGCGCCAAATCATCGAAAACATGCACAAGAACGCGACCGTCGCGGAGTGGTACAAGACCCACGGCAAACACGAAATCTACGCCAAGGGCAAAAACGTCAATCTTCAGAGCTTCGAGCACTCCCTGAGGATCGACGCGGATGACGCCGCTCGCGTCCGCCACCTCGAACACGACATTCCTCTCACCGCAGCCGAGGAAGATCGCGCGCGCCGCAAAAAGGCTTTCGAAGAACAAGCCAAAGTCCGCGCCATCTACGAAGAACTAGTCCTCAAAAAGCCGCAACCAACGGTCGTCCAAATCGGCTCGGTCAGCGACATCGCCAAAGCCGTCCCAGCCAATTTCGCCAACTCTAATAAACCGGTAAGCATCGCCCCGGCCAATGGCAACGGCAACGCTACTGCAAAAAAGGAAGAAACCGCCGAAGCCGTCGCCGGCGACTAATTCATTCGTCGGCGTTCCCGACATAACGATTATGTAGAGGCCGGGCTTCAGCCCGGCCTTTCTTTTTTATGTAACCGCGATAGACTTGCCGTCACCAATGGATGACCTGAAAGGACGCATCGCCCTCGTCACCGGCGCCAGCCGTGGCATCGGCAAAGCCATCGCCATCGCTCTAGCCCACGCCGGAGCCGACATCGCAGTCAATTTTCACTCCCAGCGCGAAGCCGCCGACTCCGTCTGCCAAACCATCCGCGCCGCCGGCCGCAAAGCCATCCCCATCCAGGCTGATGTCTCCCAATCCGCCGACGTCGACCGCCTCGTCTCCACCACCGAAAACGAGCTCGGCCCCGTCTCCATCCTCGTCAACAACGCCGGCATCGCCAAGGCCCTCCCCGCCAGCGAAGTCACCGAACAAATCTGGAACGAATTCCTCCGCGTCAATCTCACCTCCGTCTTCCTCGTCACCCAGCGCGTTCTTCCCGGCATGCGCGCCGCCCGCTACGGCCGCATCATCAATCTCTCGTCCATAGCCGCGCAATATGGCGGCATCGTCGGCCCGCATTATTCCGCCACCAAAGCCGGCATCCTCGGCTTGACGCGTTCCTACGCCTCCCAATTTGTCAAAGAGGGCATCACCGTCAACGCCATTGCCCCCGCCCTGATCGATACCGATATGATCGCTGGCCTCCTTAAAGACCCTGCCAATCGCATCCCCGCCGGCGCGCTTGGCTCCGTTGACGAAGTCGCCCGCGCCACTGTCACCCTCGCCCAAAGCTCCTTCATTACCGGCCAAACCATAAACATCAACGGCGGCCTCTACATGTCGTGACTTTCCGCGTTCGCAACAACGCAGTTGAATTAACGCCTTTGTTCCGCATGTAACCTGGAATAGACTCGCGTGTCTGATGAGCTCCCGCACCAACGCTATCCCCATCTGCAGCTTTTGCCTGGCGCTCGGTTTTTTCTTGGCTTTTTATGGACGCCCTCTCGGCCTGCTCGCCTATGTAAAATGGACGCTGCGCAATTCACCCGCTGTTTGGACTATTCCGCAACCATTGCATTTGGAGCCGGTCGCCAAGACCAATAATCCGACACTCTCTTATTTTGGTTATGAATTTCAAAGCCCTTCGAGCAGCGTTAAGGAACTAAAAAGGGTTGAGTCGGCCGTCGTACTCAATTTTTCAAGTTGTGCCGGAATGATCATCTCCAAAGCCGATCCCCGCATGCGAGCTAGGCTCGTCGTGCAGCAGGCGCTTTCCAGCGCTGGCCGCGACATTAGCGAAATTTTTGGCCCAGACGCGGCTGCTTTCCGATTATGCTTTCCGTTCCAAAATACTAAATCTCACCCCGGCGGACGTTCATTTATCTGTGTCACCGCCGCGAATGGCGGGTGAATCGATGCTGCTAATAAAAAACATCCAATCTAACCGACTCGATGAAGGCCAGTACGAGCTATACAGTTTTCAAACGCACTACATGCGTGGATTTCAAGAAGGCAGTCTGAAGAGCGGCGCACACATCGAGGCTTTTGATTCGGCAGATCGGGAACTGACTTTCTTAATCCGCGCAAAATCAGGCGATTCTTGTTTTGCGCAGTCTGACCTCAATCTGATCTTAAGTACGCTTAGGCCTGTTCCCAAGAGCTAACCTCTAGACGTTATTCATTGTCGTCGGACTTCAAAACACTTCCTTCACCAAACTTTAACAATTCCGTAAACCGCCACGCCCTCCCGCTGTGTGATCGTTTCTCCCGCCCAGGAGGGTCAACTTACCGTGAAAAGAACTCGCATTTCCGCCGCGTGCGCCATCGCCGCGGCATCCTTGCTATCCATCGGCGCCTTTGTCCCCAAAGTCGCTGCCGATGACGACGATCACAATCGCCAGAACAACTTCCAATTCAAGGAAAACACTCTGGTGCTCAGCCGCAGCGTCTACACCGGCACACCATCCACCGTCACCGTCGGGCAAACTCTGCCGCCCGGCTGCGTTGCCGGCACCATCACGCTTCCGCTTCTCGTCGGTGGCACCACCACTGTCAAGGTGAAGTGCGCCGTTGCCGTCGCCGATGGCACTTTTCCCGCCGTCTTCAATAACGATGGACCAGACGCCAGCTTCGGCGTCACCTCGCCCATCTTCCTGGACAATCTCACCACCGACGGCGAGCGCATCGGCACCTTGGCCATTCCCACGGACATGATCGTCACCAGCTTCAGCTCCAAATCGGAGCTCGCCGTCAATCGCTCCACCGATGGCAAGTCCATCACTTTCATGGGCTATCGCGGTGGACCCGGTTTCCTCACCGCGCCCAATCAACTCGACGTCTCGAACTCCAACACTCCCGGCGTCGTGGACCCCACCAATCCGGTCGTCACCCAGTATTTCCGCTCGGTAGCCGAAGTCGACTCCAACGGCCACATTCAGATCACCGAGGGCAACGCCTTCAGCGGCAACAACGGTCGCGCCGCCATCAAAGCCAACTGGACGTATTACCTCACTGGAAACGACAACAACGGTGGCCTCTCCTCCAGCCAGCTCACCGGAACTCAGGTCGGCGTTAACTTGATCACTTCCACCGGAGCCGAACTCTTGATCCCTGGCCAAGCGCCGCCGGTTCCGCCAAACGTCAACAAAATCGGGGAATTCGCCATCACCCAGGCGGGTTACAAAGCCCCCGACAAAGCTGGTAAAGACAACAACTTCCGCGGCTTAACCATTTTCAATAACACCATGTTCGTCACCAAGGGCAGCGGCGGCAATGGCATCGACACCGTCTATCAGGTGGGCAACGCAGGAGTGCTTCCCGCCGGCACCACCGCACAACTCGCCGGCCAGCCCATCACCATTCTTCCTGGTTTTCCAACCGGTCTCGCCAGTGGCGTCGATCAGAATGGCAACCCCTCGCCCATCTCGTTCCCGTTCGGCATCTGGTTCGCCAACGCCTCCACGCTCTATGTTTGCGACGAAGGTGACGGCGTGCTCGTCACTCCCGCGGTCAACGGCAACGTGGCGGACGCCGCCAGCCTGGCCACCGCGGGCGTCCAGAAATGGACCCTCAGCGGCGGTCTCTGGCACCTCAACTACGTCCTACAGAACGGCCTGAACATCGGCGTTCTCTATAGCGTTCCCAACTATCCCGCGGCCTTTAATCCCGCCACCGGCGGCTGCCGCAACATCACTGGCCAGGTTCATGGCGATGGCACCGTCGACATCTACGCCGTCACCTCGACCATCAGCGCCAGCGGCGACCAGGGCGCGGATCCCAACAAGCTCGTCAAAGTCACTGACCTCCTTCGCGCCACCACGCTGCCCACCAGCCGCGACCATGATGGCGACCACAATGCCATCGGCCGCTTCATCACCCTGCGCACCGCCCAGTCCGGGGAAGTCCTCCGGGGCGTCTCCTTCACTCCCCAGGACCACGACAACGACAATCGCGACGACCACGACGACAGCGACGGCCGCGACCACTAAACCACACAATCGCAAACTCGATGGCGTCAGCAAGATCGACGCGCCATCGACAACTGTGACCGCGCGAACGCACCGACGTCCACAAGTGCGAGTGAGAACGCTCGCACAGCGATGCGCGAGATTAGCAAGACAGCCGAGGCGGGAGCCACAGCTCCCGCCTCGATCACTTCACGGCGGCGGAAAACACCGACAGGGCGCGGCTTCAGCCGTGCCGCAAAACCCGCACTACCAAACGGCTTTAGCCGCTGAGGTCTAACGTTCTACCCGGAAACCGGCCTCGACTCAAAATCCATTGACAACCGATCACCTGTCTGTTACTATCCGTTTAGGTAAACATTCGCCCCGACCGTTTGCGATACCGATGAGGCGAAAATGCCTCCATTTTCCTAACTCTTTTAGAATCACACGCTTCCAAACGCCTCGGGCGAGCAATTTTCGCATAACTCGCTTAGAACCAATCATTTCCGAACCCCTCGACAAATTGCCGGGGGTGGGTGGGGGCGGGTTGCGGGGACCCTGCTATAATCCCTGAAGCAATGCTTGAAGGATTTCGCTAAATGCCTATTTACGAATATGTTTGCGACGATTGCTCCACTCGCTTTGAAAAGATCGTGCTGAACCGCCAGCAGGAAATTACTTGCCCCAAGTGCGCTGGCAAGAAAAACTCCATCCAACTCTCCGTCTTCAGCCACGCCAATGGCTCCAGCAATCCCGGCCCATCCTCCACCAGTGGCGGGGGCTGCTGCGGCGGCGGTTGCGCCTGCCACTAAGGAAATAGGAATTCGATGAGCGCTGAGTCTCTAATTTTCCTCATCTTCGTCGGCATCATCTTTATGTTCTCAACGACCGCGTTTCGCGGTAAACGCGCTTCAGGTTCCGCGCCACTGGATAACGGCAGCGATGCGGACCTATCCTTGTCCAATAACCTGGGCACTTCGGATCATTTTCACGATGCAACCTTCCATCAAGACTCTTGCGCCGACAGCGGATTCGACATTGGCCACTGCGGTCATGACGGCGGTGGGGACTTCGGCGGCGGCGGCGGCCAGCACTAACTAACAGACGATCGCCATGTCGATTATCAGCCCGGAACAGTTCGATAAACTTCGCGCGCCCAGCAGAGTCGTCGTAATCACTCGTGGCGAACCAGTGTTGCTTGCGGCAGAGTGATGGAATGATTCCTTCTCACTCATCGCTGCTGTTGTTTTTCAGTTCGGCTCTGCTCCTGCTCGCGATTCCCGGTCCCGCTGTTTTCTATATCGTCGGACGCAGTATTGGACACGGCCGCACAGCCGGCGTAGTTTCCGCGCTTGGCATCAGCGTGGGCACGCTCTTTCATGTCGCCGCAGCCGCCGTGGGTTTGTCCGCGCTGTTGATGTCTTCGGCCACTGCATTTGCTACGGTAAAATATTTGGGAGCTGCTTATCTGATTTTCTTGGGCGTACAGAAAATACGCAGTCGGGAATCTTTCGGAATTTCGAGCGAAACGTCGCGAACCAAACTGAGCCGTATTTTTGCGCAGGGCGTTGTCGTCAATGTGCTGAATCCAAAAACCGCGCTATTCTTTTTTGCTTTTATTCCCCAATTCGTAGATGCCTCGCGCGGAAATCCTGTATCGCAAATTTTGTTCCTGGGAATACTCTTCGCGGTCATGGGCGTTATCACGGACAGCTTGTGGGCAGTTTTCGCAGGCTCCGTAGCGCGTCAGTTGCGCGGCAACGCGCGATGGGCGAGCCTGCAACGCTACGTCTCCGGTGGGATTTTGATTTCATTGGGCTTCGCCGCGGCTTTTGCAGGTTCTTCCGGCAAGAAATAGCGATGCATCTAGCTTTTTTGCGCTCCTCGCAGGATATTATTCTGGAATGAGTGCAGATGGCCAAGCCTTTGTGTTCATAGCGCAGATTCACAAAATCTGGATCATGCGCTGCGTCGAGGTGCCCAAAAATATTTCCAAGGCAATTCGCCAGGCGGCGGGCGGCAAGGCTTTGCGAGTTCCCGTGCACGGTTGGGTGGAAGGTTTGCCCACACGCGGCACGCTAGTGCCCGCCGGTGACGGCTGCTACCGCATGCACCTGCACAGCCGTATCTGGCGAAAACTAAAAATTGACGCTGGAGCGGCCGTCGAAGTTGCGCTGCAACTCGATCTGGAGCCACGCGAAACTCCAGTGCCCGCGGATCTGGCCGCTACGCTTGCGGATGAACCGCGCGCCCTCGCCGCGTTTCACGTCATCACCACTGCGCTGCGCCGCCAGTTGATCGAATACGTGCAATCCGCGAAGCACTTCAATACTCGCGAAAAACGCATCCGCATGATGATTCGTCGCATGCTGGAACGCGACGCGAAACGAAGAAAAGCCGAATCCAAAGCAAAGTCGAAAGAGAAACGAAACACGACGTTAAAAACAAAAACGAGCGAAAGGGTGAACACAAAAAGGACAACGCCAGCGAAAACGAGAACGTCTGCAAACAAAAAACTTAAACACAACTAGATCCGTCATCTTTTCCGTCAACGTGCCGCTTCAAGCACACGGTTTCCATTCCGCCGCAATTCGACTATGCTGTGCGGCGCAAAGGAATGAGGCCGAAAATGACGTTACGCAAAATCTTCACCGCAGCCGTGTTGTTGGCAGGAATCCTTACTTGTTTCGCATCCTGGCAATCGCGCACTGCGGCCGCCGACGAGGAAAAACAACCCGCGAAAACGCAGCTATGGAAAGCGGAAGATATAATTTTCGCGGACAGCGCCGGGCAATATCGCCTCTCCCCCGATGCGAAGTGGTTGGTGTGGGTAAAATCCTCCGCTGACAAGGACAAAGACGGCCGTTTCTCGAATATTTTTCTTTCCAGCTTGACGGAAAATCGCGAAATTCAGCTTACTCGCGGCACGGACAACAATAGCAATCCGAAGTGGTCTCCCGACGGAGAAAAAATTCTTTTTGTCAGCACTCGCGCCCGGCCGAAGGCGAAAACCGATACCGCTCCAGCGCAATTCTGGCTGATTGATCCTCATGGCGGCGAACCGTGGGTTCTCGCGGAACTGGCCCGCGCGCCGCGTCAATTCGAGTGGTTGGACAAAGATACGATTATTTATTCCGCGGAAGAAGATCCCACCCTCTATGAGCAGGAAGAAAAGAAGAAGAAAGACGATTCGGAGGTAATCGAAGACATCGATCATGCCGAACCGGTGCGGCTGTACAAGCTCAGCGTGAAAGACAAAAAAGTCACTCGTCTTACCGACAATCACGACTGGATCGAAAACTGGAGCATATCGCCAGACGGGAAATACGCGGTCGCGTCTCACGCAAAAAGCCTGCGTTACGCCTTCGACCAAAAAACCAAGCCAGTCGTAATTCTCCACGACCTCACCACCGGAAAAGAAAAACAGATTTTCGCCGACCTGCGCGTGCGTGCGGAAGCATTTGAGTGGGCCAAGGATAATTCCGGGTTTTATATGGCCACGCCTTTTTCCACCGATGCGCGGTTCATGACCGCGGGAATCAACATTTTGTATTTTTACGACGTCGCCGGAGGACAAACCACCAAGGTCAATCTGGATTGGGAAAATGGACTGCGTTTCGATCTGCAAGCGGTGCCAGGCGGATTTGTTGCGCTGCTGGCGGCGGGCAGCCACGATGAACCCGCATTTTTCTCCAAAGATGGCGGCAACTGGAAGCGGCAAAATCTTGCCGGCGATCACGCAAGAAATATGGACAATTTCCGTTTCAGCGACGACGGAAAATCCATTGTGTATTCGTATTCGACGCCGGCAAAAATGCCGCAACTTTACCGCGCGCAGATCGACGGTGGAAAAATTGAATCGCCTGTGCAAGTTACCAGACTGAATGAAGGTCTGGTGAAAAACCGCGCCTACGCAAAGAGTGAAGTAATTCGCTGGAAAGGTTCCAACGACGAAGAAGTCGAGGGCATTCTCTATTACCCGACAAATTATGAAGCCGGCAAAAAGTATCCGCTGATTACCGCGATTCACGGCGGCCCGCAAGGCGCGGACCGCGATTCCTGGGGAGAAAGCTGGGCGTATCCAATCCAGTTGCTGACGCAACGGGGCTCGTTTGTGTTGCGGCCAAATTATCACGGTAGCAACAATTACGGGCTGAAGTGGTCTGAATCGATCTGCTGCGGAAAATATTACGATCTGGAAACTCCGGACATTAATGCCGGAGTGGATTTCATGATCGCGAAAGGGGTGGTCGATCCGGATCGCATCGGCACGATGGGTTGGTCCAACGGTTCGATTCTTTCCACCAGCCTGATCACCACGTATCCGGCGCGCTACAAAGTGGCCAGCGTCGGCGCGGGCGATGTGGAATGGATCAGCGACTGGGGCAACGTGGATTTCGGACAGGCTTTCGACGCCTATTATTTCGGAAAATCTCCGTTTGAAGATCCGCAACTGTACATCAACAAATCTCCGTTTTTCAAAATGGACAAAGTACAGGCGCCGGTGCTGATTTTCCATGGCAGCGCGGACCGCAACGTTCCGCCGGCACAAAGCTGGTCCTATTTCCGAGCACTGCAATATTTCGACAAGACCGTAAAATTTGTAGTGTTCCCCGGCGAACCGCACGGACCGCGTAAGCTAACTCACCAGATTCGCAAAGTCGACGAAGAGATGGCCTGGTTCGACAAATATCTTTTCAAGACCGCGAAACCAGAAAACGAAGCGGTGAAAGATGGCTCACCGCTGGCGGCGTTGCTGCGCGCCAAAAATATTGGGAGCTTTGGCGGAAACTATGGCTCGGCGTTTTCGACTAAGGGCAAGCCAGTTCTCATTCCGGAAGTTGTGAAACGCGGAGATCAGGAAATCGGCCGCTTTGAAGTGACTCGCGCGCAATTTGCAGAGTTCGACAAGGCCTATAAATTCGACGCCGGCACGGAAAATTATCCGGCCAACGGAATCACTTTCGAGCAAGCCAAAAATTACGCCGCGTGGCTGGCGAAAACCACCGGCCAAACCTGGCGACTTCCGAATGAAGGCGAGCTTGCCGGAATGTACGACAAAAAAGATAGCGAGAATACGCTGGATTATTGGGCCGGCTATCCCCTGAACGTGGACGACGGCATGCGCATCGATCAGAAATTGAAAGAATTGTCTGGCGATGGCAAAGCTCCGTTGCTGAAGCCGGTGGGAAGTTTTGCGGGCCACGGCAGCGATGACGAGGAATTGATCTTCGATCTGGGCGGCAACGTGGCGGAGTGGGTGGTCACCCGCGACGGCAAAGGTAAAGCGGCCGGCGGAAGCGCGGATTGCCCAGCCAATCCGAAAGCGCCTTGTCCAGCCGGGCCGGAATATATTGGACTTCGCGTGGTACGCGGCACAGCGAAGACGACTTCCGACAAATAAGTTTTAACATGTGGCGTTAACCGAGATCGACGACCGCATTGGTGGGAGAGCGATGATCGACAAGCGCAAGCTGTGTTCGCGTGAAAGTGTGAAAGTAAGCGCCCGACTTTCCTGGGCAGCGCTCGCGTGGGTTTGTTTTGTTGCGTGCGCTGTGGCGCAAGATGTTCCGGCGGGCCGCCTCTCACCTCGGCCAAGCAGCGGGCCGGCAATGAACGCAGTGCAACTGGCGGCCTTCGATGCGGACATTGCCTCCGGAAAATACGGTCTGGTGGATAGCATGCTGGTGCAGCGTTGCGGCGTGACCGCTATCGACCGCACCTATAAACGCGATTACAACAGTCTTTACGGGGAGCGCGCAAAAAAAGCCGGGCCCATGAATCACGATCCCAAGGGCGAATACAATTATTTCAGCACCGAATTCCATCCTTATTTTCGTCACAGCGACTTGCATACCATGCAGTCCATCAGCAAGACGGTGACATCGATCACCATCGGCGTGGCCATGCAGCGCAAGCAATTTCCCGTCGGCCTGGATACGCCGATTTTTAAATTTTTCAGCGCATACAAAATTGCGAATGTGGACGAGCGCAAACGCCGCATTACCCTGCGCCATTTGCTGACCATGACTTCTGGAATCGAATGGCACGAAGATTTGGCCTATGACGATCCAGCGAATTCTTCCGACGTGATGGAAGGCAAGCGCGAGTGGGTGCAATACGTAATTGACCAGCCGATGGCGCACGAACCGGGCACCGCTTTTGTTTACAGCGGCGGCGATACGGAATTGCTGGCGTATATTTTCCTGAAGGTGACCGGAAAACAGATCGACGCCTACGCGGATGAACATTTATTCAAGCCGCTGGGAATTACGCACTACCACTGGAAGCATTCACCCACTGGTTTGCCGGATACGCAAGGCGGACTGTTTTTGGCGGCGCGCGACTTGGCGAAAATCGGAACACTCTTCTTGAAAGATGGTATCTGGGGCGGGAATGCGATTGTTTCCGATGACTGGATTCGAGATTCCACCGCTCCGCACATGACAATCGGCGCGAGCAACGGTAAATATGGATACCAATGGTGGCTGGTGCCTTATGGTGCGGCGCGCGACAAATTTGCCTGGGCAGCGCACGGTTTTGGCGGTCAGCAATTGGTGATTGTGCCGGAATACGATCTCGTGGCCGTTTTCACCGGCTGGGATATTTTGCCGTCGTCGGAACCACGCCGTCACGATGTCTTGCCGCGAATTCTTTCCGCTGTAAATCAGCAACATCCGTGCGCCGTCCCCGCGAAACCGAATTGACGCTTGCCGCGCGGCGCATTAGGATGCACCGCGTGCTGAATCTTGCCCTCTTTTTGAAACTTCTCTCCTCGTGGGATCCTCTGCGGTGAAAAAACTTGTGACCCGCGCAATCTGGGTAGCGGTCGCAATCCTTGGTGCGGCCGCGCTGGGCGCGATTGCACTGCATCGCGGCGAGCCGCTGAACGCGATGTGGTTTGTGATCGCGGCGGTGTGCTGCTACCTGGTGGCCTTCCGCGTTTACTCCGCTTTCGTCGCGGCAAAATTGTTGGCCTTCGACGATACGCGCGCCACTCCCGCCGAGCGCCATGATGATGGTCGCGATTTCGTTCCCACCAATAAATGGGTGCTGTTCGGTCATCACTTCGCGGCGATTGCCGGGCCGGGTCCGCTGGTGGGGCCGACGCTTGCGGCGCAATTCGGATATTTGCCCGGGACACTGTGGCTGATTGCCGGAGCGGCGTTGGCGGGATGCGTGCAGGATTTTGTGATTTTATTTTTCTCGATTCGCCGCGACGGAAAATCGCTGGGACAAATGGCGCGCGAAGAAGTGAGCAAGCGCGGCGGTTTTATCGCGCAACTCGCGGTGCTGGCCATTATGGTGATTTTGCTGGGCGTGGTGGCGCTGGTAGTGGTGAATGCGCTGAAATCTTCGCCGTGGGCGACTTTTACCTTGGCGATGACGATTCCGATTGCGCTGCTGATCGGAGTTTATTTGCGATTCCTGCGGCCGGGGCGAGTGCTGGAAGGATCGCTGATCGGTGTTGCGCTGGTGATTTTTGTGGTGGTGGCGGGACAGTGGGTGGCGGAGTCGGCATTGTGGTCGCACGTTTTTACGCTGAGCGGCGCGGCTTTGGCCGGAGCGATCATTCTGTATGGATTCGCAGCATCGGCGTTGCCGGTGTGGCTGTTGCTGGCGCCGCGAGATTATTTGAGCGCGTTTATCAAGGCTGGCGCAATATTTTCGCTGGCTGCGGGAATTCTAATCGTGCGGCCGCTGGTGCAGATGCCGCCGCTGACGCGATTTATTGACGGCAATGGCCCCGTTTTTGCCGGGAAGATTTTTCCATTTTGTTTCATCACCATTGCGTGCGGCGCGGTCAGCGGATTCCATGCGCTGATTTCTTCGGGCACAACGCCAAAAATGATTTTGCGGGAAAGCGAATCGCGTTTGATCGGCTACGGCGCGATGCTGCTGGAATCGTTTGTCGGCGTGATGGCGATGGTGGCGGCGTGCGCGATGACGCCGGGTGTATATTTCGCGATCAACAGCCCAGCGGGAATGGTGGGAAGTTCACCGGACGCGGTGGCGAGTACGATTTCTGGATGGGGCTACCCGCTGCAAGCGCAGACCATGGCGAATTTGGCGCACGCCGTCGGCGAACAAACTTTGTTCAATCGCGCGGGCGGCGCACCGTCGCTGGCAGTGGGCATGGCGCAGATTTTTTCCAACACCATTGGCGGAGAGCGATTGCTGAGTATTTGGTATCACTTCGCGATCATGTTTGAAGCGCTGTTCATTCTCACCGTGCTGGACGCGGGAACGCGGGTGGGGCGTTTCATGGTGCAGGAATTGGGCGGACGAGTGTGGAAGCCATTTGGACGCACGGGATGGATGCCGGGAATTTTGCTTTCGAGCGCCATCATTGTGGGAATGTGGGGTTATTTTTTATATCAGGGATTGATCGATCCGCTGGGCGGAATTAATTCGCTGTGGCCGCTCTTCGGAATATCGAATCAACTTTTGGCGGCGGTGGCGTTGGTGGTGGCGACGACGATTTTGCTGAAGATGGGGCGGCTGAAATGGATTTGGGTGACGCTGGCGCCGATGGTTTGGCTGGTGGCGATTACGATGACGGCGAGCTACCAGAAGATATTTGCGGCGAATCCGCGGCTGGGGTTTTTGTCTTATGCCAATGCATTGAGCGCGCAAATCGCCGCTGGGACAATTCCAGTGGCAAAAATTGCAGAGACGCAGCGGCTGATTTTCAATCAGCGCCTCGACGCCGGGGTCACGGCGGTACTGGCGCTGATGATTATTTTTCTGATTGGCGAGGCGGTGGCGCAGTGGTATTTGCTTTTGACGCGGCGGCGCGAGGCGATCTTGCATGAAGCTCCTTATGTGGCCACGCGATGGGCCGCCGATTTTTCTGGCGTGGCGAGGGAAGGGGATTGATGGCGAGTTCTCTGCGACTGCGACGCGGCGGCATGCGATTGGCGCGCAATTTGTGGCGTGGGATTCGCGAATGGTGTGGTGACGCGGCATATGAAAGTTATCTACGGTCCGCGGAAAGACGATCTGCTTCGACACCGAGACTCAGTCCGAAAGAGTTTTATGTCGAACAATTGAACCGCAAATATTCGCGGCCGAATCGCTGCTGTTGAACTCGGAAAGCCCGAGTGGGTATCGCAAATCGAATCAATCACGAATGAGTGACCCTCCTTGCTATCGATACCTCCAAGCCCTAATATCAGTCACAAATTCCGGCCCACTCACTTCTTCGGCGGAGGGAATATGGCACTCAACCAGGACAAGCTGCATGAATTTCTAGGCAAGGCGATCACCGATTTTGGCGCGGTGTTTCACGCAGCGCTGATCGGCATCGGCGACAAATTGGGTTTGTATAAAGCGCTGGCGGCAGGCGGAGCGCAAACTCCCGCAGAGTTGGCTAAGAAAACGAATACGACGGAGCGATATGTGCGGGAGTGGCTGTCGAATCAGGCAGCAGGCGGGTACGTGACGTTCGATGCGGCGAGCGGAAAATTTCACTTGAGTGAAGAACAGGCGTTTGCGCTAGCGGATGAAAGCAGCCCGGTGTTTTTGCCAGGAGCGTTCCAAGTGGCGCTGGCGGCGGCAAAAGCCGGGGAGCAAATCACCGAGCGATTCAAAACCGGAAAGGGCATGGGCTGGCACGAGCATCACGCGGATCTTTTTGTGGGCACCGAACGATTTTTCCGGCCGGGATACGCGGCGAACTTGATTGCGGCGTGGATTCCTGCGCTGGGTGGCGTTGACGAAAAGCTGAAAAATGGCGGGCGCGTGGCGGACGTTGGCTGCGGTTTGGGCGCTTCGACAATTTTGATGGCGAAGGCGTATCCGAAATCCGAATTCGCGGGATTCGACTATCACGACAAATCGATCGAGACGGCGAAGCAGCGAGCGAAAGAGGCCGGAGTCGGCGACCGGATTCGATTTGAGATTGCGACGGCGAAAACGTATCCGGGAAAAGACTACGATCTTGTGACATTTTTCGATTGCCTGCACGACATGGGCGATCCGGTGGGCGCGTCGTCGCATGTGCGCAGCACGCTGAAACCGGACGGCGCGTGGATGATTGTCGAGCCATTCGCGGGAGACAAGCTGGAAGATAATTTGCATCCGATTGGACGAGCGTTTTACGGCGCGTCGACGCTGCTGTGCACGCCCGCTTCGCTATCGCAGGAAGTTGGGTTGGCGCTGGGAGCGCAGGCGGGAGAGAAGCGTTTGCGCGAGGTGGTGACGAGCGGCGGATTTTCGCGGTTCCGGCGAGCGACGGAAACTCCATTCAATCTGGTGTTTGAAGCGCGGCCGTGAGGGCGCTTTTGGCGGCGAGCTAAATTTCGTCGTCTGAATCTTCGGTGGGCTTGACGATGGTGGTTTTGTGCGTGATGCGCACGCTGTGAACGCGAATTCCGGCGATGATGGCGCGTCGCGTCTGCACAGGCAACGATTCTGGCGCGAAGACGCCGGGTAAACCTTTCGGGAAAAATTTAATGAACAAAGCCGCGACGTGGGCGGTGGCGTAGGCCACTGGAGTGGCGAAGCGTCCCTGCTGGCGAATTTGGTAGAGAGTGGGGAAAGTACAGTCGGTGCGAATGATGCGGCGTTCGTCGTCTTTTTTGCCGCGTTTGACGCCTTGCACCAGGACGGCGGCGGCGAAACGAGCATTTTGTAAAACGCCGTGACGAATTAATTTTGCAATCATGCGCGGAGAAGAAGTTTGCGGGAAGCGCTGGCGAACGATCCCGCGCGATTTCGATAATTTGCCTTGCTTGTACCAGCGGCGGAGGCGATCGAATTCGTTGCCGCCGATTTTCACGTCCATATTTTGGATCGGGATGGAGTAGGGAAGGGTGGCAACTTCGTCTTGCGCGGCGAGGACCACGTTGGCGCTGCCGATTGGATCCGGGAAGCGGAATTTTTCCAACTCAGCGAAACGTTTCTCCATGCGGAATCTTCCGTTGCGGTAAACGCGTGGGCTGGAGATGGCTTCGTCGAAGGAGACTTCCGGCGACCATTGCGAAATGGGATCGTCGCTTTCGGTGCTTTCGTAGAGGCGAATTTGTACGTTGGCTACTTCATCGAGCATTTCCGCAGCGCGTTGGACGAGGAGATTGGTGAGGCCAGGCGCGGCTCCAGCGTTGATTACGGCGGTGCGATTTTTTTCTTCGAAGCGGCGAGCATAGGCAAGCTGTTCGGCTTTGAAGGGATTGCGAGTGAGGTGCGAGCTGAGGTCGAGATAGTGGGCGCGAAGGCGCAGCGCGGCGCGCATCACGATTTGATTGAAGACGGAAGCGGAGGCGTTGACGATTAGCTGGCAGCCGCGGGCGGCGCGTACGATGCCGCGAAGGTTGCGAGCGTTCACTTCGGTGACTGGAATAGTGCTGCGTTTGCCGAGGAAGCGGCGGGCGCGTTCGGGGTCGCGGTCTCCGCACCAGACGGTGTGCCCCTGGCGTTCCAGCAGTTGTGCGAGCAGTGAGCCGGTGGCTCCGGCGCCGAGAACGAATATCCGCATGTCTCGGAAAAACTGTATCACAAACGGATTCGCGGGCTGCGGGCGGTGCGGGATTGCCGCAATTGCGGAAATACGATTTGGGGGCGTAGACTGAAATTGTTACTCCGATCCCTGCGGCCTAACGGAGAGAAAACCTAGGGCGGCGGGGGCGATGCCTGGCGTGGGGTTTTTTCGACTAGGCTGCGGGTTCGAGCGGAAACGCCTGGGCCTCCCGTTGCGGCGGATTCGGAAGAAGCCGCATCCTTGGAAAGGAGCGATTTAACGGAAATGAGCGTTTTTCCGTTATGCGCCCGATTCCAATGAGGAGTCGGGTTTCGTATTTTAGGGTTGAAAAATTTGTGATGACGCTTTCGGACAAATTCGGGCGGCAAATTACGGATCTGCGGATTTCGATTACGGACCGCTGCAATTTCCGCTGCGTGTATTGCCGGTCGGCCGATCCGGAAAATTATCGCGAGCACGATGAGATTTTGTCGTGGAGCGAGCTGGATCGTCTGGCGCGGATTTTCTTGAGCTTGGGGATACGAAAGATTCGGATCACCGGCGGGGAACCGTTGGTGCGCGAAGGAGTTGAAAATTACATCGCGCGATTGCATGCGCTGGGCGTGGAAGATTTGTCGATGACCACGAACGGGCATTTGCTCGCGGAACGCTGCGAGCGATTGATCGCGGCCGGATTGCGGCGAATCAACATCAGCTTGGATTCGCTGGATCAGGGCAGGTTCGAGAAGATCACGCGGACGAAATCGTTTGCCACGGTGATGCGTGGAATTGACGCGGTGCAGAAGTCGGCGCTGGCTCCGGCGAAGGTGAATGCGGTTTTGGTTCGCGGCGTGAATGACGATGAGGTGGAAGCGTTCGCGGGCTTTGCGCGGGAACGCGGCGTGATCATGCGGTTTATCGAATTCATGCCGCTGGATGCGGACCGTTTGTGGACGCGAGATTCGTTTGTGCCGGCGGCGGAAGTGCAGCAACGGATTCATGCGCGATGGCCGCTGGTGCAAATTCCGCACGAACGCAGCGAGACGGCGCGGAAGTATCGTTTTGCAGACGGCGCGCCGGGAGAGATTGGCTTGATTGCGCCGGTGTCCCAGCCGTTTTGCGGGCATTGTTCGCGTATCCGATTGACCGCGGACGGAAAATTGCGGACGTGTTTATTCAGCAAGGACGATCACGACCTGCGGGTGCGGTTGCGCAGCGGTGACTCGGATGCGGAGATTGCGGAATATATCCGGTCGGCGGTGACGGAAAAAGAAGAGAGCCATCATATTAATGAGGCGAATTTTGTGCAGCCCTCACGAACCATGGTTTTTATCGGCGGCTAGGCTTCGACGCTGACTAATGCTGAGTGCTTTGCGTGTTGAATGAGTTGCGGCAAAAGATTACTTATCGACGGCCCACCGCTTCTGCGCTAGCATCGAAATCAAGATTGGAAAATATGGCCGACGAAGACGACGAGCAAGAACGAGACGAAACACCGGAACCGGCACGTCTGTTCACGCTAACCGAAGCAGAGCGCGCACGGCAGGAACTGGAGCCGTTTCTGATTGAAGCGATGAACTGCCGGAAGAAATTGGCCGGGTTGGAGCAGGATCTTTCCGCGGTGTCGGCGCGAATCATGATGATGGGCGGGGTGATCGTGCCGTACGAAAAATTGGCGACGGTGCGGGTGGAGCATCAGCATCTGGCGGTGGCGATGAAAGCGGCGCTGGATCGCATTCTGGAAACGGGTTGCGTGATCAAGGATTTGGAAGTGGGCCTGCTGGATTTTCCTTCGTTGATCGATAACGAAGAAGTCTATTTGTGCTGGCGGCTGGGCGAAGACCGCATCCGTTTTTATCACCGGCAGAACGAAGGATTCGCTGGCCGGAAGCCGCTCGATCCCCGAGATTTGGGGCCTGGAGACGTCGTACAGTAAGCCATTGACGTGAAATTGTTGGAGCTGTTCGCCTGCCCTCGAAAGGATTTCCTTGTCCGCTGATTTTGAGAGTCGCCTGAAGAATTCCGCCAGCCCCTATTTGCGTTCCGCAGCCCATCAGCCGATTGACTGGCACGAGTGGGGCCCCCCTGCCTTTGAGCGCGCGAAAGCGGAAGACAAACCCATACTTTTGGATATTGGCGCGGTGTGGTGCCACTGGTGCCATGTGATCGACCGCGAAAGTTACGAGAATTCAGAAATCGCGAAAATCATCAATGAACATTTTGTGGCCGTGAAAGTGGACCGCGATGAACGTCCGGACGTGGACGCGCGGTACCAAGCGGCGATCAGCGCGCTTTCTGGACAGGGTGGATGGCCGTTGACCGGATTTCTTTTGCCGGATGGCAAACCATTTTTTGGCGGGACGTATTTTCCGCCGGACGATCAGATGGGGCGTCCGGGATTTCGCCGGGTGCTGGCGGCGGTGGCGGACGCGTTTCGCGGCAAGCGGGCGGACTTGCAACGAGCGGCGGAATCGCTGGCGGATGGCGTGGCGCAAGCGGAAATGTTTCAGGGTGCGCGAGCGGAATTCGATCTGGGAGTGGTGGATTCGCAGCTGAGTTCGATCACACAGCAGTTCGATATCAAGAATGGTGGTTTTGGCCGGGCACCGAAATTTCCACACTCTTCGGCAATCGATTTGATTCTTGAGCGCTATCAGCAGACCAAGGAAAAACATTTGCTGGCGATTGCCGAGACGACGCTGGAAAAAATGGCGCGCGGCGGAGTGTACGACCAGCTGGCCGGAGGATTTCATCGCTATTCGGTGGACGAACGCTGGCTGGTGCCGCATTTCGAGAAGATGAGTTACGACAATTCAGAACTACTCAAAAATTATTTGCACGGCTGGCAGGTAATGCGAAATCCTCTCTTGCGCGAAACGGCGGAAGGAATGATCGGCTGGGTAAACGCAGTGCTCTCCGATCAACGTCACGGCGGCTTTCATGCCAGTCAGGACGCGGATTATTCGCTTGAGGACGACGGCGACTACTTTACTTGGACGGTGGAGGAATTACGGGCGGCGCTTACCGCAGACGAAGCTCGCGTCATGGAACTCTATTACGATGTCGAGCCGCACGGCGAGATGCATCACAACGCGGCGAAAAATGTTTTGTGGATTGCGCGCGAGCCGGCGGAGATTGCGGCGACGCTGGCGCTGAGTGAGGCAGCCGTGCGAACCACGATCGCGCAGGGCAAGAGCAAAATGCTGAATGCGAGATTGCCGCGTCCTACGCCGTATGTGGACAAGACGATGTACGCGGCGTGGAACGCGATGTTTGTGTCGGCATATTTTGCGGCGGCCGGTGTGTTGGGCGGAGCGATCGGCGAGGGTTGCCGGGCGTTTGCGCTGAAAACTTTGAATCGCATGCTGGCTGAAGTGTGGAGTGCAGAGCGCGGATTTGGCCATCGCATTGGCGGACCCGCGTTGAATGGCTCGCTGGACGATCAGGTTTTCGGTGTGATTGCGTTATTGGATGCGTACGAAAGCACGCTGGAGGCGCGCTATTTCGATGCTGCGCAGAAAACGATGAATGTGGCCATTGAGCTTTATGGCGACGCTGGGGGCGGCGGGTTTTTCGACCGGCCGTCGGATGCCGCGCCCATGGGCGGCCTGGACGTGCGGCGCAAGCCGTTTCAAGATTCGCCGACGCCGAGCGCCAATTCCGTGGCCGCGATTGCGCTGGTGCGGATGCATGCTTTCACGGGAGAAGAACGCTATCGCGTGTTTGCGCAAAAAACGCTGGAAGCGTTTGCAGGAATCGCGCCGCAATATGGAATGTTCGCGGCGACTTATGGATTGGCCGCGACGCTGTTTGCGAATCATCCCATGCAGGTGGTTATTACCGGGAATGTAGACGATCCGCAGGCTCAGGCGTTGGCGGACGCCGCGCATGGGGTGTATCGCTTTGGGAAGGCGGTGTTGCGAGTAATCCCGGGCATGGCTTTGACTAATTTTGCGGGAGCGCTGAAAGAAACTTTGCCGCATATACCCGCCGATAAGGCTTTAGCGATTGTTTGCGCGGGGCAAACGTGCTTGCCACCGATCAGCGATCCGGTGCAGCTTGCAGAAGCTTTGTCGGGCGCCAAGGGGCAAAGCGCAGCTCACTGAAGAAGGAGAGCTGCATTATCAAAGAAGTTGCGTTGGAAAAACAAAAGCGGCGATAACCGTCGCCGCTTTTTTAATACTGTATGCGACTGCGAGCTATTTCTTCGGACGCGATTCTGGCGGCACCAACCCGGAGATGCGGTAATACACCACCATTTGTCCGTAGTGTTCGCCGGAATGTTCGATCAAGCTGTAAGCCAGATCGGACACGTGCATTTGCTGTTTGCTGAACGGCTCGGTCATCCACTCGCTCATGCCTTTGTCGCCTTTGGACTTGATGGCGGAAGCGCCTTCTTCCACGCACTTTTTTACGAAGGCCACAACGTCAGCCTTGGTCTTGTACTGGGAACGCGAAGGATTTTCTTCGGCGGGCAACTTCTGGCCTAGCGCGACGGTGGTAAAAAAGTTCATGGCGTTGGCGGCGTGCAGCATTTGCTCGGCGAAGGTGCGCATTTCCGGCGTGGGCTTGAAGTCATATTTGTCTTCGGGGAAGTCCTCAGCCATGGCGGTCAGTTTGCGGCCAATGTCATTCCACTGGCCCAAGACAATCTGTGAAGAACTGGGAGTAGCCTTGGGCGGATCGGCCTTCTGTTGTGCAGACATGGGCTGAACCGTAAAAGCCAATGTCAGCAGCGCGACAGCTAAAAGTGTTTTTCGCATATTGCTCTCCTTCGATGGAACAGAATAAAGGCGGTGATGCACAGCTAGGCTTGTCCGATTTAGACGGGGCGAACAGGTTTTGGGCTTTCGTCATGAGCCATAAAGATGCCCGATTGCTTCCGGCATCTTACTAGGGATGCGCGCTCGCGTCACGGAATACTGCTAAGCTGGAATGGTGAGGAAGGCGGGCAATCGGTGAACTGGGGCTGGTTTTTTCTGCGGCTGGGCATCGGACTTTCGATTCTTGGCGTGCTGTTTCTTTCGCAACGATTCTGGTACCTCAGCCTTTGGCGGGTATCGGCGAACTGGCGCGCGACGTGGCTGCGCGTGGCGGTGCGGTTGTGCTATGTGCTGGCGTTTGTGCTGATCATTCTCGCTACTACGGACAGTTTTCGGATGGGGCATCACGGGCGGTTGGTTCCGAGAGGCAGCGGCGTCACGGTGCTGGCAGGCTTGTGGTTTTCGAGTGCGCTGTTTGCTTATTTGGCGGTGAAGGTGGTGGATGGAGCGGACCGGTTGTGGTTCTGGCTGAAGCGAAAATTGCGAACCGGGCCGACGGGCGGGAAGGCGTCCGGCGGCGAGGCGCACGTTCAGGCCACAAAAATGGAGAGGCTGTCGGATCCTTCGCGGCGGCATTTTTTTCGCGCGGCCACGGCATTGGCTGGGGCGACGCCGTTTCTGGGAGCGGTCTACGGATTCGCCGCCGAACGCCTGAACTACAAGATTCGGCGCGTGGAAATTCCGATTGCGAAGCTGCCGCCAGAGCTGGACGGCATGCAAATCGCACAGATCAGCGACATTCACATGAGCGGCTACATGAGCCGCTCTGATGTGCGTCGCGCGGTGGACATGGTCAACGATCTTGGGGCGGATCTCGCGGTAGTCACTGGAGACTTTATTACCGGAGCGAGCGATCCTCTGGCGGAGTGCATTGAGGAAGTCAGCCGGCTGCGAGCGCCGCTTGGCGTGTGGGGCTGCAACGGGAATCACGAAATTTATGCGCGTGCGGAAGCCGCGGCACAAACTCTTTTCGCGCAGATGGGGATGAAACTGTTGCGGCAAGAAAATGCGCTGCTGAGTTTTCGCGGGGCGCAATTCAATCTGATTGGCGTGGATTACCAGCGCGAACGGAACACTTCCGGCCATCGAGTGCAGACATTGCAACTGGTGGAAACTTTGGTGCGCCGAGATGTGCCGAACATCTTGCTTTCGCACAATCCAAATTCCTTTAATCGCGCAGCGGAATTGGGGATTGAGCTTTCGCTGGCTGGTCACACGCATGGCGGGCAAATCCAGGTGGAAATATTGGATCATCGGCTGAGCCCAGCGCGATTTATGACGCCATACGTTGCCGGACTTTTTCAGCGGCCGCTGTTTGGCGCTGCCGCGAATCAGCATGCTTCGATCGCGGTTGGCCGAGCCGCTGCGACGCTGGGGTTTGCGCTTGGTGAGCACCCGCTGTCCGCGTTGTACGTGAACCGCGGGCTGGGTACGGTGGGCGCGCCGGTGCGACTGGGCGTTCCTCCGGAAATCAGCTTGATTGTCTTGCGGAAGGCGTAGGTTCTCACCGCTACGCGCGCCACACGCGGCATCGCCAAGAATCACTGCCGCTGCCTGCCGGCATTTTCATGCAACGAGATAGTCTGGATAAGCGTCCAATAGTGTTGAACATGCCGCGCAGGGCGCTTGGAGCCGCTGTAAGCACTGTCGTACACTGAATAATTCCCGGTCGCGTCTAAATGCTAGTGAGGATTCCCTTGAGCAAACTTAATTTTCGCAGATTAGCACGCGTTTCTTGCGTCTTGACGCTGTTGGGTTGTGCGATGGCGGTGACTACGCATATTGCGCTGGCTCGGACGCCTGACGCGCAGGCCAAGCGCTCGCCCCTGCTGGCCGCGATGCAGACAGAACTGGATCGGTCGGTGAAGGCGCTGAGCACGCAGGATCCTCCGGCGTATTACATCGGCTACACAATTACGGATACGCAACGCGCGGAAGTTTCCGGGTCCAACGGCGCACTGCTATCCAGCAGCGAGAATCGGAACCGCTGGCTGGAAGTTTCCGTGCGTACCGGCAGCTACGACCTGGACAACACACACAAGGTGGGGGAGCGGCAGGCGCAAAGTGGCGGCCCGGGGCAGCCGGCGCCGGTGGATAACGATACGGAAGTTTTGCGGCGGGCGATCTGGCTGGAAACGGACAAACAGTACAAGTCGGCGGCGGAATGGCTCACCAAGATCAAGACTGGAAAAGAAGTGAAAGTGGAAACGGCGGAAGGGCGCGCGCCGGATTTTTCTCATGAGCAGCCGCATGTGGACATCGGGCCGGAAAGTTCTTTTGTGCTGGACCGCAAACCGTGGGAAGGGAAAGTTCGCGCGTATACGAATACATTTCGCGATTCAGCCGCGGTGATCAATTCGATTGTGACGTTTACTGCACAAGCGCAGAACGCTTATCAGGTGAACAGCGAAGGCACGCAGTTGCAGTACGGGCAGATTCGCTACCGGCTGGAATTATTCGTGCAAGGGAAAGCTCCGGACGGAATGGATTTGGACCGCTACTACAATTTCGATTGGGTGAATCCGGCGGACGCTCCGAGCGACAAGGCGGTTTTCGCGGCGGAGGCGACGATGCGGAAAGAGCTCGAAGGATTGGTGGCAGCGCCGATTAACGAGCCGTCAGTGGGGCCGGCGCTATTGACCGGGCGCGCGGCCGCGGTTTTCTTCCATGAAGTGTTTGGACACCGCGCGGAAGGGCACCGGCAAAAAGACGCGGCGGAAGGACAGACCTTCGCGAAGAAAGTGGGCGAGCAGATTTTGCCGAGTTTTTTGAGCATCGTGGACGATACGACGATGCGGAAATTGGGCTCGACAGATTTGCTGGGCTATTACGAGTTTGACGACGAGGGGACGAAGGCGCATCGCGTGACGCTGGTGGATCACGGTGTCTTGAAGGATTTTGAAATGTCGCGATCGCCGCTGGCAGATTTTCCGCATTCCAATGGTCACGGCAGGCGGCAGTTGGGAGCGTCGCCGGTTTCGCGACAAGGCAACTTGATTGTGGAAAGCAGCAAGACCGTGACTAACGCGGAACTGCGCGCGAAGTTGATTGAACTGATTAAGGCGCAGAACAAACAGTTTGGATTGCTGATTGACGATATCGCGGGCGGATTTACTTTTACAGGTCGCGGACAGCCGCAAGCATTCCAGGTGTTGCCGCTGGTGGTTTACAAAGTGTTTGCCGACGGCCGGCCGGATGAATTGGTGCGCGGTGTGGACATCGTGGGAACACCGTTGGCTGCGCTGACAAAAATTGTGGCTACGGGAGACACGCAAGAAGTGTTTAACGGATATTGCGGAGCGGAGTCCGGGTCGGTGCCGGTTTCCGCAGCGTCGCCGGCAATTTTGACATCAGAGTTGGAAGTACAGAAGAAGGAGACGTCGACGGACCGGCCGCCGATTTTGCCGTCGCCCGCACACGACACGGAGAAGGCGGGAGGCGCGCAATGAAGCGTTTACAGATGACGGCGAGGATTGTGCTGTTCGCGGCTCTTTTTGCGCTGACGGCGCCGGGCGTGCTCGCTGCGCCTCAAGCGGCGCAGGATGGCGATCAAACCTTGCGGGCAATGCGCGACGAGATGGCGCGATCGAAAACACGGCTGGAATTGAAAATTCCGGGAAGCAATGAACCGGAGCGGCCGTACTACGTGGAATACCGCTTGCTGGATTTGGATGTGAAAGAGATTGTGGCGGAATTTGGGACGCTGCTCACCAGCACCCACACGCGCAATCGATTTATGGATGTGCAAGCGCGAGTGGGAACTTACAAGCTCGACAGTTCCAATTTTATCAGTGACGACGGATTCCGCGGATTTATCGGCTCGACGGGAGCCGTGGGTATCGACGGCGACTACAATTCCCTGCGGCAAGACTTGTGGATCGCGACGGATCAGGCGTTCAAAGAAGCGGTAGAAACGTATTCGCGCAAGCGGGCTTACTTGAACGGTTTGGCGCGGCAATCGGACATCGATGATTTGTCGAAAGCAGAGCCGGTCAATTCGGTCGAGCCGCTGGTGACGCCGGACTGGAGCAATCGCGATTGGGAACGCGAAGCGCGAGAAAGTTCCGCAGCATTGCGAGTATTTCCGGAAATTTATGAATCACGCGTGACCTATTATTTGGTTTACGCGACGGAGTATTTACTGACCAGCGAGGGTACGGAAATCCGGACAAGCCGGAGATTTGCGGCGATCGAAGCCGGATTGAACACCTTGGCCACGGACGGCATGCCGCTGAATCATTTTTATGCGACATATGCGCCGCGTCCGGCGGATTTGCCGAACGTCGATACGGTGCGAAAAGGTTTGAATGTCACTGGCAGTGAGTTGATGGCTTTGCGTTCGGCGGCACCCGCTCAGGACTATACGGGTCCGGTGTTATTTGAGGCGCGAGCGGCAGCGCCGTTGCTGGCGCAGATTTTCGGCCCGGCGATGAACGGTTCACGGGCACCCGTGGCGTTCCAACCGGTGGTGGAGCAGATGTTGAGCGGACTGGGCGGCAAGAGCGATTGGAGCGGCCGCATTGGCGCGAGAGTTTTGCCGGCAAGCGTCAGCTTGGTTGATGACCCCGCGGCGAAAGACTTTCACGGAACGCCGCTGATTGGCGGTTATACGGTGGACGATGAAGGGGTGCGCGCGCAGAAAGTTACGGTGGTGCAGAACGGATCGTTGAAGGATTTGCTGATGTCTCGGCGGCCCGGGCCGGATTTTGCAAAGTCGAATGGGCACGGGCGCTCGGCATTTCTCAGCGATGCAAAACCGACGATGAGCAATCTGTTTTTTACTTCGACGGAAACGGTCTCGGCGGCGGATTTGAAAAAGAAATTTATGGACGAGTGCCGCAGCGAGAAACTGCCATATTGCTTGATCGTGCGAGAGATGGATAATCCCACGCTGAGCCTGCTGCACCAGGAGGATTTTTCGGAGTTGCTGGCCAGCTTTGGCGGCGGCGCTGGAACGGGCGATCGGCTGCCATTGCTTGTTTACAAGGTTTATCCGGACGACGGCCGCGAAGAAATGGTTCGAGGATCACGACTCGTTGGACTGAACACGCGCGTGCTGCGAAACGTCGCAGGAATCGGCAATGACGATTTTGTCTACAACTATATGCAGAGCCAAATTACGGGATTCGCTGGCACGGCGCTGGGAGCGTTCGGCTCCGCGCAGGGCGGTTTGCCGGCGACCGTGGTGGCGCCTTCGTTGCTGTTGGATGAAGTGGAAGTGCGTGGAGCGCGGGGAGAGCCGAAGCGTTTGCCGTTGCTGACCGCGCCGCCACTGAACGCGATGAAATAATTAGCGCGGGCGAAGGCCTGAGAGCCTGATTCGCACGCCGGTCCTCGCGACCAGTTCGCTGCTGCCGCAAGCGAACTATTGTTTAATGTCAGCCAACAAATCTTCGTAGTCGTTGATCGAGAAGCGGTCAAACTCAGCCGTGGAGTTATTGTTGAATGTCTGACAATAGTCCTACGCTCTGGCCTTGAACGAATGATCATGGTCTTGATTGTGACCATAGCCAACCGCATATGGAGCATGTGCGGAACCAAGGCACCGACGGTTAGCAAGCGGAGGCATGAAAAACGCTTTAGTTAAGGTAGTCTAGCTGGCGGGCATGGCGGAACTTTTCAGCGCAGAAGTAACCGAAAAGAAGCGGGCGGCACTCCAGAGCGTGGGCTCGGCGGTGGTGCTGGTTTCGCTGAAGGCGTTTTTGGTTTTGCGCACCGGTAGCCTGGGCGTTTTGTCCGAGGCACTGCATTCCGGTCTGGACCTGCTGGCAGCGGTCATTACATTTTTGAGTGTTCGGGTTTCGGACCGGCCGGCAGATGAGCGGCATCCGTATGGTCACGGCAAGTTTGAGAATTTTTCCGCGTTCGTGGAGACTGCGCTGCTCTTAGTCACCGCGCTCTACATTATCTACGAAGCATTCATGCGGCTGTTTTTCCGCAGTGTGCACATCGAGCCGAGCGCCACCGCGATTGTAGTGCTGATGATTGCGCTTGCGGTGGATGTGACCCGCGCGCGGGCGCTGTCGCACGTTGCCGGCAAATATTCCAGCGAAGCGTTGGAAGCGGACGCGCTCCATTTTTCAACGGATGTGTGGAGCACCACCGTTGTGATCGTCGGCATCGCGCTGGTTTGGCTTGGCGAAATGTGGCGCTTGCCGTGGCTCGTGTATGCTGACGCCCTCGCCGGTCTGGCGGTCGCCGGAGTAATTTTGTGGGTAGGCTCACGGCTCGGCCGCCGCACGTTGGATGCGTTGCTCGACGTCGCGCCGGAAGGTTTGCAGCAGGAAATCGCTCGTGCTGTGCGGCGCATGGACGGCGTTTTGGACGTTGACCGGGTGCGAGTTCGCCGCGCGGGCAACAGACATTTTGTGGATGCGACCGTAAGCGTAGCGCGCACGGCAAGCCTCGAGCAGGTCCACGCATTAAGCGACGCCATCGAAAAACGCATTGGCGAAATTGTGCCGGCGGACGTGATGGTGCACGCCGAGCCGCGCGCTCCGCAAGGTGAACATTTTTTCGAAGCGATTCGCGCCGTCGCGCAGCGAATGGGCCTGGCGGTGCATGATTTAAGCGCGCAGCAGCAGCCTGATAAGATTTTCGTCGAGCTACATCTGGAGGTGGACGAAAATCTCAGCCTTCGTGACGCGCATCGCCAGGCAACTCTCTTGGAAGAAGGCATTCGCACGCTGCGCGATGAGGCCACAGATGTAAATATCCACATCGAGCCGCTTGGTCGGCACATCGCCACACCCGATGCTGGCGCCGGTGAAATGAAGCAACTTTCTCACGCGATTGAAGAATTTCTAAACGGATTGACTTCGGAATTCGACGAACTGGTGAACTGTCACGATGTGCGCGTGCGGCAAGTCGAGCATCGCATTCTGGTTTCTTGCCACTGCACGATGAAAGGCTACCTGCCGATCACACAAGTTCACGATGTGATTGGAACGCTGGAAGACCGCGTAAAAGAACGCTTTCCGCAGACTTACCGCGTTACGATTCATCCTGAGCCGCTTGAAGAAGGATAATTTGTGGCCGGATCCTGCCGAGGATCGCGTCTAACGAAAATCTGTGCTGCGAGAGCCAGCACGATGGGAAAACAAACCAACACATAGCGCGGTTCGGGCGTTTCCAGCGTTGTGAGAAAAACCGTCCGCACAAAAAGAAATGCGATCAGCAGAGCCAGAGAGGAGCGCGCCGCCGGGCATCGCCACAGCTTCAGGGCGCCTAACCCAGCCGCGATTACATAGAAAATGTTCAGCAGCACAAACCCAACGGTAAAGCATTGATCTACCGGATCTTCCTTCCAGGATTGTTGCAGCGGGAAAACCTTGCCGGAAAGTGGCACCAGCTCAATGCGGGGCGCGAACCAAATCGTAAGAGCGCGAATTGCCGGAATCCATAGATATGTGCGAAGTGGATGGCGAGCGGTTCGTTCGCGCGCGATTTCGGCAAACTGACTGTCTTCCTCCGTGGTGAGATGCAGAGTTTTGTTGTACTCGTCCAATATGGAGGCGACTCGCGATCTTTCTTCCGAAGAATCGAAGGCGCGCGCAGGGATATCCTCGATACGGATTGCTTCTTCTTCCAGCTTCCACGGGACCAGATAGCAATCGCGCATGCGAAAAAGCCAGGTCTTCTCCCACGCCATGAAACCGCGCGGAACCAACTCCCCCGGGAGATTGGAATATTTCGGCGTGAGAATTTGCACTTCGTGCAAAGTGATGGCGTTTCGCAGCGCCCAGGGCGCCAGCGGCAGCGCACACGCAATTCCCGAAATTACGCACAGTCGAATGCCAGTCAGAAATGTTCGTTTCCACGCTGCCGCCAGTAGCACAACCCATGCGATTAGCAGCAACATGGGACTTTCTGGACGGAATAGCGTTGCCCAGCCAACAAAAAGTCCACCGAAAGCGCTTAGGATGTCTGCCCGGCGGCGTGCTGCGAATCCTCCCGTTGTTCCGTGCCGCAAAAAGCCGGCAGCACTATCGTCACGCAAAGTTGCCACCAACGGGACAAATGCGACGCAGGTAAGACCAGTGAGAAAGATTGCGAAAACTTCGGTCATCACCACCGCAGTGTAATTAGCGGTAAAAGGACACAGTGCAGCCAGCCAAAGCGCCGCCGTGAAGACTCTGGCAGTCCGCGCTTTGTCAGCACCCTGTGCCTGCGACACCAACAAGGCCGCCAAGCTGGCGATCACCACGCATCCCAAAAGATCGACGAGCACCTGCGCAAGCATCACCCAAATGTGCGCCGCGATTGCCATTTTCCCGGTAAGCGCGTAAATGAAGGCCAGAAATGCCGGATATCCGGGCATGCGCAAATCAACGGGCACAATTCCGCCATTCAGATTCATTCCGTAGATATGGTGTTTCAGCCAGTTTGTAGCAATTTCTTCGTACAGCACCGCATCGCCGGAATCGGCGGGAAACTTCAGCACAAAAAATAGTCGCAGGCCAAGGCCCGCGAGAATCGCGACAAGTGAACTGGAGAAAATTCGCTTCATGAATGGAACGCATCTTACAATATAGTGGACGGAATCGCGCAGAAGGACTCAGCCCAAGCCTGCTGTACAGGTCCTTGCGGAGAGACAGATTGAAAGGCTGAATGAAGGAACGCAGACCCATTTTTTACGACGCGGAGCGTGTGCGCTGGCGACGCACGCGTAGGGTGCTGGAAATTACCGCGGCATTGCTAACGTTGCTACTGGCGTATTTTTTCGTGACCATCGCTGTCAGCGTGGAGCTTCCTGTCGGCTTGCTGCCGGATACACGCCCCACTTATCGCGCTCTGAAACTGAAGCTCAAGCCGAAAACCGCAAATACTCGCGAAGGCCGCCATCGGCGCATCGCGAACATCGGCACCGTCCCAGCCAGTTACGATCCGTTGCGCGCGGCGTTTTTTGTCAGCTGGGATTCCAATAGTTTGGCCTCGCTGAAAAAACACTTTAAGGATATCGACCTGCTTCTCCCGGAGCAGTTGCACTCCGTCACCGCTGATGGTGGGCTCACCGTAGTCGACTACGAGCGATACGAAACGGTGAAAGTCAGCCCGGAAGAAGCGATCGCGCGGCTGAAGGAAGACAAACTCCATCAGTGGATGAAATCCGCGAACGTGGAATTGCCGATGATGGGCGTGCTGAACAATTACGACGGCTCGGTGTGGCACATAAAAGAAATGGTGCAAATGCTGGCCAGCGAAACGGCGCGCGAAAATTTGGTTCATCAAGTGGTGGCCTACGCGGTGGAAGCGCATCAAGCGGGGATTCTGGTCGATTTCGAAGAAATGCCAACCCCCAGCCAGCCGCATTTTCAGGAGTTTATTGCGGAGCTTGGTCCGGCGCTGCACTCTGTCGGACTCAAATTGATGATTGCGCTGCCCGGCCAGGATGACGAGTACGATTACAAATTCTTCGGCAAGCAGACCGACGCTGTCGTGCTCATGAACTACGACCAGCACTGGCTCAATTCAGAGCCAGGACCCATCGCCGCGCAGGACTGGTTCGTCGAGAATTTGCGCACCGTCATGCGCGAAGTGCCAGCGCAAAAAATCATTGTTGGCATCGCGAATTATGCTTACGACTGGTCAGAGGCGCCAAAGAAAGCGCATGAGATGGCGCAGGAATTCAGCGTGCAAGAAGCGTTGTTGCATGCTTATGAGTCCGAAGCTCAAGTAGAGTTCGATCCCACTTCGCTGAATCCTCACTATTCGTATTCAGACGATCACGATCACGTGCATCAAGTGTGGATGCTTGACGCCATCACCGCTTATAACGCTTTGCGAGCTGCCGAGCGCCTTGGTGTGCAGGGCACCGCGTTGTGGCGGCTGGGTTCGTCCGATACATCGTTGTGGCCGGTATGGGATGCGACGCGTCCGAGCGATGCGGCGCGGCTGAAACTTACCGACCTTCCGCCTGGCCCGGACTTAATTTTGGAAGGCAGCGGCGACGTCTGGCACTTTGTCGATACGCCAAAAAATGGGCGGCGCAGTTTTACCTACGATCCCGCCAGCGATCTTTTCACCGGCGAAAAGTACGAGGCCTATCCGCTTTCCTACGACATCGACCAAATTGGGGCCGCCAAAAAAAAGCTCGCAATCACTTTTGACGACGGCCCAGACCCACGCTGGACGCCGAAGATTTTGGATATCTTGAAGGAGAAAAGTGTTCCGGCGACATTTTTCGTAATTGGAGTGGATGCCAGCCAGTCGCCCGAGCTATTGCGACGGGAATACGCAGAAGGCCACGAAATTGGGAATCACACCTACACCCATCCGAACTTCGACGAAATTTCGCACACGCAATTGCGCTGGGAATTGAATCTGACCGAACGGCTAATCGAAAGCACGCTGGGAGTAAAATCCATTCTCTTTCGCCCGCCGTATGGCGTCGACCACCAGCCGGAATATGCGGAAGAAGTTTCGCAATTGCCCGTCGCCCAGGATATGGGCTACGTGATCGTCGGCCAGAAGGTCGATCCTCACGACTGGCAGCAGCCTTTCGGCAAGCAGATACCGGCACAACAGATTTTCGACGGCGTTCTGCAACAAGCCAGCACGGGAAACATTATCTTGTTCCATGACGGCGGTGGCGACCGAAGCCAAACCGTGGCCGCGCTGCCGCGCATCATCGATGCACTGCGCGCCAAAGGCTATCAATTTGTTTCGGTACCTGACCTGATCGGTAGAACCCGCGCTCAGGTAATGATTCCGTTATCGCCGAGCGAGAAACTGGAGGCGCACGCCGACGGTTTTATTTTTGGGCTGTACCACTGGTTCCGGCTGGCTATCGCCACGGTGTTTATCCTCGGCATAGTTTTGGTGAGTGGGCGCGCCCTTATTATCGGGCTGCTCGCGCTCGTCGAAAAGCTCCGCAAAGATCACGATGTGATGCCCAATCCGCCGCCTGGCGTTACCGTCCTGATTCCCGCGCACAACGAAGAAAGCGTGATTTTGCAAACGGTGAAATCCGTTTTGGCGTCGGATTTTCCCAATCTAAGAGTGATCGTGGTCAACGATGGTTCTGCCGACCGTACCGGCGAAATGCTGGACGATCAGTATGGCGCCGATGCGCGCGTGCACATTATTCACCAGGTAAATCGCGGAAAATCCGCCGCCCTGAGCCGCGCCCTTGGCGAATCCACCACGGAAATTGTGGTCACCATCGACGCCGATACTGAAGTGGAGCCCAATGCGATTAGCAAGCTGGTGCGTCATTTCTCCGATCCCAAAACCGGCGCCGTCGCCGGCAACGTAAAAGTCGGCAATCGTTCGCGCTGGCTTACGCGTTGGCAGGCGCTCGAATACATCACCAGCCAAAACATGGAGAAGCGCGCATTCGATTTGCTGAACTGCATCACGGTTGTGCCCGGCGCGCTTGGCGCTTGGCGCAAAGCGGCGATCGACGCTGCCGGCGGCATTACTGCGGATACCGTGGCGGAAGACGCCGACCTCACCATCGCCATCCGTCGTCTCGGCTGGCGCATCAGTTATGACGAAGAAGCCATCGCCTGGACGGAAGCTCCCGAAACTCCAGAAGTCTTGATTCGCCAGCGCTTTCGCTGGACGTTTGGCACGCTACAATCGTTTTGGAAGCACTCGGACACGCTATTCCGTCCCAAGCAAGGGACACTGGGATGGATTGCGCTGCCCAATATATTTTTGTTCCAGTTGGTACTGCCGCTGGTTTCCCCGCTTATCGATCTCTTATTCTTAGGTTCGATTTTGATGTGGGCCCTGCAGAAGTGGCACGTCTCTTGGGTCTTTCAAATTCACTCCACCACCGAGGACTTGATGCGCTCGGTGCTTTTTTTCCTGGCCTTTCTGCTGATCGATGTGCTCACCTGCGTCATCGCATTCGCGCTGGAAAGAAAAGAAGATTGGACCCTGCTGGTGCCGGTGTTGCTGCAACGTTTCTACTATCGCCAGTTGATGTACGTCGTGCTTTTCCGTTCGGTGAAAGAAGCGGTCAGCGGGCGTCCCGTGGGGTGGCGCGGCGTCGAACCGGAAGCGCCCCGCACCGTTGCTCCAGCCTAAGATCCGCCCGCTTCGTCGCTCCTTAATGACGATATTCCGCCTATTTTCACCGTCCACGCATTGTTGTACGATACGGTTTTACCGCTGGAGGACTTATGGCTATCGATTTTATATTGAACGGGAAGCCGCAGTCGGTAGACGCCGGCCCGGACATGCCGCTCCTCTGGGTGCTTCGCGACACGCTGAATCTCACCGGCACCAAATTTGGCTGTGGCATGGCGCTTTGCGGGGCCTGCACGGTGCACATTAACGGCGTGGCATCGCGGTCCTGCGTAACCCCCGTTTCCAGCGTAGCCGGCAAAAAGATCACTACCATTGAAGGCCTATCGGTGGATGGAAACCATCCCGTGCAGCAAGCTTGGATCGCCGAAGACGTTCCGCAGTGCGGCTATTGCCAGTCCGGGCAGATTATGTCCGCGGTGGCACTCCTCGCCAAGACCAGTAATCCCACGGATGCCGATATTGATGCTGCGATGAGCGGAAACATTTGCCGTTGCGGCACCTATCAACGCATTCGCAAAGCCATCCATCGCGCGGCTGCGACTCACGCTACGAAATCGAAATCTTCCGCGTAATTATTTTTTACTAAAGCAAACGAGGCTCGTTTATGACCACAGCTCCCGTATTAAATCGCCGAGACTTTCTGAAGACCAGCGCTGCGGGCGGCGCGGTTCTCCTGGTCGGCTTTTACCTTCCGACCGGTGCAATGGCCGCCTCCGCACAATCGCAAGAAAAAAAGACGCCAAATCCATTTAATGCTTGGGTGCGCATCACCCCAGACAACAAAGTAACGCTCGTCTTGGGAAAGTCAGAAATGGGCCAGGGCGTGATGACCGCGCTGCCGATGATTCTTGCGGAAGAACTTTGCCTCGACTGGAAACAGGTAACCATCGAGCAAGCGCCCACCAACCCTAACATCTACGACCACGGCACCGGTGGCAGCGGTAGTATTGCCGGATCCTGGCTGCCGCTGCGCCAAGCGGGAGCCGCCGCTCGCGAAATGCTCATTACCGCTGCTGCGAAAAAGTGGGAAGTGGAAACCAATACCTGCAAAGCAAAAAACGGCGCCGTGGTGCACGGGCACCCCCAGCGATTTTTTTCATACGGCGAACTTGTACAGGATGCTTCCGCGCTGCCGGTTCCGGACTTCAGTGTTGTGCCGCTGAAAAATCCAGCTGAATTCTCGATAGTAGGTCACGATACCAATCGCACGGAAGCGCGGCTGAAGAGTACCGGCACCGCCAAATTCGGCATTGACTCTCGGCCCGATGGATTGCTTTATGCGGTCGTCGCTCGCTGTCCGGTCTTTGGCGGCAAAGTTGCCACTTTCGATGCCACGAAAGCTAAATCGGTGCCGGGAGTTCGCGATGTCGTGCAGTTTGAAATCTCTGGCCGCGGCGCATCCACAACGGGTGGGGTCGCTGTGCTCGCGGATAATTCCTGGGCCGCCATGCAGGGCCGCAAAGCCTTGGAAATCAAGTTCGACGACGGCCCGCACGCAACTGAGTCCAGCGAGTCTCTGCAAAAACAATTCGTGGACAACGCTTCCAAACCTGGAACCGTGGTGCGCAACGAGGGCGATGCCAACGCCGCCCTGGCATCCGCATCCAAAAAAATCGACGCTGTATACGAGCTCCCGTTCGCCGCTCACGTCTGCATGGAGCCGATGAATTGCACTGTGCACGTCAAACCAGACGGCGCGGAAGCCTGGGTGCCGACGCAAGCTCCGCAGTGGGCGCAATCCGTGATCGCGGAAACCGCTAAACTTCCTCCTGCATCCGTCGTGGTGCATACCACGCTGATGGGCGGCGGTTTCGGCCGGCGCTACCAGGCGGACTTTGTTATGGAAGCGGCGCAGATCGCCAAAGCCGCCGCCGGTAAGCCGATCATGCTTCTGTGGACGCGCGAAGACGACATGCAGCACGACTTTTACCGCCCAGCTTCGTACCATCGCATGTCTGGAGCAGTCGATGCTCACGGCAACCTGACCGCGTGGAAACATTTTCAATCGTCCACTTCCATCGCGGCGATGTGGCGCCCCGATGGAGCGGCGAAACCCGAACAAAGCGAGTTTGGCACTGGAGCGACGATTCCTTATGGCACTCCGAATCTCCGCATCGAATACGCGCTCGCACAATCCGGAGCCCCACGAGCTTGGTGGCGTTCTGTCGAGCATTCCAGCAGTGGCTTCGTGGTGGAAAGTTTTGTAGATGAACTGGCGAACGCCGCTGGCGTCGATCCTCTCGCCTATCGTTTGCGATTGATCGGCGAGGACCGCAAGATTCCGCAATTTCAGGGCGAGCCCGACTCCCCGCCGCTGAATACCGCCCGCCTGAAGGGCGTCCTGGAACTTGCCGCCGCAAAGTCCGCATGGGGAACGGCGCAGCCCGCGGGACACGGGCGCGGCATTGCTTGTTTTTTCTCTTTCGATAGCTATCTTGCCGCTGTCGCGGAGGTTTCTGTGAAGAACGGTCACGCCAAAGTGAACCGCGTGGTTTGTGCCGTCGATTGCGGGCGTGCCATCAATCCCGCCGGCGTCCGCGCACAAGTCGAAAGCGCCGTGATTTACGCGCTGACTGCTACCGTGAAAGACGCCATCACCATCGAGGGCGGTCGCGTCAAACAATCCAATTTCAACGACTATCAAATGTTGCGCATGCCGGAAACTCCGCTGATCGAAGTGCACGTTGTCGCCAGCAAGGAAGACCCGACTGGAATCGGCGAGCCCACTGTGCCGGTGGTCGCCCCGGCGGTTTGCAACGCCATTTTCGCCGCTACTCGCAAACGCGTGCGGCGCCTTCCGATTCGCTCCGGAGATTTGGTGTAAATCCAGCCGCCTCTAATTCTCGTTCGGGCGAAACGGCCGCCTCCGGATTCGTACGGTTCTTCTCGCGGACTGGCGCTGGCTCTGCACTGCCAGCCGTTGCAAAATGACGTGTGCCCCTCGCTTCGATCACCGTCGGGTTAATTTCCTTCATCATCTGGTGTTACTTACTCCTCGCTCGCGGCGCGTTTTGGCTACTCGCTCCCTTTATAGACGACGCCACAACAATCGCTGATCCGCCGAGTTGGCCTAGGATTACCGTTATCGTGCCCGCTCGCAATGAAGCGCAAACCATCGCAGAAGCTCTAACCAGCTTGCTCCAGCAAAATTATCCCGGCGAGCTATTCATTCACATCGTCGATGATCACAGCACCGACGGAACCGCGATAATCGCCGCAAAAGCCGCAGCAGAGCGCCCCTCACAGTCGCATGTCAAAATTGACTCCGCAGCAGTGCTCCCGCCCGGCTGGACCGGCAAACTCTGGGCGCTCAATCAAGGTTTAACAAGCTCCGCCGAAGAAGCACCAGATTTTTACTGGTTTACAGACGCGGACATCGTTCACGCTCCGCGTACGCTCACCCGGCTCGTCGCGCGTGCCCAGCAAGAAAATCTCGATCTCGCCTCGCTAATGGTTTTGCTTCGCGCAAAAACGCCGCCCGAGCGAGTCCTGATCCCCGCCTTCCTTTTCTTCTTCTTGAAGCTCTACCCTCCGGCTTGGATTGCAAATCCGCGCTCTCGCACCGCAGGCGCCGCCGGCGGCTGCCTCCTGTTGCGGCGAACGGCCCTGCAACGCGCCGGCGGCCTCGAAGCCATCCGCTCAGAAATCATCGACGACTGCGCCATCGCCGGCATCGTAAAAAACAGTGGAGGCCGCATCTGGATGGGGGTAACTCAATCCAGCCTCAGCCTGCGCGCCTACGAAAGTTTCGCCGAAATTAGAGATATGATCGCCCGCACCGCCTTCACCCAACTCCACCACTCGGCACTCTTACTCGTCGGCACTGTCGCCGCCATGTTCATCGTCTACATAGCTCCAATAGCTATCCTTTTTTCTTCCAGCCCCGTCGCCCGAATTCTCGGACTCGCTTCCTGGGCCATCATGTCGCTAACTTTCCTCCCCACCGTGCACTTCTACAAACTCTCGCCACTCCGTGCGCCGCTGCTTCCCCTGGCCGCCGCGTTTTACTCCTATTCCACGATTCTCTCCGCCATTCGCCACTGGCGAGGCTGCGGCGCGCAATGGAAGGGCCGAGTCCAATCCCACCCCACCGTGTAACCCGCGCGAGGACACATTTCGCGGTTCTGGCCAATCCCCACGAGTTTTGCTATCCTGCAAAGAATGGTCAGGTACAGGGCTGTATCCTGCTTCACGGGAACGGCACCGGAGGCTACCATGAGCGTTATTCCCAATGCGGGCGCTGCAAAAGTTACCGTGCCCGATCTGCTGCAACGCAAGACTTCCTCGGCAGAGTCTTCCTCCGCATCGCAAAAAATAATTTGCCTCACCGCCTACGATTACCCCACCGCGCGCCTGCTTGATGACGCCGGTGTCGACCTAATCCTCGTTGGCGACTCGGTCGGCATGGTCGTTCTCGGCTACGACAGCACCTTGCCCGTCACCGTCGACGAAATGCTGCACCACGCGAAAGCCGTTCGTCGCGGAACGCGCCGCGCACTTCTCGTCGTGGACATGCCTTACGGCAGCTATCATTCGGATACTTCCGAGTCGCTCCGCAATGCCATGCGCTTCGTGAAAGAAGCCGGCGCCGAAGCGGTGAAAGTGGAAGGCGGCGAACGCCGCCTCGAACTAATCGCGCGTCTCACCGAAGCGGAAATTCCTGTGATGGGGCACATTGGCCTCACGCCGCAATCCGTGAACGCTCTCGGCGGTTATCGCGTGCAAGGCAAAACGGTCGACGCCGCGGAACAATTGCTCCGCGATGCGCACGCCGTCGAAGCCGCCGGAGCGTTTGCGCTCGTCCTGGAAGCCGTCCCCCGCGAGCTTGCCGCGCAAATTACCCAGGAGCTGCATATCCCCACCATCGGCATTGGCGCGGGACCAGACTGTGACGGCCAAATCCTCGTGCTGCACGACATGCTCGGCTTGACTTCGCACCCTTCGCCCAAATTCGCTCGGCAATATGCCGGCGTTGGCGAAACCATAGCCAATGCCGTCCACGAGTATTGCAGCGATGTGCGTAGCGGCGCATTTCCGTCGGATGCGGAGTCTTACCACTCCGGAATCTCGATATCCGGCCGCAAACCAATTCGCATCACTCGCTGAACTTGTGTCGTCAGAAAATAATTTAAGAAGGTGATCCGTGACGCCTGAAGACATCAGCTTGCTTTACGATTACAATGCCTGGGCCAACCATCGATCGCTCGATGCCGCCGCTCAGCTCACCACCGAAGACTTCACCAAGCCACTCGGCTCCAGCTTTCCTTCCGTGCGAGACACTCTGGCGCATATCCATGGCGCAGAGTGGATTTGGCTCGAGCGTTTTCAAGGCCGCTCGCCATCTTCTTTGCCGGACTCCGCACAATTTCCCGACGTACATAGTCTCAAGGCTCGCTGGACCGAGCAGGAAAACCTCTTACTGAAATTCGTACGCCGTGTCTCGCAAGCTGACTTGGACCGGATACTGGAATACAAGACGCTCAAATTCGGTGCTTACCAAAATCCGCTCTGGCAATCCATGCAGCACGTCGTGAATCACGGCACTTATCACCGCGGCCAGATAACCACCATGCTTCGCCAGCTAGGCACCCAGCCGCTCTTGACGGACCTGATGCATTTCTACCGCGAACGCGCCACCTCCGCTCACGCCTGATCCCCTGAAGCCTCTTCGCAAAGTGGAAACCATTCAAACGATCGCCTGGATGAAAGAGCAAGCCCGCCAAGCCCGCGCGGAAAGCCGCATCGTCGGTTTCGTTCCCACCATGGGCGCGTTGCATGAAGGCCATCTGGCGCTCGTCAAACGCGCTCGCCAGGAATGCTCATCGGTGGTCGCATCCATCTTTGTAAATCCGAAACAGTTCGGCCCCAACGAAGATTTCGCCAAGTATCCTCGCGATCTGGCTGCCGACACCGGCAAACTTGCTGCCATCGGGGTCGACTCACTTTTCTTTCCCGACCAATCGGAAATATATCCACCTGGTTTCCGCACCTATGTCAATGTCGAAGGACTCGGCGATCGTCTGGAAGGCCGCTCGCGCCCCGGTCATTTTCGCGGAGTTGCCACGGTAGTTCTGAAATTATTTGAGATTGTTCAGCCCAGCTTTGCCTACTTCGGCCGTAAAGATGCCCAGCAGGCCCGTATCATTTCGCAAATGGCTCGCGATCTGCAACTGGATACGGAAGTCGTGATCTGTCCAATCGTCAGAGAAGCTGACGGCCTGGCTCTTTCTTCCCGCAACGCATACCTGAGTTCAGATCAGCGCCGCGCCGCTACCGTGCTCCACAGCGCCTTGCAGGCAGCCCATCAGGAAGTTGGGGCCGGAGTTCGCGACGCCCTGCATCTGCAAAATATTTTGCGAAAAAAGTTGGAATCGGAACCGCTTGCCGCTATCGACTATGCCGAAATTGTGGACGCGGATACTTTCGAACCGGTCGTCCGCATCTCTCGCCCCGCGTACGCCGTGCTCGCCGTTTTCTTCGGCAAAACACGTCTGCTGGACAACATGCTCATCGAACCGGACGCCGCCGACAAAGACCAACTGACTTGCACGCTGTAAAACCGGCCGGCCTCTATCGAAACAATCTAGAGTGTAGCCAGAACCTCAGCCGCGTGGCCCTCCGCTTTCACTTTTTCCCAAACCCGCTCAACCTTCCCGTCCCCATCGATTAAAAAACTACTCCGCACGATTCCGTCAAAAGCGCGCCCCATGAATTTTTTCTTCTGCCACGCTCCATAGGATTCGATCATTTTGTGCGCCGGGTCGCTCAGCAAAGAAAAATTGAGTTTGTATTTCGTTTTAAATCCAGCCAAAGCCTTTTCCGGATCGGCGCTGGCGCCCAGAATGACCACGCCCTTCTTATCGAAATGCCTTTTTGCGTCACGAAACTCGGACGCTTCGGTCGTTCAACCGGGTGTATTGGCTTTGGGGAAGAAAAATATCAACACTCGTTTGCCGCGCAAGTCGGCAAGCGCCACTTCCGTTCCGTCATCCGTCTTCAATCGAAAATCTGGAGCTGTGCTCCCTGCGGTAATCATTGTTCCCTCGTCTCTCGTGAATTTAAGAAAGCAATTTGCGCAGCACGTCGTTGATCACTTGTGGATTGCCCTGCCCGCGCGTCGCCTTCATCACCTGGCCCACAAAAAACTTGAAAACTCCTTCATTGCCCCCGCGGAACTTCGCCACGTTGTCGGCGTTTTTCTCGATAACCTCTCGCGCCGCGGCTTCGATTGCGGAGACATCGCTGTTTTGCGCCAAATTCTCGCTGGCCACAATCTCCGCGGCTCCGCGGCCTGTCGCAAACATCGTTGCAAACACTTTCTTGCCAATAGCGCCGGAAATCTTGCCGGATTCCACCAGCGCCACCATTTCTGCCAGCGCCACCGAACCAACCGGGCTAGCCTCAATTTCTTTTCCGGAATCGTTCAATCCCCGTAGAAGCTCCGTCTGCATCCAGTTCGCCGCGCCTTTGGCGGAAGCTCCCGCTTTCACCGTCGCCTCAAAATAGTCCGCTCGGCTTTGCGAAGCCGTCAGCACTTCGGCGTCGTACGGAGTAATCCCAAAGCTTGAGACAAATCGAGAACGCCTCGCGTCCGGCAATTCCGGAATACTTTCCTGAATGCTCTTCCTCCACGCCGCGCCTACATGCACTGGCAACAGGTCCGGCTCCGGGAAATAGCGATAATCGTGCGCCTTTTCCTTCGAGCGCATCGCCACCGTCATTCCTTCGTTCTGATTCCACAGCCGTGTCTCCTGAACAATGCGCCCGCCGCTCTCGACCACGCCAATATGCCGTTCAATCTCAAATTTCAGCGCTTTCTGCAAATATCGGAACGAGTTCAGGTTTTTCACTTCCACCTTGGTGCCAAACGTTTCCGTGCCGCGCAGCCGCACGCTCACATTCGCATCGCAGCGCAGCGACCCTTCTTCCATGTTGCAATCGCTCACTCCGGCATAAAGCAGAATTTGCCGCAGCGTGGTCAGGTACGCGTATGCCTCATCCGGCGTTCGCATATCCGGTTCCGAAACGATTTCGCCCAGCGGCGAGCCGCACCGGTTGTAATCGATGTAAGCCTTCTGCGCGGACTGCGCGAGCCCCTCATGCAAATTCTTGGCCGCATCCTCCTCCAGATGCAGCCGGGTCACTCCAATCCGCTTTCGCGTGCCATTCTGCTCGATCTCGATCCACCCGCCCGTGGCCAGCGGCAACTCGTATTGCGAAATCTGGTAGCCCTTCGGCAAATCTGGATAAAAATAATTCTTGCGAGCAAATCGAGAATGTTCATGCACTGTGCAATTCAGCGCCAGCGCCGCCCGCACACCCATTTCCACCACCCGCTTGTTGGGCACCGGCAAAGTTCCCGGCAGTCCCAGGCACACCGGGCACACGTTGGAATTCGGCGCATCTCCGAACCGCGTCGAACAACCACAAAATATCTTTGTATTCGTCAACAACTGCACGTGGACTTCCAGCCCAATCACCGGCTCGTATTTCGCCAGGACGTCCGCGGAAATCGCTCCCGTATTGTCTGCTATCTTCGCCATAAAGATTAAGAATTATAGCATCGCCGCACCGCGGTCTTGCCGTAACGCTGGAAACGCTCGCTCCGCCAGCGCAAACCCTCCAAAAAGCAATGTCACATACAACGCGTCTCCCGCCAGTGTGTTCCAAAGATACGGAATTCCCGCCACATAACAATCCGCAAGTCCAACCCACGTTTTTGGATAGCTCATTCCAGACGCCCAAACCGCAAAATTGGTCGTCACAAAAAACTGGATTGCCCCCAGTAGCGTGACGCCCGCGATTCTCGGCGTCGTCACATTCTTCCGCAGCCATCCGGCGATCAAAATATTTACTGCAAAACTCGCATAAATCACGGGCATTAATTTGTAGAAGCCCACAAACATATCTCCCGCGAATAGCGCCAGCAACGGAAACAGTACCGCCAGCCGCCGGTCCGCGATCATCGCGCCAGAAAAAATCGCCATCGCGCCAATCGGCGTGAAATTCCACGGATGCGGAGCGATCCTTAGCGCCGCCGCTACTGTAAGCATCAGCAAAATAACCACGGTCCGGAACAAAATGCTTTCCTTTTGGCTAGTATCCATCACTCCGCTCCTGTCCTCTTTGCCATCAAATCGCAATAAACAAATGAATCGCGTTCCACAACCTCTCCAACTTCCACACCAATCGGCTTCTTGAAAATCGGTCCGGCAAACACAAATGTATGAAATTCGCCGTTCTCCCCGCATGGATCAACGCCCGCCGGCAAATCGCGAAAAAACTGTTGATTCAATTCGCGGCCTGCAAAGCTCCGATCAAGCACCTTCGGATCGACGCATGCCGCAATCGCTCGAAACCCTTTTTCGTGAAATTCAGCAATCAACTCCCGCGTATCCCGCTTCCAGATGGGAAACATCGCCGTCATTCCCACCCGTGCCAAATTGTTTTCCCGGTAGTTCCGCAGATCCTCCAGAAAAATATCGCCGAACGCCACCGTCCTCACACTATCATCCCGATGTACCAGCAGCGCCTCTTGCATTCGCGTCTCGTAAATTGGGTTCACGCATTGCGGTGGAATCAAGACTTCGTGAAGCGGCAAACCAATTTCCTCAGCTTGCCGCTTCAGCAATTCGCGCCGCACTCCATGCATGCTCACGCGTTCGTAACCTTCCGTCACCGTCGTCAACAGCGCTGTCACCCGTACTTCCGGCCGCTGTAGCAGAGCGTGCAGCGCCATCGCACTGTCTTTGCCCCCGCTCCAGCAGAAAAGTACCGGTTCCGGCATCGTTGAGTTGGAAACTCCCGCCATCAGTCGCGCCCGGCAAAGTTGTAACGCACGCCTAACCGGAAATCTCGGCCCAAAGCGGGAAAGCCGATCGCATCCTGATACTGTTTGTCGAACAAATTGGTCACCCGCCCGTAAAACGAAACATTGTGCGTGACCAAATAACTCGTTGCGATATCGAATCGCGCGTAGCCCGGATTCCGCGTGAATCCCAATCCGTCGAAATCGCTGTCCGTCCGCACCCCCGTAAAGTAGCCAGCCAGATTCAGATTCAATCTCCGGTAGCTGGAATTGATCCACACATTGCCGGAGTTCACCGGCCGCCGCAAAAGATGATTGCCCGGCTGCTCCACATCCGGAGCCGCGGCAATCGTCCGAAGTACGCGGCTATCGTCGAAGGAATAATTTCCCGTCACCGATAACCACCGCTTGATATGCGCCGTCGCCGACCAATTCACTCCTCGCGCGCGCGACAAATCCGTGTTGAAAAACAGCATCTCGTTTCCGCTGAAGCAAATCGGATTCGCCGGTCCCACCGTCTGATTGATCAGATCCCGGAACTCATTGTTAAAAAATGTAACCGAAACGCGAAACCGCTCCGCATCCAGGTATTGATCGATTCCCGCGTTCAACGTCCGGCTCCTTTGCGGACGCAAACTCGGATCGCCCGGATTGCAAGGATCGCTGCTGAACGATTCGAACACGGTGGGCTCCTCGATCCCTTGCCCATACGCTGCTCGCACTCGCGTGTCTCCCCAGAATCCGTGCCCGTACCGCAACGCAAAAACTGCTCCCGCTCGCGGCACCACGCGGGTTCCAAAGTTAGTGTTCGCTTCCGCGCGAGCGCCTGCGCTGAGCGTCAGCCGCGCAATCGGCACCCACCGCGCATCGATAAATCCTGCCTGATTGTTGCGCCGCGCGTGCACTCCGCTCAGATCGCTGGGATACGCGTTTTCCGCCTCATACTGATATCCCGCCGTCGCCGCTCCCTGCCGGAACGTATAAGTGGACTCCTCCAGAATTCCCGCCCGGTTGAATTGATCCGTCGCAAAAAAATCAAAGTCCGGAAATCCTACCTTGTCCACCACGCGCGATTCGTTTCCTGTTATGCGATGCGACCAATGCGTTCCGGTGTTGAATGTCCACGTCAAATTTCCAGACAGCTGCTTCAGCGAATCAAACGCCGTGGCATCCGGCGGAAAAATGTCCGCGAAAAGTGTCTGCCCAGGCGTTCCCCCAAAACTCGAGTTGCTGCGTACCGTAAGCCGCAATTGGTTCGTGTCCGAAAATCGATACCCAAAATTTGCCGCCACGCTGCGATTCAGAAATCCGTCGTTAATCCCTTGGCCATCCGTCTCGAAGTACGACCCCGCTGCCGAATAATCGAAGCGCCCCAGCAATCCGCTGACTTGCCCGCCTCCCCTCGCCGACGAAAATCCTCCGCCTTCCGTGAACAAATTCACCGCCGGAATTCGCGTCGTCCCCTGATGACTCACAATCTGAATCACGCCCGCCATTGCGTCCGTGCCGTATAGCGCGCTCTCCGCTCCGTGCACAATTTCGACTTTGTCCACGTTGTCCAGCGTCAAGTTGGAAAAATTCAAATCGCCGCCCGGCTCATTGATTGGCGTTCCATCCACCAAAACTTTTGTGAACGCCGAGTCCCCGCCGTCCAGAAATATCGTGGCCAGCCCGCCCTCCGGCCCCGTCCTCGCCAAGGCGATTCCCGGCTGCGTCGTCAATAAATCCGGCAACGAGACCGCCTGCCGCTGCTCAATTTCTTGCCGGCCGATAACGTCCACCGGTGCAGGCGTCTTCGCCAGTTCCAGCGGCTGCGTGTTGGAAGTCACCACCACATTTTCCGACGTCGGTTGAATCTGCAAACGCAAATCCATCGTCCTGTTTTGACCGCTCGAAAAATCCAGCACCATTTCCCGTTCTACAAACGACGAATGCGCAAATCTCACCCGGTATCGCCCCGCCGGCAATTCTAGCGCGTACTCGCCGTCCGCTCCGGACGTCGCACTCCACGTTTGTTCTCCGCCAGACGACCGAGCGTCAACACTTGCGACTACACGCACTCCAGCCACCGCCGCCCCACTAGGGTCCAGCAAAGTTCCTGAAAGATGAGCTGTTGAAGATTGCGCCTGCGAGGGAAAAACCATCAAAGCAAAAACAAAACCACAAACCACAAAACGCAAAAGTATCGTTTTCATTTTTATCCTCCGCTCCCTCACGCGTGGGAGGTCGAGGTTGGCCTGCCGAAAATCCCGATTCCAAACAGGCTGCGAACTTCGCCGGTCTCCTGGCTTAGCGGTAATGCGAGCTCCAAATTTCTTTGGAGCTGCTGCGCGGTCTTCCCACAGAGTCGCCCGGTTTACAAATCGATCTCACCCAAGAGACCGTCCGAACAATTCTCCGCAGTGGCCTGCGCAGTACGTTATCCGCCGTACAGTCGCGCGTCGGCGACGGCTTATGTTCCTTTGAGCGCAACCGCATTGCGGCTTGCTCAAGCGCAACTCCGATTCGTCGAAGTCGCCCGTCTTCCCGAGCACAAAGTTCGCGATGATTGTCGGGGGCGTTTCCGCCCGCTGTGGATGACTAAAATACCGCGGCGCAAACCGCGGCGTGAGGTCCAGCAAAACTTTTCGCTACGCGACCGTTCCCGGCAGCACATTCACCCGCGGCCGGCCAGACGCGCCAAATTCTACCGTCAGCGCCGTCTGAAAAACTTGCTCCAGCAATTCCCGCTGATACACGCTTGCCGCCGTTCCTACTCGCAAACTTTTTCCACGCTGCAACAACACCACCTGATCCGCATACTCCGCCGCCAGATTCAGTTCGTGCGTCACCACAATCACCGTGTAGCGTTTTTCCGCCGCCAGTTTCCGCAACACATCCAGCAAATCCACTTGCGCGCCCACATCCAGATGCAGCGTCGGCTCATCCAGCAACAGCAGCGCAGGCTGCTGCGCCAAGGCCCGCGCCAGAATCACTCGCTGTTTTTCCCCGCCAGAAATATCCGACATCCACCGGTCACTCAGATGTTCCGCGCCCACTTGCGCTAGCGCGCCCCGCGCAATCTCCACGTCTTTCGCGCTCTCAAAATGCAGCGCCCGGCTGTACGCATGCCGGCCCTGCAAAACAAATTCCCACGCTCGCGAAGGGAACAGCAGCGGACTCTCCTGCTGCACCATCGCAATTTGCTGCGCGCGAATGCGCGGCGTCAGTGAATTTGTCGCGAAGCCGTTCAGCAACACTCGCCCGGAAAGCGGCTGCAGCACTCCCGCAATCAATTTTAGCAGTGTCGATTTCCCGCTCGCATTCGGCCCCAGTATCGCCACAATTTCGCCAGGCCGCGCCTGAAAGCTGCTCGCCTCCAGCGTAAACAGCGGCGCCTGCGAAGGATTCGCCGAGTACGCGTAGCTCACCTGCTCCACGCTCAAACACAAATCCATTCCCGCACGCGCCGCGTCCCCGGAGCCCAGTCCGTTCGCGCCCGCCATCGGCGAACTGCTCACGTCATCCTCCGTCGCAGCAAATAAAGAAACAGCGGCGCGCCGGCCATTGCCGTCATCGCTCCCACTGGAAGCTCCGCTGGAGCCACCACCGTTCGCGCCAAAGTATCAGCCAGCACCACCGCGATCGCTCCGCCAAACGCCGCCGTCGGCAACAGTATCCGGTGATCCGATCCAAAAATCAGCCGCATCACGTGCGGCACCAGCAATCCCACGTACCCAATCGCCCCGCTCACAGAAACCGCCAGCCCCGTCAACAGCGACGCCGCGATGTAAACCACCAGCCGCACCCGCGGGCC
>DASXMB010000084.1:0-71267 GCA_036495905.1 Candidatus Acidiferrum sp.
CGAAATGAGCTGGGCAGCTGTACAATTGGGCGAGCAAGGCAGAGCACCACTGAGCGTGATGCGAAAGCCTTGGGCGGCAGTGACGGTATTTTCGCCCGCGAACGGTGGATTTTGAGCCAATTGGTTGCTAATACCGCCTCGATCCAGGAAGTAGAAGAGTCCGTAGCCGCCGCGAACAACTGTCTTTCCATCGTTCGTCAGTTGATAAGCGAAACCGACGCGGGGACCAAAGTTGTTGTAATTGTTCTTGATCAAGCTGTCGGAATTACCGTTCTGACCGGCAACATCCAGGGCCCCTGTAACCAGATTGAAGTTGGCTTGGCGGTTGAGAACTTCCACAGGCCAAGTAAAAACGTCGTAGCGAAGTCCCAGGTTAAACGTCAAGCGCGGGGTGATTCGCCAGTCGTCCTGAATGAAAAACCCATTTTCCCAGCTGCGGGTGCCAACCCGTCCAACGTTCGGACCGTGACTATAGTCGTCGACAAAGCCTGCCAGCAGGTCCGAGACCTCGTAACCGGTTGCGAAAGTTTGGCCGTTAAACCCATTACCGGGCAGAGCAAAAAAACCTTTCCCAGCCAAGGGGCGATAAAGGTTCAACTGGCGGCGAATGATATCGGTTCCAAACTTGAAAACGTGCTTTCCGTGCGTCCATGTAACCGTATCATTGAATTGATAACCAGTTTGCGGCACGAGGAAAGAGCCAAAGTCCCCCGTGAACTCCAGTTCACCATTGAACCCGCCAATTAGTGCGATGCCGCCGAGCAGAGGCGTATTGCAATTCACTATGCCAAGCTGAGTGCATAGGTCGACATTGGAGAACGGAGGCAAGTTCCCAAAGAACGTTCGCACAAAGCCCACCCGCGCCTCATTAATAAGGGTTGGCCGGAGAGTGTCCGTCCAGCCTATCGATGCGCCGTCTGGGTGGTCAAAATTAGTACCGGAACCAAAACCCGAGGGCAACGTGGTGAGGCGAGTAGTCTCGGTCTGATCGGCGTGTCCACGGCTAAACCGACCGAAGATCGTATTGGTGTCATTTAAGACGTAGTCCGCGCGCACGTCGAAGTCGTTCCAGATCTCGCTGATGTTGCGGGTGTTGTGGTAATTCTGGTTCAGCGTATGGCAGCGAGAATCGATTGCAGAGGTGCAATTCGGTTCTGGGAAAGCATTAATATAAGCCAATCCCACGCTATTGAGCCGGTTTGTAGGGACGATATTTCCGGTGAATGGCGTTTCTCCGTTAGGATTGTCTCGCGTAACTGGGCGCGAGCCTGCGGTGGTTGGATCGTAGACCAAGATCGAAAAAGTTGCCTGGCCAGAATCGCAGGCGCTCTTATTTACGAGAACGGGATCATTAGGAATTGGTTCCCCCGAGGGGTTATTTCCACCCTGCGGGCAGGGCAAATTCAATAGTTGCGAAAAATCACCCTTACGCATCTGATCGGTTGGAACGCTGGCGACGTCGTTGCTGCCTGGTATGTGCTTCCGGAGACCTTGATAGTCGGCAAAAATGAATAGCTTGTTTTTGAAGATTGGGCCACCGATGGTGCCGCCAAATTGATTTCGATTGTATGGCGAAATAGTTCCCCCGCTGAAAAAGTCCGTGGCCTGAAGGCTGGTGGTGCGGTTGAATTCAAATGCGCTTCCATGCCACGCGTTGGTTCCGGACTTAATGGACGTGATGATCACCCCGCCGCCGGCGCGACCAATTTCGGCTGGGGCAACACTGGTTTGCACACGAAATTCTTCGATTGAATCCGCTGGAGGAAAAAAGATGATCGTGTTGACGAGGGATTCATTATTGTCTATACCGTCTAGGGTGAAATTATTATTTTGCGGGCGCAGGCCGTTCACCGCGAGCGAGGCCCCGCCGGTTTCACCGTCGCGGAAGGTTTCCGTATTGTTATTTGCTCCCGTTGCTGAGCCACTGGGGACTCCTCGAGTGACGCCGGGGACCAGCGTGGCTAGCTGAGTAAAGTTGCGACCGTTGAGAGGCAGCTCGGTGACTTGGCGTGATTCGACGACCTCGCCGAGGGCGGAGTCTGCTGGGTTGATAACAGGGGAGCCACCTTCGACGGTGACGGATTGGGTTACGTCGCCAATCTGCAGTTGGAAATCGGCCACGCCGACTTGCGAGACCTGTAGTTCGAGTTCTCGGACGGCTTTCTTGAAACCTTTTTGGGTGATTTCGACGCGATAGTGCCCGGCAGGGAGGGCGGAAACGGTGTAGTAGCCGAGATCGCTGGTGTCAGCGGTAACGGCACGACCGGTTTCGATGCTGGTGACGGTGACCGTTGCTCCGGTCATGGCTCCGCCGTTGGAATCCGTGACGGTACCTTGGAGACGGGCGGTGTCGTTTTGTGCTTGGGCAAAATGCGCCGAGCACAGAACGAGAAAGCACAGGGCCAGGGCCCGATAAAGATTCGATCGCATCATGAGAAGTTGTTCCTTTCTATCGACTTCAATACACGTGCTGAAATTTTCGTTCCGCTGCGGGCCGTTCGGCTTCCGACGGTGGGGAAGCGCAACACCGAGAGGGACGCTCCGCGCGGAGAAATGTTTAAGGTGAAAATTTTATGTTCGACTCCCCCCACCCCTGGAGGGTACTGGCGCTAGAAAGCCTGTAAAAGCCCAAGCGCCGCATGCAGCCTACGTCTTAAAAACAAGCCCGACACTTTTCTGCGAACGGTGCCATGCGCGAGGCTGGAAAAGCGACACTAACTCGCGCACCTCGACGGAATTCAGCTATGTCTTGTGTATGGCTGTAGCAACTATCGGAGACTATGGGAAGTCTCGGGACGTTTGATACGGTTACATGGAATAAATCCAAGTCTTGCAGATAGATGCGCGGGTTGGTACTCTCCTGTTACATGCATGTAACAGGAGCATCAGTGGCGGATCGCAGCCAGTATCTGGCAGAAATCGACCGGCTGGTTGCCAGCCAAGCGCTGCACGGATCGGAGAGTCTGTGTAAATTACTGCGCTACCTGGCCAAGCACGCCCTCGAACAACCGGGAATACCTCTCAAGGAATATCAAATTGCGACTGAGCTTTTTGGCCGACAGCCGGATTTCGATCCGCAACTGGACTCGATGGTACGGGTGCAGGCAGGGCGGTTGCGTTCGAAATTGGCGGAATACTACGGAGCCGAAGGCGCGGAGCATCACGCCTGGGTGGAATTGCCGAAAGGGACGTATGTATTGTCGTTCCATCAAGGGGTGCCTCAGAAAGCGCATGGGGGGAATTCTCACGATGTGGCGCGAGAGGCGGCGGCTAAGGAGTCGCCGTCGAGGAAAAATCTGGGAATTGCGGTGGGAATTCTTTCGGTAGCTTTGGCGTTGGCGCTGGTTGGGATTGCGATTTTGCTGGCGATGCGGAAATCCAATCGGGACACTGGGGTGGGAGCGGTGACCGGCGAAGCGGTTCCCGCGGTGTTTCCGATTTTCTGGAAGGGATTTTTGACCGGACCTGAGGAGCCGTGGGTGATTTTCAGCAACGCGGCATTTGTTGGGCGGCCGGACCTGGGGCTGCGTTACTACAATCCGGCGCACGATTCGCGCGAGCAAATTTTCGATCACTACACGGGAGTGGGTGAAGTTTTGGCGGTGCACAGTCTGGACACGGTTTTCGGTTTGCTGCGCCAGCCGATTCGAGTGAAACGCGGAAGTTTGTTTTCGCTCGACGACGCGAAGAACAACGATCTGATTTTTATCGGGTCGCCGTCGGAAAATTTGACGCTGCTGGAAATTCCGGGGACGCAGGAGTTTGTGTTTCGCAGCGTGCCGAGCGGGCCGCGCAAAGGAAACATGGAAATTATTAATGTGCATCCGCAGGCGGGAGAGCCGCGAGAGGCCATGGCGAGTCCCGCGAATGTGCCGCTGACGGAGGATTACTCAGTGATTGCGCTGGTGCATGGGTTGAATCCGGAACGCTCGGTACTAATTTTGGCTGGGACGACGACGATTGGAACGCAGGCGGCGGTGGAATATGTGTGTCAGCAAGAGTCTTTGCAGGATTTGCTGAGGCGACTCGGAGTGACGCAGCCCGGAGAGCTGAAACCGTTTGAGGCTTTGATCCGGGTGAAAGTGGCGCGAGGTGTGCCGGTGGGAACGGAAATGGTGGCAATACGAAAGCTGAGTTCGTAAGTTTTAGAACGCGCTCTGAATTTTCTCCTTCATAGCATTATTGCCCTACAAGCTTTTACGAAATACTAACGCCTTCCTTACGACTTCCTAATTCGGCTGCAGGTATCTTCGCCGGAGTAAGAGAGCACGGAGATGGAATTCCGAGTTCAGTTATTTCTTGCGCTGTGCCTGGTTGGATTGGGATTGTTGCTTTTTGATTTGGTGAAATGTTGGAGAGAGAGAAGACGGCCCAAGAACAAACGCATATTGTAAATAGTTGGGGCAGCACAGCCGTGCAGCCGTCACGGAGAACGCAGATGGAGATCGATCTCGAAATGACAAAAAGATTTGCGGCGGAGCTTCGATCGTTCCGCAAATGGTCGTTCATCTTGTTTATCTTGGTAACGATCGTTTGGCCGCATTCGAGTTTTGCGCAAACGCTGAATGCATCGCCATGTGCGCAGGCCGGCGCGGTGGCCGCGGAAACAGCGGATGCTCAGGATTGCGATCCTCAAAGCGGCGCACCCGCCGGCGCTGGGCAGGGCACCATCGCGAAGGCTGACTACACGCTGAAAGGCAATTTTTTGCGGCGGCTGGCGCAATTTTATCAACAGGACTGGGAGGGCACCAATCCGGCCGGTGCTGCAGCCGTAAAACGTGGACTCACGGCACCGCTGGATTCTGCGCCGTTTCCATCGTCAGACTGGGGATACGGAGGGTCGCCGGATATTGGAGCTCCGGACGGAAATACTTACCCTTTGATGTCGGCGCTGAATCTCAGCGATAGCCGAACGAAAATTTACGGATGGGTCGCGCCCAGCATCAATTTCAGCACTTCGGGTCACAATAACTTTCCGGTTTCGTACGATATTTTTCCGAACAAGATCGAACTGAATCAGGCGGTTGTTTATGTCGAGCGCTTGCCGGACACCGTGCAGAACGATCACTTTGATTACGGCTTCCACTTCACCGGGCTCTATGGAACTGATTATCGCTTCACCACCGCGAAAGATTATTTCAGTCAGCAGCTTTTGAAATCCAACCGGCAGTATGGTTTCGACCCGGTCCTGGAATACGTTGACTTATATTTCCCGGTCAAGGATGGCCTCAACATCCGCGTTGGGCGCTTTCTTTCCGTCCCGGGGATTGAAGCGCAGTTGGCGCCGAACAATTACAACATGACGCACTCACTGCTTTACACCATCGATCCTTTCACCGACACGGGAATTATTGGAACGCTAAAGCTGAACAAGCAATGGATTGTGCAACTCGGATTATCGGCCGGTCACGATGTGGCGATATGGTCCGACGACCGCAAGCCTTCGGCGATCGTTTGCCTCGATTACTCCACCAAGACGAACAATGACAATTTCTACGCCTGCGCCAATGGAATCAACAGCGGCAAGTATGCCTACAACAATTTGCAGGACTACGACTTCACTTGGTATCACAAGTTCAACAGCAAATGGCACACCGCAACGGAAGCCTGGTACATGTACGAGCGCGACGTTCCAAACGTGGCCGGCAACGTGGCAAATCCCGTCGCCACGGAACTTGGCGCTAACGGAGCATTCTGCGCAGCCGGAATGTTGCGCTGCACCGCTCCTGAATACGCGATCGTCAACTACATAAATCGCGAGGTCAATTCGAAATTGATGGTCGGATTCCGGTCTGACCTGCTGAACGACAAGAAAGGCCAGCGAACCGGGCTGCCCTCGAAATACACAGAAAATACGTTTTACGCCACCAAGTACATCGGCAGCACCGTTATGCTCCGCCCGGAATTGCGCTTCGATCATTCGTGGGACTTGCGCGGTTACAACAATGGAACCAGCCGCAACCAACTATTTTTCGGCATGGATGTGATTTACAAGTTTTGAAGTCGCCCGGGCCACAGTGATTTTGAGTTGCGAGGTCCGCACAAAAAGTTTTTAGGAGTGAGCTATGTCAGACGTCGTTTGCATTACTGCTGTCGCGATTTTTTTCGTTGTGGCGGTTACGTATGTCCGAGGGTGCGAGCGGCTGAGGTAGAGGCGATCCGATGAATGCAGGCAACGTAGTTCTGTTAATAGTTTGCGCGCTTATTTTTGGCTATCTGGTTTATGCGCTGCTCAGACCGGAGAAGTTCTAACGATGACTCCCAACGGCTGGCTGCAAATCGGAGCATTTTTGCTGGTGATATTCGCGATCACCAAACCTTTTGGGATTTTTCTTGCTCGAGTGTTCGCGCGCGAAAAAACATTTCTCGATCCCGTGCTGCGCCCCGTGGAACGGCTGCTCTATCGGGTCACCGGCGTTGACGAGAATTCGGAAATGCGCTGGACCGAATACGCGACGGCCATACTGCTTTTCAGCGCCGTGTCCATGGCGTTGCTCTATTTGCTGGAGCGAGTGCAGCGCTGGCTGCCGCTGAATCCCCAACACCTTACCAATGTTACGCCGGCGCTCGCTTTTAATACCGCTGTTTCGTTCACCACTAATACCAACTGGCAAGCGTACACGCCGGAAACGACCATGAGCTATCTGACGCAGATGGCCGGCCTCGCGTATCACAATTTTACCTCTGCAGCGGTGGGGATTGCGCTGGCGGTTGCGGTGATTCGCGGAATCTGCCGCAAAGAAACCAAAACACTTGGAAACTTTTGGGTCGACGTTACCCGCGGTTTGTTGTGGGTGTTGCTGCCGGTTTGCTTGCTCGTGTCGCTGGTGTTCGTGTCGCAAGGTGTGGTGCAGAATCTTGAGCCGTACAGCATCGCGCAAGTTGTCGAGCCGCAATCGGTGTCAACCACCGACGCCGACGGCAAGACATCCACCCAGATAGTCCGAGAACAGGTGATCGCGCAAGGGCCGGTCGCGTCGCAAGAAGCGATCAAAATGTTTGGCACCAATGGCGGCGGATTCTTCAATGCCAATAGCGCGCATCCCTTTGAGAATCCAACTCCGCTGACCAATTTCCTGCAATTGTTGCTAATTTTCGCGATTCCTTCGGCGCTGACCTACACGCTCGGTCGAATGACCGGCTCTCAACGTCATGGTTGGGCGGTGTGGGCGGCGATGGCGTTTCTTTTTCTCGCTGGCGCAACGACCGCGTATTGGGCAGAAGCAAGAGGGAATCCGCTGTTGAGTCCCGCCGATCAGCGCGTCACCGCGATGCAGCCCGGCGGAAATATGGAAGGCAAAGAAGTGCGCTTTGGCATCGCGGATTCCGCGTTATTTGCGACGGTCACAACCGACGCAAGCTGCGGAGCGGTGAATGCCGCGCATGACTCACTGACTCCTCTCGGCGGCCTGGTTCCGATCGTCAACATGATGCTCGGAGAAGTGGTGTTCGGAGGCGTAGGCGCCGGCATGTACGGAATTATCGTGTTCGTAATTCTAGCCGTTTTTATCGCCGGACTGATGGTTGGTCGCACACCGGAATACCTGGGCAAGAAAATCGAAGCCTACGACGTAAAGATGGCCATGCTCGCCGTCCTGATTCTTTCTCTCACCATTCTCGCGTTCTCGGCGGTTTCGGTGGCTAGTTCTTTCGGTGTCGCGGGAATTTCCAATGCTGGGCCGCACGGTCTTTCTGAGATCCTTTACGCGTACACTTCCGCGACCGCCAATAATGGCTCCGCGTTCGCCGGGCTAAGCGCAAACACGCTTTGGTACAACGGCAGTCTGGCAGCCGCAATGCTGCTGGGCAGATTTTTCATGGTCATACCGATCCTCGCGATCGCCGGCAACCTGGCGACAAAAAAAACCACGCCGCCATCTGTCGGCACGTTTCCAGTGACCGGTGGCCTGTTTACCGGCCTGCTGATCTCAACAATTGTGATCGTTGGTGCGCTCACTTTTTTCCCCGCGCTAAGCCTCGGACCGATTCTTGAACATCTCCTGATGGCCGCGGGAAAGATTTTCTGAGGACTTCCATGCCTGAGAACCCTACTTCCAGATCCATCTCTCTTACCGACACCAAAATCTTGCGCAGCGCCGTACTGGATGCGTTCCGCAAGCTCGACCCACGACTGATGATCAAGAATCCGGTCATGTTCGTCGTCGAAGTCGGCGCCGTGACAACCGCGATCCAACTGGCCAGCGATGTCGCGCGCCACTCCGGTCATCTTGGGTTCGGAGTGCAGATTTGCCTTTGGCTTTGGTTCACCGTGCTTTTCGCTAATTTTGCCGAGGCCATGGCGGAAGGCCGAGGCAAGGCGCAGGCCGATACTCTTCGCAAAGCTCGCACTGAAACTCTTGGGCGGAGATTGAAGCCCGACGGCACGATTGAAACCGTGCCCAGCGCATCGCTTTGCGCGGACGACATCGTCTGCGTAGCTTGCGGCGAGTTCATTCCCGGCGATGGTGAAGTAATCGAAGGTGTCGCCTCCGTTGACGAATCCGCGATAACCGGGGAATCCGCGCCGGTGATTCGCGAGGCTGGCGGCGACCGCTCCGCCGTTACCGGCGGCACTCGCGTGCTGTCCGATGAAATCAAGGTGCGCATCACGTCAAATCCAGGCGAAACCTTTTTGGACCGCATGATCAAACTGGTTGAAGGCGCCTCCCGTCAGAAAACGCCCAACGAAATTGCCCTAAACATTTTACTGGCCGGGCTTACCATTATTTTTTTCCTCGCGGTGGTCACGCTACAGCCCTTTGCTCTCTATTCCCGCGCCCCACAAAGCATTTTTGTACTGGTTTCTTTGCTGGTTTGCCTGATTCCCACCACTATCGGCGGATTGCTCTCCGCCATCGGCATCGCTGGAATGGATCGCATGATTCAACGTAACGTAATTGCGATGTCCGGCCGCGCGGTCGAAGCTTCTGGCGACGTCGATGTTCTGCTATTGGACAAAACCGGAACGATCACGCTCGGAAATCGGCAGGCGACGCATTTTTTTCCATGCCCAGGAGTAACCGAGGCCGAGCTTGCCAATGCCGCGCAACTCGCTTCCATCGCCGACGAAACTCCCGAAGGCCGCTCCATCGTGGTACTTGCCAAACAAAAGTACGGGCTGCGCGGCCGCGAACTTGCTCCCCATAATCCCACCTTCATCCGATTCTCGGCGCAAACCCGAATGTCCGGAGCGGATCTTGACGGACAAGAAATTCGCAAAGGTGCGCAAGATGCGATTACCAAGCATGCCGCCGAGCGCGGCAATCGCGTGCCGCCAGAAATTCAAAAGGTAGTCGAAACGATTGCCAGCGCTGGAGGCACGCCGCTGCTGGTAGCGCAGGATCGCGTGGTGCTTGGCGCGATTCAGCTGGAAGACATCGTCAAGGGAGGGATGCGCGAACGTTTCGACCAGCTTCGCGCGATGGGAATTCGTACCGTGATGATTACGGGAGACAACCCGCTGACCGCTGCGGCTATCGCGCGGCAAGCCGGTGTCGACGCTTTTCTCGCCGAAGCGAAACCCGAAGACAAAATGAAGCTCATCAAAGATGAGCAAGCCAAAGGCAAACTCGTCGCCATGACCGGAGATGGCACCAACGATGCTCCCGCGTTGGCGCAGGCCGATGTGGGCGTGGCAATGAATACCGGCACGCAAGCCGCCAAGGAAGCCGGCAATATGGTGGACCTCGATTCCAATCCCACCAAGCTGATTGAAATCGTTGAGATTGGAAAGCAACTGCTGATTACGCGCGGCTCTTTAACTACTTTTTCCGTAGCCAACGATGTCGCGAAATATTTTGCGATTATTCCCGCGATGTTTGCTGTTGCTTTCCCGCAGCTTGGCGTTCTCAACGTGATGCGCCTGCATAGTCCGGAATCCGCGATTCTTTCCGCAGTCGTTTTCAACGCTCTGATCATCATCGCGCTGATACCGCTAGCTTTGCGCGGAGTGAAATACCGCCCGCTGGGCGCGGTCGCGCTATTGCGCCGCAATCTCTTACTTTACGGTTTGGGTGGAGTGGTGGCGCCGTTCATCGGCATCAAGTTCATTGATGTTTTGCTGACCCACCTTGGGATGACTTGAGAAAATCATGAAAAAAAACTTTTTGATTTCCGTTTTGTTTACGCTCGTAACGACAGTTTTCTTCGGGCTGCTCTATCCGCTCGCCGTCACCGGTCTGTCGCAGATTCTATTTCGCGATCGCGCCAACGGTCAGCTTCTCGAAAAAGGCGGCAAAATTATTGGATCGCGCATCATTGGGCAAGCGTTCACGGGGCCAGGCTATTTCCATTCGCGTCCTTCCGCGGCCGGCACGGGTTACGACGCCACCTCCAGCGGTGGCTCAAATCTCGGTCCCACAAACAAAACATTAGTCGAGCGAGTCCGCGCAGACGAATCTCGGCTGCACGGCGAAAACCCAGCCGAGCCGGTCCCGGTCGATCTGCTCACCACCTCTGGCTCGGGTCTCGACCCGGATATCACACCCGCAGCGGCAGAGTTTCAAATCCCCCGCATTGCTCGCGAACGTCATGTCAGCGAAACCGACATTCGCGCAGCCGTCGCTCGCCACACGCTGCCGCGACAGTTCGGTTTCCTGGGCGAGCCCCGCGTAAATGTCTTGGAGTTAAATCTTGATTTGGACGCTGCGCATTCCCTGCGTCCTTGAATTACGAATCTTCACCAGACTTCTTGTCGCGCCCATCCGCCGGCAAATTAAACCGGTATCCCACCCACGGTTCGGTTTGAATGTATTTTGGTTTCGCCGGATCGGTTTCGATTTTTTTGCGAAGCTGATTAATCACCACGCGCAGCGATTCGGTTTCTTCGCCGTAATCGGGTCCCCACACCGCTTGCAGCAATCTACGGTGAGACATTGGCCTGCCGTCGCTGGCCACCAGCTGTTGCAGCAGCTCAAATTCTTTGGGCGTCAAATGCACTGTTTTTCCGCGCACCACGATGCTGCGCTTGTCAAAATCGAAGTTCAGCTCTTTCGAGCGAAAAACATTCTGCCCTTCCTCGGCGTTTGCACCGCGTCGCAGCACTGCCCGGATGCGCGCCAAGAGCTCCTGAATTCCAAACGGCTTGACCACATAGTCGTCCGCCCCGGCGTCCAACGCTCTCACTTTGTCGTTTTCAGAGCTTCGTACCGTCAGCATGATGACCGGAACATCCGAGTCTCGCCGAATCTCGCGGCAAGCTTCTAGCCCATCCATCACCGGCATGTTCATGTCCAGCAAAATCAGGTCGGGACGCGCACTCCGCAATTTGTCCAGCGCTTCTTGACCGTTTTCAGCTTCCACAATCGAATAACCTTGCGCCGAAAGAGTCGCTCGCAATACGCGCCGAATCTGCGGTTCGTCTTCCACTACCAGGATGGTCGCGGATTTCATTGGCTGTCGCTCCGATGCGTCTGATGCAGCGGCAGCGCAATAGAAAATACCGAGCCCTGTCTTCGTTGGCTAGTCACGCTGATCGTGCCGCCGTGCGCTTCCACAATGGCCTTCGCAATCGGCAGTCCCATGCCAGTACCTTGCACTAGATAGCGCTGATCCTTCCCGCGATAAAATTTGTCAAAAATCAAACCCAACTCCATTTCCTCAATTCCCGGCCCGCTGTCCGCCACACTAACGACCAGAGATCTGCCGCTGACTTCCGCCGTAATCGTTATCGTCGTGCCCTTCGGCGAATACGCATTCGCATTTTCGATTAGACGGACCAGCACATCTTTGATCCGATTGAAATCCACCAACACTTGGGGCAGGTCGGCAGCGATATCGATGTGAATTTTTCGGCCTGCCAGTACGCTTTTGCAGTCCTGAAGTGCTGCTGCAACGATTTCGTCGATGGCGTTGGCTTCAAGATTCAATTCAAATTCGCCCGCATCCAGCCGCGCCATTTCCGCGGCGTCACCCACCAATTGATTCAGCCGATCGCACTCTTCGTTGATTACAGTAAGCAATTCGTGTTGCTGTGTTTCCGCGGAGTTCGCGGTGGAAAGCAGGCTTGTTACCGAAGCCTTGATGGAAGTCAGCGGCGTGCGGAAATCATGCGTAACGGAATCGAGCAGCGCGGACTTCAGCCGCTCGCCTTCGCGTGTTGCTTCCGTTTTTCCCAACTCTTCCACCGCGCGCGCACGTTCAAACGCGATAGCGATCATCGAGCCGACCGCTTCCAAAGTTTGCCGCGAAAGCAGCCGTCCAGAAATCCCCAGACTTCCGATCGGTCGCGTGCCCATTCGCACCGGCACCAAACACAGACTGCGTTCGGCGTCGCGCAGCGGCTCGTCGCGCAACGTGGCGCGTTTCATTTCCTCATCGTCGAAGTGCGAAGACGCGCCGGAATGGTAAAACTTATTTTTATTTTCCAGATATAGCGCTGCGGCGCCGACTTCAAATGTCTCCACGATATGATTTGGAATCGCGTTCAGCAGTTTGATTACGTTGCCCGTCACCAGCAATTGCTGGCTGAACGTGTACAACCGTTCGATCTCTCTGCGACGTTGCTGCGCTTCGTCCGCTTCGCGACGGACTCGCGTGGCCAGTTGGCTTGCGGTTAGCGACGTCGCCAAAAATGCAAACAGCGCCGCCCAATTTTGTGGATCGCTGATGGTAAACGTTCCTACTGGCGGAAGGAAAAAATAATTGAACGCCAGCATCGCCGCTACCGACATCACCGCGGAAACCGTGAAGCCCCAAAAGGTGGAAACTGCTAAAATCGCCAGCAGAAACGTGAGCGCTACCGTGGTTTGATTTACTGTGACGATGTGCCGGTAGAAAGCGGTAATTCCCACCACCAGCGCCAGCGCAACAGTGAATTGCAAAACTCGAATTGGCAGGCTGCGGAACACCGGGCTATTCTAGCTTAGCCGTTCCGGTCCCGGTGACGGAAGACTTACCATGCCCAAGAAATCCGAAGACTGGCTGGAGATCGCTTCGCCGCGAGAAAAGTCCAAAGGCATTTTCAAACTTTTTCTCGGTTACGCGCCGGGCGTCGGCAAAACTTTCAATATGCTCAGCGAAGGAATTCGCCGCCACAATCGCGGCGAAGACGTGGTGATTGGCTTCGTGGAAACGCACGGACGCAAAGGCATCGAAGAACTCGCGCCAGAACTGGAAACCGTACCGCGCCGCAAAGTCATTTACAAAGGCACGCCGTTCGAGGAAATGGATGTCGATGCCATCATCGCTCGCCGTCCGACGGTCGTTCTAGTTGACGAACTTGCGCATACCAATATTCCTGGAAGCAAGAATCGTAAGCGCTACGAGGACGTGCAGGAAATTCTCGCCGCCAAAATCGATGTTCTCTCTACGCTGAATATTCAGCATATGGAGAGTCTGGCGCCCACGGTGCGCACCATAACCGGAGTTACGGTGCGCGAAACGGTTCCCGATTGGGTTCCGCTTATGGCCAATGAAACGGTGATGATCGACCTCACGCCGGAAGCTTTGCAAAATCGCATGGAGCGCGGCGATGTTTATTCGCAGGAAAAAGTTCATCAAGCGCTGAAGAATTTTTTTCGCCGCGGAAATTTGATTGCTTTGCGCGAACTTGCGTTGCGCCAGGTCGCGGAACATGTGGATCGCAGCCTGGAATCTTACATGTCCGCAAAAGAAATCCAGGGCAATTGGCCGGTGCGCGAACGGCTTGCCGTGTGCATCAGTTCCAATCGCGCGGCGCAGTATTTGATCGCTCGCGGCGCGCGCATGGCTCGGCGGCTGGATGCCGAACTCTACGTGGTGCACGTCGATACCGGTAGAGACGGCAAAGGCGATACTCGGAAATTACTGGACGCCAACATCCGTTTTGCCGAAGACCTTGGGGCGAAAGTGATTCGGCTCAGCGGCAAGAACGTTGCCGACAGCATGGCCGAACTTGCTAAGGAGAAGCACATCACGCAAGTGATCTTTGGCCGGTCGAGTGAAAAAGGGCTGCGCAAACTGTCTTACCTTTCCGCGGTCCATCGCTTTTTGCAGAAAGCGGCCGCTGTGGATGTTCATATTGTTACGCACGAAGATTGAACCCCGCGAATTTTCCAACTGATGCGCGTTTTTTCGACTTTGTCCACCGCTTTTCTGTTGGCACCTCTGTTTAGCACTTCTGTCTGGCACCTCGTCTATCCTTTCCGATCCTTTCTGTAGTTCGCTGAAATCGACATATGGCCTACTGCTGCGGCGCTGCGTTAACTATTTCCATAGACTGGAACGGATGCGCCATGAATTACTTTGGCGGCGTCGCTGCACAAAAACACGATAACTTTTGCGATGTCTTCCGGTTTTGGCCAGGCGGCAAAGTTTGCACCGGGCATGGCTTTGCGATTCATTTCTGTGTCGATGATGCTGGGAAGAATGGAGTTCACGCGCACGCCGGTACCTTTCAAATCTTCGGCGAGCGAATCCATCATGGCTACGGCGGCTGCTTTCGAGGCGGCGTAGGCTGACGCGCCGGCGCCATGATCGAATGCGGCTTTTGCCGCTACGTTTACGATGGCGCCGCTCTTTTGCTTCAGCATCAGGCGGACGGCGGCGCGCGACAGCGCGTAACCCGAGCGCAAATTCAATGCCAGCATCTGGTCGAAAGTTTTCGTCTCCAATTCCCACAGTTTGATTCCGCCGGCATAACCGCCGACGGTGTTCACCAAAATATCTAGCTTGGCGTGCGTCGCGACAATATTCTCGACCAATTTGCTCACTGCCGCTTCGTCGGTCACGTCGACGGGATACCCTTCAAGATGCGGAGCGTTCGCCGCGGCCAAACTCTTCAGCGCGTCCAACTCTTCCGTTTTGCGATAGGTGACGACGACGTGGCCGCCTTCTGCAAGAAAAGCCAGGCTGACGGCGCGGCCAAGGCCGCCGGTTCCTCCTGCCACGAGCGCGACTTTGTTTGCCAGGCCGGTTTTGGATTCGTCATTCATATTTTTGCGCCATTATAATCGATCATCTCACCTTGACTCACCGTCGCAGCGGCGAGAGTTTTGGAGGCCACTGGGTCTTGGGGACCCCATACACCCCCCGGGCAGTTTGCATCGATGTGAATCTAAAAGGGTTACAGGAGAAGGCAATGGAAGGATGTCAAAACAAAGACATTGAAAGTGGTTGTTTTCATGCACTTGTGAAGGGTGCTGTAAGTGGCGGAAACAAAGGGGTTGTGGGAGAGATGGGGGTGGGGCGGAGTTTATAAGTTGGTTACTAGAACGGTGGGAAAACGCTCGCGGGCGGGTATCAGGGTACCGTATCGCGAGGTTCACAAGTCAAGATAGCATGGATGTTACTAAATGTCAATGATATTCGCTAGGTACGGGGAAAGATTTTTGGGGTGCGACCGGGCGTCGAGCGGCAAGGTCTTTTCTTCTAAAGCCACGACCATAGTATTGACATTTGTTAGTAATTGACCTCTAATATCGCGGTCCTCGGATACAACATATCCCTTTTGGTGCTCGACGATGAAGCCCCCAGTCCGCTCCCTCGGTATTCGTCCCTCTCTTCTGGCTTGCCCCCTGGCGGTTTTCTTGGCGGCATGCGTCTCTTCTTGTGGCGGTGGTGGCACCGCCCTCGGCGGAAGTCCTGGCGGCGGCAACCCAGCGAGTCTGTCCATTGTCGTTTCGCCGAACCCGGTCAGCGCTTTCCCCAACAGTTCTTTCACAGTCACGATTACAGCCGCCACCAACGCCTCGGTCACACCAACGGTTACCTTATCTTCCTTGCCGTCGGGCTTCACGACTACCACAACGTTTCCACTCTCCGTGCCAAGCAGCGGTGCCTCGGTTACGTTCCAAGCCTCGTCATCGGTAGCTGCGGGCAATTACATGATCACCTTCAATGGTCAAGCCGGTGCCGCGACTGCGGCGGCCAATCTCACAGCAAATGTGCAAACGACGGCGCCTGCTTTCTTTTTCGAAACTCCCCTCTTCAGCGAACTCGCGATAGCTCCAGGCGGCTCCGCGCGGGCGCAATTCACGACTATAGTTAACGGCACTGCCTCGTACCAGATTCAATTGTCCGTTTCCGGTCTTCCAGCGGGTGTTACTGCCAGTCTGTCACCGCAAACGATCACGTCTGGTCAATCTACAACGCTCACGCTTACGGCCGGCCCCTCCGCCCCAGTTTCTCAGAACGTCTTTGTTCGGCTCCTTGGCACACCTTCGGCTCCCGTCCCAGCGGCAAGTGTCGGCATCACCGTTGACGTTACTCCGCCGCCCGGAACCTCCCCGAACAGTCACACTGATTACGTCTCTACGGATGGCACTCCCTACGCTGCCGTTTACGACCGTGCCCACCAACTTGTGTTTGCCAGCAACGAGGCGTGGAACCGTGTTGACGTCATTTCCTCGAGCAGCCACGCCATAGTTTCCCGTGTTCAAATACCTGATCCGCGCGGTGTCGACATCACGCAAGACAACTCTACGATCTGGGTTGCTACCGGTTCGCGCCAGGTTTTCTCAATCAACACGGCGACAATGGCGGTTTCTCGTTATCTTTTGCCCCAAGGTCCGCATGATTATTGGGAGGGCAGCCAACTGATCGCCTTGTCGGACGGCACGATTATGCTGGTGCTCACTCCGGGCACTTTCTCCGGAATATCTGGCATGGCGATCTGGGATCCTTCCTCTAATGCCATTTCTTTCCCGCAGCCCCCAGTGGGTATCCAGAGTTCCGGTGTCTATCGTTCCGGGGACGGGAAGCGAGTGTATTTTCTCGACAGCAGTACAGCGGCGAACGCCTTCTTCTACGACGTGCAGATTCGCACCTTCAGTAAGGTCAGCACGGCCGCAATTGCTTTAAGCGCAGCAGTTAACTTCGACGGTTCTCGCGTGGCTATCTGTGACGATGAAAGTGGGAATACTCTTATCTATGATGGCAGCTTTAATTTGATCGGTAGCCTTCCCTTTTGCGGGTTTGGCGGTCCGCCCCTTTTCGAGGGAGGAGCGGTCTTTAGTCCGGACAACCGTTTCCTGTACGAAGAGGTTCTGTCTGGCATCCCAGCGATCGTCAAGGTGGACTCGAATACCTTGAATATCGTGACGGTGGCTCCAGCTATGCCCATGATCCCGGTCATGACGGAACTCGATCCTCCATATTTGATTCCGATTCCTTTTGCCGTGGATGACTCCGGACAGGTTCTCGGCGTTCAGGACTGGGGAATTGCGTTCGACGATTCCACGTTTGCCCAAACCTATACGGCGAGTCAGCCCGGGACTCCCACATTCCTCCAACACATGGATCCCTATTTCGGTCCGCTGAGCGGAGGAACGGCTTCGGGCGGCTTTGGAAATGCGTTTTCCATTACGCCTGACGTTTGGTACGGTCCGAATCGCGGCTCGGGAGCTCTGAGCACGAGTGGCACCCTAACCATTACGTCGCCCCCTTCATCTACACCTGGCCCGGTTAACCTGAAATTTCTTTTTCCCGATGGGGTTGAGGTGTTCAATCCTCTTTTTTTCTCCTACGGTCCGTTCCTCGAAAATCCGATCATTTCCGGCGCTTCTCCGGCTGGCAATGTGCCCGGCCAAATCGTAGGTTATGGGATGCCGGGAGACGACCGTCTAACCGGAACTCTCAAAATTGGTACATCGACAGCTACTCTCATTCCGCCCACAAATGGCGCGCTTCCGTTTGCGGGAACTCCCTATCCGGACAAAGTTCTCAGTTACACTGTGCCAGCTGGCTCGCCGGGCTGGGCCGATATTTCTTTGACTACAACCGATGGCACTTCCACTCTTCCAAAGTCCTTTTTCTATGCGAAGAGCGTTACCGATTTCCCTTCTAGTGATGCCTTTACAGCGATCCTCTATGATGGAGGCCGCCAGCGGCTGTATCTATCCGCAGGAGACCACGTCGATGTTTTTTCCCTGGCGACAAACCAGTTTCTAACGCCATTGAACCCTCCCGCGAGAGGCGCTACCAAATTGTTTGCTGGCTTGGCTTTGACTCCTGACGGCAGTCAACTTCTTGTCACAGATCTTCTTGACGGCTCTCTCAGCGTAATTAATCCCGACAATCCAGTTTCGGCTTTTGTGATTCCTATCGCTCCACTCACTACGAACGGCAATCCTGGTTGCAATGTCGGTCCTCTGTATGTGGCTTCCACCTTCAATAATACGGCCTTGGTTTTAACCGGGGGCCTTCTCAGTGCGGGATGCGGCCCAAGTGGAGCTGGATTTTTGGCGAACCTGACGACACATACGGCTTCTCTTGGCACGGGTTGCACGGGTGAAGGAGCTTTCGTCTCTTCGACAAAGGACGGCCGAAAACTCGTCGTGAGTGGCAGTGGCTTCGGCGGGTTTTGTATTTATGATGTCGCCTCGAACAGCTCGATTGCCACGATGCCTTTGCAGGCAATCGACGCTGTGATTTCGGGCGACGGTCAACTAGGAGCGGCTAGTTTCGTCGTCTTTGATTCGTCGGCCGATGTCATCGGGCGTGTCGGTCGGCCGGATGTGTTCTACGATTCACTCGGTGGATCGAACAGCCTTCAACCCGAGCTTCTGCGGCCGCAGTTGAATGACTCAGGCAGCCTCTACTACATGGCGTTTTCAAATTTCATCGACATCATCGATGTACGGCATAGCTTCTTGCGCATGCGTTTTGGCCTGAGCGAGACCGTTACGAACACTGCCGCTCCCATCGCAATCGATCCAACTGGACGCTTTATTTTTCTTCTTACGAATCGCGGCCTTACTATAGTCGACCTTGGGCAGGCTCCACTTTCCGTAGGGACGCTTAGCTCAGGTAGCGCGATGCCGGGCACGCAGATAACTGTGCGCGGCAGCGGGTTTGATGTGTCCACCAAAGTCACTGTGGGCGGGGAAGTCGGGCAGGTTACTCTAGTGGATCAAAACACGCTCACGCTGACCATACCCACGATAGCGGCGGGCCCTGCAGCAATTGTCTTGACCAAGGGCGATGGGACCTCGTATACCGCATTAGGCCTGCTCACAATTCAATAGCCATCCGCCCGGACCTCGGATCGGCGACTTCTTGTGTTGCGAGGCTCAGCGGCTGGCAGTTTGGCAACGCCGCATCGCATGGCGCCGGCAAAGGAGAGACGAGCGAAACAGCCCGACTTATTGTCCGGGCACCGCGTCGTAGACAAGCATTCTGGCTACGGGCTTTCCGTCTTCCTCTTGTTCCGGTGTGTAGACGCGATGTGTTTTCAGATCCACAGCGAGTGAGTGCACGGCGTGCTGCACGTTGAAGTCCTCGATTTTCCGATAGTGATCGGGATCGTCCTGATGGAACACAGCAATGGCGCCGCTGTAGCAGCCGACGTAGATGCGGCCGAGGCCGGGATCAAATTTGATGACATCGGGCCCGCTTGGCATTTGTAGGAATGCAATCGGAGCGTGTTTATCGAGATCGAACACTGTCATCAGTTCATTTCCCTCGCATGAGAGGAACGCGCGATGATGCTCGGGGTCCAGTGCCATTCCGTGGTTTTCTTTGCATTTGCCGACCGAGTAGCGCCCGACGATTTCGTCAGTCGCAGGGTCGATCACCGCGAAAATGTTGTCGTCCTGCAAATTGACATAGACCTTGCGCGCGATCGGATCGTATTGCGGCATGCCCGTTTCACTAGCGAAGTGCAGGGTGCGAACGATCTCATCCTTCTGAACGTCGACCACGGCTACCGCTTTTCCGCGCTCATCGGAGACGTACAGCTTGTGGAAAGGGGCGGCATAGGTGCTTCCGTCCGGCTTCGATTCTGTTTTCAGCTTCTTCACGACCTTCATCTGTTTTAGATCGACCACGCCGATGGTGTTGTCGTAGGCGTTCGAGGTGTAGAACTTCTTGAGTTCGGGAACATATTCGACACCTTCCGCTCCCGGCGTGTCCGTAATGGTGGCCACGACTTTATTCGTGGTGAGATCGATGACGTAGGTTTGTCCAGCAGCGAGATGCGTAGAGAGCAGATAGTGGTCGTCTTCATCGATCGTCAGGTAGTCAAAGCGCTTGCCAGCCGGACCCGGGAGATCGAATTTCGCGGCTAACTTGAGAGTCTGCGCGGCCGCGCGCTGCGAAAGCAGCGGAGCCGCAACAAGAACGAGGACAACAAGCAAGAACACACTGCGAAGTTTGCATCCCATCATTTCCTCCAACTGAACTAAGAACCGTGGTGAAGCATGACGCCCACAGCGCCCGCAGCCAGAATAAGAATCGGCTCGGGTAATTTCTTGAACCACAAAAGAATGCCCAGCGATAGGACCGCGATGAGCGCGGTCGGAATATCCATGACCGCGCGCCTGGTGAGAATGATCGCCGCCCCCGCGATAGCCCCAACGGCTGCGGCGGTGACGCCTTGTACGAAGGCCTTTACCTGCCGGTTCTGCGCAAAACGGCGATAGTATGGCGCGGCGAAAATAACAAGCAGATAGGGCGGGAGAAAGACTGCGAGGGCTGCCACACATGCGCCAAGAGGACCGGCGACAAGATAGCCGATGAAGCCCGAGGTGATCACAATTGGCCCCGGAGTAATCATTGCAACGGCAACTGCATCGAGAAATTGTCCTTCGGTGAGCCAGTGATAATGACCGACCACGCCACCATACAGGAACGGCACGATCGCCAAACCGCTTCCGAAAACAAAGGCACCTGCCTTCAGGAAAAAAACGAAAAGCACCCCGAGTGTACCGACTGCGGCTGCTCCAAGAAGTCCGGTTACCAGCCAGGGCGTCACCACGACAAGGGGAACAGCCCGCGCATGAAATCCTGGCGGAGCTTTCACAAGCAATGCGACGAAACCGCACACGACAAACAGCCATACGATTTCGGACTGCGTCCAAACCGTGGTCACGGCGAGAAGTGAAAACAAAAGCCACAACAAAGCGTCGTTTTGCAGAGTCTTCTGAATGAGTTTCCACGCGCTGCGAATAATAATCGCGCTGACTGCGGCTCCGATTCCGTAGAAGAGCCCGCGAATCCAGGTGAGCTGGCCGAAATGTACGTACGCTGCGGCCAGGCCGATGACCATGAGGAACGAAGGAGTTATGAATGCCAAGCCGGTCAGCGTTGCGCCGAGCACTCCGCTGTGCAGCCAGCCCAAATATTTTGCGAGTTGGGCGGCCAGCGGCCCGGGACATAATTGCGAAAACGCCAAACCCTCGAAATAGTCCTCTCTTGAAATCCACTTCCGCTCTTCGACCAAATCTCGCTGCATATAGCCAACGAGCGCGATAGGCCCGCCGAATCCAAAGGCCCCGAGACGCAGAAAATAGAGGAGGAACGCGGCGAGCGGCGGGCGCGTTCCTTCGGCCTCTAGCGCAACTGGATAGGCGGACATTATCGAAAAGCGTAGCGCTTCAATTCATTCCTGAGTGAGAAGGCGCGGGTTTTCCCAGTTCATCGAGAGCGGCCTTGAAACCGGTAGCGAGTTTTTCCGCAGGGCCTCTGCCCCAATAGTGAAGGAAGATGGCGAGAGGCTTTTCGCCGGTCATATGGTGATGGATGGCGACTACATCGAGACCGTTCTTGCGCAGAGCCTTCAAGACTGGCGTCACTTCTGTTTCGAGCATCGCGATGTCACCAGCAATGGCCGCGTCCTCCTGGGTTCCCACAAACGCTGCCCAGGTGTTCAATCCCATGCGGGCGTTGATGGCGGCACCATGGTCTTTCATACCTAGATCGTCGCGGCCAATCGTGATTTTGTAGACCGCGCCGGATTGCTCTCCTTCGTGTCCAACGATTTTCGCGAGCTTGGCGGTATCGAGCGCCGGACCGCCGCTGTTTGCCGGAGCTGCCGCAACCGGAGTGATGTGGCCGATCAGATCCAGCGCAGGCTTCACGCGTTTCGCCAAGTCGGCGGCTTTCCCCATTCCGTGGACATGCATGAAGTACACGTGCGGATCGTCCCAGAAGAAATGGTTGTGCAACGCGGTTACGTCGATGCCGTTATCGAGCAATGCGGACATGACCGGATTCACCTCGTCTTGGAGAAGCACCAAATCGCCCATCATGACGTCGGAGCCGTCCGAAGCTTTCGTCAAGGCGATCCAACCGCCAAAACCGAACGGCGTGGGAGTCGCAAAGCCTTGAATGGTCATCTTCAAATCGTTGCGAGGGATGTTCACTTTCAGAACGCCAGCCTTGAAGTCACCCTTCCGGTCGAGTGATTTTAAGACGTCTTGATAGTCCGCCGGCAGGTCCTGCGCCAAAACGCGCGATGAGAACGTACTTGCGGTGATTGCGGCGGCGAACAGCAACGCGAAGTTCCTGATCAATTTCATAGCTATGGTCCTTTCCTTTTCCGGCTGAGAATCTTTTTGTCCTTACGGCTAGCAGTGGTACAGCGCGTCAATCATATCGATACCGCGCTCGAGGAGGTCTTTGTCCGGCACTCCGTTGTTCGACCAACCTTTTAGGACTTCATCCACGCCGAACGCCTCGTTGCGTCCAAACTTAGCGTCCGCCAAATCCGCGTCGTGAACCATCTCGCCGATGGCTGTGACCCTGGCGTCGCGAATCCGAAACTCCTTGCAGAGCGTCTCGAATGTGCAATCGTCACCGCAGTGACCAAACCCGCCCTGAAACATATCGAAGCGGATCGCGGCGGGAGGAGCGTCCGCCTCTCGAGCGAACGTGAAGCGGGCTTTCTTGTCGATGAATTTCCGGATGAGCCATGCTGAAGCCGAACGGTCGATCCCCGGCTTGGGGCGAGTGACCCATGCTTTGCGCTGGTAGTCCTGGCGGCGCGATTGTCCGACGGGCTGCGAGGTCGTGTTCTTGGCGCTTCCGTGTTCTGCGTTTGCGATCAGATGCTCCACGCGTTGCTGCAGAGGGCTTCCGAAGAAATCGATCGAGGCGATCTCTCGAAAACGGCTGCGAATCCGCGTCAGTTGAGCCATGTGACGGGGACTGGAGGTAGACGAAGACACTTTTTTGATTTCGTGGATCAGTGCCTGATAGTCGCGCGAGCGAGCGTCGTTAAACCGGGCTGCGAGTTGCGACTTTGTTAGGTTATCGATTGACTGCACTTCCACGACGGAAGCGTCACCCTTGTAGCTCCGAATCGTCGTCGAAAGCCATTGGAAACGCTCTCGATTCACCGGAGTGTGAGGCAAGAGATAGCCGGAATTTCCGAGCGCCACAGCGCCGTAACGCTGAAGCAGCCGCCACACTTCCACACGCTGGCTTGCACGCTTGGCAGCCAGGCTGAAGGTCAGCATCAGCCACGGCGGGTCGCCCTCGGAAGTGCGTACATTCATCTCATCTCTGTGTTATACCTATAGCACTATGAAGTCAAGGGAGGAGCGCTTACAGTGGAAGACAAACTTGTGAGGCGATGAGCTTCGGCCTACCCGATATTCACAGGCAAGTTTTACCTGGAGACTGTTTTGTCTAGGTGTCAGTCAAATGGAGAAGATAGGATTGGTCGGGGCGCCGAGATTTGAACTCGGGGCCTCCTGCGCCCAAGGCAGGCGCGCTACCAGGCTGCGCTACGCCCCGACAGTGGAGTACTACTTCAATTCTAAAGCAGCGGAGGGCTTGCTGCCAGTTTATTCACACCGATTACTTCACAACATCAATCCTGAGTGGTTCAACGTCTGGAACACCGTCGTCATGGGGCGATTGCGGCGGCAAATGACGTGAAGGGATCATCCCGCATCTAAATATAAGGATAACTAAATAGGGATGAAATGGTGGGAGCATCTATGCCCCAGCCCAAAGAGGAGCTCGTGATGAGAAAGCAGATTCGCAAATCGTGGCCACTGATTTTGCTGGCGGTTGGCTGCGCCGTTTTTGCAGCGAGTTATTTTGGCGCGGCGCAAGCAGCCGCGTCTACGTCTGATGCGGCGAAGATGACGGTTACCGCTGTTGGAAAGAAAAATACTGCGCCGCCTGCGATTAACCAGAGCGACGTGCAGCTAACGCTGGGCAGAGAACGAAAGCAGATTGTCGGCTGGAGCAAACCCGAGAAACTTTACCTGGCCGTGCTGATCGACGATTCCATTGAAGCGCGCACCGCCAGTCAGTGGATTGATCTGAAAGAATTTCTTACCTCGCAGCCGGAAAGCACTTCGGAGATGGTGGCGTACGCGCGAAATGGCACCGCGATGATTGCGCAAGATTTTACCAGCGATCATGCCCTGGCCGCGAAAGCATTGCGGATTCCCATCGGCGATTTTGGAGGCAACGGCAGCGCGTATCTGTCGCTGATCGACCTGGTGAAACGCTGGCCCGCATCTTCCGGCGAGCGGCGCTCGATTTTGTTGATCTCGTCGGGGATCGACTATTATCGCGGTAGTTTTGGTCCGGAGAGCCCCGATCTGGAAACCGCCATCAGCCATGCGCAACGGGAAAATATCAATGTGTGGAGTATCTATTCGCCGGATTCGCGTCATCGCGGGCGCTCGCTTTTTCGGGTGACCAACGCGCAATCGAATCTGAGCAGGCTGTCCGATGAAACAGGAGCGGAGTCTTATTATATTGGCGCGGCGCCGCTCGTTTCCTTTAAGCCATATCTCGACGAAATCGAGACGCATCTGGCGAATCAATATCTGCTGACCTTTGCCGGTGGTTCGGACGGCGGCAAAAAAGGCAAACTCGAGCGGGTGCGAGTGAATACGGAACTGAACGGCGTCGAATTCATGCACGCCGATCAAGTTTTTCTGCCTCCCGCGCAGTGATGGTGCCGCAATTCGCGTCCCAATAGGTGGGCGGAACTCGGGGCTAAATTGTGGACGAGCGATGTGGTCCGACGGGACGCACGTCGTCGCCGCGAAGTTCACGCAAAGCGTTGGTGACGAATTCCGCGGTCACTTTTTTTCGCCAGCTCATGTCGAAATCGGTGTTGTCCAGCGGTTTGGCGATTCGAGCTGCGAGTGACGCAGTTTGCGCGATGGTTTCGTCGGTCAGGGAGCGGCCGACGAGAAAATTTGCGGCGTCGCTGGCGACTAGGGGCCGCGATGCCGCCGAGCCGATGACTACGCGCGCGGCTTCAATCGCGCCGCCATTGCTGCAGCGAATTGCTGCCGCAACGGACAATACGGGAAAGTCGAACGAGCCACGACGCCTCAATTTCCAATAGGTGCTCTTCCAACCGTCGAGCGAATCGAGCAGTACTTCCGACAGAATTTCGTCGGGCCGCCGCTGAATGTAATTTAGCCCGTCATTGTTATACAGATCGGTCAGTGCAACTTCTCGCTCGCCACTTCGCGAAACCAGGCGAACTCTAGCGCCGAGGGCCATCAGCGCGGGCGCGGTGTCGGTCGACGACACGGCAACGCATTTTGGGCTGCCGGGCGCTACCCAGCAGGTTTTGCCATCTTTTTTCAGGCAAAAATTGATCGCCTTCCGCCACTCATAACTTTGATCGTAATAATTGCAGCGCGTATCCAAACATAGATTGCCGCCGAGCGTCGCCAAATTGCGAATGTGCGGAGTGGCTACTTGTCCGGCCGCCTGCGCGAGCGCCGTGAATCCGTTGTGAAAGCGCGGGTCTCGCGCAATTTCATCGAGTGTTAGGCACGCGCCCAAACTCGACCCCGCACGGCCCAACCGCACATGGTTGAGATTTTCCACGTGACGCAGACTCATCAAAACTTTTGGAACCTGCTGGCGGCGCTTCATGTTCGGCAGCAAATCCGTGCCGCCGGCCAAGGGCATGGTGCGCGAACCTTCGCCATCCAAAATGCGAACGGCTTCCTGCAAAGTGCGTGGCGCGCGAAATTCAAACAACGGCAAACGCATCATTAGCGGAGCACCTTTCCATGCGTCGCGGTATAGTCCACCGCTTCCCGCTCTGCGGCTTTTGGCTTGCGCGCGCGCGGATCATTCACCGCGTTTCCGTCGCCGCCTTCCCATGGTGGAGGAATCCGCAGCGCCTCTGGCCACGGCACAGCAGGGAAGTGGCTCGGACCAAAACGCGGTTCGCGCCCTGCCTTTTTCTCCGCCAACGCCTTCATTATTTTTTCCGGCGTGATGGGTACTTCATCAATGCGCACGCCGATCGCGTCGTAGACAGCATTGGCCACGGCAGGCATAATCGGCAGCAGCGGACCTTGTCCAACTTCTTTCGCGCCGAACGGGCCGCGCGGGTCGGGCTCCTCGATTAATTCCGTAAAGACTTCCGGCATGTCCACCGAGGTCGGACTCTTATATTCGAGAATCGACGGAAACTTGTGCACCAGCGCATGTGACAATTTCTTCGGCAGGCGGCGAAATTCTTGCTCCTCCATCAACGCCTCGCCCAGCCCCATATAAACACTGCCTTCCACTTGACCACGCACCAGTGCCGGATTCAAAGCGCGGCCGATATCGTGCGCTATCCAAATTTTCGGCACGCTAACCCAGCCGGTCACCGGATTTACTTCGACCTCCACCACGGCGGCCGAATACGAATAAGTCGGCGACGGCCCCACGCCACCGCCCTTATAGAGTGCAGGCGATTTCGGAGGAGTGTACGAGCCGACCGTGCCGATCGTTCCGAAACGCCCTTCAGCTAGGCAAACTGCTTCCGCAAAAGTGACGCCCTTTTCCGGCGCCGCAAAATCGAAAACGCGCTTATCGGCGAATCGCAATCGTTCCTGCGGCACGTCCAGTTTTTCCGAGACAGCTTCCGCGATCAGCGCTCTTGCGCGCTCGACGGCCTGCAATGCCGCGTTTCCCGCCATGATAGTTACGCGGCTGGAATACGATCCTAAGTCCACCGGCCCCAAGTCCGTATCGCCCGTGTACAAACGAATGTCGAAAGTTTCCAGTCCCAACACTTCCGCGACAATTGAGGCAAGCACATCGTCCGACCCTTGACCGATGTCCGTCGCTCCACAAAAAATGGTGACGCCGCCGCCACGGTCAAATTTTAGCTGCACTCCAGAATGCGGCATCTTGTTCCAATAAATCGGCAAGCCCGCACCCGTCAAATAAGCCGAGCAAGCCAGTCCGACACCGCGTCCCTCCGGCAACTTGCGAAATCTATCGTTCCAGCTCGACGCTTTCACCACGCGCCGAATGCACTCTCCAAGATTTACCGTGCTCAATTGAAAAAAATTCGCCGTCACTGCATTCGAGGACTCCACAATACGCAAACGCATTTCCGCGGGATCAATCGCCAGCTTCTCCGCAATTTTATCAAGCTGTACTTCTTGTCCGAACCGCGGCTGTACGGTCCCGTGACCTCGCTTCGGGCCGCACGGCGGCTTGTTTGTGAATGCTCGGCATCCTCTGAATCGATAGCGCGGCAGGTGGTAGGTCGTGGTCTGCAAAGCTCCGGTGTAAAACGTGCTGGCGACACCGTAGGACCCGTACGCTCCGCCGTCTATCAGCGTCTGCAAATCCATCGCGGTAATCGTGCCGTCTTTTTTTACCCCAGTCTTGAACTTCATCAACACCGGATGCCGCCCGCGATGGCAGTAAAAAACTTCTTCGCGCGTCAGGCTAATCTTCACCGGCCGGTCAAGACGCAGTGCCGCCTTTGCCACCACAATTTCGTGATTGAAGGGATCGCTCTTTCCCCCAAACCCGCCGCCATTCGGCGTGGCAATCACGCGAATATGCGCCGCCGGCATATCCAAAACCTTCGCCAGGGCGCGATGTAAATAATGCGGCGTCTGTGTACTGGACCAGATCGTCAACTTCCCGTCGGGGTCTTTTGTGGCCACCGCCGCGTGCTGCTCGATCGGAAGATGCGTGTTCCCCTGATAAAAAAATGTATCCTCAAAAATCTTGTCGGCTTCCGCGAATCCCTCGTCCACGCTGCCAAATTCAAGCGCCACCCGCTTGTGAATATTTCCTTCCTCGCCGTACTCGTGAATTCTCGGCGCCGGAATCGCCAGTGCTTCTTCCGGATCGGAAATTGTCGTCAAAATTTCATATTCCACGTCGATCAGATCCAACGCTTCCGTCGCGGTCAACTCTTCGCGCGCAACTACCGCCGCGACCGGGTCGCCCACATGCCGCACATGATCGACGCACAGCGCTTGCTCATCCTGGCTCACCGGAATAATCCCGTACTCGATCGGCACATCTTTCCCGGTCAACACCAGATAAACTCCGGGGTGCGCTTCCGCTCGCGATGTATCGACCTTCAAAATCCGCGCATGGGGATGCGGAGACCTCAGCAGCTTGCAATACGCCATTCGCGGCAAAAATATATCGTCCGCATACCGCGTTTGCCCGGTTACTTTTGCGCGCGCGTCAACGCGGCGGCGCGACTTGCCGATGACGCGGAATTCGCTGCCGTTTGTTTGTTCGGTCGCCATCGGTGCGTTCTTATGGTCCTGCTGGTTAGCCATATTTTTTTCGCTGGCCGACCCGCCAATGCCGCGCCTATGCCGCGGTTTTCCGCCGCTCCGCGATTTTCACCATCGCCTCTTCCACGGCCTCAAATATTTGTAAGTATCCGGTGCACCGGCACAAACTTCCCGAAAGTGCTTCACGAATTTGTTCCCGGCTTGGCTGCGGATGCTCGTCCAAAAATGCTTTCGCCGTCACCAAAATTGCCGGCGTGCAATATCCGCATTGCGCCGCGCCCAAATCCGCGAACGCCTCTTGCAAAGGGTGCAAAGCGCCGTCCGTCCCCATTCCTTCCACGGTCAACACGCTTTTTCCGTCACATTCCACGCCCAGCACCAAACAAGACACCACTGGTTTGCCTTCCAGCAGCACCGCGCAAGCGCCACACTCTCCAAGTTCGCAGCCGTGCTTCGTTCCCGTGTGGCCCAGGTCTTCGCGCAATATCTCCAGCAAGGTTTTGTAAGGCGCAAAAGAAACGTCGGTTTGCTCCCCATTCAAGTTCAGCCGGATATGCGCAGTTTTCTGCGATTCCGTCGGCAAGGTAATCATGTCAATCAACTCTCGAATCTGTTGCCATCAATCCGCGAATCAAATAATCCGCGAAGCCTTCGGCAATCTGCGCGGCGCTCAGTGGGCCTTCCACATCGAACCACAACACCGTGGAGTTAACTGCGCCCAACAGAGCCCGCGCAGACAGCGCTGGATCGGACGCGACAAATTGCCCGCTTCTTGCGCCTGCCGCGATCAGCCGCCGTATTCCCGTTTCGTATTGATCGCGCTTCGCTACCAATCTCCGTTGCAATCCCGCCGGCAGCGTAGCGCTCAGAAAATGCGCGGCGGAGCCCTCGACTTCATCCAAAACGCAGCGCACATGAGACACGATCACGGAGCGCAGTTTGTCCGCTATGGAGACTCTCGATTTCCGAGCCGTCTTCAAAGCAACCATCAGCCGATCCAGGGTATTGTCCTGGCAAAAAAACAATATTTCTTCTTTTCCTCGAAAATAGTTGTAGAGATTAGCCGGAGAAATATCCGCTGCCGCGGCAATATCCCGCATCCCGACTTCGGCGAATCCGCGCACCCGAAAGCTCTTCCCCGCCGCCCGCAAAATAGCCAGCCGCCGAGCCACATAGCGGCGTCGAATTCGTTCGCCAGCGCGTTTCCTCGCCACCGTTCGCTTCCTTTGTATCGTCATAACCTGAATCCCACTAGATCGCGATAGCCCTCGACTTCTCCAGTTAGCACTTTTCTTGGGCATAAGTCAACGCCGCCTGAACCTTCGTTCATGAATTGAACAACCGTTCAGACAAGGACACATCGAATCGCACTGACCGCCAGAAAGAGACTCCAGGGCCCGAGAAGATCGTTTACTTGTTATGAGAAAACAGCTATCGAGGGAAAAGCCGCGCGGCATTATCGTATAAAATCTTCCGCCTCACATCCTCGCGCAGCGGCAACGCGTTAAATTTATCGAGGTTGCCTTTAATCTCCGGCACACCCGGCCCGGGCCAGTCCGTGCCCCAAAGCACCTTGTCCGCGATTTCTTCAATCCGCGGAAAGTATTCCAGCAATTTCTGCGGCGGAATCCCGGAAATATCCATGTGCATATTCTTATGCCGCCGCACCAGAAAAAATGCTTCCTCCATCCACAGCGGCCGCCCACCATGCGCCAAAATCACCACCAAATTTGGATAATCGACGGACACGTCGTCGCACAGCATCGGCTGCGCATGTAGATTTCGCGCTCCCGGAAAAATCGAGGTGCCGGTGTGAATCATGATCGGCATTCCATTGACTTGCGCCCGTTCGTAAATCGCCGCCAGTGCGCGGTTCCCGTTCATATACTCGTTCGGCGAAATCACCGAGTGCGAAGGATGCAGCTTGATCGCGCGAATGCCTATCTTCGCCATGCGATCCACTTCCGCGCCGGTGTCGGCCACGGTTCCCGGCAGCACGCCTCCAAACGCCAGCAACCGCTCTGGGGCCGCCTTGCAGTAATTCGCAATCCAATCGTTTACTTCTGGTGTGAATCCAATAATTTGCGGCGCCACATAGTTAATCAGGCCCGCGCGCTCCACTCCCAATTTGTCCAGCAATCCCAGAAATTCTTTCGGGTCCGCCGAATAGCGTTCCACCTCCGCAAAATCTTTTCGCCCGCGTTTCATCAGCGCCATCGCGGATGGCTTCATCATGTGATATGGCATGATGTGCACGTGAATATCGATAATCGGTTGCACGAAATCCTCGCTGAAAAATTAAATCGCCGATGCCTCAGGAGCCTTCATCAACCTACGCAAGTCTACGCTTTCGTCGCAAGCCTGTTCCGGTGTCAACGTTATCCCCGCCGCAATCAATTTGCGTCCGATCATGTGATCCAGCGGACGATTGATCGAATCCACCGCCACCAGCCGTCCCTCGCGAAAATAAAATACAGACAGCTTCCGGCTCTCCGCGCTTCCGCGTGTCACGATTTGATCGTGTCCCAGCGAAATTCCCGCCATCTGCAATTTGATGTCGAATTGGTCCGTCCAGAACCATGGCAACTCTTCGTACTGTTTGCGGGCTCCGGCAATTGTCGCCGCGACGCACTGCGCCTGATCCGAGGCGTTCTGCACGGACTCTAGCCGAATCCGCCCGCCCACAAAAACGCATGGATGCTCCGCGCAATCGCCAATCGCATAAATATCGTCATTGCTGGTTTGCAAGTAACTGTTCACCGCAATTCCATTCGTGATTGTGAGCCCAGCTTCTGCCGCCAACTCGACGTTGGGAATCACTCCCGCTCCGATTAAAACCAAATCCGCCGGGACTGTAGTCCCGTCGCTCAACATAACTCCTAGCGCTTTTCCATTCGCGCCCACAATTCGCTCCACCGACGCATCGCATTGCACGCGCACTCCATGCCCGCCATGCAGCCCCCGGTAAAAATCCGAAATCACCGGCGCCACCACCCGTGACATCAACCGCGGCAACATTTCCAGCACTGTTACCGACTTTCCCATCGCGCTTGCGACCGACGCCAACTCCAATCCCACAAATCCGCCACCAATCACCACGACTTCGTGCGCCCCCGCCAATCTCTCTTTCACCTCAACTGCTTCTCCCAGCGATCGCAAATACAAAACACCGTCGAGCTCCGCTCCGGCCACCGCCAATTTACGATTTCGCGCCCCTACTGACAGCACCAGTTTGTCGTAAGCAAACGTGCCGCCGCCCGATCCCGCGCGGCCGTCAACCACCACCCGACGCGCACTAGGCTCAATCGCGGTAACTCTTCGCCCGGTCAGCAACTCAATCCGATGATCCCGATAAAATTTCTCCGGCCGCAGCGCGATACTTTCCGCGCTCTGCTTCCCCAACAAAAAACCCTTAGACAGCGGCGGCCTCTGATGCGGAATGTGCGGTTCATCGCCGATCATCGTAATCGGCTCAAGGTATCCTGCATTTCTCAGCGACGCCGCCGTCTGAAACCCGGCTTGTCCGGTTCCCACGATGACGGTGCCGCTGCTCATTACCGTTGCTTCTCTGGCATGCGCACGATCAATCCGTCCAGGTCGTCAGTGATCGTAATTTGGCAACTCAAACGGCTGTTCGGTTTGCGCTCTTCCGCTGCAATTTCCAGCACCGACTCTTCCGTATCCTGCGCCGGAGGCAACCGGCCGAAAAACTTTTCGTCCACGAACACGTGGCATGTCGAGCACATGCACACTCCGCCGCATTCCGCCACAATGCCATCAATTCCATTGTCCAGCGCCACGTTCATCACTGTCGAACCCACCGGCGCGTTCACTTCCGTCGATTTTCCCTGCGCAGACACATAAATAACTTTCGGCATTCGGTAAATCTCGCTTTCATGGAGTCAGTGAATCGCGCGACGGATGTATTCCGCTAAACCTAGATATCTTTCCTACTTTGAAGCCAACAAGAGCCCGCACAGCATCGGCTACTACTCAAATTACATCCGCCGCTCAATTAAATCGCACGTACTCAAAATCCAGCGGCTTGTTATTGATGCCGCGCAGCGGCGGGGCAATCCAGTTCGCAAATTTCCCCAGCTCCACCACGCGCCCGGTCATCAGCGATTGCACGTACGCATGATCCTCGGGTGTCGGCAGCCATTCGTGCTCATGCGTCTTCCAGGCTGCTTCGCTTAATACCTCCCCGTCAGGACTGATGAAATGTCCCGCAAAGTTTCCGATCTCGCGATGAAAACCCTTATGCGGCAACTCGAGCCGGAAGGGAATTCCGGCTTTATCGATCACTCTCTGCCAGCGGCTGATTCCAGATTCAATTTCCTTGATGTAGTCGTCCCGTAGCCGTTCGTTCAGCGCCGTCAGCGCCGGAACTCCTTTGGGAATAATCTTGTCGCCGATCACTTCCCACACTGGATATTCCGCTTCGCTCAAAACGTGATCGTCTTGCAATTTGGTCTCTTCGAATCGCCCCTTCAGTCCGCTGGTGTAATAATTCGCGGCGTTTGAAGACACATCCGATCCATACAAATCCAAGGTCACGCTGTAATGGAAATTCAAATATCGTTGAATAGTCTGCAGGTCGATCACTCCCTGCGCCCGCACGTCCGCGGGGTCGTCGATATTATTTTCTTTCATCACTTCGCAAGTGCGCTGAATAATCCGGCTTACACCGGTTTCGCCCACAAACATGTGGTGCGCTTCCTCGGTCAGCATAAATCGGCACGTTCGCGCCAAAGGATCGAATCCCGATTCCGCCAGTGCCGACAGCTGAAATTTTCCGTCGCGATCCGTAAAGAACGTAAACATGTAAAACGCCAGCCAGTCCGGTGTCGGCTCGTTAAACGCGCCCAAAATCCGCGGATTATCCGTGTCACCCGAACGCCGCGCGAGCAAAGCCTCCGCCTCTTCGCGCCCGTCGCGGCCAAAGTAGCGATGCAGCAAGTAAACCATCGCCCACAAGTGGCGCCCTTCTTCCACGTTCACCTGAAAAATATTTCGGAGGTCGTACATGGAAGGGCAGCACTGCCCCAGCATTTTCTGCTGCTCCACCGACGCCGGCTCCGTATCCCCCTGCGTCACAATCACTCGCCGCAAAATCGACCGGTACTCGCCCGGCACTTCTTGCCACGCCGCTTGTCCCTTGTTGGTTCCAAAATTCACCAAGCGTTTTTCATCGCGCGGCTGCAAAAAAACTCCCCAGCGATACTCCGGCATTTTCACGTACCCAAACTGCGCCCATCCATCCGGTTCGACGCTCATCGCTGTCCGCAAATAAACGTCGTAACCCCGGCTTTCAATCGGCCCCATGTCGTACCACCAGCCCAGAAATGCCGGCTGCCAATGTTCCAGCGCGCGCTGCAGCACGCGATCTCTTCCCAAATCCACGTTATTCGGAATTTTTTCTGTGTAGTCAATCATGGCCAGCCCCCGTTATTACAAATCACAACTAAATCAAAGCAAAGTTCGTCATCTCCAAATTCCTCAGACCCGTTCCCAATCGAACTTCACCGGCATCCCTTTGCCGTACACTTTCAATGCTCCATTCGCTCCCACCGCGTTCGGACGCACAAAAATCCAGTTCTGCCATGCCGACAGCCGCCCGAATACGCGCGACTCCAAAGTTTCCGTCACTCCAAATCGCAAATTTGCTTCCAGTCCCGTCAGCGCATCCGGCGAAAGCGTTGCGCGAATTTCGATCGCTTGCCGAATTTCGTCGTCCCAGTCCAAATCGTCCGGCGCGCCCGTCACCAATCCCGCGTCCACGCACTCGCTCACCGAAAGTTTCGCGCCGATCCGCCCTCGCAGTCCTTCGACTCGCTCCACATCCTGATAAAAACGCGCCTGCAATCGCGACAATCCATTCACCATCGGCAGCGCGCCGAAATTCATTTCCGATAGCGCCATGGTCGCCGCGCTTTCGCCCTCCACCGTATCGCGCATGTACACGCGATCTGCGGCCAGCGCCAGTTCCAGCAGCGTCCCGGCAAAACACGATCCCGGCTGCGCGATCGCGTACATCGATCGCGACGTCACATCCAGACGTGCAAATGTTCGCCGCATCATTCCCAAAACTTCGCGCACAAACCAATTGTCCTGATGCTTCAAAATAAAATTGTCAATCGCCAGCACAACCGCCGCGTTTCCTTTGGTCTCGATGATCCACAACCCCAGATCGAGTTCGCTCGCCCGCAAACTCAAAATTGCATCGTCCAATTCTCGCGCCATTTGCAACGGCCACCAGGCCACGCCCGCCGCTACTGCCTTTCCCACCGTATCTTCGCTCACCGATTCTGGCGCTCGTACCGTGATCGTTACCGTTCGCGCCTCCCGATTCCATTGCACATCCACGAATTCATAATGCAATCCTGCATCATCCGCCGTGCGCTTCAGTGGCGACAGCGCAACGCCCTTTGCGTTCGCGGGACGATCGCTCTTCTCCGCTAATTTCATCGCCCGCTGCTTCACCTGTTCGGCAAACTGTTGCGGCTTAACCACTTCGTCCACCAATCCCCAATCTTTCGCCCGCTGCCCTCGCACTCCGTCCGCCGAAGTGCAAAACACATCCGCATGGTCTCGCCGAACTCGCCGCTTATCCGTGACCCGGGTCAACCCGCCGGTCCCTGGTAAAACTCCCAGCAAAGGAAGCTCCGGCAAACTGATCGCCGACGATCGATCGTCGATCAAAACGATTTCATCGCAAGCCAGCGCCAGTTCATACCCGCCGCCCGCTGTCGTTCCGTTGCACGCCGCCAAAAATTTCAATCCGGAGTGAGCGCTCGAATCCTCAATCCCGTTCCGCGTTTCGTTCGTAAATTTACAAAAATTCACTTTCCACGCGTGTGACGAAAGCCCCAGCATATAAATGTTCGCGCCCGAGCAAAAAATCCGGCTCTTCGCGCTGGTGATCACCACCGACCGAATTTCCGGATGCTCGAATCGAATCCGCTGCAACGCGTCATGCAGCTCAATATCCACGCCCAAATCGTAAGAATTCAGCTTCAGTTTGTAGCCCGGCCGCAAGCCGCCGTCTTCCGCCACATCCATCGTCAGCGTCGCCACCGGTCCATCAAACGTCAGCCGCCAGTGCTTATATTTCGAAGGTTCCGTCTGAAAACTCACCGGCTCGAATTTCACTTGCAGTTCTTGCGTTGCGGCTGCGTCCACGACATCCTCCCAGTCAAAATCTCAAAACTTCCAATCTCAAGCTTGTGTTGCCACCATCGCCTTCAACTTCGCAAAACTCTCTTCCACCGAACTCCCGGAATTATCCAGACTGCGATCCGCCTTGCGATACAGCGGCTCCCGAGCCGCCAAAATCCGCCGCAAATCCTCCATCGCCTGATCGCTTCCCGCCATCGCCCGGAAATCGCCCTGCGCCATCACCCGAGACATATGCTCTTCCGGCGCCGCCTTCACCCAAATCGTGTAGCAATTTGCCAGCAAGTAATCGTACGTATCTTTTTCAGATACCATTCCGCCGCCCACCGACAGCACTGCGCTTTCATTCGCGCCGATCACTTTTTCCAGCGTCCGCTTTTCAATCGCGCGGTATCCCGCCTGCCCATATAACGAAAAAATATCCGCCAGCGGCATCCCAGAGTCTTTCTCAATTTCCCGGTCCAGCTCGATGAAAGCCACTCCCGTTTCCGCCGCCAGCTTCGATCCCAAAGTAGACTTACCGGCTCCACGCAATCCGATCAACGCTGTCCGCATCCTGCGTGCTTTTTCTTCATCGCCAAACTCGTGCTGCAAACGCGACACCACTTCTTCCACGCGATGCCGCGGTAGGCGTTCCAGAAACCGCTGAATCGCTTGCTTCCCGTCGCTTTCCTCAACAGCTCGCGTGGCGAAAAGTTCTGCCAGCGACGCATTCACCGCCACTGCAATCCGCCGTAGCAATACAATCGAAACATTCCCCTCGCCAACTTCCAGTTGCGCCAAATGTCGCTCAGAAACATCCGCTTCACGCGCCAGCATCTTCCGCGTCATCCCGCATCGGTTGCGCAACTCTCGAACCCGTGCACCCAAACCCGCCAGGAAAACGCCGTCCGGCTCTCCCACAATTCGCGTAATCGCATTGGCCTGGGGCACACCATTGGCGACACTTCCGCCGGAAGCAAATCGCCCTACGGGTATGCGCGTATCTGTCGCCATCAGTATGCAGTATAATACATCTCATCGACTCCGCAACCCTTATCTCGCACGCGCCTAAGCCACTACCAGGCAGACCTCAAGCTAGCCCTCAGCAAACGTAAGCAGGGAAGTGTCCTATTTACAGTAATATGTAGGGAATTAAACCGGAGCCGACGCTCACAATCTCCTAAAGCCGAAGCCATGTACTATCTTGCGTCCCTCAACCCGCAAATCCGCGCAGAATCAAAATGGCAGCGCCGCCAAATCCACATTCCCGCCAGAAAATATCACTCCCAATTTTAACTCCCCGCCATCCGTCCGTCGCGGCAAACCCAACCCTGCCACCGCCCCGCTTCGCAGCAATGGCGCAATCGCCACCGCCGAGGATGCCTCAATCACAATCTTCATCCGCTCCCAAACCAGCCGCATCGCCGCAATAATTTCTTCCTCGCTCACCAACAAAACTCCTTTCAACTCCTTCCGCAAAATCGCAAACGTTCGCGGTGCCAACGAAGCCCGCAACCCGTCCGCAATCGTGTCGCTGGACTCCAGCGCCTGCAAAGTTCCCGTCTGCATCGACCGGTAAGCATCGTCCGCACGCTCCGGCTCGCATCCGAACAGCTTCACGTCCCCGCGAACCCCCTTCGCTCCCAAACAAGTGCCGCTCAAAAGTCCGCCGCCGCTAACCGGCGCGAACACCGCATCCAAATCTCCCACTTCCTCCAACAATTCTTTCCCAGCCGTCGCCTGACCCGCAATAATCCGGTCATTATCGTAAGGATGGATCAGCACCGCCCCGGTCTCCGCCTGCACCTTGGCCGCCGCCGCGTTCCGCGCCGAAACCGTCGGTTCGCAAAACGTTATCTGCCCGCCGTATGCTTCTACCGCCCTACATTTCACCTTTGGCGCATTTTTCGGCATCACAATCCATGCCGGAACGCCCCGCCAGGCCGCTGCGCAAGCCACCGCCGCCCCATGATTCCCGCTCGACGGCGTAACAATCCCCCGCGCCGCTTCCTTGTCGCTCAACGAAAAAATCGCATTCGTCGCCCCGCGTATTTTGAACGACCCCGTCTTCTGCAAGTTCTCGCACTTGAAAAACAGCTTCGCCCCGGCCATCGCGTCCAGCGAATCCGACGTCATCACTGGCGTCCGGTGAATCCTCGGTGCAATCCGCGCATGTGCCTCCACAATTTCCGCCCAGCTAGGAGGCGTATACGTCGCACCCTCTTCCGTCCGCTCCGCGCTATTCATCGATGTTGCCCCAGCTTAATCCCACCAATCCCGCATTCGCCCACCACAAAATTCGTCACCCGTCTCCGCCCCGCTCCATTCATTCCTGCCCCCGCCTACAGCGATTTTCCGCACAATTTTGCTTAACGCCAACCCGCCACTCTGTTACCCTAATGGTCCCTCGATCGGACCTTGCAGTGCTCCCCGCACCGATGAGCGCACGATATGACTGCCGCCGAACGACGCCAGCTTGCCCGCTTCAATCACCGCACTCCGTTGTGTTTTCGCGCCATGAATCTCGCCGCCGATCGCAGTGAGCATTTCACTGAGGCCATGAACATTTCGCGAGGCGGCTTCTTTTTCGCCACGTCTGCCCCGTTGCAAGTAGGTATGCCCATCGAAGCCACTCTTCGCCTGCCTGCCGAAGTCACCGGCGGCAAAGCCGAAGACACTCGGTGCCTCGCCCGCGTGGTCCATGTCCGCAACGAACCCTATGGCGACGGTCGCATCGGGTTCGGCGCCGAAATCGAAAAATTCCACGCCGGCGAATCCATCACCAATCCCGCCGCCCAATCCGCAAAGCCCCAACCCCCAGCCAAACCGTAGCCATCGCCAATTCAAGCAATCACGCCAATTCGCACCCCAATTTAATCGACCGCAATTCAAGGAACCGCAATTCAAGCAACCACTGTCATCCCGAGCCGTAGTTACGAGGGATCTGCTTTCATGCACGCCCAGCAATACCCGTCCGGCCAAGACAGCACTCAATTATACTGCGCACAAAAATTCCTAAGGCTTCATCACCGCAACCACAGCCTTCCCGCTCCCCACATTCTCAAACCGATCAAACGCCCGCACCGCAATCGTATGCTCCCCCGGCTCCAACCCACTCACCGTAAACTCGTAACGCTCTTCCGGCGCATCGCTAATCTTCCCCATCGGCGCTACCACGACCCACTCTCCGCCGTCCACGCTGTACTGCGCCCGGTCAATACTGCTGGTAGCATCTCGCGCTGTAAATTTGCAGTTCACGATTGGAACGGCTTTCGCCGCACTCCGGAACATCACTGCGGTCGCCCCCAATCCCTCAATCACCGGCGGCGTATTGTCCACCACAAACCGATCGCTCTCCCGCTCCCCGCTAAGCCCCGCCCCCTCAGGATTCGCCACCGCATCGCTCGCCACAATCTTCAAATAATAAGCGCCATCCGGCAGCGTCGTGCTGTCCCATGAATAAAATCTTTGCTCCAATTTGTCCTTCAGCAATTTCCAGGCAGTCTCGCCTTCACCGCGATAATAAACCGCATAACGCAACTCATCGTCGTTATCGTCATGCGCGCTCCACAAAACCGACTCCCAACCCTTTTGCGCCAACCCTTGCGGCGGCTGCTCGAATCGCAGCGTACTTACGCTCTGCGTAATCACAATCCCGCTAGTGTTCGACGTCTGCGGCATCCGCAAATTCGCTGTCGTCGGCAGCCCGCTCTGCACTCCCGTCATCGACTGCGCCCGCACTCCCGCGTCCTGCAACGCAATCGCATCGATCACTGGAGCAACATTCCGCGGCAAATATGCCAGGCTCACCCACTCGATCCCGCTACCCGGCCGCCCATCGTGCATCACCGCTTTCCACTGCGCGAATCGCGCCGGCGGACACTCCGCGCTCGTCCCCGGTTTCGAGTACGGCCCGTACCATCGCGACCATTCTTTCCCCGGATCTTCCGTGTTTCCCGACCGCACAAAAAATTCCAGTCGCGCCTCGCTCGCCCCGCTCGACGATTTTTTCCGTCCGCTCGCATCTCGCGTCTTACCCGCATCGCCCGCCGCAACCGCCGGACTCCTCCAATCCACTCGTCCCCACTGCGAAAAAAGCTGCGCGTCGAATGACCGCGACTCGTACGTCCCTTCCGCTTCATACTCGGGCCCCACCGAGAAGACGTTCCCCGGATTCGCCGTGCACAAAAATATTTTCCCACCGCCCGCGCCACCGCCTCGCGCAATCCCGGTAATCTGCGCCGATCCCGCCTTCGCCAACTGCGCAAATATCCCGCGCCCATCAATCGCCAGCAACGCTCCGTTGTTACCCGTCCCCGCCAGCAACCGTCCGTCCGAGTTCAACCCGAGCGCATACACCGACTCATCTCGCGAACTCCACAATTCCTCTGGCGCTCCATCCGCCGCAATCCGGTAAATCGCACTCGAAAGCGAATTCGCAAACGGCACAAACGGCGTTTGCCCCAGCGGCTGACCTCCGCTGACCACCGCGCCGCCCGTCACCGTTGTCGTTCCCTGTGGCGTCGTAATCACCGTCGTCGGAGCCTGCCCTCCGTTGTGCGATTTCTCTCCAATCGCCGACGCATAAATCGTCCCGTCCGTCGCCACCGCCAGCGCCGTCACTTCGCGCTTTGCCGTCTCGTACAACACAAACCCTTCGCCGCTCCCTGTTCCGCTTGCCGTTGCTCCGGCGGCGTCTGTCCCTCCGCGCGTCACCCGCAGAATCCGCCCGCTCGGCTCTGTCCCCGCAATCAAATTTCCGTGCCCATCAAATGCCAGCACCCGAATATGCGCTTCGTCGCTGTTATAAAAAACCTCGCCCTTCCCGTCCGGACTCACCGCAAAAATCTGCCCTTTATCTCCTGTCGCCACATACAAAGTTCCGTCCGCGCCAAACGCCAAGTCCCAGATGTATTTCGTCTTCGGATCGAAAAACACCGTCTTCTCGCCATTCGCCGACACCCGGTATACCTTCCCGTCCGGCGACGTCCCCACATACAACGTCCCCTTCGCATCAAACGCCATCGCCTGCGCCACTAAATCGCTGGACTCAAACGCCACCGTCGGCTTGCTCTCGCCCGCAAATCGAAAAACTTTCGCCGGAGATCCTCCCGCCGCATACAAAATCCCTTTCCCATCCACTCGCACCGAAAATAAATAAGACGCATCCGCATCCGCCAGCAAACTAAATTTCGGAGCCAGCTCCAGCCGTCCGTCGCTGCGCACTGCCACGCCATGCGCCGTCCCTCGCAAAAATTCCTCGTAAGAGGATTGCCGCCATGTTCGCGTATGCTCCGCTCGCGCTCCCGCGCTCACCGCGCACCACGCCGCCAACAGCAGCGCCACTCGCCACCACGCCGTGCCGCAATTTCGCCCAGCCCTTCGCTTCCTACTGCCGGAAATGTTCATTGGAATGTTCACCGAATTTGGAGGTTCAACGAAATCACGCCAGAAACCTGCCCGCCCAGCGCGATTGACGACTCGCTCGCCAGCGAATCCCGCAACACTTGCACGCTTCCCGGAGCCGGCCTGCCGTCAAGAATATTGATCTGCGACAGCGGAACGTTCGGCATTTCTTTGTCGTCCCACAAAATTGTCGGCGACGGCACAAACAATCCCACATAGAAGCGATCGTTCCGCCGCTCCCGGTTCAAAACCGCGATCAGTTGATCCAGTCCCTCCGGCCCAGCCGACCCGCCGCCAAACGCAAATCCACGCGACGCGCGATTCAGCGTCTCTCCATCTGTCACCAGCACTCGCAGCGTCGTCCCGCGCGCAATTTGCTCTGGCACCCGCACCGTCGTCTCTTCAATCCGCGCCGCGCCCCGATAAGGATGCAGAAGCACTCGCACCCGCAGCGTTTCTCCCGGAGCCGCTTCGCCTTTTTCCAGCCACGCGCTCTCAATCCCAAACGATCTGCGCCCCGGCACGCTTTCCACCTTCAGCGAGATCCCCTCAATCGCCGGCACTTCATACGTGTTCACAAACAATCGCGTAAAAATATTCTGCACGCTCAGTGCAATCGGCGTCGCATCCGGATTTAGCGAATCGCCTGGAGCATAAGTGCTCTCCACCTGCACCGGCGCGTGCCCGCGAATTCGAATCTCGCCCGTAAAATGCAGCGTCGTCCCTTCGCCATAAATCGCGTTCTGCGTCAGCCCATTAAATGTCGTCAGCGCCACCAAAAATGGCGTCAGCTTCGGATGATTCACCACTTCAAAGTGCAGCTTTTTCTCCACTCCCGCCGCCGTCAAACTCACTTCCAGCGGAATCATCACCGGTGGCGCGCCCAATTTTCCCGTCACCGCCGTCAAGTGATCGCCGGTAATCGTTCCAATCACTCCGCCCACATCCACAATTTTCGTCGACGCCAAATCCGACGCCAGCGTCATCACCACCCGGCTCCGCGCCATCGGCAACTGCACATCGCCCAAACTCAAAAATGGATGCCCGCACAAATACACGCGATCCCCGCGCACCGCCGTCACCGTGCACGCCGAGTTCACCGACGCATCTCCCTGCACCAAAACCATTCCAGCCATGTCCCCGGCCACCAAGTGCCCGTCATCCGCCCGCGCCGGCGACGTCCCGCCCTGCGTCGCCACGAATCCATAGCTCTGAATCTGCGGCGCAAACTGCTGCAGTGTCGCTGCCTGAAATCCAGAAAATATCAACGGAGTTTCAATCGGCTGCAATCCCGTCCCCGCCGCCAGCAAACTATTTTGCGAGCCATTCCCCGTGCCCGTTCCGAATCCCCACGCCTGTCCGCCACTCATTCCGCCGCTGGAATTCCCGCTAGCTCCGCCACTCAACGCACCGCCCGCCGCGCCGCCCGGCCCGCCGTTAAAGCCGCTGTTCGCTCCATCGCTCGTTCCGCTGCTGCTCTCGTTGTTCCGTCCACCGCGTGCGTTCGCGCCCGCTCGATCGCTCCAACCACCGTTCGATTCGCCGCCCGCTCCACCACTCGCTCTGCCGCCAGCGCTCACCGCCGACTGCCGCATCACGTCTTCAATCGGCGTCACCCCGCCAATCGGATCCTTCGTAAACTGTCCCAATTTCAAAGACAACGCCCCCGCCAACTTTCCCTCCAGATACACCGGGCTTCCGCTCATCCCCGCCACCACACCCGTCCGCTCCACCTTCGCGCCCTTCAGCTGCACCAAAATGATCGATTGCCGCGGCCCCAAAAAGTTCGGCATCACTCCGATCACTTCCAGATCAAACTTTTCCACCTCGTCCCCGGCAAATATCGTCTCCGCATACCCGTGCATCCCCGCCCGCACCTGCGCCAACGGCAAAATCTCCTCGCCTTGCGACAATTTCTGTTCACTCTGTTTCACGGTTTTTACTGACGGACGCGGTCCTCCGTCTGACTGTGCCCACACGAATCCGCCGCTTCCAGCCCAAACCGCCATCCCCACGAACGCGAGCAAAATCACCAGCGCTCGCAAAACAACGCGAGTCACGCATGCACACAATTCCATCCCCGCCGCCTCACCAACCCGCGTCCACCGCCCAAATTGTAAGAGGAATCCCAGGTAACCCAGCATGAACCGCCAATGATACCCGCCACCACCACCCCGCGCAATGCACTCCGCTTACCCAGTGGCCGCGTGAGTTTTCTAGCAGACCGCTCAGGAGTTAGGGCGATCTGTCGTCCGAATAGCCGACCAATCGCCTCTAATTCCTCCAGCGTCCACGAACGTCCCAACGATTTTATTGCCCATCATCTTTCCCACTAAGAATGTCTTCACGCGCTTTCCATCTGGTTGCTCGAAGATGATGCTAAATGCCAAAAAATCACCGTCTCTATGACCAAAATCTATTTCTTCGCCGTCTCCCGTCGGCGTTACAATCCTGCCGTCGAGCGAGTCTCCATCCTGGCCGGTATAAGAGAGGCTGATCGTCTGTAACGATTTTCCGTGGGCGCTTGTCAACCGTGCTTTCCAGGTCCCCAATCCTAAATCCGCGTAGTAGATACTCATTGGCTGGGACTGCGCCGTTATTTTTACAACGTCAGGCGGCGACAAAAATTCCACGTCTACCCCGCCATCAGAAACCTTGTAGCGATAGGTCACATAGAAAATCCCCGGAGTGTGAGCAGCGAATTTCCACGTCTTAACATTGTCCTCAGCGGCGGTGCGAAGCAAGGGATGCCCAGACTCCGCTTCCGCACCGACCACAGATTCGCCGTTGGTCGTGACCTTAACGCGCACATCTCCTTGGACCCTCGTCATGCGTGCAAGAGGTGGATATACGGGGTCGCTGTGTTGGAGAACTTTGGGCAACATACCGGGAGCGTCTTGCCCCGTGGCTTCGCACCCTAGTATCAGTAGCAGCCCTACGATGAAGAATGTTTTCCCGGCTCGCATCGATGTTTCTCCTACCCTCTATCGCAAACATAACGGCAGGGTTCTTCAAGATGTCCGATAAGCCTTCTTACCTCGCAAGTACAAACGACTTGAATACCTACTGTGCAATCATAGTCTCGAGTTCCCTCGATGAACACACTCCGCTTCTTAAGACGCCATCCTCTCCCGATGCAGGCGTATTTCGAGCATGTCTTGGTTCTCACCTACGCAGTCGCTGCCGCCGCCTTGCAGCCGCTTGTCAAGCCAGGTTTAGCGCTCGACACGTTTGAAGACTATGGCTTTGTCGCCATAGCGATGGTGCAGACCCGCAGCCTGCGGCCGAAACTCGCGCCTAGGCCGCTTGGACGGGATTTCTTTTTAACGGGCTACAGAATCTTCACTCGGTACCGAACACCAGCAGGAAAGCTACTCAGAGGCCTACAAATTCTGCGCAGCGACACGGACAGCGCTTTCATGGTGCGCTGGGGCAATCGACTCACCCACTACGGATATCGAAAAGCCGATGTGGACTATCGCTTAAACGATGGCATGCTGGAAATCAAAATTCACACCCCCGGCGGCGAAGCGGATTTGCACGTGCGCGCTAATTTAGCGGACGGCTCCGCGCCACTGCCACAGGGATCTCCCTTTCCGGATCTCGTAGTGGCCCGCAAATTCGCTGGGCCTTTGCCCTTCACTTTCGATTATGAGCCGGAAACCAATTCCATTATTCGCGTTCAGGGCGTGCGCCGGGCTTGGAATCCGCAAACCGTCGCTGTGCAAGTCCTGCAAAATACTTTCATCGAGAAAGAACCGTTTGCCGGCGGTCATCCCGTTCTAGCCAGCGCCTTCCACTTAGCTGGCGTCCCGTACAGCTGGACAAAAGGAGTCCGCGAGCCAGTAAGCGCATGAACGCCGCCAATAATCAGCCGGGTAATTTCAGCGGTGTGAAGCAAATCTTTCTTTATAACTGGCACTTCTACGCCGCAGCCGTCGTACTTGATTTGTTGGTTTGGTTCTGGCTCCGACACTCTCTGCCCGCATCAGCCAGCATTCTGGTCTGCTTTGCTGCAGCGCTGGCTTCGTTCTGGGCGGTCTCTTCCTTGCTGGCGTCTCACTACGTTTACGATCGCTCCGATTTGTACCAGTGGAATTGGTTGAAATCCGCGCTGAAGCGAAATCCTCAACTTTGGATCAATATCCACGCCGGTTTGGATCAAAGCAGCGAATCCCTCGTAAGATTGTTCCCGAATTCGCGCCACCGAATTCTGGACATCTACACTCAGTCGGAGATGACCGAGCCGTCCATCCGCCGCGCCCGCAACTACACTCCTTCAGCAGTTGCGGCGGAGCGCGCGAATCCGCTGACTCTGCCCCTCGAAGACTGTGCGTGCGACACCATTTTCCTCATCTTCGTCGCGCATGAACTGCGTAGCCCAACGACAAAGATTCAGTTTTTCCACGAGCTTCACCGCGCCCTGGCGCCCGGTGGATGCATCGTTTTAGCCGAGCACCTACGGGACTGGAAAAATTTCTTGGCCTACGGCCCGGGAGCTTTCCATTTCTTTTCCCGCCGCACGTGGCTCGCCGTGGCCGCGGAAGCAGGATTGAGTATCACCAAGGAATTCGGCATCGCGTCTTTCGTCAGGTGTTTTGTTTTTACAAAAACTGTTGCTGACTCTGTTTCACGCCAATCCGGGGACACGTCATGCGCCTGAATACCGTCGAAAAAATGCTGCTCAACAATCCGGCTCGTCGCATGGTGCAGCAGTTCTACGAAGCTCCGCTGCTTCTTCGCCTGGCAGGTCGTCTCGATGGCAAGTCCGTTCTTGAAATCGGCTGTGGTCAGGGTTTCGGAATGGAGATCATCCTCCAGCGGTTCGGCGCCGCCAAAGTGTCTGGTATTGACCTGGATCCGCAAATGGTCGCCCGCGCAAAAAATCGCATCTCGCCTTTTGCCGACCGCGCCACAGTCTCAGTCGGAGACGCCACCTCTATCCAGGCACCCGACCAGTCCTTCGACGCCGTCTTCGACTTCGGCGTCATTCATCACGTGCCCATCTGGCAGGACGCCATTCTCGAGATCAAACGAGTGCTGAAGCCAGGCGGCATTTTCGTTTTCGAGGAAGTCTCAAAACAAGCCCTGGAGAGATGGACCTACCGGTTTTTGTTCGATCATCCCAAGGAAAATCGCTTCACTCAGCAAGACTTCGCCACCGCGCTGGAAACCCACGGAATGGCAGTAGGCGGCGACAAATTGGTCAGTTTCCTCTTTGGCGATTTCTTCGCCGGCATAGCCCGCCGTATCGCCTAGCACGAGGCTGTGAATCACCAACCCGCCAATGCGCCACCCGGGGCGTTCCCATAACGCATTTCACAAACAAGTAGAATCCAATTGGTAGTGTAACCTCACGTAGTCTTTAACTTGGTTTTTCTATACGACAGCAGCCCACACAACGCCGCGAGACTATACACAATCGAAGCAGAACAAGGCGCGGTAAACAACAGCTCGCTCAAGCACTCACTTCCGCCGCACGCGCTAATGCGACCGAAAAAATTCGCCATTATGTCTTGCATCCGGCTCGAATAGCCGGCGTTGAACCAGTACCCGCTATCGCTATAAGCGCCGAATGCCAGCCAGGCATTTCCTAAAACCCAAACCCAGCAGGCTGCGGAATGTCCGAGCTTTCGGTTCAGGAAAAAACCCAAACATCCCGCCACTATCAAAATCATGGGCGAATATGCCTCAAGCCCGGTGTTGTAATACAAATGTCCTATGAAAGCCTCTGGCTGAAATCCGATTATCATCGACCCAAAAACGGCAACAACCGTGTGTAAGAACAGGCTCGGCCAAAATCCCAAGTCTCGAAGCGACTGTGAATCGTATTTCACCATGTCAGGAGCGTGAATATATAGCGTCTCCCGTCCGAACGCCAGACCAGTGCCTCCCAAGTAGTGTGAGTTGCCTGTGCAAAATTTCTGGCCACGATCGTTCAGCCAGCAAGGTAAGCCGTTTATTTATAAGAACAACTGTTTAGGCCAATGACGCTCTGCGAAGACTATAAGTTACGCTAAGAATCAAGTTTTGAAGAAATCCGATTCGAGGTACGGATGGGCTCATCCTTCACGAATTATCAGGTTCGAACCAACGACGCAGCGAAATGCGCGAAAGTAGTCGCTGGTTGCATCGCGTCGCGCGCCGTACTGACAGATCCTCAAAATGGCTGGATCACTGTCTACGATGAAAAATCCGAATCGCAAGATATAGAAGTCATTCGCTCCTTAACGAAAAATCTCTCTTCAAAATTGAAGACCGCCGTATTCGCCATTGTGGTTCACGACAGCGATATTTTTGTATATCTCGTCTACAAAAACGGCCAACTCCTCGATCGGTTCGATTCGAAACCCGACCATTTCGGCCCAGTCGGCGACGCACAGAAAAAAGAATGGGTGGGGAATCTCGACAAACTGCTTTCGTTCGCGAAGAAAGGAACTTCAGTGCGCGATTTGCAGAGAGTCTTGAAAAAGGAACATGTCTTTGAGGAGGAGCGTGCCGCGGAGTTTGCAAAGGTGCTGGGTTGGAAAGCGGATCGCGCACGAACCGGATTCAAATACATTCAAGAGACCAGGCATTCTTTTAAGCTTATCTACGCAAAAGGTTTCTCGTCGGATAGCGCGTCGCTTGTGGAAAAAGTGAGCCGAGGAGACGCGGCAGGAGTCCGGGCTTTGCTGGAAAAGGGAGTTTCCCCTGACCAAAAAGACAAATTTGGCATCCCGCTATTGGTACACGCGAGCAGTCATGGCAGGTTGGAAATCGTGCGCGACTTGGTCTCTAGCGGCGCAGACCTGTTTGCCGGACAGCCGGGAGGTGGCGATGCGCTGTGGGCCGCGGCCGCCGGTGGACACCGGGATCTCGTAGCGTACTTGCTTGAAAAAGCGAAAGGGAACGAAAAATTTGCGCCGAGGCTAAAGGTAGCATTTTCCGCAGCGGTTCGATCTGGCCATGTCGAGATCGTGAAAGACTTTCTCCGTGCGGGTGCCGACGTGAACGCCAGCTATGTTGAGGGCCAGCCACCATTGACCCTTGCCTGCATTCGCGGGGATCAAGGAATCTGGGAAGCCCTTTATGGAAGGGAAATGCCAATTGGCCCCGGTCAGCGAAAAACAGACTGGAAGGAAATGGTGATGGTTCTTCTGGAAGCGGGCGCAGTCCTCCCATGCCGGCGAACGCGGGTGCGAAGAGTCCCCCCGTTTCTTCGGTGGAGGAGCGAAGTCGCGTGGCTGACGCGCTCTTGCGGGCCGGGTCAAAAATCAAATTACCGTCACGCGCACTTCCCGAACAAAAAAAGCACTAGGGACCGGGCTGAGAGTTTGGTTATTCATCATTTGGCAGGCTCGGTAGACGCTGTGTAATTGGCAAAGCCTCCCCGGTACCCGAGTAAAATGCTCGGGTACTACTGAGTACTATTGACATTTGCATATTTCCATGCTATTCTTTTCCGTGTTAAATCCACTAATCGTTCGAATCACTGACGCCTTTTCCCGACACTACCCGTCCCATTTCAAATCTCCTTCCATTTTCCCCCGCGCTGCAACTCCTTTGATCCCACCAGTTACAAACTGCCATTCCCGCATCCCTCTTAGAATGACATCCTTACAAATTGCCGGGGTGGCGGGGTCCTCCTCCCCAGAACTCGGTGCCTTCCAACCGTCGGACCTTCCGACGGTCCGCACCTCTCCTATCGCTCTTTTGCACTTCGCAAAAAATCGCCTCAATGTTTTCAGCAACTTCCGCACTCTTTTGCTCTTTGCAAGGGGTAGGGGTACGTAGCGGCGGGCTTTGCCCCGGTTTGTGGGGATCCCGGTGGGGTTCCGGGAAGCCCGGCAGGGTTTTGTGTTTTTGGCCGGACCTCAGTCCATGTGGTGATGCATCGCGAAAATCTTATCGAGGGAGCTTTCGTAGGGATATACGTGAACCATCCAGCCAAAAATTACCGGCTGAAACCGGCCGTTCGCCGCGTCGCAAGCTTCACGCGTGGTGATCGACCCTTTCAATCCAAATTTCGTGAAATCGGCGTCGCGCAACTCCGCTCGCGGCGGCAAACACAGATTCGTGTGCAGATGCCACATCGCCACGCTCAAAGGAACCCGGGCGTTCAGTTGCTCCTCGGTCGCGCTCTTCGGCATCGTGTACATCGCGCCAACCAATTCGTATCCGTCCCCGGTTTTTCGATACAGCAAAGAAGTTGGCCGCGCCGGATCGAAAGTAAATGCTTGCCAAAATCCGTTCCCATATTTCGTGAAGTGATATTCCGTTTGCGGAACGTTGGGAAGAAAAATTCGGAAACCGTCGGCCAGCGCCGCGTGATAGTCCTTGTATTTTTCTATCCCTGCTCGCAATTGCACAGCGATTTCTTTCGCGCGCTGAATATCCGCGGGAGTTTGCGCCCGCATCGCCGTCATGGTCATATGCGCGCCGTGCGCATCGTGAGCACCCGGTGTCATGTCGCTTACCGCTTGCCGCTCGCTGGCTTTCGCGTCGCTCATGTCCATGCCGGGCATCTCCTGAGCGGAACTGTCGACCGACCCGGCAGATTGCTGTTCCTCCGTGGCTCCAGGCACCAGCGGTGGCCGGTGCGCGGGAATCGCTGCAATCAGCACCGTGACCACGAACAGTGCGCCGAATAGCATCAAAGTTTTTGCTGCCAGATGCAGCCAGGTTTTACGCGACGACATAACTTTTCTCCTGCACTTATGATACGTAACCCCGCGGCTGAAAATTTCACTTGCAGGTACAGGCCTTATCGTCAAAATTACTGTACGAAAGTTCAGGAACTTGATCCGACGCAAAAGGGAACGCAACTAGCCGCTGTCACCGCCGCCAACTTTGCGGGCGGAACAATGCAGCATGCTAAAATCGCCTCCGTGAAAAAACAGATCATTGCGCCGGCGAAAAAAATCAGCGGCGGCGTCGAGCCGCCCGGAGACAAATCCATCTCCCATCGCTACGCCATGCTCGCCGCCCTCGCCGAAGGCACCAGCGAACTTCGCCATTTTGCCGCCGCCGCCGATTGCCACAGCACGCTCGGTTGCATGCGCGCTCTCGGAGCCGATGTAAAAACGGACAAAGACACCGTCCGCGTCACCGGCCACGGCCTGCGCGGACTGAAAAGCAGTTGGCGCGCGCTCAACGCGGAAAATTCCGGCACCACCATGCGCCTGCTCACCGGAATTTTGGCCGGCCAGGAATTCACTTCCAAGCTCACCGGCGATTCCTCGCTGCAAAAACGTCCGATGAAACGCGTGGTCGGTCCGCTGCGAGAAATGGGCGCGGACATTCGCGCGCGTGACGATAATTTTGCGCCGCTGGAAATTCACGGCGCAAAGTTGCGCGCCATCGACTACCAAATGCCCATGGCCAGCGCGCAAGTAAAATCCGCGGTGCTCCTCGCGGGACTGTTCGCCGACGGCGTCACTTCTGTCACCGAGCCTGCCGCTACCCGCGATCACACCGAGCTCGCCCTCGCCGAGTTTGGCGTCGAGCTGGAGAAACACGGCAAGACCATCCGTCTCCACGGCCCGCATAGCGCGGGGAGCGCGAACCAATCGACTGTCGCGAACGCGGTCAGCGGCGCGAGCGGCAACAAACTGCAAGCGCGCTCGCTGGATATTCCGGGAGATTTATCTTCCGCGGTATTTTTTATCGCTGCGGCCTCGCTCTTTCCGGATTCAACTTTGCTGATTCACAACGTGGGACTGAATCCCACGCGCACCGCCATCCTGGACGTTTTCACCGCTATGGGCGCTTCTTTAAGCATGGTTTCGCTGCGCAGCGCGCACGGAGAAATCGTCGGCGACCTCTCGGTAAAGGGCGCGGAGCTGCAAGGCGGAATAATTTCTGGCGCGCAAATTCCACTGCTGATCGACGAATTGCCGATGCTCGCCGCGCTCGGACCATTCACTGAAAACGGCATTGAAATCAAAGACGCCGCCGAGCTCCGCGTGAAAGAAAGCGACCGGATCGCCGCGCTCGCTGAAAATTTACGGCGTATGGGCGCCACCGTGGAAGAGCGCCCGGACGGTCTTCGCGTGGAAGGCCGCGCCGCTGGAAAAATTCACGGCGCGGAAATCGAACCGCACGGCGATCACCGCATCGCCATGGCCTTCGCCGTCGTCGCGTTGGCCGCCGAAGGAAACACCACGATTCGCGACGCCGATTGCGCCGGAGTTTCCTATCCCAATTTTTTCGAGGATTTGCAGCGCGTCGCAACCCGCTGAGCAAAGCGCATGCCGCTAACTTGTTTTGTGGATCGAACCAGAATCTGTTCGCCGTTAATTTGTTGAGTGAAAGGGAATCGAAGCCGTTGACTAGTTGAGTAGAACGAAATCGAATCTGTTCGGCGTTGACTTGCTGAGGGAAACGAAACCGTTCGACGCTAGCTGGTTTTGTGAATTGAAATCGAACCGTAACTGGTTTTCAACGTGATTTTTGGTCCGCGCCCGGAACCGTATTTGCCTTCCAGGTGTCCGTTGCCGGAAGTGTTGGTTTGCCGCAAATTGTCGCCGGAAAATTCGGAATCGATATCACAGGAATGGCAATCGCCAAGAATATCGAAACTGGAGGAGGCCGGCAGGCTGATGGTAATTGCCGCGGAAGAATTGGTGATTTCAATATCTTCCTTTGGCGGCGAGGAGAAACGCACTTCAATGTTGCCTTTGCTGTTGGTCACGGTCACTTTGCCGGTGGCATTTTCAATGCTGATGTCGTCCTCGCGAGTGCGCAAACTCAAATTGCCCGGCGCGTCGATAATTTCCATATTGCCAGAGCCGGTTTCCATGTGTCCCGACAATTGCGCGATGGTCAGGTCCGTGCGGTGCGAAACAAAGCGCATGCCTTTCGCGACTTTTTCCGCGCGCACCACGCCGATAAATTCGCCGTTCAGCGTCAAGCTGCCGGACGCATTCACCACTTCGACGCCTCCTCCACTTCCGGAAATTTGCACGTTGCCGGTGGTGTTGGAAATTTTCGTATCTCCGTGGTGCGCCTCGACGTTTACATCGCCAAGCGTGTCGCGGACATCGACGTCGCCATTTTTTCCTTCAATCTCCACCGGTGTGGACATATCGGAAACAGTCACATCGCCTTTCGCACTCTGGATGGTTACGCGCGCTTTTTTCGGAACTTCGACTTCCAGGTCCACGCTACTGCGGGTTTCCGGATCGCCGGTGGGATGGACTTCGTAACCGTCGCCGTTTTGCACGATTTCCGCGCCGATGCGATCGGCGCGCCGCTGCGCTTCCGATTCCGACCAGCTGTTCACATTTTTCTTTCCGGAGACACGAATTTCCGCCGTGTCCGAACCGCGCACCGTGACGTCGCCGCGGCGTCCGCGAACCAAAATGCGAGCGTCGGCGGGAACGGTTTTTGCGGGAACATCCAGATCGAAACTGGAAGTATTGCCAAAATCCGTGTTGATCAGGCCCGGCCAGCGATTCTGCGCGGTTTCTTCTCCCACGACGATGCCCACCAGCGCGAGCAAACCGACGATCAGAAAAATTTCGGTGCCGGTGGTGCGCGAGCCGGTTCCGTAACGCGCACCTGCAGTGCGTTCGTAAAGTTTAATCGCGCCCCAAATAATAAAAATCAGCGGCCACCAGCGAGTAAAAAGCCCGCCAATTTCCAGGCCGCGATAATTGTGAAGCAGCAACACCAGACCAATAAAAATCAGGAAAGTTCCGCTAAATATACTGCTGCCACGCGGGCGGGTGGTGGCCATCGGCGTTTAGCGTCCCTGCTCGGGCAGCGATGGAGTGGAAGAAGGTGGAGATGTGGAAGTTGGCGGAGCGCCGGGGGCCGGCGGAATCGCGTTGGGCGGCCCGTCGCTCGAAATATGTCCGTCCATGGGGGCGAGCGCGGAAGCCAGCATAATTATTCCGATCACCACCAAAATTACCGGATAGGTTTGGCCGAAATCGTAGCCGTCGCGCATTTGCTGCAGCAGAAAAAGAATGCCGACGGTTACCACGACCGCGGGTCCCATCAAGCCGCGAATGGTGCAGCGCGGACAACGGCAGCGAGTTTTCAGACTCATAGCTGCTCTCCCTTCAAGAACGATTGCTCAGGCGACTTCGGAACATCACAATTCCAACGACGATCAAAATGATTGGCCAAAAATCGTGGAGACGATAAAAAGGGAACCAGTCGAAATTGTGCAGGAGCAATAAAGCGCCGACCGCGATTACCAGGATCGGCCCAATGGGGCGGCCTTTGCTGAAACTTTCCAGCGGATCGCTGAGCACGTAGCCCGCTTGTTTTGCTTTTGCGGTGCGAAACGCGTCAATTGCCATGAAAATCCAGAACGCAATGATGCAAAGCCACAGGGCCGCTTTGGCTCCGCCGCCGATGTCTCCATCCACTCCGAGAATGAAAAGAAACATAAAAATCGCCAGATGAATTACACCCTTGCCGTACTGCTCGTTATAGAAGGCGCCGAGACCCGGCAAAAATCCGAGGAAGAAAGCGAGCATCGGGCTTGGAGCATTGGAGGAAACGGCTGGAGGAATTCCGGAAACTGTTCCAGGGACACTGCCAGGAACTGCGCCAGGGATTGGGCCGGGGACAGCGCCAGGGACGGCACCAGGATTTGCGGCGTTGGCCGCGGCCGGAATGTGGCCCATTACATTTGCCAAGCAATCTTCGCAGTACAAAACATCGCGGACTGGCCGCACACAAACCGGACACATCGGCTTGCCGCAGTTCCGGCAAAAACCGACGGCGTCCACATCAGGATGGACGGCACACTTCATGGTGTTTTCCTCCCGCTGGGTGGGCCCTGCAATTGGCTGTGCACGAAAGGCGAATTAATGGCAAACAAATTGGCCATGGCAAATAAATTTACATGGCGCTCCGGATCGTACGCGCGATTTTGCTGGCGCGGCGAAGTGGGCGGCGCGCTATCGCTGCGTCCCGGCTGTTTTTGCGAAGGCTCAGATTCGGGCGCCGGCGGAATATCGTTGTCTTGGCGCAGACGAGATTGGATTTCATTTACTACGCGAAGATCGCTAACAAACTTTGCACTGCGCGCATAAACCAAATGCGCTTGACGGTCAGCGTTGCGATAAATATTTGTGGGCTGCAGGTCCGCCATTTTTGGATGCCGCCAGTTGAAACCGGAAGCAGTGATTAACACAATCGCGGTTGCGGCGAGGGAAAGCGCGCCGTACGCAAAGCGCACCGAAGCCATGCCGCGCACCCAACTGAGAACCAGCTTCCAGCCGGTGACGGTTTCGCGCGGCCCGAGCGTTTTGTCCAGAATGGCGTAAACCAGGCGCGGCGGAGCTTCGAGCTGCTCCATGGAATGCATGCCGGAAACCAGATGCGAAACACTGGCGATGAGCGGCGCGCAGCGCTCGCATGCGGCAACGTGCGCGTTGAAAGCGGTTTGCTCGGCGGGCTGGAGAACGCCGTCGAGATAATCGCTGAGCCGCGCTTCGGTTTGTTCGCAAGTCCAGTTCATAAAATTTTCCGCGCTCATGATGGCCGCACTCCCATTTGCTGGAGGACGCGGGCCAGTTCGATACGTCCGCGGTTGATTCTCGATTTTACCGTGCCTTCGGGTACGGATAAAACTTGTTGAATTTCGGAGTAGTCCAATTGTTGCAAGTCGCGAAGGACCACGGCTTCGCGAAGTTCGGGTGAAAGTTTGGTTAGGGCGGCCTGCACCTGCGCGCTCAATTCACCCAGCAGAGCTTGCTCGTCGGGGCGGCGCGCGGAAGACGCCTTGTTTTCGACCACGGGCATAGCGTCGTCCAGCGAGTCTGTGATGCGGTCTCGCTTGGTGCGCCGGTAATGGTCGATCAAAAGGTTTCGAGTCACGCTAGTCATCCAAGTTGCAAATCCGCCATGCGCCGAACGGTAACTGCCGATGGTGCGGTAGACGCGCAGGAAAACTTCCTGCGAAAGGTCTTCGGCTTCCGCGCCATTGCCGGTAAAGCGATAACAAATGTTGAAGATCCGGCGCGTATGGCGACGCACAAGCTCTTCCCAGGCCGAACTGTCGCCCTGGAGGCATTGCTGGACCAGTTGGGCATCCTGCTCCAACGTATCATCAGCCTCGGATCCTGCGACTTCTGGAGTCGCCTGCGGGGTTAGCGAAGGCGGCTCACGGGCCTGCAAACTATGGAACGAAAGTTGCGGGCAAAATGTTCCGTAGGGTAGGCGTCGTGCACCGTGAGTCTGGGTGCATCTTACTGATAGGATTGAGGAAAGACAAGGGATGGGTGACAGTGGCCTAAGAACTTGGGCGATGGAACTGGTAGAGGGAAGTCGTCGCCGTGGCACTGATGGCGGGAAGAAACATGGACATCAAGGACGGATTGTCGCGCGTCCATACGCCCAACGAGTGCTAGGTATATGCTAAGTGGAATAGCTTCGGGGGTGGTTTGCTCGCCAGCGGTTTAGCTATTAAAACATGTAGTGCCTCTGCCTGGCCACTCCCGGAACGGAGGCCTGCGACGCCGTAGGCGTCGCGTTTAGGCCGCAGTGGAGGGAGTGGCCAGCGCGGGAGTCTTAGGCGGTGTCGCCCCAACGGGATCCTGACGAATACCGTCGCGTCCGCGGTTTTGCATTACTTCCGACTTGCCCTTTAACCGCTCCGCGACTCATTTTTTGCGACTCAGTGAGTGCCTCAGCGATTTGGGTCGACAAGCATCGAAGTAATATTCGCGGCCCTTGACTGCCGCACTTCGGCGTGCGACGTTATGCCGATGGGTTCTCCCGAACTTCGTAGCATTCTGATCGCCTGCTTCTTCAGTGTTTGCGTCGCCCACGTTCAGCAGCTGACCGCATCTAGTAGCATTCAGACATCCGCCGCCATGCCCCAAATCCCATCGCCATCTGGACCATTCGGCATCGGCAGGGTCGGGTTTCACTGGATCGATACTTCGCGCACCGATGACTACGACCCAAGTCGCCAGCGCGAGCTGATGGTCTATTTTTGGTATCCGGCGGCGAAATCCGCCGGCGCAAGGGGACAGTACCTCCCAGGCGCGGCACAGATGGATGCACTGCCAGAAATCCACAAACTCATGAGCCGCGAGTTTGGCAATGCCTGGGCCGGAATTGTATCGGGGGAGATTTCATCGCATGCGATCAACCACGCACCGATTGCTTACAGCCGTACGCCGTTTCCGGTTGTCACTTTCTCTCACGGGCTCGGCAGCACCGCATTCCAATACACAGTGCTGATCGAAGACCTAGTGAGTCATGGATACGTCGTAGCCAGTATCGAACACACGTACACGGCGAAGGCCATCTGGTTCCCGGACGGCAGAGTCGTCACTCTGCACAACGATTCGCCGCCTGCCGGACTCTCCCAATCCGAGGGTCTGAAGTGGATGACGAAACAAGTTTCAGTCAGGATCAGCGCGGGCGCAGCCGACGTTCGTTTCGTCATCGATCGATTGACACAGCTCAATCAGGGCAAGCAGCAATTCGCACTAGCCGGCGCAATCGACCTGAAGCGGCTTGCCGCCATGGGACACTCAGCAGGCGCAGAGTTTGCTGCACGCGCATGCCAGCAAGACTCCCGGATCCAGGCTTGCGTGGACCTCGACGGTGGTATGGTACCCGTAGCCGCGCTTCCGCTCTACCAGGACGATCAAACTATGCGCCAACCACTGCTGTTCCTCGAGGCCTTCCATCCGGACAACGGCATGGGCGGCACGCCTGATCAGATCGCCGAATACAAGAACGTCAAGCAACAGCAGCTTCAGGAACTACGTTCCGGTTCGTACGACGTCGTATTGCATTCGCCGAGCATCGCGCACCCCAGTTTCAGCGATGTGCCGCTTCTCTTCCACGGTCAGGACGGATTTCCCGAAACGCCAACGGTGCTGCACAATCTCGATCTCATTAAGCAATTCATCCGAGCGTTTCTCGACAAGACACTGCGTGGCGAAAAGCAGCCACTGTTCGATGTCCGTAGCTCCATTATTCCGGAAGCTATCGTCACGGCGTATGGCCATTGATTCCGACGGCTGCCGACAACAGGGTTAGCGCTCGTTGATGTTGGTTCCGGGGAGTGTGGTCGGCCACCCGGAAGTAACCGCTGCGAACGTGCCCCAAGCCATCATCGGCGACTTCAACGCGGCTGCCGTTGCGCAGTGCGACCGCGCCGACCGGCTGCATTGGCCACAGCCATCCGGATGGGCTGACATTGGTGGGAGTAGTGGCGCTGGTAGGGATTGTCTCGTTGGTGGCGGCCAGTGTGCCGGCGTGGCGTGCTACGCGGATCGATCCACAAGCGTTGTTGCGGAGTGAGTAGCGGGGTTAATTTGTGCGGAAGCGGTGAACTTTCCTCCCTCCATTTCGTATCCATTTTATCAGTGCGGATTGTTGTGTTCTTTCTTGACCTCATGGAATCGTTGCGGGCTTTGAGAGATGGCTTCCGTTATGGTTATTTATTGGGTGACCCGGCGCGGTAGTGGAGCGCTGCTGCAATTGAAGGCCTCGTCCTAACGCAATAGGAGATACGACATGGAAAAGCTACTCCTGGACATTCGGCAGGGCAGCCGTTCGTTGTGGCGGGCGAAGGGATTTACGGCGACGGTGATGCTTACGTTTGCGGTGTGCATTGCGGCGAACGCGGCGCTTTTCGCGATTGTGAATTCGGTGGTGCTGCGTCCATTGCCGTTTCCGGACGCGAATTCCATTTTGCTGATGTCGAACGAATACCCGAAAGCGGGGGTGGTTGGAATCAACAACAGCAGTTCGGGCGATTATATCGACCGGATTCGGGAAATGACGGCGTTCGAGAGTCAGGCGGCATTTCGGCGGCGCGACCAAACCGTGGAACTGAACGGCTCGCCGGAGCAGGTGCGCGGGATGCTGGTGACGCCGTCGTGGTTTCATTTGCTGCAAGTTGCTCCGCCGGTTGGCCGGGCATTTACGGAGCAGGATGGACAGGTGGGCTCGGATCAGCAAGTGATTTTAAGCGACGGATTGTGGCGGCAACTTTACGGCGGGGATCGTTCGGCAATCGGCAAGGCTCTGCGCATCAGCGGACGGCCTTTTACGATTGTCGGCGTGATGACTCGCAATTTTAATTTCATAGACCCGGAGGTGCGGTTTTGGATTCCACTGGCGCTAACCGAAGAGCAGAAGAGGGTACATCACAGCAACAATTATTACGATATTGGGCGACTGAAGCCGGGAGCGACGATTCAGCAAGCACAAGCGCAGGTGGATGCGCTGAATAATGAAAATTTGGAACGCACTCCAGAATTAAAAGAGGCGTTGCTGAACGCCGGATTCCACACGGTGATTACGCCGCTTCAGGACATGCTGACCTCCGGCGTGAAACCGGTTTTGTATTTGCTATGGGGCGGCGCGCTGGTGGTGCTGCTGATCGGCGGGTTGAATATCGCCAATCTTGCGCTGGCGCGGCTGGCGCTGCGGCGGAAAGAAATGGCTACGCGGATCGCCTTGGGCGCGGGGCATATGCAATTGATGCGGCAATTGCTGCTGGAGAATTTAGGACTGGCATTGCTGGGCGGGATTGCGGGAGTGGGGCTGGGAGCGGGTTTGCTGAGCGCAATGAACAAGATTGGAGTGAAAGATTTTCCGCGCGCCAGCGAAGTACACGTAGATGGCAGCGTGGTGCTGGTGTCGGTGGCTCTGGCACTTGTCGCGGGACTGTTTGTAGGACTTTTTCCGCTGGCGGGGATTTCCAGAATTGGAATCAACGATGCATTACACGAAGACAGCCGCACCGGCACGACGGGGAAAAAGTCGCGCAGCGTGCGTCAACTTCTGGTGGCGGCGCAGATCGGATTTGCGTTTGCGTTGCTGGTGGGGGCGGGATTATTGCTGACCAGTTTTCGACGGCTCTTGCAGGTGGATCCGGGGTTCAATCCTAACGGGGTGATTACGGCGGAGGTTACTTTGCCGCAGCCGAAATATTCCACTCCCGAGGATCGGGATGGATTTATGAAACGCGCGCTGCCAGCGGTACGTGGTATCCCGGGGGTTGAGGTGGCCGGGGCGACCGATGCAATCCCTCTCGGCAGTAGCCACGATGACACGGTGATACTGGCGGAAGGTTATCAGATGAAGCCCGGCGAGTCCCTGATTTCACCGCTTAGCATGTCGATCACGCCCGGATATTTTGAAGCAATGGGGATTTCGATGCTTCGTGGGCGGAGCTTTGATGAGCGCGATAACGAAACCGCACCGCGAACGGTGATCGTGGATGAGATGCTGGCGCGGCATTTCTGGCCAGATCGCGATCCGATTGGCCGTCGCATGTATTTTCCAGATCCCAAGAGTTTTCTGAAGCCGGATGAGCGCACCACGTGGATGACGGTGGTGGGCGTGACGCGTCCGCTGCGGTACGAGAATCTGGAAGGGACGCGAGCGCAGTTTGGCGCGTTCTATACGCCTAATATGCAGCAGCCAGCAGCCAATTTTACTTTTGCTTTGAAGAGCAAGGGGGACGCGGCTTCGACAATCGGTTCTTTGAGATCCGTGCTTGCGGGGCTGGATCCGGATCTGGCTGTGTTTGACGTGCACTCGATGACGGAGCGGATCGATTTGTCGCTGGCGTCGCGGCGGACTTCGATGCTGTTGGCCAATGCGTTTGGTTTGGTGGCGCTATTTCTGGCATCGCTCGGGATTTATGGAGTGCTGGCGTATCTGGTGACGCAGCGCACGCGCGAGATTGGCATTCGCGTGGCGTTGGGCAGCAGTCGGACAGGAATTTTGAGGATGGTGCTGCGCGAGGGTTTTGCGTTGGTGGCCGCGGGATTGGTGGTGGGATTTATTGGTGCGGCGTCATTGCACAAGGCGGTGGCGAATCAGGTTTATGGTGTGCGGCCGCTCGATCCGTTGGTTTTGGGCGGAGTGATGATGGTGTTGGCGGTGGTGGCATTGGCGGCGTGCGCGATTCCGGCGCGGAGGGCGATGAGCGTGGATCCGATGGTGGCGCTGCGGGCGGAGTAACGGGGGTGCGCATGCCCGTTCTACGGAACTCGTGCTTGATACGGTTGAGGAAAGACAAGGAATGAGGCCAGGAGTGGATCGAAGGCGGCAGCGAGTCGCAACGTAGCGGAAACAAATTCGGCCTTCGGGCCGTAAGTCATGGTGGGACTCGCATAGTTCAGTGGCGGGAGGTGGCGGGATGCAGCACATTCGATTTGCTGTTCGGCAACTGTGGCGGAATCCGGGATTTACGGCGGCGGTGGTGATTACGCTGGCGCTTTCGATTGGGGCGAACACGGCGATTTTTTCCCTGGTTAACGCGCTGATTTTGAAGAGTTTGCCGTATGCGCATGCGGAGCGAATGGGCACGATTTATGCGCGGGTGACGGGAGCGAATCCCTCAGACAGCCGAAGCGGGGTCGATGGCGAGAAGTGGGAACTGCTGCGAGACAATGTGCCGGCGTTGATTTCGGTGGTGTCTGGTGGTACGTCTGGCGTGAATCTGCAGTCCGGGTCGCACGCGGAATATGTGCATGATGGTCGGATTTCGGCTCACTATTTTGATGTGCTGGGCATTCAGCCTTTGGTGGGGCGAAATTTTACCGAGGATGAGGATCGTCCGCACAGCGGGAAGGCCGCGATTCTTGGATTCAGCATCTGGCGGAATCTTTTTGGTTCGGACCTGCGGATTATCGGGCGGGGCATTTTGCTGAAGGGAGAGCCGTACACGGTGGTGGGAGTGCTGCCGGAAAGCGCGACGACTCCGCTGAATGCGGATTTGTATACGTCGCTGCAGCCGAGCCGCGAAGGCGAAGGAGGCGGAACAAACTTCGACCCGATCACGCGGCTACGCGACGGGGCGACCTGGCAAGAGGCGGATGGGCAAATCAATCGCGCGTGGTCTTTGCACGCCGAACGATTTTTGAAGAACAATCCGGGGTCGCAGATTGCGTATTACTCCGTGTCACTGCAAAAAGGGGAGACGGACGCGCTGCGTCCACAAGTGTTGACGCTGATGCTGGTGGCCGGCTTCATTCTGTTTATTGCTTGCGGCAATCTTGCCGGGCTGACACTGGTGCGCATGTTGCGGCGGAGTTCGGAGGTGGCGACGCGGCTGGCGCTGGGGGCTTCTGGCTGGCAGATACAAAAACAGTTTTGGATCGAGAATTTGCTGCTGGCGCTGGTTGGCGGAGCGGCGGGTGTGGGAGTGGGGTTTGCCACGTTGCGTGGGCTGCTGCTCTTGTTGCCGGAACATTTCTTGCCAGTGGCGCAAGTGGCGCTGGATGGCCGGGTGATGCTGTTCACGCTGGCGGTATCGGTGCTGACGAGTGTGTTGTTCGGCATGCTTCCGGCGCTGGCCGCGCGGAAGGTGGATCTGCGGTCGTCGATGGCTAGCCGGGCGGTCGGGAAGTCAGGGGGTTTGCGTCTGCGGCAGGTGCTGATTGCCGGTGAAGTGGCGCTGACGGTCTTGCTGCTGGCGGGCTCCGGGTTGCTGGTGCGGACGCTGATCCACCTGGAGACTTTGCCGCCGGGATTCAATCCCGAAGGAGTGATGACCGCTAAGGCTTCGCTAGACGATGCTCGCTATCACGATGCAGCGGCGTTTCGAAAATTGTTGAGCGACAGCACGGCGGCGATGCGGCAAATTCCGGGAGTGCAAGATGCCGCGGTGGGATTGAGCTTGCCATTCGAGCGGGCATTGAACGATGGGGTGACGCTTAGCGACGGGAAAGAAGCCGGTCAGCAGGAAGGCACGGATGTCGTCTACGTGACGCCAGGATATTTCAGCACGCTGCAGATGCCGTTGATTGCTGGACGAGTGTTTACGGACGGCGATGGTGCAAATACGCAGTCGGTGGCGATAGTGAATCAGGCGTTTGCGCGAAAGTTTTACGGCGGAGCGAGTCCAATCGGGCGGCACGTGAATCGCGACACGCTGATTGTGGGCGAGGTTGCGGATGTTTCGGTTTCGTCTGGGCTGTATAGAGGCGCTCCATTGATGAGCGAGCAAGCGATGTATATTCCGGCGACGCAGGTGAAACCGGCTGCTCTAGCGCTAGTGCATGTGTGGTTTCAACCGAACTGGGTGGTGCGCAGGGCGGCCCCGGTGGAAGGATTGCCGGCGCAGATGCAGCGCGCGCTGGCTAGCGTGGATCCCAATCTTCCGGCGTCTGGGTTCTACAGCATGAAGGATTTGCTGGCTCGGACGCTGGCGACGCAGCGAATTGAAGTGGCGTTACTGAGTGCGATGGCGACGCTGGCCCTGGTGCTTAGCGCGGTGGGGATTTTTGCGCTGGTGGCTAATATGGTTGCGCAAAGAACGCGAGAAATCGGGATACGGATGGCGTTGGGGTCGACGGTTGGCAAGGCGATGATGCAGATTGGGCTTCCGGGAGCTGGGGCGTCGGCGCTGGGCCTGGTAGCCGGATTGGGATTGTGCGCGGCGAGTCTGCGAGTGATGCGGAGTGTGCTGTATGGAGTGGATGTTTACGACACGCCGACGCTGGCGGGTGTGGTGCTCACGCTGGGGCTGGTTACTGTGCTTGCCACTGCGCTGCCGGCTTTGAAGATTGCGCGGATCGATCCGGCGAAGACTTTGCGGGAAGAGTAGCGGGGTCATGAGAACGGAATTGCTGCGATTCAATGGCGCTGTCGAGCGAGATCCCGCCATCGATGCGTGGATGAAAGAGCATGCAGGTGAATTGGGAGGCGTCGCGAAGCAGTGGTTTGAAGCAATGCGAAAGTGCGGGGACGAGGTACGGGAGCTCTTGCATGATGGCTGCCCGGTTGCGTGTTTGGGAGATGCCCCTTTCGGGTACGTCAACGTATTCGCTTCGCACGTAAACGTAGGGTTCTTTCACGGCGCAGCGCTGCCGGACCCGGCTAGCTTGTTGCAGGGTGCCGGCAAGTTCATGCGCCATGTGAAATTGAGACTGGGAACGGCTACAAGCGCTGCGGCGCTGAGCAGGCTTATTGATGCGGCGTACTCCGATATAAAAGTGCGCGTTGAAAATGGGTAGTTTAGATGGCGGTCAAAGCGGAAACTGACCCACCTAGCTGGCGGAAACTTGACGGTGCGGGTTGAGGCCAGTAGGCTCTTCACCTCATGCGTGTGGCTTCCAAAAAAATTTGGGCTTTGGTGGTGGGAATTTTGGTGGTGGGGTTTCTCGTGTATCGGTCGCGGGGAATGTTTCGCCTGGGAGATTTTAGCGGGGCGAAACTTTGGCAGGCGTTGCGGGGAGCCAATCCTTATTACCTGATTCTTTCGATTGTGGCGATTTATGGCTGCTATGCATTGCGGGCGCTGCGCTGGGAAGTATTTCAACGGAATTTAGGGCCGTCGCGCTTCTGGACGATATACAAAATAACATTGGCGGGATTTTCGTCGGTCTTTCTGCTGGGGAGGGCGGGGGAGCCGGTGCGTCCGCTGCTGATGGCGCGCGAGGAAAATCTTCCGCTCGCGGATACGTTTGGGATTTGGGCGCTGGAGCGGATTTTTGATATCGCCAGCATGGCGGTAATCGCGGCGGTAGGATTGTCTTTGTACGCGGCTCGGGGCGCATCGACGGAAAAAACCAAATCGCTGGAAGCGGCGGCGCGAACCGGCGGGACGCTGCTATTTTTGGGAGTGGCATTCGCGATTTCGGTACTGGCGTATTTGCGGCTGCATGGCACGGCGCTGTTGGAGCGGCGTCTGCAAGGATGGCTGGAAACCCGCGGCTGGCGGGCGAAACTGGCGGGGATTGCGCTGGGATTTGTGCGCGGAGTGCAGACGATTCGAACGTGGAGCGATCTGGCGCTGGCGGCGCTTTATTCCGGAGCGCACTGGTTTTTGGTGCTGGTGATTTATTACTGGGTGTCGCAAAGTTTTGGGGGCACGCTAGGTACAATCGGTCTGGGCGATTCGACTTTGGCGCTGGCATTCACACTGGTCGGTTCCGCGGTGCAAGTTCCGGGCGTGGGAGGCGGATCGCAGGCCGGAACGATCATTGCTTACACGGCAATTTTTGGGATAGGAAATGAGCAGGCGGTCGCGGTGGCAATTGTGATTTGGCTGATTACCTTCGCAGCGTGTAGTCTTGCGGGCGTGCCGATTTTGATCCAGCAGGGATTTTCGCTGGGACAATTGCGGGAAATGGCGAAAAAAGAAAAAGAGATGGAAAAGGCAGAGTTGCGAACGGCGGTGGCGAAGGATTTGGCAAAAAATGGCGCGTCGAGCGAGACGGCGGCGCGGAATCGCGAAAGCAGCGAGGAGAACTGAACGAGTGAAGTGTCCTTTTTGTGCGAATATTGACGACAAAGTGATCGACTCTCGCGAGGGGCGAACCGGAGATACCATCCGGCGACGTCGCGAGTGCCTGAAATGCGGGCGGCGGTTTACGACGTACGAGCGGATTGACGAAATTCCGTACATGGTGATCAAGAAGGATGGCCGGCGGGAACGGTTTGAGCGGCAAAAAATTCTGCAAGGATTGCTGAAGGCATGCGAAAAGCGGCCGGTGGCCACGCCAAAGCTGGAGGCGATCGTCGATGATCTTGAGGGTGTGGTGCACGACGCGACGGAACGCGAGCTGACCACCACGGAAATCGGCGAAATGATTATGCATCGCTTGAAGAAGCTGGATAAGGTGGCGTATGTGCGGTTCGCGTCGGTATACATGGATTTCAAGGACGTGCAGGAATTCATGAGCGAATTGAAGAATTTGCTGAAGGATCGGGTGAAGAAGTAAATCGCGACACGCTGAAAAATAACTTTTGCATCGGGGGAAATGATGCGCCGAATTATTTTGCTGACCTTATGCGCGGTGGTGGCGGTGTCTTTTGCGTGGAGAACGCTATCGCACGGCAAGATGGTGCGCGGGGGCCAGCAATCGGCGGCGATGAAGGCTGTGGATGCGGAGAAAATTCGTGCGCATGTGAAGTATCTTTCAAGCGATGCACTGGAAGGACGGGGCACTGGACAGCGCGGAGGTGATCTGGCGGCGGACTACATCGCGAAACAATTTGCATCTTATGGGCTCAAGCCGACGGGGGATGACGGGACTTATTTTCAGAGTGTTCCGATGGTGGGGGTAAAGACGCTGGCGAATACGGGCTTCGAGTTAATTCCCGCGAAAGGCGCCGAGCTGAAGCTGAAAAATCTGGACGACTTCGTGACTAACGACGAGAGCCAGAGCGAAACGGAAAATATTGATGCGCCGATTGTTTTCGTCGGGTACGGAATTAAGGCACAGGAATACGATTGGGACGATTACAAAGGCGAGGATCTGCACGGGAAAGTGGCGCTGCTTTTTGTGAATGAGCCGGTTACCTCTGATCCGAATTTCTTTAAGGGCCCTGCGCTGACGTATTACGGGCGGTGGACTTATAAATTTGAGGAGACGGCGCGGCGCGGGGCGGTGGCTACGCTGATTATTCATCGAACGGATTTGGCTAGCTACGGCTGGGACGTGGTGCGAAATTCGTGGGGTAGTGAGCGTTCCTATTTGAAGCGGGACCCCACTCCAAAGCTGAAAGCGGCATCGTGGATTCAACTCGACGTGGCGAAAAAACTGGCAGCTATGTCTGGACTGGACCTGGACAAATTATTTCAGCAAGCGCAATCGCGGGAGTTCAAACCCATAGAGCTGCCGGTGCGTTTGAAGGCGCACGTGACGAGCAAGTTGCGGCCGTTTGTTTCTCGAAATGTGGTGGCGGAGTTGAGCGGCGCTGATTCGCAGCGCAGCTCCGAAGCGGTGCTGTACACGGCACACTACGATCATTTGGGAATTACTCCGGAGAAATCGGGAGACGACATTTACAACGGAGCGATCGATAATGCTACCGGGTGCGGAATCTTGTTGGAGATAGCTCGGGCGTGGACGCAAGCGAAACCCGCGCCGGCGCGTTCGATTTTGTTTGCAGCGGTAACGGCGGAAGAGCAGGGGCTGCTTGGGTCGGAATATTTGGGAGAGCATCCGCCGGTACCGGCCGGAAAAATTTCCATCGATTTGAATTTTGATGCGCTGCCGCCGTACGGAGAGCCAGAAGAAGTGGAAGTGAGCGGGGCGGAGCGGACAAGTTTTTATCCGACGGTGGAAGCGACAGCGCGGGAATTTGGCTTGGCGGTGCGTCCCGACGCGCAGCCGGGAGCGGGGCATTATTACCGGTCGGATCATTTCAGTCTGGCACGGGTGGGCGTACCATCGTTTTCGATTAACGAGGGAAACAAATTTAAGGGGCACGACGCCGCGTGGGGCGAGGCTCAGGCTACGGACTACAACGAGCATCATTATCACCAGCCGAGCGACGAATATCAGGCGTCGTGGGATTTTTCTGGGTTGGCGAAAATGACGCGCTTTGGCATTGCGTTGGGAGAAAAGGCGGCGTCACAGGGCGGGTTGGTGGGTTGGCAGGCTGGGGACGAGTTTGAAGCGGCGCGGAAGAAGAGTTTGGCGGGGAAGTGAGGAGAGCGAAACTCGAAACTCGAAACTCGAAACTCGAAACTCGAAACTCGAAACTCGAAACTCGAAACTCGAAACTCGGGAACTGTTACTAGTGGGAGCAATCCAAGCTGATTTGGAGATTAGCGGGGCCAGACGCCGGCGGTGAAGGTGCGGATGGTGGTGAAGCCTAGTTGCTCATAGAGGTGGACTGCGGTGTGGTTGTCGCTGGTGACGGTGAGGGTTAACTCGCGAAATTTCATGGAGCGGAGAGCCTCGCTGGAAGCGTTCATCAGAGTTCGTCCCAGCCCGTGACCTTGGTAGCCAGGTAGGACGCAAATTTGCGTGGTGTGTCCGACGCCGGGAGAAACTTCGCTGGTTAGCACAGCGGCAACCAGTTCGTCGCTGCCCGGCTGCCGTAGAACGAATGAGGCGGCGGGAATAAATTGGCCGCATCCCGGAAGCAGGATAATATTTTTTAGAAATTTCAGGGCGCCGGCGCGGCTGCGATATTGATCGTTAATTTCTCCATCCACATGATTTGCATAGGCTAGGTAAATTAATTTCGCGCAAGGCTCGAAGTAGCGGTCATTCCAGCGCTCGAGGCGCATCCCGGCGGCGGCTCCGGCGTGAGTGTCTGGATTTTTCGCGAGGTCGAGCAGCATGAATTGACGGGTGTAAAGATGGAAGCCCTGTTCGAGGAGCGGGGAATCCACCGGACCGCCAAAGGGCATGAGTTGGGCTTCGATACGCCCGAGTTGGGGAATATTGCGCATGGAAAACAGCATTTCTTCGAGGAGGCGGCGTCCGATGACCGCTTGGGGAAAGCGCGCTGAGACGTAGAGGCCGCCGATCAGTCCTTTTTGCTCTTCCAATACATAGAAAGTGTAGCCGGCGGGTTCGGTATTTTCGAAGGCCACATATCCGCAGAGGGCGTGCGCTTCCAGAAAGCGTTTAATGAGTTCCAGCGCGCCGCGATAGTCCCAATGCAATTCGTCGCGCCAATGCCGCGCTTCTTCTTCGAGAAGAGGCTCAAGCTGGCGAACAGACATTTGCCGGAGGTCGACGATATTCATGGACAGTGGCCAGCCGCGCGGTTGCGGCGGGGCACGTTTCATAATAGCCGATTCCGCGAGGCGGTTGGTACCGAACGCGGCGCTAAAACGATACGAAATCGACACAGAGGCGCACGGTTCGCGGTGGCTAGCGCGAAAGATATGCTACGATCAATTTTATCCTGCAGGCGCGCGGTCGTGGCTGAAAAGCAGCAGTAACGCACATAGAGTTGCGCAGAATACGAATGTCCATCCTCTTCGAACTACGCTATCCAAGACGCTGGTATACAAAATTATTCATGGCAATCGTGGCGCTGGCGTTTTTTGCGGTGCTGTCGATTGGCGCGGTGGCGGTGTTTGTGGTGTACCGGATCGTCAAACCGCCGCGGACCAGCAATGAGATTAATATGGAGACGTTTCCGGGGCGGCCGGAAGCGGTCAATTTTTCGGTGGGAAGTTTGGGAACGCGGGAAGGCTGGTTTTTTCCGGGGTTTCGCGGGGCACCGACCATTATTTTGTGTCATGGATATGGTTCGAGCCGGGGCGAACTGCTGACGCTGGTCACTGCGCTGCAGGATCATCAGTACAACGTGATGGTGTTTGATTTTGCGGCGCACGGAGCGAATCCGGGCGTGACTACTTTCGGATATCGCGAAGCGGACGAAGTGCGCGCGGCAATTGATGCGCTGGCTACGCGAACGGATATCGATCCGCAAAATTTTGGTTTGTGGGGTTACAACCTCGGTGCCTACGCCGCGATGCGTGAGGCGGAGAGCGATAAGCGGGTGAAGGCGATCGTGGTCGATTCGATTTACGATTCGCCGGAAGAGATGGTGAAGATTGGAGTGGAGCGCGAAGGGCTAGGCCGATTTCCGTTAATGGTGCGTTCGGCACAGCGCAGCTTCGAGTGGATGAATCACGTGCCGGAGTCTTTGCCGACGTTGTCCAAGAGCATGAATTCGCTGGCCGGCGTGCCGAAACTTTTTATTCACGCGATTGACGACCCGGAGTTGGGGGAAATCACGGGGCAGGTGTTTGCGAAAGCTCCAGAGCCGAAAGAGCAAGCGGTGATTGCTCACGGGAATTTTGCGAACATGAACGAAGAGGAAAAGCGGACTTACGAGAATCGGGTGGTGAGTTTTTTTCTAGTCAAGCTGCCGGCCAGCGGGCGCTAGCGGCTGGGTGACGTGCAGCAAGAAATAATCGCCCCCCGGGATATACAGGATTTCACTTTCGCAAGCGAGTTCCTTCGATTGCAATTCGGCGCAGCGATTTCGGTTGGAAAGTAGCAGCCAGTCGCTGGGCTGATTTTCGTTCCACTCTTGCAGTTCGCGATGCAGATAAAAACTCAGGGCGTAACGAGTGTTGCGATGAATGGTGGTGTCTGTTACTACTTCGCGGGCGACGGCGGGTCGCTTCTCGAGTTCTGCGGCGAGGATACGAGGGGAAACCTGATTAGCTAGAAAGTTGGGCAGGAGTTTTGGCAGAAACAGCAGAGTTAGCAGGATGGGGGCGGCACTGAGGCCGCCGAGGATGTTGCGCGCGCGCGTTCCGGGAGCGCAAAAGAATGCGCAGGAAAGCACACTGTTGGCTACCGCCAGCAGGAAAAAGAGCAGGCTGGCGATGGCGACTGCCCAGGGTTGTTGCAGCCGCAAATTGCTGGCTATCGCTCCAAGACCGCCAAGGAGAACTGCAAAGGCGAACAAGGTGAAAGCGAAGGATTTGCGGAATTCCTCGGCGAGGGAAGTAAAAGATCGGGCGAGAAGGGCGGCGATGGGGAAAAATGCGGGTAAGACGTAGCCCGGAAGCTTCGATTTGGAAATGGTGAAGAATAGTAGGCAGAAGAGCGCCCAGCTTAGGAGAAAAAGTGAGGTGTCACTGATGCTCCGGCTGGTCCGGCGCGAGCGCATCGCGCCAACAATGGCGCTCCAGCCAAGTGCTGCGCTCCAGGGTAAAAACGCCACCAGAACTACGGGTACGTAATACCAGAAGGGCTGAATGTGCTGGAATTCCGGCGTCAGGTAGCGCTTGAAATTGTGCTCGATGATGAAGACCTGAAAGAAGTCGGGATTACGGCGCGCGCAGACGATGTACCAAGGCAAAGCTGTCAAACAAAGAGCGGTTATGGCAATGGGATGGAGCAAACGGATTGCGTCGTGCCATCGGCGAGTGAACAATGCCCAAAAAAATACCGCGCCACCGCAAAGTACGATTCCGGCGGGGCCTTTGGCCAGAACCGCCAGGCCTAGAAAAAAGCCGAATACGATTAACGCAGGCCAACGATTTGTCGCGTGGCGCGACGGATTTTCTTTCCCTTTCGCATCCAAATCCATTACTACTGCGGCGGCCGCCATTGCTATGGCCAGCATTGCGCTGAACGGCATATCCGTGGCGGCGGCGCGGGCAAAACCGAGCAATCCGATGGACGTCGGAAGCAGGAGTAAGAGCCAGCGGGCGGTCTGCGCGCCGTACATTCGCCATGCCAACCACGCGAGTGCCAGGGTACCGAGCAAGGCTGAAAACGCGCTTGGCAGGCGAGCGGCGGTTTCGCTTGGGCCGAAAATCTTGAAACTTAGCGCTGCTTCCCAGTAATAGAGGGCCGGTTTTTCGAACCACGGTTGCCCATAAAGGCGCGGCGTGACCCAGTCGCCAGTGTCGGCCATGGCACGCGCGATCCAAGCGTAGCGCGGCTCGTCCGGGCCCACGAAGCCGACGATTCCCAAATGGCTGAAATAGCAGAGGTAGAGCGTGGCTAGAATCAGTAAAGTCCAGGCAATTTTCGCGTTTCGCGACAGACTATCGCTGGACGTGGGGAGAAAGTTCTGCACGGGCCGAAAGTTTAGCACGCACGCCTTGTAAAATTGCCGAAGCACCGGAAGCAGGACTTGCACGTCTGGCCGAAGCGTTTGGGATTCGACTGCGCTGGCGCAAGGTGGACACTCGAGCGCGAGTTTCAGGTGGCCACAGTATGGTGGGAAACGGCATACTGTCGCGCGGTGAGTAAATCCGTGCGTCAGTGTTCGCGACTGGCGCCGACCAAAGACGATGATGGAATGGCTGGAGTACGCAGCGGTTTGGGTATTGCTGAAAGTGTTGGGAGCCTTGCCGCGCGCTCTGGCTCGCGGCGTGGCCGCGGTTTGCACGCGAGCAATTTTTGCTCTGCTGCCTAAATTGCGTCGTACTGCGGAATTCAACCTGCGACTGGCATTTCCGCAATGGAGCGACGCCGAACGCGAGACGGTGATTCGCGCGATGACGAGAAATCTGGGATGGATGGCCGCTGAATTCGCCAGATTTCCCAAATACAATCGCGGCAATATCGAAGATGTAGTCATTCTGGAAGGCCACGAGAATTTTCTGGAAGGACAGAAGCGTGGCAAAGGTGTGTTGTATCTGACGGGCCACATCGGCGCGTGGGAGCTTTCTTCGTTTGCGCATGCGCTGTACGGATTTCCGCTGCACTACATGGCGCGGCCTTTGGACAATCGACGCATCGACGCGCTGGTCAATGGGTATCGCTGCCTTTCCGGCAACCGACCGATTTTCAAAAATGAATCGGCGCGGGTGCTGCTCAAGATTTTGCATGACGCTGGAACCGTTGGCATTCTGGCGGATCAGAATACGATGCCGGAAGAAGGGGCGTTCGTCGATTTTTTCGGCACGACCGCTTGCACGACCACGGGGATCGCGCGAGTTGCGTTACACACCGATGCGGCGGTCGTTCCGGGATATGCCTATTGGGATCAAAGCATTGGGAAATACCGGCTGCGATTTGAGCCGTCCGTAGAATTGATTCGCACTGGCGATAGCGAACAGGATATTTTTGCCAACACGCAGAAATTTGCGACAGTGATTGAAGGGATTATTCGGAGGCATCCTGAGCAATGGGTATGGGTGCACGCTAGATGGAAAACTCGGCCGAAGGGCGAACCGTCGCTTTACAAATTTCTGTGATTGGCGGATTGCTGCGTTTTGGAGTGCAGTGGCGCGATTTTAAGAACTGAGAACTATGCGAGGGTCCATGAAGCATACGGCGAACGAAATTGCGGACGCGATTGGCGCGCAGGTGGAAGGTGATGGGGAAGTGGAGTTGGGGGGTGTGGCGGCTCCGGAACGAGCTG
>DASXMB010000085.1:0-127444 GCA_036495905.1 Candidatus Acidiferrum sp.
CAGCCGGTCGATTTCTTCGGCACCGGTCCGCGCATTCCGATGATCGCCGTTTCCCCCTTCTCCACTGGCGGCCACATCAGCCATGCCTATAACGAGCACTCTTCCTTCGTGAAGTTCATCGAGCGGAACTGGAGGCTCAATACCACGCTCAGCTCCCGCAGCCGCGATAATTTGCCCAATCCCGATCAAGACGGTAAGCAATCCTATGTGCCGCGCAACATGCCGGCCATCGGCGACCTGTTCGACCTCTTCGACTTCGGCGGCGATCATGGCCAGGAAGCCGGAAGAGACGGCGGCGGCCAGCGCTAAGCCTGCCTCTAAGCGCAATGCCGCAATCGCAATGCAGCAATAATGTTCAATGGCTCATTCCAAAAGGCCGGGCACACTCTGCCCGGCCTTTTGTTGAGATCCTCGGTCTCCTCGTAAGCCTCACCATGCTGGTCCAGTCATCTCGAACCCCCAAAGCTGAGGGGGTTCCCGGGCACGCCAAACGCTCCTGCATCCCGCGGTGTTCGCGGGATGAATCTCCCGATTGGCAGCTTTTAGATTTTGGTTTTCCGATCATCCCGAAAGCAGTGAGGGATCTGCTGTCTGCACCGCTATACGACACCGGCCAGCACCACGCTGCCATCCTGAGGGCATCCGGCCAGGATGCCCGAAGGATCTCAGTGTCCGGCCCACCAACGCTCGGCTTCATGGGCCAGCTCAGCGCCTGATTTTTGCGCCAGCAACTCCCAACCTGCATTAAGATTCTCCGTCCGCGACCAGAAGGTTTATGCAGCCAATGAACGAGCCAAGCTCCACCCGCCAAGAACGTAAACTCTTCGCCGACATTTATGAGCCGTTGTTTCGGAGGGAGCCGCAAGACACGCAACTGCTCAAAAACGTCCTGTGCTGGCTATTCGCATTCAGATCCTTGAGCTATATCTTGTATACGGTTAATCAATTCTATCCACTTCCGTTTCTCCCCGGCATGCGCATCGCAGTGCCGTTCTCGGCTTTTGTAGTCGTCGTCGCGGGAGCAGCCTGGTGGACCACTTGGAAGGAACTGCCTACGGCGAGAGCATGGGCAATTGCCGCAAGCCTCATCAATGTTTATATTTTCCTTCAACAATTCCTTTTTCCACAATCCGTTTGGCACCATCGCGTAGGCTCGCTGCTCGCAGGAGTAGCCGGATTGGTCGTTTTCTTAAGGCCAGACCGCCCGCGACAACCCCGCTCATGATCTGCGCCTCCAACCATCGACGTGCGGCGAACGCCCGAGCCAGTCGCCGCAAGTATTTGAGGTATCTAATGTTGAAGAAATCACGATTGTCCCGGCTGTTTCAATTCTTGCCTTGTCTGTTTCTCCTGACTCTAGCAGCCCAAGCTGCCGAGAAACAACCTAGTCAATTCGCTCGTTTCTCTTTTGAATCGGACAGCGTGACGCTGCACGAGCCGGTCATACTTGAATTTACCGTACACAACGAAGGCGAGGCCGTTTTGCACTTGAACCTGGGCCGAGACCGGCGGGCAAGATTTCTTCTGTTCCTGACAATGCCAAGTGGCGAGCGAATTGAGCTTCATTCTACATTCCGCGAAGGGTTTAGTCGGGTCGGCGATATTGATATCGCGCCCGGCGAAACCTATCGGCAGCAATTGATTCTTAACCGATGGTTTGAATTCAAGGATACAGGCCGTTATACGCTTGAAGCGGGTTTGAGAAACGAAGATGCAGGCCGCAGGGACGGAACGTCGCCCGGTGAACTTTTCTTTAGCGGTGCGCTTAATATTGAGGCGCGAGATGTATCGGCGCTCAGCAAAAGATGTGAAGCTCTGGCACGAGCGGTGGAAGAGTCCAGTAGCTATGAGCCTGCGCAACAGGCGGCCCTTACCCTGAGTTACGTAACTGACGATGTCGCAGTGCCTTACCTTCGCCGCGTCCTGCTCTCCGGCAAACTAGTGGAACCAATCGCGTTGGAAGCTCTCGGGAGAATTGGAGACCACCAAGCGGTTTCCGTCATCCGCCTTGGCCTTGATCTTAAGGACGACGATAAAGCGGCGATGACTCGGAGCATTATGCTCTCGATTCAAGACAATACGACCGACCCAAACTTAAAAGAAGAGATCCAGACGATTTTGAAATCGGACCCTGCGAAGAGTTCATGACTATCCTAAATTTCCTGTTTGTCGATAGCATGGAGCCGCTTGAGGCCAGCACCACTTTTCGATGCAGTGCTTTTGCCTGTGGGTGCCCCACGGGTCGATTCTACACGTGGGGGTTTTCTCTCTGTCTCGATGTTTCAGCGTCCGCTGACGAACCCTGGATTTAACACCGCGCTCCTCGTCCTCGTAGTGGCGGGTCTTTAGACCCGTGTAGTTGACTTTGACTTTCTTCTGGGTGGTTTACACTTTGCGAATTGTTTTGCAAAGGGTGGGACATTCCGATTGCGCCTATCTTGCGCCGATTCGATCGTCCGACTAACCGTGACTTAACCTCTCAGAGGGCTATAATCGACCGGCACGAAAGGAAGATCACTTGTCACATGGAATCTTTAATGGTGTGTAGGACGGCGCGGACTATTCGCACGTCGATCCTACTCACGATTGTGTTATTCGGCTTTGTCAATTCCTACGGCAAACAAAAAGCGACCGACCCTGGTGTCCCCAAGTACAGCGAGCTTTCAGGTGAGGACAAGACACGACTAGAGCGTCAGCGCGCACTTGTCGCCGCTGTTGTAAAACAGCGTTACGGCAAGCCCGCGCTTACGAAAACCGTTTCCGATCTAGCGGTCCTTCAACGATTGCTTGACGATAGGGTTTTCGGTAAGACGCAGACCTACCAACTTCAGAGCATGGGTGTTGCCTTTGGTGATGTTTTGGTGAGCGAACTCCCGTTGCGATGGGTAATGGTGACAGATGAGTACGGCACGGACCCGACCTTGCGTTTTGAGAAAACCACGATTCAAATCAATGCTCTAACGATGGTTTCGAAACGAATCGAAAGAAACGAGGCAGTGAACCTGTCCGAACTTCTCCGCGCAACCCGCAATCAGCTCCGGCAACTGGAGCAGTCCGCGAGAGTCGAGGGTATCGCTTCAAACGTGGCTACCGGGGAACCGGTCCACGATGCGCAGGTTGACATCTGCGTACTGCCTCACAGCAAGGCGGTAGGGCCTTGCTTTCGGACCAACACGGACGAAAACGGCAAGTTCACCTTTAACGGTCTTCCGGCCGGGCACTATTATGCCAAAGCTAAGTCTCCTGGATTCGTAAGCGACTACATCGTTCGGAGTGGGGATGCGATAGCTCTGGACGCTCAAGGTTCGGCGGAATTCGATTTGGCGACCGAGGACGTCCACGCAGTTCGTCTGAGGCTATGGCCAGCGGCAGCCGTCAGCGGCCGTATCACCGACGAGTCTGGACGGCCCATTCCCGGCGTTTCCGTGGCTGCCATTGCCGAAACGTATGGCTTTGGACGCCGCCACTTTGGGCGCTATCGACGCCTGACCAGTCCTGAAACCTTGAGCAACAAAAACGGAGAGTTTCGGATTGGCGAAATGCGGCCTGGCCGATACTACCTTGAAGCTTTCTTTGATGCTTTGAGCAAGCCCGATCCCGCTACCTTTCAAAAAGGCTATGTGCCGATTTATTATCCCGATGCTGCATTCCTCGCGTCGGCGATCCCGCTCTGCGTGGGTCCCGGCGAATTCCGAGCGGACTTCGTTCTGCACCCGCGTGCCACATATACCGTCCGCGCAAAGCTGGCCCTCCCTGCCGATTTCAGACGCGATGTCGAACCAGTAACCGGACTCCGTAACGAGTACGGGGAACTTCTACACAGTTGGACAAGGGAATACGATCACGACTCACAGGCATTGGCTCTCGGCCACCTGACATCAGGTTCTTACGAAATCGAGACCGCTACCGGAATTTACGATACTGACCCAATCGCTAAACGAAAGTTCACAGTCATCGATGCTGATGTCGATGGATTATTGTTTCACTTGCAGCGGCCTTTCAAATTGCGCGTGAATGTTCATTTGCCGCATGATTTCCGACCGACCACCTCGTATTCAGTGCTTCTCCTCCTCCAACCCGCGGAAGAGGCCATGGATGTCATCGAATCCGGATGGCCCATAACGAAGGACGGGGAGTTGCAAGTTCCAGGTTTGCGGCCGGGCCAGTACAACCTCTATCTGTTTGGGGATGATAACCTTTATCTGAAAGAGGCGCGTTTCCGTCAGCAGGATGTGCTTGCGAATGGGCTGGCTCTCGAAACTGCGCCGACGGACGCGCTCGAGGTGACCCTGGAGCGCACAACTGGGGAAATTCGAGGTACCGTGCTGGAGGAGAAGGCATTGCCCCTCGCAGCGGCGGACGTGAAGCTTATTGCGCAAGGTGAGGACTCACCCTACGTAGCGAGGTCTGCGAGCACTGATCGAGAGGGGAGCTTTCATTTCTTCAGTGTGCCGCCCGGGATATACGATCTGGTGGCCCTCAATGACACCATACTGGACTCCGAGTTTGGGTCCTCCGAATGGGCTCAGGTGAAAGATTTCGCCAAGCGTGTCGAGGTCGGGGACTCGACACAGGCGAGCGTCGATTTGAAGGCCACTGGCGTTCGCTACTACACGTCTTCATGCAAAGGGCAGTTGCCCCAGCAGAATGATTCCCGCCATCCTTAAAGGAATTTCGAATGTCAGAAAGTTCTTCCGAATTCCCGACGGTGCCCCAGTGAAGCTGCGAAGCTCTGAGCAACCGACCGGCTCTTCGTCTCTTCCACCCCCCGGGGTGCACCGCCCCCTCCTTTCGAGGGGGCTTCGACTCTGTTTCTTCGACCCCATCCACGCCGCTATCCCCAACCATCCAAACGCCTTACAGTAATCACTTGACAAACACCATAAATATGCTATATTAGTACATGCTTTCCGCGCCTCCCTCCCACTCCTCGCGCGGAGCCTCGCCCAGCTCGTTCCACTCCACCCTCAAGAATTTCACCCCTTCATTTTCAACAACATCCAAACTGCCCCCGCAAAACGCCCCCTCCCTAAACCCCGTCGAATCTGCACATTACAAACTGCTTTTCCCGCAACCCCTTCCGACTCACATCCTTACAAATTGCCCGGGTGGGGGTGGGGCAACGCTTTTCCAGCGGCAATCCAAAACGGGAATCTCCGGCACTCCGCTCTCAGCCTGCCACCTACCACACCGCTCCTCCCCTTTGTCCCCGCGCCCTCAATATGCTAGTCTTTGGCCTTCAAAATCGCTCTCCGCTCGTCCTGCAGGCTCGCCCTTTCGCGATTCGTTCCGCGAACTGTTTCCCGGCTTTGCGCAACACGGCGGCCGATTCACTCTCACGCAAAACGCTAAAGGATAAATCAACCGCTATGCCCGGCACACCAGCATCATCGAAAACTGCTCCCGACACTCGCGAAATCAAGCTCGCTCATTCCCCCGATTCCGACGACGCTTTCATGTTCTACGCCCTTGCCACTCACAAAATCGCCACGCCCGGCTACAAATACACGCATGTTCTCAGCGACATCCAAACTCTCAACGAAGCCGCGCTTACCGAAACTTACGACGTCACTGCCGTCAGTTTCGCCGCGTACCCGTCGCTTTGCGACAAATATGTTCTTCTCGATTGCGGCGCAAGTTTCGGCGAAGGCTATGGACCCATCGTCGTCGCCTCAAAATCTTTGAAGCCCAGCGAAATTGCCGGCAAACGCATCGGCGTTCCCGGACTCAAAACCACTGCATACCTCACCCTGAAACTTTTCGAGCCAAATTTCCAGCCGGTCGTAATGCCGTTCGACAAAATTCTCGACGCTGTACAAAACGAGTCCGTCGACGCCGGCCTGCTTATTCACGAAGGCCAACTTTTATTTCCGCAACTTGGTTTGCATCGCGTCATCGATCTCGGCATCTGGTGGCAAGAGCAAACCAATCTTCCGCTGCCGCTCGGCGGAAATGCCGTTCGCAAATCGCTCGGTAAAGATATTGGCCGCCTGATCGCCAAAACCATTCGTGAAAGCGTCGAGTATGGTCTCGAACATCGCGAAGAAGCCTTGAACTACGCAATGCAATTCGCGCGAGACATGGAAACCGAAGTCGCCGATAAATTTGTCGGCATGTACGTAAATAATTGGACTCTCGGCTACGGCGCCCGCGGCAAAGCCGCCGTCACCGAACTGATTCAGCGCGGCACCAAAGCCGGACTGCTTCCCGGTCCGCCCGAAATCGAATTTCTGAGCGAAAATTAAAAGGAATTAATAAAAATAAAATAAATCGCATTTTACAAAACGAAAGGACTTAAAGCTTTTTTCACCGTTAAAGTTTTTCAGACTTCCGCCGATACTCCCCTTGTCTAGAACCGGGAGCCGCAAGCAACCCGCGGCCGGCGCGTTTTTCCAAAACTTTCCGCGCGCTTTCGTTCCAGGCAATTTTCATTGCGCTCGCGCGTGGAGGTGGAAGCATGGCACTCACCAGTCTGATCAATTTTACGGAACGCATTCTGAATCAGAATTCAGGCCAGACACAAAATGATTTTTCTTCCGGCCAATCGAATCGCACGCAGCGCGACGGAGAAAATGGCCGCGTAGAAAATCCCGGCGATCAGTTCACGCCGTCGGCGCGAAATTCTGGAGCGCAAGACACCGCGCAAGCCGCCGGAATTTTTAGCGTGAATCACGTCGCGATATTTTCCGCTGCCGCAGATTTTTTGCTGGTGCAACCCAGCAACACAAACGCCGCGGCGCCGCAAACGACCACGCCGGTAAATTCGCCGTCAACGCCGACAGCAGCCTTTGCCGCCGCAAATGCTGTGCCAGCGGTTGCCGCAAATGGTGCGACTGCAACGTCGCCCGCAACATTTTCAGCGACGTCGGCGGCAACATCGACTGCGCCGGCCGCGACGGCGGGGAGCGCGGGAATCGCAGCGGCCACCGTGGGCGCGACGCAAGCGGCGAATGTGCAGAGTCAGTTGGAAAGTTTGAACGTGGCGCTTGCCGCGCTGGGCTTGAACACGCAAGACATTCAGGCGGTCGACAATATCGCCACGCTGATCAATAACTTTAGTCCGAACGCGTTTGCCGCGTTGCTACAACAATTTCAAACGCTCGCGCAGCAAGCTGGTCAGGGCAGCACCGCGAACTCCGCGACGCCGGCAACGTCCGCAGCGGCCATAAACGCAAACGCTGCGAACGCTGGCGGCCCGATTGCAGCTTTCGGGAGCGCAATCGCGAACGGTGCGGTGGCGAACGCGGCTGCGGGTAGCGCGGTAAGTTCTGCGGCGGCGACGACAGCGGCGGCGGCAGTTGCGACGGGGTCTGCTGCGCGGGGCAATGCGAATTCGGGATTCAAGGTTACGGAGTTGGAAATTCGTTTTTCCGGGGCGGAAGTTTCCGGCACGACCGCCGCGGGCGGCAACGGAAAAGGTCCGGGCAGCGGAACGAACGCGACCGCCAGCGAAAATTTTCAGATCTCCGCGTTCAGTCTGCAAGTGGAAGAAGTGAATCTGACGCTGTCGAACAATAGCGGGCAAACCGTGCAGGTACACGCGCAGCCGAGCGCGACTCAGGATTCGCGCAGCGCAGTTGCACCGGTCGATGTTGCACACCGCGCCGTCGCACTGAATGTCGCCGCACAAAACGCCGCGCAGCAGAGTGTTGCGCTGCCGATTGCCGCGACGCCGAGTGTTGCCGCGCAGAACGTTGCGACGCCCTCGTCAAAATTCACGCAAGCCGCAACTGCGTAAATTTCGCAGCTCTTAATTTTCGACGGCTGTTGCGCAACGCTGTAAATGTCGAGTTCGCCGCGACCGCGTAAATTGTTGTGCGCTACGACGCGCCTCCCGCAAAGCCAAGAATTCGGCTAGTTGACAAGTCTTTGTAATTGTTTCAATGGTGGAGAATTTTTGCGAACGCCGTTGCGACGTTGTCGCATCGTAGTGTTGTCGCGACATGCGCGACGCGGCGTGGCTGCGTCGACCTTTGTTTTTGTAGACTTGTCTGGCTGGAATCTCGCGCTGAACATTGTTGCAGTATTGCAAGACAGCAGATTCCGAGTCTGCCTGCCAACTACGGCAGGCAGGCCCGGAATGACAGGTTTTGGTATTGTTTCAAGCGTTGGCAATGGAATGGTGGGAGCGGAGGCTCGCGTCGCGTTGTTGTTTGGCGTGTCCCGCCCGGCTTGGATTGCTTGCTTGCGCCAACGCTTCGGCTCGCTTTGAGTTGCGGCGACTATCACGACCTTCGTGCTCGCGCATCCAATTTGTGTAGCCTCAGCAACGGGACAGTTAGACGGTTGCTGGATCCATTCAGACAGCAGATCCCGAGACGCCTGCTAAAGTGCGCAGGCGTCTCGGGATGACAATGGTAGGCGGTGGAGCGATTGCAGTCGCAATGAGGTAGCGTCGTTTGCGAAGACGGCGTTGGGTCGCGGCGCTGGGCAAAGTCGAGTTGGAGAGAATGCGTTGGGAACGCTGTGACGGAGAAAGCTGCGTTGGGGAAAATTGTGGCGGAGAAGGCGGCGTTGGGAAAACCTGAGTTGTGGAAGGTTGGTTTGGACAAAGTTGGCTTGGGGAAATCTGTGTTGGAGGTGGTGGGTGGGACTGCTTTGTTGCGGCTGGAGCGGGTGGGGCGGGAATTTTCTCAGGTGGAATTTTTTGCGAAGGCGGAGTGGGAGAATCCTGGCGGGTCGGTGAAAGATCGAGCGGCGCTGGCGATGATTCGAGCGGGGTTGGCTAGCGGAGAGTTGCGGCCGGGAAAAACAATTATCGATGCGACCAGCGGAAATACGGGAATTTCTTACGCAATGATTGGAGCGGCACTGGGGTATGCGGTGAAATTGTGTTTGCCGGATAGCGCTTCAGTGGAACGAAAACGGATTTTGGCGGCGTTGGGCGCGGAGTTAGTTTCGACTCCTGGGGATCAAGCGACGGACGGAGCGATTCGCAAAGTGCAGGAAATTGTGGCGGCGGATCCGGAGAAATATTTTTATCCGGATCAATACAGCAACGCGGCGAACTGGCTAGCGCACTATCACGGCACGGCGAATGAAATTTGGGAGCAAACGTCCGGGCGGATCACGCATTTTGTAGCGGGACTGGGAACCAGCGGAACGTTTGTGGGTGTGACGCGGCGATTGAAGGAATTGAATCCAGCGATTCGCTGCATCAGTTTGCAGCCGGATGCGCCATTCCACGGACTGGAAGGCTGGAAGCATATGGAAACGGCGTTGCGCCCGGCGATTTACGATGACACGCTGGCGGACGAAAATTTGGAAGTGGGCACGGAGGATGCGTACCGGTTGGTGAAACGGCTGGCGCGCGAAGAAGGTTTGCTGGTGAGCCCCAGCGCGGCGGCGGCGCTTTGCGGGTGTTTTTCCGTAGCCAGGAAAATTCCGAGCAAAGAAAGAGCGGTGATGGTTACCGTATTCGCGGACTCCGCGGCAAAATATTTGAGCGAACGCTTTTGGGACGAGGATTGAACATGGCAGACGCACCGACACTAAAAATCAATCCGGATTTGGTGGCAAGGATTCGCGCGCATGGAGCGGAGACTTATCCACACGAATGCTGTGGCGCGTTGCTGGGCCGCGATCCCACGGGCGACGTGGCGACGACCTCGGTGGCAGGAGTGAAGATGGCGTCGCGAGAAATTCTGGCGCTATTTCCGCTGGTGAACCGGCGCGACGATTCGCCGCGCAACCGTTTTTCGGTGACTTCCGACGATGTGCGCGCGGCAGAGAAAGCGGCGGAGTTGCAGGGACTAAGCGTGGTGGGCTGGTATCATTCTCATCCGGATCATCCGGCGGAGCCGAGCGATTTTGATCGCGAACATGCGTGGCCATGGTACAGCTACGTGATCGTGAGCGTGGCGAATGGCGTGGCGGAATATATGACGTCGTGGCGATTGAGCGACGATCGTTCGGGGTTTGCGTGCGAGGACGTGGTGATCGGCGACGCCGCGGCGAAATAATTTTTGGATTTCGAGGAGAAATTACTATGGCGGTGAAAGTGATTATTCCGACTCCGTTGCGGCTCTATGCGGGAAAGCGCGATTCAGTGGAATGCGGCGCGGGAACGGTGGGAGAGGCGTTGCGTCATTTGACGACGACGTATGGAGATTTGCGGAGGCATTTGTTTACGGAGGATGGGAAGTTGCGGAGTTTTGTGAATGTTTATTTGAATGATGAGGATATTCGGTATTCGGGGAAGGAAGAGACGCCGACGAAGGATGGAGACACGATTAGTATTGTGCCGTCGATTGCGGGAGGGTTGAGTTTCGGCGCGGCATAAAAAAGTCCGGTGCGCGGCGCCCCCTTCGGAGCTCAGGGTAAAGCGGTGCTGACGCCGCTGCAAAGATAGAAGTGGGAGGATTGTTTTTGAGTGAGGCTTACGTTGAGATCCTTCGGCTACCCTAGTCGGGTAGCCTCAGGATGACATGGTTGGCAGTGGGTCGGCGGTGGCTAAGGAAAAAAGTCCGGTGCGCGGCGCACCGGATGGGCACGATGTATCGTGCCCCTACTGCGGCGATTGAGCGGTGAGTGATGGTGATGAGAGGGGGACAGGGACTGCGATGGATCAGAAAAGTACGAAAGCGGTGAGTTTATCTAACGAGGAGATTTTGCGGTATAGCAGGCATTTGATCATGCCTGAGGTGGGGATGGATGGGCAGCTGAAGTTGAAGAATGCAAAAGTGCTGTTGATTGGGACTGGGGGATTGGGCGCGCCTTTGGGATTGTATTTGGCGGCGGCGGGAATTGGACGGCTGGGGCTGGTGGATTTTGATGTAGTGGATTTTACAAATTTGCAGCGGCAAGTGACATTTGGGTCGGAGGATGTGGGGAAGCCGAAGTCCGAGGCGGCGCGGAAGCGGCTGGCAAGTTTGAATCCGGACATTCAGATTGAGGCATTTGAAACAAAGTTGACGAGCGAGAACGCGCTGGAGCTGTTCAAGAATTACGACATTATTGTGGATGGCACGGATAATTTTCCGACGCGTTATCTGGTGAACGATGCGTGCATTTTGCTGGGCAAGCCAAATGTTTATGGGTCGATTTTTCGATTTGAAGGGCAGGCTACGGTGTTTGGAATGCCGGATGGGCCTTGCTATCGGTGCTTGTACGCGGAGCCACCGCCGCCGGGATTGGTGCCGTCTTGCGCAGAAGGCGGAGTGCTGGGAGTTTTGCCGGGGATTGTAGGCTCGATTCAAGCCATGGAAACAATCAAATTGATTTTGGGAGCGGGCGACAGTCTGGTTGGGCGATTGTTGCTGTTTGATGCGCTGGGAATGAAATTTCGCGAACTGAAATTGCGCAAAAATCCAGATTGCCCGATGTGCGGAAAAAACCGGACGATCCACAAGCTGATCGATTATTACGAATTTTGCGGAGTGCGCGGGGAAGAGGCGCCGATTCCGGATTTGCAGGTACCGGAAATTTCGCCGAAGGAATTGAAGACACGGCTGGATCGCGGGGACGATTTATTTATTTTGGATGTGCGCGAACCGCATGAGTTCCAGATTTGTAATTTGCATGGGCATTTAATTCCGCTAGGCGAATTGCCGCGGCGAGTGCATGAACTGGATTCGTCGCGAGAGATTGTGGCGCATTGCCGGAGTGGGAAGCGGTCGGCGGAAGCGGTGGATTTTTTGCGGAAGGCGGGATTTCGGAAAATTTTGAATTTGAGGGGTGGGATTTTGGCGTGGTCGGATGAGGTGGATCCGACGGTGGCGAAGTATTAGTGGCATACTCGTGGCGCGGATTTTTTGGCCGGCGGGTTTTGGTGACGCTTCAGACAGCAGATCCCAAGGCGCGTGCTGAAAGGCGCAGGCGTCTTGGGATGACAATGTTTCCTAAGTTTTGCAAGAGTTGCAGAGTTGCGAGTTCGAGAATTCTTGGGAGAAAAAATGGCGGCTACTAAGGTTACGGTGAACAACAACGGATCGATTCGGATTGAAGGGGACTTTGAGATTGTGGATCCGCAAGGGAAGGCGTTTGGTTTGGCGGGCCGGACGGCGATTGGGTTGTGCCGGTGCGGGCATTCGCAGAACAAGCCGTTTTGCGATGGGTCGCACAATGCGGCGGGATTTAATGATGTGGTGACGGCGCGGGATTTGCCGGCACCTAAGCCGAAGGTTTAGCCGGCTGTCGAAAAATTGGCGATGGTGCAGAAGAAAGTCCGGTGCGCGGCGCACCGGATGGGCACAGCATGTTGTGCCCCTACAAGAGACGGCGGCGCGGACGTTCGGGTACGGGCGTGTATCAGGACATGCGTTACACCTGCGACCGGTAGGCGGAGTCTCGCGAGGGGTTGGTGTTTCGGGCACATTTGAGACGGTCTCAGTGTGAGACAGTGCATCCGATTTGGACCAGTCGATGGGAATAATGCGTAAGTCTATGTAATTAGGGTATTTGAAAGATAAATTAGAATTAGCTAACGATTGAAAAGTGTCTCGCCCTGTACTGCCGCCCAGATACCTGTTTGGGCACTTCAATAAACCACTCAAAATCAGATAGTTACAGATAGGCACATTTCCACAGAAAAGGGCCTCGAGTTGCTTTTGTTTCGAGAGTCATTGGGTTTTGTGGGCAGTTGGGGGATTTGATGGGCGGTTGGGGGACGATTGCCGGGTTTGTTGGCGTCGACCAGATGAAGGAAATCTGGGAGAAGGAGCGGGCCCGCGTCCTGTTTGTGTCGTCCGTAGCATTGGTCGGTCTCTTCTTTTGCGCGTTGTTTTTCCTGCGGCATGCCGGGGTGGTGGGAACCCCGCAGACTTATCACTATCTGGAAGTAGGCGGAACGCTGATCAGCTTTTGCTTTGCGGCGAATGCTTTGGTGCGATTTCGCGGGACGCATGACCGGACGTCGCTGATTCTGGCGTTTGCGTTTGTGTTGTCTGGAATTATCGAAACGGTCAGCTATTTTGGGTTGAACGACCGCTTGCAAGCGGGGCACTTTGCGCTGAGCGGCATACCGATGGGCTGGATGGTCAGCCGGACGCTGCTGGCGGTGCTGCTGCTGGCGGCGATTGTGGTGGAGCGGTACATCCCGACAGCTCGGCAGCCGAGCCGAGAGACGGCCGGAGCGGTGCTGGTGGTGGCAATTGCGGCGTATCTGACAAGCGCGGCATTTTTAGCGGCTCCCGCGGCGCCTTTGATGCGGGCGGCGAATTTTGTTTCGCGGCCATGGGACTTGCTGCCGGGAGTTTTGTTTCTTGCGGCGGCGATTTGTTTCCGGCAGCGACTGAAGAATACGAAGACGAGCAAGTCCACGGCGAGCATGTACGACTACTCGTTGTTCGCGGTGGCAGCGCTGAATGTGGTTTGCCACCTGGCGGCGGCGTTTTCGCGGCAACTTTTCGACGGTCCATTTTTTCTGGCGGAAATCAGCAAAATCTTGAGTTACGGAGTGATGCTGGGCGGCGCGCTGCTGGATCAGGCGCGGATGTTCGAACAGGTGCGGGCGATGGCGGTGAGCGATCCGCTGACCGGGCTGGCGAATTACCGGAGGCTGATCAGCGTGTTGGAAGCGGAGCTGGATCGATCGCGGAGAACGCAGCGTCCTTTCAGCGTGGTCTTGCTGGATATGGATGGATTGAAAGCGATCAACGATCAATTTGGACATTTGACGGGCAGCCGGGCGCTGGTACGGCTTTCGAAAGTTTTGCGGACACATTCGCGAACAATTGATACGGCGGCGCGGTATGGCGGCGACGAGTTCGCGGTGGTACTGCCGGAAGCTGGTCCGGACATCGCGGAACGAGTGGTGGCAAGGATTCGCGAGCGGCTGGGAGCGGAAGGCGAGCGCCCGGCACTTTCGGCGAGCGCGGGAGTTGCAGCGTTTCCCGAAGATGGCGACACTCCGGAAAAACTTTTGGGCGCGGCGGATCGCGCGTTGTACGGGATGAAGCATCGAGGCGGAAGCAGCAGCGTACAAAATCTGACGCGGATTGCCGCGTGTTTGTGAGGATGGGAAATGGCGACCACTCCTCACAAGAGCAATTTTGTGTTTCATCGCGGAGAGAATCGGATACCGATGGAAATACCGGTGCTGCTGGACGGACATCGCAACACGCCGGGGTCGGAATCCACGTTCACGGAAAATGTGAGTGCGCGGGGCGCGAGGGTGGTGAGCGCGCGACGATGGGAAAAAGGCGAGCCGTTGACGCTCGTATTGCGCACCGGAGAGTTTCGTTCGTCGGCCCGGGTGGCCTACTGCCAAGCGCTGCATGGCGAAGGTTATGCAGTTGGCGTGGAGTTCCTCGAGCCAAAAGGGCGATGGGTAGTTCAATCCCATAGATAGGCTCGGCCCAACGGCAGAGCGGAGAGGAGGGAAACGTCTGGAACAAGGGAAAACTAATAACTGGTGCAAATTTAAAGAGTAAAGCGCTGTGCGGAAAGAGAAGGCCGCCCGGCGCTTTACCCTTTTTGGGCGAGGATTTTTTGGTAGAGGAGGAGGGTTTGGTCGACCATGTGGTCGGCGGAGAAATTTTGCTGGACGCGGAGGCGTCCGGCGTGGGCTAGAGCGCGGGCGGCGGTGGGGTCGCGGAGGAGTTGGGTGACGGCGGCGGCGATTTCTGAGGCGTCTGGGCCGGAGACGAGGAGGCCGGATTTTTCGTGGTCGATAATTTCCGGGAGGGCGCCGCGACGGAAGGCGATGGAAGGGATTTCGTAGGCTTTGGCGGCGAGCAGGGAATTGTTGAGAGCTTCGAAGAAAGAGGGGAGGAGGAAAATGTCGAGAGCGGCGTAGACGGTTTCGACGTCGGAGACGAAGCCAGCGAAGATTACGGAGTCGGAGAGGTGGAGCTGGCGGGCGAGGGATTCGAGATGAGGGCGGGTGGGGCCATCGCCGGCGAGGAGAAGCTTAGCGGCGGGAAAGTCTTGGTGGACTTGTGGTAGGGCGCGGATTAGCCACTCTTGACCTTTGTCTGGTAGGAGGACGCCCACGCAGCCTAAGAGGGGAGTGTCGGCGGGGATGGAGAAACGTTGGCGGGCTTGGCGCTTTTGGTCGGCGGTGAAGGGCGCGGGGATTTCGACGCCTTCGAAAATTACGCAGAGTTTTTCTGGCGGAGCGCCGGATGCGCGGGCCTGGTCGGCAACCCATTGAGAGTTTGCGATGATGTTGGTGGCGGCTTGGTAGCGGGCGCGGGCGATGCGGCTTTGGCCGAGGGGATAGCCGACGCGTCGGGAAATCAGAAAAGGGACGCGGCGGTGAGCTTGGGCGAGCCAGGCGGCGGAGACGGCGTGGGCTTCGTTGGCGTGGACGAGGTCGAAGGAATTGGTGGCGAGGAGTTGGCGGATTTTGCGGGAGGCGGGGAAACGGAAAAGTCCGCGAGAAACGGTGTGGACCGGGATGCCGATTCTTGCGGTGCGTTCGGCGAGGGCGGAATTTTCCGCGGCGACAAGTTCGGGAGAGTGGCCGCGGGATTGGAGTCCTTTGAGGAGCAGGAAGGCTTGATTCTGGCCGCCGCGCCAGGCGGTTTCGAGATCGACGAGGAGAGGCTTCATGAGGTGTGGCGCGGGCCGGACGAGTTGGGAGCTTGGGTGCAGCGGGGCGGCGATGAGTTTGCCGAGCTTGGAATATTTTAGGCGGACGGAACGGGCGGCCATTTTGGAGATTAGGGCGCCGCGGTGGCCGTCGAGAAATCCGCCGCGAAGAATGAAATTTTGGAAAAAGCTCCAGGGAGTGGCGAAGTAAACGGCGGCGCGCCAGTTGCGCTTGCCGGCGTCGAACATTTGCTGGGCGGCGAGCGACGTGTAACGTTCGACTTTGGCTTCGTGGCCGGCGAAAGAGTCGACGGTGTAGTGGAGGAGGTCGCCGGAGAGTCTGCCGGTATAGCCTTGGAAGCGGAGAGATTCGTGGATGATTCCGTGGAATTGGGCGGCAGTGCGGAGATAGAGGCGGCGCTGGAAGTCTGGATACCAGCCGGAATGATGAATCCAGGCGCCGAGGTACCAGGTTTTGCGAGGGATTTCGTAGACGTTGTGGGCGGGCGGGAGTTTTTTCCAGGCGAGGAGGGAGGATTGAAGAGTGGTGCTAAGTTCCTCGTCGGCGTCGAGGGAGAGGATCCAGTCGGAAGAGGCTTGGGCCGCGGCGAAATTTTTTTGGTCGGCGTAGTTGGTCCAGGGACGAGCGAAGAAGGAGGCGTTGTGGGCGCGGGCGACTTGCTCAGTGCGATCGGTGCTGCCGGAATCGACGATGATAATTTCGTCGGCGATATTGGCGATGGAGGCGAGCGCGCGCGGGAGGTTGCGTTCTTCGTTGAGCGTGATGATGCAGGCGGAGATGCGGTTCATTGAGTGTGGGAGCTGGCGATTTCTGGGTCAGTATCTCACAGGGTGACGGGAATGGAGCGGGGGGTGGGCGGGCCGATGCGTGGAGTTCGCGGAAATACGGGCGGCGAAGAACGAGGATTGCGGGCGGAGATTACTTTGGCTCGAAAGTTATGCGGACGACGCTTTCGCCGACGCGGAATTCGGCGCCGTTGGTGAGCATGGCGGCGCGGACGCGTTCTTCTTCGTAAAAGGTGCCATTGGTGGAGTCTAAATCTTTGAGGTTGATGTAGGTTTCGCGAACTTCGAGGGAGCAGTGATAGCGGGAAATTTCTGGGTCACTGAGGGGGACATCGGCGCCCTGGCGGCCGAGGACGACGCGCGGCTTTTTGAGGCGATGGACTTCGCCCTTGGCGGGGCCGGAGACTACGGTGAGGACTACGTTGGTGGCGGCGGGGAGTTTGAGGCCGTCATCCTCGGCGGTGGGCTGGGCGGTGGGACCGCCGGAACTGGAGCGAGCGAAAGAGGGTAGCGGCGAAATTACCATGGTGGAGTCGACGCGGCGGTTTACCTCGACGATGGTGGGCTTGCCACATTTCGAGCAGCTAAATTGGACTTTGGGATGCACCGAGACGTCGACGTCTTTTAGGACGTGCTCGGTACCGCAGTGGCTGCACACGGCTTGCATGAGTTGAAGCTAGCACGGTGTGTGGGGCGCGCCAACCGGTGGCAGGGAGTTTTGTTGGAAGCGTTACTGAGGCGTGGCAACCGGGAGGCGCGAACGCCGCTGGGCGGAGGCGACGGCGCGTTTTGGAGCCGTCGTAGAGGCCGGATGCTTGCGGGTTGTGTTACGATTGCACTTTCTTAAACCCAGCAGGGAGTTAGACATTGCCGGAACATATTTCGCGTAAAGAACTGAAGCAAGACCGGATCCACGACGCCATCGAGCACAGTGCGGAAGCGGTTTTTTCGCATAGTCAGATGATGCTGGTGATCGTGGTGATGGTGCTGGTTGCGGCACTAGGGTACTTCGGGTGGAGCGTTTACCACGACAAGCAGACCGCGGCGGCGTCCGTCGCGTTTGACGATGCGATGAAGGCTTACGGCGGGCATATTGCGGGGAGCCCGGAGCCGGCCGATCCGAATGGAGTGAGTTATCCGGATGAAGCGGCGAGATCGCGCGCCGCGATGCAGAAGCTTTCGATGGTGGCCGACAAATATCCGAGCACGAATCCGGGGAAGCTGGCGCGATACTACGCGGCATTGTGCATGGAAAATCTGGAGCAGCAGAATCAGGCGCTGGAAGCGTTGAAGAAGATCGGTTCGGGCGGCGACAAAGAATTGGCCAACATGGCGAATTATCAGATCGCGACGATTCAGGCGCGCACCGGCAAGACGGATGATGCGATCAAAATGTATCGCGCTTTGGCGGACAAGTCGTCGGTGTTTGTGCCGCGTCCTTTGGTGCTTTTGGATTTGGCGGGACTTTTGCGGCAGACGAATCCGAAGGAAGCCGCGAATGTGTATCAGCAGATTAAGAAAGAGTTTCCGGACAGCGCGGTTTCTGAAGCGGCGGATCGCGGTTTGGAAACGCTGTAACGCTGGCCGCGATAGACGGGACGCAGCGAGCAGCATGAACGGCAAAATCCTCAGTTACGAGCAGTAGCTCCGAACTAATCCACGAAACCGACAGGAGCGGCTCATCGCACAAGTTCCCGCATCCGTAGCATGGGCGATGCACGCGGAGCAGTCACGCGGGCGGCGCTATCCGGAAACTCCTCATCCTTATCGCAGCGAATATGCGCGAGACCGTGATCGGATAATTCATTCGCGGGCGTTTCGGCGCCTGGAAGCGAAGACGCAGGTTTTCACGACGCGGTTTTCCGATCACTTTCGCAACCGGCTGACGCACACGCTGGAAGTTTCGCAAATCGCGCGAACAGTGGCGGCGGCGCTGGGTTTGAATGTGGAGTTAGTGGAAGCGCTGGCGCTGGTGCACGACATCGGGCATCCGCCGTTTGGCCATGCAGGAGAGCGGGCGCTGAATCAGTTGATGCGGCGGCACGGCGGGATGTTCAATCATAATTTGCATGCATTGCGGATTGTGGAGCAATTCGAGCAGCGGTATCTGGATTTTCCCGGGTTGAATCTGACGTTTGAAGTGCGCGAAGGGATCATCAAACACTCGCGGGAATATTCGGAGCGAGAGTTTCCGCAGCTGGCGGAATATTTGCTGGATTTGCGTCCTCCGCTGGAGGCGCAGCTGATCGATTGCGTGGATGAGATTGCTTACAACATCGCGGATTTGGACGATGCGCGGGAGGCGGAACTTTTGGATTTGGTGGTGTTGCGGGAGCAAGTTCCGATTTTTGACCGAGCTTATGCCCAGGTGGATGCTGGGCACGCGGGAGCTTTGGAGAAGCTGAAAATAAATGAGGCGTTGAAGCGAGTGCTGGATATTTTGGCCACGGATTTAATTGATAGTACGAAGGCGCGAGTTCGCGAGGCGGGGGTGGGTACGACGGAGGATGTGCGGACGGCGCGGGGTCGCTTGGCGGGATTCAGTAAGAATATTTCGGCTAGCAACGCGGAGTTGAAGAAGTTTTTGTTTACTCAGATTTACGATCGGCCGGTGATTACGGAGGATCGGGACCGCTCGGTGGCGTGCTTGACGGAGTTGTTTGGATATTATTTGGGTAACGAGGGGTCGATGCCGGGGCCGCATGAGGAATTGGCGAAAGGCGGCGAGCCTCGGCATGAAGTGGTTTGCGATTATATTGCGGGGATGACGGATCAGTTTTTGTTGCGGCGGCATCGGGAGGATTTTTGGGGGTGAGGGAGGCGGCGTGCCCTGACGTCTCGAGACGGGAAAGGGTTGGCGAATTCTTCAGACAGCAGATCCCGGGGCATGCCTGCGAACTGCGCAGGCATGCCCCGGGATGACAGGTTGTTGGATGGGCATGTTGGTAGTGGGGGATATGGACGCGTGTACGTTTTCTTGGGAGGGTTCATCATAGATAAAGTGCTGTGGAGGAGTGGGTGGTGAAGAGTGTGGTATTGCGAGTGGGCGGGACATTGCGAATGGGGGATAAGGCGGACGATTTGAGAATTGGCTTGATGGGGAATGCGAAATTTCAGCGGGGGTTGGCGGGCGCGCTGAGAACTGCGCGCGGGTTGGTTTTGGTTGGCGCGTGCTGGCTTGGTGTCTGCTTGCTTTTGGCTGGCGGAGTTTTTGCGCAGGTTTCTTCGGTATTGCCGAAGAGTACCGCGGCTGCGGCACAAAATGCGCCGGGAACGCCGGACCTTTTGGGGCGCGAGAGTCCGCATGGAACGGTGGTGGGATTTATTCGCGCGGCGCAGGACGAGGATTACACCCGTGCAGTGCAATATTTCGAGCCATCGCTGAAAGGGCATCGTACGACGCCGGAACAGGAACAGGAGTTGGCCGCGGAACTGTTGGCGATACTCAACTCGCGATTTGCGGGTTCGCTGGATTCCGTGAGCAGCGATCCGCAGGGGAACTTGAATGATGGTTTGCCGGCGGATCAGGAAAGGTTGGGCGGAACGCATGGATTGAGCGAATCGTTTCCGTTGTATCTCGTGCGGCAGGACGTGCATGGCACGAAGTTGTGGCTCATCTCGCGACAGACCTTGGATCAAGTGCCGGAGGTTTACGATTCGCTGCGGTTTCCGCAGCTGGAAAAGAAGCTGCCGAATTTTTTGGTGAAGCATCGCCCGCTGGGCATGCCGCTGTGGCAATGGCTGGCGATTATTTTGTTTGCGCCGGTAGCACTGGCCCTGGGTTGGTTGCTGGCGTTTTTGGTGCGGTTGATCCGGCAAGGAATTCGCAAGACGCGCGGCCAGCCGGCATTGCCTCCGGCGCCATGGCGGCGAATCGGGCCGGGGATGACGCTGGTCGCGGTAATCATTCACTACAATTTTGTCTATTTGATTGGGACGTCGCTGCTATACCGGCTGTACTACCAGCGAATCATTCTGATTTTCCTGGCGTTCGCGGGGTACTGGACACTGACGCGGATTACGGCGTGGGCAGCGAGCCGGGTCGGCAGGCGGCTGACCATCAGCGGGAGGCTGGCAGAAAGATCGCTGGTTTCGTTGGGCGAGCGAGCGCTGGACGTGACGTTATTTATCGTGGTGGCGCTAGCGGTTTTGCGAGTTTTCAACGTCAATTACAACGCGGCGCTGGCCGGAATTGGAATTGGCGGTCTGGCGATCGGTTTGGGCGCGCAAAAGACCTTGGAGAACGTGCTGGGCGGAATTTCTATTTTGACGGACAAGGCGCTAGTGGTGGGCGACGTGTGCAGGATTGGGGATCAGAGCGGCGTGGTAGAGGATATCGGGTTGCGTTCGACGAAGCTGCGCACGGACAGCCGGACGCTGGTGTCGATTCCAAACGGCACAGTGGCGACCGCGGTGCTGGAAAATTTCCGCTTCCGCGACAAAATGTTGTGCAAGCAAGTGGTGCGATTGCGCTATGACTTGACGCCGGACCATGTTCGTTATGTGTTGCAGCAGATTCGCGATGTGCTGATCAATCATGCCAAGGTGGAGCAAACGTCGGCGCGGGTGCGCTTGCTGAAGCTGGGCGAGAATGCGCTGGAAGTGGAAGTGTATGCGTACATTTTGGAACGCGATTACAACGAGTATCTGAACGTGCAAGAAGATGTGCTGCTGCAAGTGATGGACGTGCTGGACAGCACCGGAGCGGCCGTGGCGCTGCCGTCGCAGACGACCATAGTTACGATGGATAAGTGGGTGGACCCGGCGAAGGCGGAAGCGGCGCATAAGGCGATGGACAAAACGCGCGATCCGGGCGTGCCGGGAATCGGCAAGAAATCCATCGATACATGATGGATCGGCAACTCCTTGAAAATATCGCCGGCGCTGTCAAGGATTAGGATATTTGAATTACTTAATAAGGCAGCTACAGTTTTCTACTGCATGGCATTCTCCGGCCATGGCAAATCCGGCGGGAGTGCGGCGCGACTTTCAGAAGTCGGAAAAGCGGAGGCTGCCGAGAGCTAACGCGCGCTAGTTGCGGGTGATTGTCGAGGGACCGCTACAATCCGGAATCCGATACTCTGCGAAGAATGGTCCTCGAGGTCGCGATTTCTTCTCGCGGCCCGTTCGTGAATGGCATCGCAGTAGAAGCATCCCCCGCGCGTAGCGCGTAATTCGCCCGCAGGCGGCCCTTGTGGGTCGATCGCGGATCCAGGGGAATATGGACCGAACCAGTCCTGGCACCATTGCCATACGTTCCCCAGCATATCGTAGAGTCCAAATGCGTTGGGTAGCTTCTGCCCCACGGGATGTATTGTGTGCGACCCGTTTTCGCCGTACCAGGCAATGTCATCCAGTGGTCCGTAAGTTTCCCCCGTACTCCCAGCTCTGGCCGCATATTCCCATTCTGCCTCTGTGGGCAATCGAACGGTCCAACGCGCTTGGAGCGTGTTTACCTTCGCGAGAAATGCCTGAGCGTCCTTCCAGCTAACCTGCTCTACCGGCACTGTTGGGCCGGCATTGCGGAAATAGGATGGATTGGTGCCCATCACTTCTTGCCATTGCTGCTGCGTAACTGGAAACTGCCCCATCCAGAATTCGCTGACTGTCACTTGGTGTACGGGGCGCTCCACATCATTCCGTGCCGGGCAATTTGAGCAGGTTTTCCAGTAGTCATCTGCCTTAATCACCTGATCAGTTCCCATTTGAAATGTACCCGGAGGGATTCGGACGATTGCGAGCCGAGACTTAGACAGTTCGACGTAATCTGACGGGTTCGCAGAGATGTTCGTCGCTGGTGATGGACTGAGGGCTATCACCATAAAAATAAGTTGAAATAAAGGCAAACGCATCATCTCTGGACCTCCGACAATCCACGTAAACAGAGAGTCGTACCGACATTTAGATGTGTCATTATATTGTTCAATTCCTAAAAGAATCCTGCCAATTGATAAGATGGGCTTCTGCCGTGAATGAGGTCCGGTCTATTTGAGCCTAATGAAGATTTCCGAAGGACTCACTCATACGGACAGCAGGACTCGAGTTGCATCAGGACAGCACCTATCGTTAGTAGCCACTTGCGTCTCATTTTTCTCCGCGAATCTTTGTTTACGGTTTGTACGAAGCGTTGATGAAGTCATCGATGTCTTTGTGCAGCTTGTGATGCTGGGCTTCGTCGACGTACATCATGTGGCCAGCTTCGTAGTAGGCGAAGCTGACATTCTTGGCTACGGGCGGCTCGAGATTCATGTGCGCGAACGTGTTTTCTATGCCGTTGAAGGGCGTGGCGACGTCGTAGTAACCGCAAATAACCAACACCTTCAGGTGAGTTTGCTGGGTCATTGCAGCGCGAAGGACTTCGGCGACTTCGGTGTTTCCGGTTTGATCCCAGGGACGGACGTTGGCGCTCACGGTGTAATACATATCGCTATCCCATTTGAGTTCCCGGCGAGTGTAGTCCTGAAAAGTGCCGACGAACGCGCCTTCATAGGAGGCTTCGCTGGGGTCGTATTCGGGGCGCTCTCCGGCGGCGTCGACATCAATGCCTTCGAAACGCGAATCGAGACGACCAACGGTGCGGCGCTTGTCGCGTTCGAGTTCTTTGAACCAACGCTGCGGGCTGATGCGGAGATTGGTTTGGTCGACATATTTGGCGGACAGGCCGGTGAAACGCGCCAGATCGCTAGCCACTTTTTGGTGTTCTTCGGCCGAGAGATTGGAACCTTTTTCGAGAGCGGCGGCGTATTCACCATGCGCGAAATCGCGAGCCTGCTGGGCGATTTGCTCGACGCTTTGATTTTGCAAATCAGGAGCGAGCAGATGGTGATACCAGGCGGTGGCGATGAAGGTGGGCAAGAAGAAAATGCTGCGATTGTCCGCGCCCCAGTTGGAGAAAGCCACCGAAGAGAGCAGCACGATACCGTTGAGATAAATCTGATGGCGTTCCTGGATGACGCCGGCGAGCTCGGCGGAGCGGGTGGTGCCATAACTTTCGCCGATCAGGAATTTCGGCGAGGCCCAGCGGGTGTTGCGCGTGATGTATTGGTAGATGAAATCGGCGAACCAGTTGGCGTCGGCAATGATGCCGTGGAATTGCGCGGGATTTTCGCCGGGCGCGGGGCGGCTAAAGCCGGTGGAGATGGCGTCGACGAAAACGAGATCGGTGGCGTCCAGGAATGAATCCTCGTTGTCAACGATGGTGTAGGGAGCGGGCATGCCGTGGCCATCGGCACTGAGCACGACGCGCTTGGGACCCATGCCCATGTGGGTGAAAAGGGAAGCGGAGCCGGGACCGCCATTGTAGACGAAGGAAACCGGGCGGCGGGAAACGTCGACGCCGTCTTTGGTGTACGCGACGTAAAACATGGTGGCTTTGGGAGTGCCGTCATCGGCTTTGATGACGTAGGTTGCGGCGGTGGCGGTATAGCTGATTTGCTGGCCGCCGATGCGGGCGGTGTGATGAGTCACGGAAGTTTTTTCTTCCGGAGGCGGGAGTTTTTTCTGATCGGGCTTTGGCGTTTCTCCGGCGGCGGGTTGTTCGGGCGGACGAGTGCGATCGCGCTGTTGCGGCGGTTGCTGGCCTCCGGGTACGGTTTCAGAGCGAGGTCTGGCGGGTTGCTGCGCGTTGGCAGATGTAGCGACGGATGAGGCAAGAATCGCGGCTGCAACGATTCCGAAGACTGACTTTGCTTTCATGCTGGTTCCTCCCGGGGATTCTGACTGTTTGGTTCTTTAGTTGAGCGAGGGAATTTATATCACAAGGAACGCGCGCGGATTTTGAATTTGTAAAATTTATCAGGAACGCAAACGAGTGGGGCCGCTGACGAAAGGATTGCCGCGTTCGTAAAAACGCAGGAGGCGATGCGCGGCGCGAGTGATTCCGATGCGGATGCTTTTGCCGATGCGCATGTGAGTTGTCTTGCGGGCGAGGACGGTGAGTTTGCGCACTTCGGCGGTGGGGCGTCGGATTTGTTCGCCGAGCCAGAGCGGACCGGGGGCGCAGAGATCGACGCCGTCGAGTTTGCGGTCAATGAGGAAGGCGGAAGCTAGGCGGCCGGGGCCGCGCGTGAGATCGAGCAGGCGCGGAGTGGCGCGGTGGCGATGCATGTGCTCGATGCCGTCGATGGGTTCGAGCGCGCGAATTAGCACGCCGCCGCCGACGCCGGGAGGTTCGCTGCTGACATTGAGCATGAAGTGGTTGCCGTAGGTGAAGTAGACGTAGGCATGTCCGCGATCGAGAAACATCGAGCGAGTGCGCGGCGTTTCTCCGCGAAAGTGATGGGCGGCGGGATCGCGTGGCGGATAGGCTTCGGTTTCGACGATTCGTCCGCTGAGCCTGCCGCTGGGGAGTTCGCGGACGACGACTTTGCCGATGAGGAAACGTGCCAGGGCGATGGTGGCCTCGGGCAGCTCGGAGCGACTGAGTCTGCGAATGCGAGTGGCTCGGTGGGGTTGGGGGGTCACGAGGCTAGTTTAATGGATTGTCGGCTGGGATTCGTTGGTGCAGTGTGCCATGTGGGGAACCCCAGTCGACCCCGAGCAGCAGCCCCAGTGCTCGTGGGATTCCTTGACTTGGCGGGCAAGCGACTGAATAATGAGAACGTATGAGCGAGCGCTCCGGAGGCGCTGAAGAGATGTTTCTGGATGTAAAGACTCTGGCGGTCCGCAAACTGACGATCCGGAAGAGCTATCAGCCGGGGAGTATCGATTATCAGTCGAGCGAAATCAAGCAGGTGGAACCGCTGGAAGTGAATGTGACGGCGGAATTGATCGGCGGGCAGATCCGCATTGCGGGCGAGATCGAAACCAAGGTGGACTTGGTGTGTGCGCGCTGCCTGGAGCCGGTGATTGAGGATGTCCACCGCGCATTTGACCTTATCTACAGCCCGCTGCCGAAGGACACGAAGCCGGAAGAGGCGCAGTTGAAGGATGATGACGCCGAAATCGGGTTCTTCGAGGGCGACGGTCTGTTTTTGACGGATGTGTTGCGGGAGCAGGTGCTGCTGGCGTTGCCGATGAAGGTGATTTGCCGCAGCGATTGCAGGGGTTTGTGCCCGAATTGCGGCGCGAACCTGAACCACGAAAAGTGCCGATGCGAGACCCACGGGACGGACCAGCGGTTAGCTCCCTTGGCGCGGCTCAAGCAAGACTGGCTGAAAAAACAATAGTTTTCGCGGGCGGAAAGCCCGATAGAATCCGCCCATTGCGGCGGGACGAGGAGCACTACTATGCCTAACCCTAAACGAAGGCATTCGAAACGACGCACCAGCACCCGGCGCGCGCACGACTTCCTGGAGAAGCCGGCGCTGGCCAAGTGTACGCACTGCCACGAAATGAAGCAGCCGCATCAGGTGTGCCCAAATTGCGGCTACTACAAAGGGCGTGCGGTTCAAGATAAAACGGCCTAACGGCGCGCGGCTGAGTCGAACGAGTTTAAGTGGAGTGTCGAGTCTATTTACCGGCGCACGTCCCCGTGAATGGCCGGTCTAAGCCTACATGATCACAATCGCGGTTGACGCCATGGGCGGAGATCATGCCCCCCGCCCCGAGGTTGAAGGTAGCGTTCTAGCCGCGCGCGAGTATGGAGTGCGAATTCTTTTGGTGGGGCAGCCGAACTTGGTGCGTGCGGAGTTGGCCAAGCATGCGGCGCCGAATCTGCCGATCGAAATTGTGGCGGCCAGCGAGGTGATCACCATGGACGATCATCCCGCGCAGGCGTTCCGGCGGAAAAAAGATAGCTCGGTGCACGTGGCGGCGCGGCTGGTGCGAGAGGCGAAGGCGGACGGTCTGGTCAGCGCGGGGAATACCGGCGCGGTGATGACCGTGGCGCGATTTTTGCTGGGGGCGCTGGAGTCCGTGGACCGCGTGGCTTTGGCGGCTCCGTTTCCGAATGCGAAGGGCGGAGTGTCCGTGCTGCTGGATGTCGGCGCGAATGTGGACTCCAAGCCGGAGCATCTGGTTCAGTTTGCGGTGATGGGCGAAATTTATTATCGCGAAACGTTTGGACATCGCCGGCCGCGCGTAGGTTTGCTTTCGATCGGGGAAGAAGAGATCAAAGGCAACGAATTGACGCGAGAAGTGTACACACGGCTGAAAAAGAGTCCGGTACATTTTGTCGGGAATGTGGAAGGCGGCGATTTGTTTTCCGGCGATGTGGATGTGATTGTTTGCGACGGATTTGTGGGCAACATCGCGCTGAAAATTTGCGAAGGACTAGCGCTGCAGATGTTCGGGCTGCTGAAAAAGTCCATTAACAGCTCTCTGGCATCTCAAGTAGGGTTTCTTTTTTCGCGCGGGGCGCTGAAGGGGCTGAAGAAAAAGATCGATTATGCGGAGTCTGGCGGCGCGCCGCTACTGGGGGTGCGCGGAGTTTGCGTGATCGGACATGGGCGATCCAACGCAAACGCGGTGAAGAATGCCATTCGGGTGGCGGCTAATCTGGCCAAAGCACGAATGAACCAGAAGATCGATCAGGAATTGCTGGCGGCGGGCGAGCACTCGAAATAATTTCGGATGGAAAGATAGCGCAGGAGCAAGGAACGACAATGGGCAAAATTGCGTTTGTGTTTCCGGGGCAGGCGTCGCAATACCCCGGGATGGGAAAAGAGCTGGCGGAAAAATATCCGGCGGCGCGCGCGGTGTTTGCGGAAGCGGATAAGGCGCTGGGATTTTCGATTTCCGAGATGTGTTTTTCCGGCAGCGAAGAAGATTTGAAGCTTACCGCGAACACGCAGCCGGCGATTTTGACTTGCTCGGTGGCCACGCACCGCGTTTTGGCGGAAAAGGGAATCACGCCGGATTTTGTGGCGGGGCACAGTTTGGGCGAGTACTCGGCGCTAGTGGCGGCCGGCGCGCTTAAATTTGCGGACGCGGTGCAGTTGGTCCGCAAGCGCGGGCAATACATGCAGGAAGCAGTTCCCGCTGGCGAAGGCGCGATGGCCGCAATCATGGGATTGTCTCCGGCGGTGGTAACGGACGCGTGCAAGCGCGCGGCGGAGAACGAAGTTTGCTCGCCGGCAAATTTGAACTCGCCGGAGCAAACGGTGATTTCCGGCAGCGCCGGAGCAGTGAAGCGCGCGGTGGAGATTGCGTCTCAACTGGGGGCGAAGCGAGCGGTGATTCTGGCGGTATCCGCGCCGTTCCATTCGGCGCTGATGATGCCGGCGCAGGAGCGCTTGGCGAAAGATCTGCAAAAAATCGGAATCTCAGATTTGCGTATGCCGCTGGTGACCAACGTCGATGCGGACACCATCACCACTGGAGCCGAAGCGCGTGAGGCGCTGATCCGGCAAGTGTCGATGCCGGTGCGCTGGGAAGAATCGGTGCGAGCGCTGATCGATGAGGGCGTGAACACATTTGTGGAAGTCGGGCCAGGGCGCGTTCTGGCCGGCTTGCTGCGGCAGATCGAGCGCTCCGTCGGAACATTGAACGTGGAAGATGAGAAAAGTTTGGCGGCCACGCTCGACAAGATTGCCGGTGCGAAATCTGACGCAGCGTAACGTAAGGATGATGACGGTGGAGATGCATGTTTAGTTTGAAAGATAAAGTGGCGCTGGTTACCGGTGCATCGCAAGGGATTGGACGCGATGCGGCTCACGCGCTTGCGCAAGCGGGAGCAAAAGTAGCGGTGGCGGCGCGCAATGAAGAGAAGTTGGCGACGCTGGTCAAAGAAATAGAGAGTGCTGGCGGCGAAGCGCTTGCCGTGAAACTCGATGTCGCCGACGCCGAGCAAGTGAAGTCGGCATTCAAGCAAGTGACCGAGCGATTCGGTCGGCTGGATATTCTGGTGAACAATGCCGCGATTACGCGCGACGGCCTGGCCATGCGCATGAAGCAAGACGACTGGGAAGCGGTGCTGCGCACCAATCTCACCGGTGCGCATTTGTGCATTCAACAAGCGCTCGCCACCATGATGCGCGCGCGCACTGGGCGAATTATCAACATCAGCTCGGTGGTGGCGCAAGCCGGGAATGCCGGGCAAGCGAACTATGTAGCCGCGAAAGCAGGTTTGATTGGCTTAACCAAAGCCATTGCGGTGGAGATGGCGTCTCGCAATATCACGGTGAATGCGATTGCGCCCGGATTCATCGAAACTCCGATGACCGATATTTTGCCGGACAAAGTGAAAGAAGATTTGAAGCTGCGTATTCCGCTAGGCCGCATGGGCAAGCCACAGGAAATTGCGGCGGCAATCGTATTTTTGGCGAGCGATGAAGCGGGCTACATCACGGGACATGTATTGAACGTGAACGGCGGCATGCATCTAGCGTAGGGCGAGAACACGCGCAAGTTGACCTTGCGTGAAGTCGTAACTAGAATGGGCAGGTCGCATCCAATGGGCAAGACGGTGTGTAGGGCGACTTTTGCGCCGAGCAGTGCCGAATTTTAGCAGCGAGCAGCACGATCCAGCACAAGCGATAGCAGATCGCGGAGGAAATGGAATGGCCAGCGTAGAAGAACGCGTAAAGCAGATTATTGTGGAACAGCTTGGCGTGGATGAAGCGGAAGTAACGCCCACGGCGTCCTTCGTGGACGATCTGGGCGCAGACTCGCTGGACCAGGTGGAATTGGTAATGGCGTTCGAAGAAGCGTTCGGGATTGAAGTGCCCGATGAAGACGCCGAAAAAATGACCACGGTGAAAGACGCCGTCGAATATATCGATAAACACTCCAAGGGGAAGTAAAGCCGCTGCGCAACACCACCTCATCAGGGAGCATACATAGTTGACTCGCCGGGTTGTCGTTACGGGCGTTGGATTGGTCTGCGCGCTGGGCATCGGCACGGAGGAAAGCTGGACTAACCTCGTTGCCGGAAAAAGCGGCATTGAGACCATCACGCAGTTTGACGCCACTGGATTCGATTGCCGCATCGCCGGCGAAATCAAGAATTTCGACCCCTTCCGCTGGATTGAAAAAAAAGAACTAAAAAAGATGGGCCGCTTTATTCAGGTCGCCCTGGCTGGCGCGGATTTTGCTGTGCAGATGGCGCAATGGAAGCCAGAAAGTTCCGACCTCGATGAAGTTGGCGTTTACGTTTCCTCCGGCATCGGCGGGTTCGACATCATCGAACGCGAGCACGGTAAGTTGATGAATGGCGGGCCGGGGAAAATTTCTCCGTTCTTTATTCCGTCTGCGATTGTGAATCTAGCTTCGGGGCATATTTCGATTCGTTATGGCGCGCGTGGACCAAATTCCGCCACGGCGACGGCTTGCTCTGCCTCGGCCCATGCCATCGGCGACTCTTTTAAAATTATCGAACGTGGCGCAGCAGAAATGATGATTTGCGGCGGAACGGAAGCAACCATCACGCCCATGGTCATCGGCGGATTCGCCGCGATGAAAGCGCTTTCCACGCGCAATGACGATCCGGCGCACGCCAGCCGCCCGTTTGACGCGGGCCGCGATGGCTTTGTGGTCGGCGAAGGCGCGGGGATTCTGATCTTGGAATCGCTCGAACACGCGCAAAAGAGGAATGCTCCGATTCTCGCGGAAATTGTCGGCTACGGAATGTCTGGCGACGCCTATCACATCACGCAGCCCGCCGAAAATGGCGATGGCGCATTCCGCGTGATGCGCGCGGCATTGAAAGACGCGAAGTTGACCGCGGACGATATTGGCTATGTGAATGCGCACGGTACCTCCACGCCGTTGGGCGACGCGCTCGAAACCATCGCTCTCAAGCGAGTTTTTGGCGATCGCGCGAAACAAGTTCCGGTAAGCTCCACGAAATCGATGACTGGACATCTGCTCGGCGGAGCGGGCGGTTTGGAAGCGGGCATCAGTGTTCTGGCGCTTCGCGATCAGGTTTTGCCACCTACTATTAATCAGGAAACGCCGGACCCGGCATGCGACTTGGATTATGTTCCCAACGTTGCGCGCAAAGCGCCCGTCGAATACGCATTGTCGAATTCTTTCGGTTTTGGCGGAACGAACGCCGCGCTGATTTTTAAACGCTGGAGCGGCAAGTAGCTTCTGCGCAAAGGCCTGGAACGATTGCCCAGCTTAGGCCAAAGTTACATAGACTTTACATTTCCACGCCCGCAATAGTGAGAAGGAAGAATTCCCGTGAACATCATCGTGTGCATCAAGCAAGTACCGGCGAAAGACGCCCCGCTAACCATCGCTGGAAGTTGGATTAAAGAGTCGGACATCGGCTTCGAAATGAACGAGCCGGATAGCTACGCGCTCGAAGAAGCTTTGCGGCTAAAGGAAAAGCATGGCGGCGAAGTGATTGCTCTTTCGATGGGACCCGAACGCGTGAAGCAAACCATCAAGGAAGCCTTGGCCAAAGGCGCGGACCGCGGAATTCATATCTCCGACGATAATTTTGCGCAGCTCGATCCGCTTGGCTCGGCAAGTTCCCTGGCCGCCGCGATTAAAAAAGAAAAATGCGATTTGGTGCTGACCGGCTTGCAGAGCGACGACCACGGCTTCGGCCAAACTGGCGTGCTGCTCGCCGGGTTGCTGGATTTACCACACGCCACCATCATCATGGCCATCGAGGCGCTCGAAGGAAAACTCAAGCTGAAGCGCGAACTCGAAGCCGGATGGTTCCAGCATATCGAGTGTCCGCTGCCTGCCGTGCTTTCCATTCAGTCCGGCATCAACAAAGTTCGCTACGCCACGCTGAAGGGCATCATGGCCGCCAAGAAAAAAGAGATCGCCACCATTGCGCGAGAATCGCTGGGCGTTTCCATCCAGCCGACACAGCGCGTGGAAAAAATTTACGTCCCGGTGAAAACGAAGAAAACCGAATTCCTCACCGGAACGCCGAAAGAAATGGCAACAAAATTGTTGGAAAAACTGAAGTTCGAGGCGCGGGTAATTTAGCGCCGCCGCCGATCATGAGAATTAAGGCTACAGCGAACAGCGTTTGACAAATGGGGACGTTATGAAAATATTGGTTATCGCAGAGCAGCGGCAAGGCAAGTTCAATAACACCAGCTTCGAGACGCTGGCGGCGGCGCAGCAAATCGCTGCCGATGCCTCCGGCACGGTCAGCTCCGTGATGATCGGCAAAGGAGTCGCCGGCCTTGCGAATGAATTGGCTGCCAAAGATGTCGCGGAAGTTTTGCTGGTCGAGCACGACCTTCTCGACGCCTACACTCCGGACGCTTACTGCGTCGCTCTGAAACAAGTCATCGAGTCGGCCAAACCGGATCTCGTCCTCTTCCCGCACACTTATCAAGTCCGCGATTTTGCTCCCAAACTTGCCGCCATGCTCGGCAAGGGAATGATTGGCGATTGCGTTGGCTACCGCAACGAAGGCGGTAAACTGGTTTTCGTCCGGCAAATGTTTCAAGGCAAAACCGCCGCTGACGTCTCCTTCCAAGGAGCTGTGCCGTGGTTCGCGTCGTTTCAAGCCGGCGCTTTCCGCTCGGATTTGGTGAAGCCGAAAGCCGGCGGCGCGGCTCCTGTGAATTCCGTCGCGGTCGATCTGAAGCCAGAGCAAATTCGCACCACTCCGCTAGATCTCTTCAAGGAAGCGAAATCCGCAGTCGACCTGACGCAAGCGCCGATCATCGTCTCCATCGGACGCGGTATCAAAGCGCCAGAAAATATTCCGCTGGCGGAAGCTGTTGCCAAGGCCATTGGCGGAGAAATTGCCGCATCGCGTCCAATTTGTGACGAAGGTTGGCTGCCAATGGAGCGCCAAATCGGCAGCTCCGGGCAAACCGTCGCGCCAAAACTTTATCTCGCTCTCGGCATCAGCGGCGCCATTCAGCACGTGGTGGGAATGAAGGGCGCGCGCACCATCGTGGCCATCAACAAAGATCAAAACGCGCCGATTTTTGAGATTGCAGACTACGGCATCGTCGGCGATATTTTTGAAGTGATGCCGGCGCTCACTGAAGCGCTGGAAAAAGCCAAGGCGTCATAACGCGAAACGCCCCAAGCTTGAATTGTTCAACCCGGATTTTCGAGAAAGAGGAAACGTCCCATGAGCGAAGCCACGGTGAGCGGCTCGGAATTCAAAAAGCAATTGCGCGAGGGTAAGCCGAAATTCGGTCTGTTCGTAAATTCTCACAGCCCGACGGTTGCCGAACAACTCGCTCACAGCGGCTATGACTGGCTGCTGATTGATACCCAGCACGGCCCGATGGGCTACGAAAAGCTTTCCACCATGCTGTGTGCCGTCGCAAGCGGCGGAGCCAAATCGATGGTGCGCGTTGGCGGATTCAACGACCGCGCGGGAATTCAGCAGGCTCTCGATCTCGGCGCCGATGGCGTGCTGGTTCCTTACATCAATACGGCCGAAGAGGCGCGGCAAGCAATTAGCTGCACCAAATATCCTACCGCCGGAACTCGCTCCGTCTATTTTCCGCAACGCTCTATGAACAAAGCCGGTTTGTTGGGCTACGCAGGAAACGCGAATAACGATTTAATCGTCGCGCTGCAAGTGGAAACTGCGGCCTGCATTCAGAATATGACGGAAATCGCCGCCGTGCCCGGTGTCGACATGCTATTCCTCGGGCAAAACGATCTTTGCATGTCGATGGGTTTGTTCGAGAAGTACGAATTTCCGCTGATGTACACCTCGCCGGAATTAGGCGCGGCGACACAAAAGCTCGTCGACGAAGCCCGCAAGAATAAAATTATCCTGGGACTATTTTTGTTCGGCGCTGCTCGCGTCGCCGAATTTCTGGAAAAGGGTTTTACCTTTATCAGCCTGGGCAACGATCTTCACCACATGCTTACCCAGGCCGCCGCCTATGTGAAGGATGTTGAAGCTGCTGCCAAAGAAAAAGGCAAGAACTGGACGCGACGCACCACTACGCTGTTCTAGCGAGACACAGTTGCCGCTACAGCTTCAAGAATTCCAGGCCACGCGCGACAATTCTCTCTTGCGGTTTTCCCATTCGCGCCCGGAAAGAATTCGTGGCGCAACCTCTATCAGCCGGGGCGTCAGTTTGAAAACCGCTACCGGTGTCCACAGCCGGCCGTCACGCGTGCGGCTGGGCAGCTGATTCAGCGCTTCCGCCATGCGATTGTAAGAAACATCCTGAACAATCATTTCCGCCAGATGATTCAACACCAGCATCTCGGTAGGATTTTGCCCCAGATGCACGCCATCCGCGGCAATTTGCAGTCCGTACGGAATCTGCTCCGCCGTTTGTTCCGGCCCGCCGTCCTCGGACTGCGATTCCACTTCGCGCTCCCATTCCACGGCGCTCAGGTGCCACCCGGCGTCCTGCTTTTGCTTCAAATATTCCGGCGCAGGCCAGCTGGACAGTGCCTCTCGAACCCATTCCACTTTCTTCATGAGCTGCCTCCTGACAAGACATTCCGCAACGAATGGATACCGGCGGGGACCCAACGCTCGCTGGCGTACTGACGTGTTCGCACAACCTTCACGCTGCTGGAGGTAGTCGCAATTTCGGTGCCGCGCGCGCCCAATCTCGGACTGATTGAAAATAAAGGTTTTATCGGGTCAGCAGCCGAACGGGTGCCCCGGCCAGTCGTCCGCTTGCGGGATGCCCTGTCGCATAGCCGGACGGTTGCGAAGCAGCGCCTCGTCAAAGAAACTTACCCTTCGGCCCTGGCTTTGGATGTATGATTTGTGTCCCTTAGCCCCCAAATCCCCACGGCAAATGTGTGTTCGCTACAGCCAGGAACCGGGGTGTCCTATGCACGTAGCCTCTCACCGGATCGAAGACCGCGACACCGTAAAGGTGGCGGTCGACCTTTCGAGTCTTGATGTCCGCACGCCCGCCCAAGAAGGCGTCACCGAAAATATCAGTGCCCGCGGAGTTCGCGTCGTTACTGGAAAAGAGTGGAAGCCGCACGAAATGCTGAATATTCGTTCGTTGATGGGCAGCTTTCGGTCCCGCGCCCGGGTGGTCTATTGCGAACCGCTTGGTAAGGGGATGTTCGCCGTCGGACTTCAATTGTTTGCAACCATGGGCCACTGGCAGTCGCCGTCGCCGCGCTAACGCGTGGGCGAAAATTGCGATCGCTTAGCTCGCCATCAGCCGGGTGTTATGATGTCGCCATGTACTCCCAGAAATTTAAAGTGGATGTGCTGATTCGCGGAGAGCGCCGCGCGTGTCCGCTGGAATGGTTGGACCAGTTTTGCATGCGCAACTTTACGAATTCCGCCGACTTTGACGACACCCTTCCGGTCGGCGAAGGTCGCGTAGAGGCAAGCTTTCGCCTCACGCCAGAACGTTTCGCCGAAGGCCTGGGCGCCTGGCTCACTCAGCGCGGCAAGGGCGAAGGCCAGCCCGTAAAAGTAGAAGTGGAAATAGCCGCCGCTTAGTCACAGACCCTTGCAGATCTTTCCGCAGTGAATCTGAAAATTTGTCGAACAATTCGCGCCACAGATTCTGAGTCTGCCGCTCTGCGCGCCTTACGCCGCAGGCTCGCGTTTCGCTCCACCCAACGCCGCGCGAATTTTCGGCAGCGCCGCTTCCGCTGCCGCTTCTCCCACCAGCACCAGATCATTCGTCCGCGTAAAGTCATCCCACACGAACGGTTTTACATCCGGCTCGATAATCACATCCGCTTGCTCACGCCACGCCAAATCCGCATGTCGCTGAATAATATTGAATGACCGGCTGATCACATCCGCTGCCGTCCGCGGATTCTCCTGATTTCCCGCCTCCAGATAAACCGCGATAACGATATCCGCGCCCAACAACAGCGCTCCCTCCACCGGCACCGGCGACGTCAAGAATCCGTCCACCAGCGTTCGCCCTTCGAATTGAATCGGCACAAAAAGCCCTGGATACGCGCACGAACCGCGCAACGGCGGCCCCAGCGGCCCTCGCGTGTAATAAACAGAAACTCCTGCGTCGATGTCCGTAGTCGCAATCGCCAGTGGAATCTTCAAGTCTTCAAACTTCTTCGTCTCGGTAAACCGCAATAAATATTTCTCCATCCGCTGATTTGTCGCCAGTCCCAGCCACGACGGCGTCCATCGCCCAAAGTCCGCAAACGTTGTTAGCGTCGCGATGCGCTGCATTTCGTCGCATACGGTACCAGCGCAAAACGCCGCGCCGATTAGCGCGCCAACGCTGGTCCCCGCCACCACATCGATCGGGATTCCTGCCTCTTGCAGCGTGCGAATCACACCGACGTGCGCAATCCCGCGCGCAAATCCTCCAGCCAGCGCCAATCCCACGCGCGGCCGCCCGATCGGGAATTCCTCTTCCCCCGTCGCGAACGAACGAATTTTGTCCTTCGCGTTTTTCAGCCAGTCCAGCGCTTCGCTTACTTTATTCTCAGCCATCCTTCCTTCATTGTAGTGCCACCCGCCGCTCTACGGTGCGCCGTTTGACCCTTTATTGGCCCTTCTGTAACCTGTCCGTGGGCTTCCTCGCGCATCAATCGACGCCCCAATACGCCTTCTTACAAATCTTCCGTAAAAGGTTCGTTATGAAACGCCGCATCGAAAAAGCAGTCGTGCTGGGAGCAGGAACCATGGGCGCGCGCATCGCCGCGCATTTTGCCAACGCCGGGCTGCCATGCGTTTTGCTCGACATCGTTCCCTCAAATCTTCCCGCCAATGCTTCGCATTCCGACCGCAACAAAATCGTCCGCGCTGGTCTCGACGCCGCGAAGAAATCGAAACCCGCCGCCTTTTTCACCGCTTCTCTTGCCGACAAAATCTCCATCGGCAATTTTGACGACGATCTCGCTCGTTGTGCCGAAGCCGACTGGATCATCGAAGTTGTCGCCGAAAATCTCGAAATCAAAAAGAGCCTGCTTTCGCGCGTTGCCCAATTTCGCAAACCCGGCGCCATCGTCACCACCAACACTTCAGGCCTCCCCGTCCATCTGATCGCCGAAGGCATGCCCGAGGAATTCCAGCAACACTGGGCCGGAACTCATTTCTTCAATCCTCCTCGTTACCTGAAACTCGTCGAGCTTATCCCCGGCCCGAAAACTTCTTCCGAAGTCATCGACTCGCTCTCCGAATTTTGCGACCGTCGCCTCGGCAAGGGCGTCGTCCTCGCCAAAGACACGCCCAATTTCATCGCCAACCGTATCGGCACTTTCTCCATGCTCAATGCGCTTCGCCTGATGGGCACCCTCGGCATGACCATCGAAGAAGTCGACGCCTGCACCGGTCCCGCCATCGGCCAGCCCAAGTCCGCCACCTTTCGCACCGCGGATATCGTCGGACTCGACGTCCTGCTCCACGTCGTTAAAAATATTTACGAAACCGTCCCCAACGACGAATTGCGCGAGATGTACAAAGTTCCCGTGCTGGTCGAAGAAATGGCGCGTCGCGGCTGGCTCGGAGACAAAACCGGCCAGGGTTTCTACAAACGCGTAAAGGGCGACGGCGGAAAAGAAATCCTGACGCTCGACGTACATACCCTGGAATATCGCCCGCGCCAAAAACCGAAATTCGCCTCGCTAGACGCCGCCAAAGGCATTGAAGACACTCGTGAACGCCTCCGCGCCCTCATCGGCCCGCTGCTCGAAGGACAAAAGGGCGACAAAGCGCAGCAGTTTCTCTGGGGCACAATTTCTGAAATGTGCCTCTACGCCGCTCGCCGCGTTCCAGAAATTTCAGACCATGTCGCCGACGTCGACCGCGCTCTCCGTTGGGGTTTTGCCTGGGAGCTTGGCCCATTTGAAGTCATGGACGCCATAGGTGTCCCCGCCTTCGCCTCGCAAGTTCAGAAAGAAGGCCGCTCACTGCCGCCCGTAGTCGACAAACTTCTCGCCAGTGGCCGGCAAAAATTTTACGAGTCCGAAAAAGGCGCAACCTCCGTTTTCGACATCGTCACCGGCGCCACAAAAAATGTAGAAGAGCCACGCGGCATCCTGATCCTCAAATCCCTCAAAGATGCTGGCCGCGAGGTCGACCGTAATTCCGGGGCCAGCCTCATCGATCTCGGCGACGGCGTCGTCTGCTGCGAATTTCACTCCAAAATGAATGCCATCGGCGCCGACCTTATCGCCATGCTGCACAAAGGCCTCAAGCGCCTCAATACAGATTTCGACGCCATGGTCATCGCCAATCAAGCGGTGAATTTTTCGGTTGGCGCGAATCTCATGCTGATGCTCGTCGCTGCGCAAGAGCAGGAGTGGGACGAACTCCACCTGGCCGTCAAACAATTTCAAAATGTAAATCTCGCTCTCAAATACGCTCCCAAACCGGTCGTCGCCGCCCCCCACGGCCTCGCTCTCGGCGGTGGATGCGAGATTCCGCTGCACTCCGCCAAAATTCAGGCTGCTGCGGAGACCTATGTGGGCCTCGTTGAAGCTGGCGTCGGCCTGATTCCCGGCGGCGGTGGCACCAAAGAAATGTTGATCCGCGCCAATGAACACGCCGGCACCGGCGAAGACCTCGATTTATTTCACGCGCTGAAGCCTGTCTTCGAGTCCATCGCCATGGCTAAAGTCGGCACCAGCGCCGAAGAATGCCGCGAGCTCGGATTTTTGCGTCGAGACGACGGTGTCTCCATGAATCGAGACCGCCTCGTCGCCGACGCCAAAGAATCCGCTCTCGCCCTTCTCCACACTAGCTATCAGCCGCTCGCCGCGACCTGGCAAGAAGGCGCGCAATCCACGCAAATAAAAGTTCTCGGCGAACAATTTCTCGCCGCCGGAAAAATGGCGATTCACATGCTCCAGCGCGGCGGCTACGCCAGCGACCACGACGCTCTTGTCGGCCGCAAAATCGCCAACATTCTTGCCGGCGGCGCGCTCAGCGCACCGCAAATGGTCAGCGAACAATACATCCTCGATCTCGAACGCGAAGCTTTCGTTTCCCTCTGCGGCGAGAAAAAAACGCAAGAACGCATCGCCCACACTCTGAAAACCGGCAAACCCCTGCGCAACTAAACGCCTACCAGCCGATAAACCGTATAAATACGCATTGAACCCACGATTTCTTCTGTCGTATCCTGTCCATTCCCGACTAAGGAGAATCGAGTGCAGAAGCTCCTACCCCCGCGCGAGGCCGCCAACATTCTCGGCATCAGCTACCCGACCCTCAAACAATGGATCTACCGCGGCAAAATTAAAACCGCGAAAACTCCCGGCGGTCACCACCGCGTTCCGGAAAGCGAAATCGACCGCCTCTTCCCGCAAAAACTGGATCGCGGCACTATTGAGAACCGCCGTGGCAATTTCCGAAAAATCAGCGGACGCAACCAGCTAATCGGCAGAGTTCTTGCCATCAAGTACAGCGGGTTGCTCGCGCAAGTCACCCTTGCCATCGGTGAGCAACACATCACCGCCATCATCACCGCCGATGCCGCCAAGGAAATGCGTCTCAAACCCGGCGAACGCGCCGCCGCCCTGATTAAATCAACCGAAGTAATGATTTTGCGCGTCTGAGACCGGGGCAAACAGATGACCAGACAAAAATTAATTTCGCCCGCATCGCTACTTGCCGCAGCGCTATTTCTACTGACGTTTTTTATCCCGCGGGCCGTCTTAGCCCAAGAAGTCCGTATCGCTGCCGCCGCCGACCTGAAATTCGCCATGACCGATCTGGCCGCGCAATACGAAAAACAGTCCCATCAAAAAATTGACGTCACCTACGGCTCCAGCGGAAACTTTCTCGCCCAAATCCAAAATGGCGCGCCCTTCGATATTTTCTTCTCCGCCGATATGGACTATCCCAAACAATTGCAAGCCTCAGGTCTCGCCGAGCCCGGCACTCTCTATCCCTACGCAGTCGGCCAAATCGTAATTTGGACGCCGCCAAACTCTTCTCTCGACGTCCGCTCACAAGGATGGAAAGCGCTACTCGACCCGCAAATCCAAAAAATCGCCATCGCCAATCCCGCGCACGCTCCGTATGGTCGCGCTGCCGTAGCCGCGCTCCGCAAAGCCGGCATCTATGACCAGGTCGCCGCCAAACTCGTTTATGGCGAAAATATTTCGCAGGCCGCGCAGTTCGTTCAATCCGGCAACGCCCAAGCCGGCATTATCGCCATGTCGCTGGCCGTTTCTCCCGCTATGTCGCCCGGAAATCGCTGGGAAATTCCCGCCGGCACGCACCCGCCCATCGAGCAAGCCGCTATCGTCTTGAAGACCGCAAAAAACAAATCTGCCGCGCTCGCGTTTATGGATTTCATAAAAAGCTCGTCGGCGCGCGCCACGCTTATAAAATACGGTTTCACGTTCACCGAATCGCAACCGCCAAAATAATCCATGGACTCGCTTCTACTCTCCGTACGCCTCGCGTTGCTCGTCTCCGCAATTCTTTTCGTGCTGGGAATCCCGCTGGCCTATTGGCTCGCCTACTCGCGATGGCGCGCAAAATTCCTGGTCGAGGCCGTCGTTGCATTGCCGCTGATCTTGCCGCCGACCGTCCTGGGATTCTACGTGCTCGTCGCCATGGGTTCGCGCGGCCCGCTGGGAAAATTCTGGCAAGCCGAATTCGGCCATACTCTCGCCTTCACCTTCACCGGCTTGGTGCTGGCTTCCGTTCTTTACAGTCTTCCGTTCACCGTGCAGCCGCTGGTTGCATCCTTCGAAAATGTCGACCGCCAGCTCCTCAACGCTTCCGCCGTCCTCGGCGCCAATCGCCTACGGACATTTTTCCGCGTCATTCTTCCGCTCTCCCTTCCCGGCGTAATCACCGCGCTCGTGCTTAGCTTCGCACACACCATCGGAGAATTCGGCGTCGTCTTGATGGTCGGCGGCAATCTTCCCGGCGTCACCCGCACTGTTTCCATCGACATCTACGATCACGTTCAGTCTCTCGAATACGCGGAAGCCAGCCGCATGGCGCTCCTCCTGCTCCTGTTTTCTTTCGTCGTGCTTTGCATCGTCTACGGCGTAAATCGCCACATCGGCCGCCGCCTATGGTCACCATGGCTAACGAAATGAATCGCCCCGCGCTCGCCGCGCGTATCCGCAAGGAGCGCCACAATCCCGGCCATCCCTCGTTTACTCTCGATATTGAGTTTGAAATCCCTGCCGGCTTCACAATTCTTTTCGGTCCATCCGGCGCGGGAAAATCCACGGTGCTCGATTGCATTGCCGGACTGCTTCGCCCAGACCGTGGACACATTTCCGTCGACGGCACGATTTTATTCGACGATCGGTCCCGCATCGATTTACCATCACATACTCGCAGTGTCGCCTACGTTTTCCAAAACCTCGCGCTCTTCCCGCACATGAGCGTCGAAAAAAATGTCACCTACGGCCTCGTAAATTTGCCGAAACCACAGCGTGCCGCCAAAGCCCGCGAAATCCTGCAAGCCTTCCACATCGAAAATTTGGCCAGCCGCAAACCTGGAGAAATTTCCGGTGGCGAACGCCAGCGCGTTGCCCTGGCCCGCTCGCTCGTTACCTCGCCAAAAATCTTGCTGTTGGATGAACCGCTCAGCGCCCTCGACGCCGAGCTAAAGACTTCCATCATCGCCGACCTGCGCGCATGGAACTCCGCGCGACAAATTCCGATCCTGTACGTAACTCACAGCAGCGAAGAAGCCGACGCGCTGGGCGAGCGCACCATCACCCTGGACCACGGCAAGATCGCGCAACAGCAGTGACGCCTCACGACGCCATCGATTCGCGCTCGCTAACCGCGCGCCGTCCGAACTGCACGCGCTCACCGCGAACAAATTCCAGCGATTTACTTGACCGGCGGCGGCACTGGCGAAAACCGAACCTCGCTGGCCTCCAGCGTGTCGCCTTTCGGTTTCGCGTGAATCACCACTTTTTCGCCGGTGGTAAGGTCAGAAAGTTTTGCCGCTTTTCCGTCTCTCATTACAATCGCCGTTCCAGAAATCAGTTTCACTTCCACGGACTTTCCATCCGCCGTTTTCACCACCACCGAATCCGCATTCACCTTAATCAGCGTGCCGATCACATGCTTCTCGTCGCCATGTCCCAGCGTCGCGCTAGCCGTCAACGCCAGTACGCCCAACAGTCCGATCAACCATCGCAGTTTCATTGTCTTCTCCTAAAAAACAAAGTTTGTCGATGCCGCTTTCTTTTTCGCCATCCGATGATCCAAAATCCAGCGATCCAAAATCTAGTGATGATGATGCGCTTCCGATTCCTTCGGCGCCGGCGCTCCATTCAAAAAATCGTTTTCCTGTTTCTCCTCTTCCATGTCATCGGGACTCTTCGGATTGTTTTTCTCCATCATCATTTGCTCGTCCATGGAAAGTTTCGGAAAATGCCGGATCAGCCGCACCAGTTTCCAGCTATCCTGTTTGGAATCGTCGTCTCCGCCAAATCCCGGCATGCCCGTGAACCGCACGCCATTTTCAATAATCCAGAAAATCTCGCCGTCAGAAAGTTCTTGCGTTTGCGGCAAACGCAAATCGGGCGGCTTAGGATACAGCCCCTTGCCGTACATGGTGTCCCCGCCGCCATTATTTCCATGGCAAGTCGCGCAGTGATCCGCAAAATGCATTTCCGCGTCTTCCATATTCTGTGCGTTGTCTGGAATTGGATTCGTCATGGTTCGCGCATCCGCGGGAATCGCCAAATGCCGCGCCTTGTGCGCCAGCATCGCCTCCAGCGCGGTTGGTTTCGCGCGCGCGCTCAACCCATCATGCAAAATGGAAAGCGCCGCCGCCACGCCTACTCCGATCAACACCACGATAATCAGCAATAGTAAGGAATTTCGTTTCATAACTCACATGGTAGCGAACGGAACTACCTGGTACCAGCAAGATTTCTCTCCACTCCGGTCGACCCAGAAGACGCAACGCAAAGCGCCGCTCACTCTGGTACGATACGTTTGTGGCGAAGTTTGCAGAGTCAAAACTCGCCTCATCGAGTCTTGCCATGAGCTCCCACGCACCACAGATTCCTTACTCACACTCAGCGCAGACCAACGGCAATTCCGCGCACGCGCCTGCGAACGCGGATCTGTCCACGGAAATTTCTGAATTGCTTTCTGCCGCGCACTCCGGCGTCGAACTGACCTTCGACCAAGGCTTGCAACTTGCCACCGCGCAAGGCTCGGACTTCGATGCGCTCGTTGCAACCGCGTACACGTTGCGCCGCGAAACTGTCGGCGACGTCATCACCTACGTTGTAAATCGAAATATTAATTTCACGAATGTTTGCTTCGTCGGCTGCAGTTTCTGTGGATTCGGCAAGGGTCCGTCCGCGCCCGATGCCTATTTTCTTTCCCACGAAGAAGTGGTTCGCCGCGCCCAGGAAGCCTGGGACTGCGGCGCCACCGAAGTCTGCATTCAGGGTGGACTGCCGCGCGACCTCGACGGATTTTTCTATCGTGATTTGTTGCGTGCCATAAAATCCGCGATCCCCGCCATGCATGTACACGCTTTTTCGCCGATGGAAATTTCCTATGGCGTCGACAAAACTGGAATACCGCTGCGCGATTATCTGCAAATGATGAAAGACGAAGGCCTCGGTAGCATTCCTGGCACCGCCGCGGAAATTCTGGACGATCGCGTTCGCCGGGAACTCAGCCCGAATAAATTGCCGGTCGCGCGCTGGGTGGAAATTATCACCACTGCGCATGAACTCGGAATTCCCACCACTTCCACCATGATGTACGGTCACGTGGAAGAGCCCGCCGATTGGGTGCGGCACATTCTTCTGCTGCGGGCCATCCAAAAACGCACCGGCGGCTTCACGGAATTTGTGCCGCTGGGTTTTGTTCACGAAAAAACCCGTCTGTTCCGCCACGGCGGCGCGCGCCCCGGCGCGGATCACCAGGAACATTTGCGGGTGCACGCGCTTTCTCGCGTTTTACTGTACGGCGCCATCAAAAATATTCAAGTTTCCTGGGTGAAACTTGGATTCGAGAAGTCGCTCGCCTGCCTGAACGCCGGCGCAAATGATTTCAGTGGCACGCTCATGGAAGAAAGTATTTCCAAAGCCGCTGGGGCGAATTTCGGCGAATACGTTTCTCCTGAAGATTTTCGTTCCATGATCCGCTCCATCCATCGCGTTCCTGCCGAACGCACCACCGCGTACAAGATTCGCCAAAAGTTCGAAGCCGGCGAAATCCCGGCGCCACCCGCAACTGCGCCGTCCGCGCCGCCATCCTTGCCATTGCTGCAATCCGTTCCGCATAAACCGCACGTCGAAGGAGCGTACTGAATCACGATGCGCGCTTTGCTTCTTCCCGTAAAAGATTTGACGAACGCGAAGCAGCGACTCGCGCAAATCCTGACGCCGCAAGAACGCTTTGCGTTGGCCAGCGCCATGCTCGCGGATACCGTTCGCGCCGTGCGCGCCGTTAAAAACGCGGACCAGACTTTTGTTGTCACCAATTACGAACCGGCCATGCGCGCCGCGAAAGAAAACGGCTGGCAAATTATTCGCGAAGAGCAGCAAATCTCGGAGAGTATTTCCGTCGACGCCGCATCGCGCCACTGCTCCACTCTCGGATTTACGTCGCTGTTGCGCATTCCTCTCGATATTCCGCTGGCGCAACCCGCCGACATCGATGAACTTCTTGCCACCGATTGTTCCGCGCCCGCGCTGGTGATTGTTCAGTCGCGAGACGGCACCGGAACGAATGCGATTCTGCGCACTCCGCCCACTTTGTTTCCATCGCATTTTGGCAGCGGAAGTTTTGCCAAACATTGCGGCGAAGCCGAACGCGCCTCCGCGCGAATTATTATTCGCCGGAATCCGCGCCTGGAAATGGACGTCGATGACGAATCCGATTTGCGCGCTTTGCTGCAGTGCGATTTAAGCGCCACGCAAACCGGCTCGTGGCTGCAACGGAGCGGCGTCGCCCAAAAAGTCTTGTCGTTGCCCCGCATCGCGGTGGAAATTATTTCACCGGGCAACGTGCGAGCACTGGCGTGAAAGCGAGCAGCGCTGTGAGATCGATTTCATCAACGGCTTCCCGGCAAAAGTTGCAAGCAATATTGCAATTGCACCACGCACCAAAATATGGAGGTACGCATGGCACCGCAAATTCCTGAAAAATATCTCGACCTGTTGAAAAAACCCGCGTTCGGCAATCTCGGCACGCTGATGAAAGACGGCAGCCCGCAAGTTACGCCGGTGTGGATCGATTACGATGGCACGCACATTTTGTTCAACTCCGCGCTGGGCCGCGTGAAAGATAAGAATATTCGCCGCGATCCGCGCGTTTCCATTTCCGTGGCCGATCCGGAGAATCCCTATCGCTACATGGAAATTCGCGGGCGCGTCGTGGAAATTACCCAAGACGGCGCCGACGCGCACATCGACAAACTTTCGCAAAAATATCTCGGCAAGCCGACGTATCCGTTCCGCCAGCCCGGCGAAGTCCGCGTGCTCTACAAAGTTGAGCCGGACAAATTCAGCTCGATGGGCTGACGCTTCCGCGCAATCCGTCGCGTCCAGCGAACGCAATTCCTCGCGACTGAAACTTCGCTCGTACTCGGCACGCCGACGCCACTCTCGAAACTTTTAGCTCGCGCGTTCGACTCAATCAAAACGCATCACCCGTTTCGCGTCGCTCTCAAAACCTGAGCGCGTCGCAACCGCGTTTACAAACGCGCGGCGAGGCGGGCGGCGATGTGTCCATCGGGCGCGCGCAACACCAGCACCAAACTGTCGGTAAGCGGCACGCCTCCACTCGGAACTTCCATTGCGTAGGACCATTCAAAACGTTCCGGCAAATCGTGCGCCAGCGCCACTGCGTACGGCATGACACGATCCACGGAAAAATATTTCGGCTGCACGTGATCGATGGAGCGAAGTTCGATGCCGCGCTTCCAATAAAAAGCGAGATGCAGTTTGCCCATCATTTCGCGCGTCAGGTAACTGCGTTTTTCTGTTGCCGCCTCCAGGTTGCTGTCGCACGGCTGATCGAAAATCACGAAGGAAACCAGCACCTTGTCCGGAAAACTGGTCAGCGTTTCTTTCCCGCGCAGAAACACGGAGCCGGAATCGTCACTGACTCGTTTCAGCGTGTTGAAAAAACCGGACGAGGTGACGCGTCCCGCAATCAAAAAACAAGGACCGTCCGTCAACGAGCCTTCACTTTTGAACGGCACGCCACCATCGTAATTCCACACGGTTTTATCCCGGCCGTGCTGCGGAGCGGAAGCGCAAGGCAAAGCCGCAACCAGAATTGCCGATATGCCGCATGCCGTTCGTTGGAGCCAAAACTTCATAGAAATTACCCGTGCAGAATCTCAGCTTACCGCTAATGTCTCGCCGGGAGAAGAAAAGAAATACCGTCAAAAGTGTGCAGCTCCTTGCCCCGCCCGGCTGGCTTCACTTCACCCTTTCCGGCGCGGACGGCTTCGATTGCGGCGACCAGCCGGGGCAAAACGGACGGCTGGGCCACCGGAACGTTGTGCGCGCCGAGAACCAGTTTTAGTTGCGGTTCGAGGGCGGCCAGTTTTTTTACCGAAGCGACGTAAGCGTCGAGATTGGTTTCCGGACGGAACAGCCAGATCGGTGCGGGGTAGTAAGTGTCTCCGGTGAAGAGCAAGCCGTTGGCGCGGTCGATCAGAGAAATCGCGTCGGGGGTGTGGCCGGGTGTAGCGATAATTTCCAGGGTGCGCCCGCCGAGATTTATTTTGAAACCATCGTGCACGAAGAGCGAAACGTGCCACGGCTTGGTGCTGTATTCGGCGGGGTTGAAATTTTGGGGCAGGTCGCCGCAAATTTCGCCCGGCGCGATTTCTTCTTGCGCCGCCGCGCGCGAGCCTTTGGCATTGGCGCGGGTGAAATCGGTGTCCATGCCATAGACGAAATTGAATTGCCAGTTTCCGCCGACGTGATCGTCGTGAGTATGCGAATTCAGCACGACGATGGGACGCGAAGTAAGTTGCGAAACGACTTTGTGAATGTTGGCGATGCCCATGCCGGTATCGAAAAGCAGGGCTTGCTTGGTGCCGACGATTAAATACGAAATGGTTTCTTCGGATTGGTGCGGTTCGTAGATGGCGAAGACGCCCGCAGAAACTTTGTAGACCTCGAACCACGGTTCGTTGGGCAGAACGCGTTGCAGCGATTGGTATTCGGGGCGGGGAAGCGGTTTGCACCATTCTGGTTTTTCGGATTGTGCTGCGAGCGGAGATGCGCTCACTGCAGACAGAAGGAACGCGAACAACAAAAACAGCAATGGTGAGCTCTGTCGCTTGGGACTGTGGGCTCGCAGAGTTCGAGTTGCACCTGTGCGTTGAGGCGATGTGGGTTGCGTGGTGTTGACGTTGAGATCCTTCGGCCCGGCCAACTGCGCCGGGGCCTCAGGATGACAAATTGTGGCAAAGGTTCGTGCCTGGCCATTGAACGCCTGACACGTCGTAACGGAGACGCGGGCGGTGAGTGTCGCCAAAAAAGTGCAAGCTGGGGCTGTCGCCTGTGTTTGCGCTAAGTCGATCATCATTTGGAGGCGGAGACGAAAATGGATTTGGGGATCATCATGTGGACGCCTTTGTTGCCGTCCACTAATTCGGTGATGTGGAGATCGGCGGCGACGCTGGCGAGCATGTAGGCATCGTCGCGGGACAAATGCTTTTCCGTCACCAAAAAATCCACCATTTCACGCACCGCGAGCGTGGCGCAGGAATTCAGATTGTCGTCGAAACCCATGGTCATATAATGCGTGGGAGTTTCCGCGCGCGGCCATTTTAGGTGCATGTCTTTACGCACGGTAAATTGAAAGGTTCCAATCAAGGAAGTTTCGATGGCGGTGATGTCTACTTCGCCGTCGCCCTGCCCGGCATGGCCGTCGCCAACTTCAAAGAGAGCGCCGGGCGCATGCACCGGAAGATAAAGAGTGGTGCCGGCCACCAAATCTTTGTTGTCCATATTGCCGCCCATGATCCAGGGAGGAGCGCTGTTCCATTTGCCGACGCTTTCCGGCGGCGCATCGCCCATGCTGCCGAAAAAAGGATGCAAGGGAATTTCGATGCCAGGCGCGAATTTCGCCACCATGCGTTTTTCGTCGAGCGGAATGATTTTCATTTTTGGGTAGGGAAAATCGTCCGGAATGTAACCGCGTCCCGGTCCGAACGCATTGTAGGCGTAAGGAATCGCCAGCTTGATCGCGACGATTTTTATTTCCAGCACGTCGCCAGGCTCCGCGCCTTCTACATAGATTGGTCCGGTGAGAATGTGTCCACCCGGCCCCTTATCTTTCACTTGATCAGTGATGTCGCGGAGGGATTGCTGCACCTGCTCAGGCGCAACGCCGGCGCGCTCCAGTCCTTTGGGACTATTGGTGATCAAAGTTTCGACCTCGACGGTGTCACCCGATTTGACGCGCAGCACTGGAGCAGCCTTCGCATCGTAATATCCCCACGCCACAGTCTTAGGCGTAGCCTTCAAGGTGTAAGTCGCCTGCGCCTTCGCCTGCTGCGTCATGAGATTACAGCTCAGAAGCAATGGGACGGCACCAACTACGGTCCAGCGTACTTTCATGAATGCTCCTCACTTTAGAGGCCGTTAAGAAATTGGCCCAAGTCCGTTTCCAGTAACTCTTCCTTTGTCATTTCGCGAGCTATGCGCCAGTTTTCTGTCTTTGGCCACATAGGCGAACCCTGCTTCCTACTCTCAAAGGAATCTAAGGCGCGATATGCATCTCCCTTGGCACGTTTTACAGCTCTTTCGGGGAAATAATTTTCGATTGCTCGTCGATCAAGCACTTTACAGGTGATCTTCGCCTTCGCGCATGCTCTTGCAAAGCCTTGGCGACTCTCAGACAACGGGTCCCCCGCATGTGATTTCTCGCTGTCAATGATGGTCGAGATCTTGTTGCTGATGCGTGTTAGCTCGACCAATTCTCCCTCCGAACTAGTGTTAATCATTTCTCCACCGCCCATTGGGATCAACACGACTTGATGATCTTTTCTCAATAGGCGAAGAAATTGTTGGAGCGTCTTTACCTCCGTGCGGCCTTCGACCAACAAAATTGAGTCGAAGCCCATTTCTTTGTAACTCGAGAAACTTAGTTCACCTGAAAATTCCGCTAGATGTGAAGTTGATTCCAGATCGCGAACCTCACTGATTCCTGAATTAATCTTGCGTACCGAATAGCAATGATCGGCGGCAGCTCGTGCGAGTCCAAGGCTGTGGGTTGCGAATACAATGCCACGAGTGGCGTAAGAGGCTAAAGTCGTGAGGAAATCAAGTTGCAGCGAAGGATGAAGGCTGAGCTCCGGCTCGTCTATAAGAATGTACGAGGGATTCTTAATCGCTGCAGTGCCAAGAACGAGTATAAATTGGGCCAGGCCCGCCCCCACTTCCGGCAACTTAAAACTCTTTCCGTCAATCAAGAGCTGCAGTGACCGATCATCAGCCGAGGAACTTATGTCTAGATCAGAGTAGGCAAAGATTCGTTTTATATCTTCCGTAAGTTTGTGGCACGCCTCGTTGTGTTTTTTGAGATTGCCCGTCTTATATTGCTTCCACGCAGTTATAAAGCCTTGTCCAACCTGAATGTCGAAGTAGGCGTCATTTGATCCAACGTTTACTGCATTTCGGAAAGGTCCAATGTAAAGCGCGTTTGAGAGATCCTTTGAAGCGGCGAACAATTCAGTGAGGTAGGCTACGGGCCTCGATGCAGCGGTCAGCAGATCACCATTGCCTGCAAGACTGAAGGATTGCCGGGGTACGGCATTATCAGCTACGAACAATGTTGCGGACCATGAGTTTGTTTGTCTAGCCAGCTCAAAAACTATTTTATGTGCTACCGCAACACCACCCCTGTAAGAATTTCTGGCATCGGGAAGCGCGATCTCCACAGTTAAGTCGCGGTTATTCGTATTGGAAAAAAGTTCAGTCCAGTCAAAAAGAGTTGGTGCGAGATTGTAGGACTGCGACTGGCCTTGGAGAATTTGCGACACCGTATGGCTGTTGGGAATCCAGCTTTGAAAAAGAGCACGGAATTCATAGAAGACCTTCAAAAGAGAGGACTTGCCTGCGTTGTTCGGCCCAACGAGAGAAATAAATTCGTTACGTAGCGATATCTTTACCGGACTCGTATCCGGAAAACATCGATAGTTCTTAAGTGTTATATCGATTTGCATGATCTTATGGGTGGGTCATGTCCTCGGGCTTGACTAGGGCGTCGAAGTCGGCGGCGGACAGGAAGCCCAACTTTACGGCGGCTTCGCGGAGGCTGGTGCGTTCGTGATGAGCGGTGTGGGCGACTTTGGCGGCGTTGTCGTAGCCGATTTTGGGAGCGAGAGCGGTGACCAGCATCAGCGAGTCTCGGACGTAGCTGTCGACCTGCTCGCGATTGACTTCGATGCCGACGACGCAGTGGTCGACGAAGGAGTTCATGGAATCGGCGAGGAGTTCGACGGAATGCAGATAGTTGAAAATCATGACGGGCTTGAAAACGTTCAGCTCAAAATTGCCTTGCGAGCCCGCGAAACCGATGGCGGCATCATTGCCCATGACCTGTATGGCGACCATGGTGATGGCTTCGCACTGCGTGGGATTCACTTTGCCAGGCATGATGCTGGAGCCAGGCTCGTTTTCCGGGAGGGTGAGTTCGCCGAGGCCGCAGCGCGGGCCGGAAGCGAGCCAGCGAATATCGTTGGCGATTTTCATAAGCGAAGCAGCGAGAGTTTTTAGGGCGCCGCTGGCGAAAACGATTTCGTCGTGCGCGCTGAGGGCCGCAAATTTATTGGGATGCGAGCGAAAAGGCAGCCCACTGAGTTCGGAAATTTTGCGCGCGGCGCGTTCGGCAAATTCGGGATGAGCGTTGAGTCCGGTGCCGACGGCGGTGCCGCCGATGGCGAGATCGTAGAGTCCTTCGAGAGCGGAAGAGACGCGAGCGGAATCGCGATCGAGAAGACTTACCCAACCGGAAAATTCCTGACCGAAAGTTAGCGGAGTGGCGTCCTGCAAATGGGTGCGGCCAATTTTTACGATGGAAGCAAATTCATTGCCCTTGGCGGCGAGAGCATCGCGCAATTTTTTTATGGCGGGGAAGAGAGTACGCGCGGTTTCCGTGGCGGCGGCAAGGTGCATGGCGGTGGGAAAAGTGTCGTTGGAGGATTGCGACATGTTGACGTCGTCATTGGGATGAATGGGTTTTTTGCTGCCCATGACGCCGCCGGAAATTTCAATGGCGCGATTGGAGATGACTTCGTTGACGTTCATGTTGGTTTGCGTGCCGCTGCCGGTTTGCCAGATGCGCAGAGGAAAATGCGGATTGAGTTTTCCGGCTATGACTTCGTCGGCTGCCTGGGTGATGAGCCTGGATTTTTCCGCGCTGAGCTTGCCGAGATCGTGATTGACGAGCGCGGCAGCTTTTTTGAGGATGCCGAAGGCGCGGATCAGCTCGGGCGGCATAGTGTCCTTGCCGATGGCGAAATGGATGAGGGAACGGGCGGTTTGCGCGCCGTAGTAGCGGTCGGCGGGGACATCAATTTTGCCTATGCTGTCGGACTCGGTGCGGACCGGGCCGGAATGCGCGGGGTGGCTGGCGTGAGACATGAATGGCTCCTGGAAAATGTTCGGCATAAGTTTAGCAGGGTGCGAGGTGGTGGCGGAGGGAAGTCCACCGATGGCAGAGGAGAGTGCTGTTTTGGGAAAGGCTGCACCCCTACCCCCCTCAAAGAGCAAAAGAGTGCGGAAGTTGTTGATTCCATGGGACGGGATTTTTGCGAAGTGCAAAAGAGCGATAGGAGAGCGACGGGAGAACGGTGGGCGAGAGGGTAGGGACGACGTGAAAGCGACCGTGGAGGGTGGGAGCGGCACGGTTTTGGCGAGCATGGGATGGGTATTTTACCAGTAGGGCAATAGGTTGTCAAGTGGTTATCGATAAGGTGTTTGTTTGGTGGGAGTTGAGTGGGTGTCTGTTCGAATTGGCAGTGGGGAAATGAGTATTTGGCGATTTGGAGGCGGGCTAGGTGAGGAATATAACATAATATGTTATAATCTAGTACGGAAAGGGAACCCACATGACTGGACTGGAGTTGAGAGGGGCGCGGGGCAGAAAGAATTGGACGCAGGAGAAGCTCGCGGATCGTCTGCAGGTGACGCAGGCTTATCTCTCGATGATGGAAAGTGGACGGCGCGAGGTGTCTTACCGCTTAGCGCGGAAGGCGGCGGAATTGTTGGAGGCTCCAGCGACGACCCTTCCGCTGCGGGAATATGGTCGGGCGGAAAATTTTGCTGTGCAGGATTTTAGTTCGGAGCTGGCGGCGCTGGGGTATCCGGGATTTGCCCACTTTCGCAGAGCGGCGCGGCGGCGCAATCCTGCGGAATTGTTGCTGGCAGTTTTGACGAAGGGCGATGTGGCGACCAGGGTGGTGGAGGGATTGCCGTGGCTGGCGCTTACGTATGCCGATCTCGACTGGGACTGGTTGGTGGGCAGGGCGAAACTTGCAGATTGTCAAAATCGCCTGGGCTATGTGACAGGTCTTGCGGCGGAGTGCGGAGATAAACGAGGAGAAGTGCCGCGTGCGCGGAGGCTGAAGGAGTACGTGGCGGTTTTGGAGAGGTCGCGGCTGGCTGGCGAAGATACGTTGTGCCACGACTCGCTGAGCCGAGCGGAGAGAGAATGGCTGCGTGAGCATCGGCCTGCGGAAGCGCGGCACTGGAATTTGTTGACGGACTTGAAGGTTGAGGATTTGGCTTATGCGAAACGGTGAGCGAGTACCGGAGCCGTGGCGCTCGTTTTTGAGCGACCTGGATCAGGCGGCGACTCGGGAGACACGGCTCGACTGCATGGGAGGATTTGTGGTGACGCAGCAGTATGGATTTTCACGCACAACGGCGGATCTGGATGTGCTGGTGATCGCACCGGGAGAAGAACGCGAGCGACTGGTCGAACTGGGGATGCAAGGAGGAGCCCTGCATCGAAAGTACAAAGTGTATTTGGACTATGTGGGTGTCGCGAAAGTGCCGGAGGATTACGAAAGCCGGCTTACGGAAATGTATGCGGGAGAGTACGAACGTCTGCGGATTTGCGCATTGGATGGTTACGACTTGGCGCTATCCAAACTGGAGCGGAATATTCAGCGGGACCGCGACGATGTGAAGCATCTGGCGCGAGTAGTGCCATTCGATTTGGAAACACTTAGAGAAAGGTACGAGAAAGAGCTGCGCTGGCAGTTGGGGATTCCGGAGAGGGAGGATTTAACGCTTAAGTTGTGGATTGAAATGATTGAGGAAGACAGGAGCGCTAGTTGAAGAGGCGGCGGCCAGTTGTCGCACCAGTGTTACATCTGCTGAAGGTTTGCGGGAGTTTTTTGGTAGGCGATTAGGAAGAGGATGGCTAATAGGACGTCTGGGATGGCGATGAAGAAATCGTTGGGATGGATGCGCTGTTGGAGGTAGAGGATTACGGCGGGGACGAAGAAGGATAATTTTTCGAGGATGGCGATGAGCATCAAGGGACGAAAGCGCGCGGGGTTGGACGCGATTACGAGAAAGGCGAATTGCCAGACGATGCCGACGCCTGCGAAGCCGTAGAAGAAAAGCGGATGAGTGATGGCCGGCGGGTCTTTGATGCCGATATTGTCGAAGATGAAAAATAGCGGGCTGAGGGTGAGAATGCCCCAGATGCCAGCGATGTAAAAAGTGATTTTGGCGAATTTCATGGTGGCTCCGGAAAGAGCGTTGTCGAGTCAGTTTGACCACCGAAAAAATAGCATAACAATTGGTTTGAGAGAGGTTTGAAAACTGCGAGGGCGCGGCAGCCTTGAAACATCGCGGAAATCGCCGCACCCGGAAAATTTACTCGCAACGCTGGCGTCAGCGGGGAAAATCGTTGGAGTTATTGTTTAGTTGGGTGGTGATTGGAATTTCATCGGGACGGGGATTACTTGGGACACAGACTGAAGTCTGTGTTACGGGGGCTGGCGGCGACGAGTGGCCGCACTCCAGGTGATCTAAAGGGCTTGCATTCGGGCGTGGGTGGAAAGGCACAACAGCGGGAGCGACAGGCCCGGTCATGTATAATTTGAGCTTAGGGGAATTGGTCGATTTCAGGCATGGCTAGCGGGGAAAAGTTGCAGCGGGCGAGTAGAAAGACGCGATTGCGGCGCAGGCTGCGGTTCTTGCGGACGCGCGCGCGCGAATTGCGAATGATTGGCAAGGCGCTGATTTCCACGAGACATCCGGTTCTGGTGCACATCATTCCGATGCGGCGCTGCAATCTGGCGTGCGGCTATTGCAACGAGTACGACGATGTGTCGAAGCCGGTGCCGCTGGAGGAAATGAAGCGGCGGCTGGATATTCTGGCGGACATGGGGACGTCGGTGGTGACGATCAGCGGCGGGGAGCCGTTGATGCATCCGGAGCTGGAAGAAGTGATCCGGCACATCCGCAAGCGCGGAATGATCGCAGGAATGATCACGAACGGATTTTTGGCGAGCATCGAGCGGATTAAAAAATTAAATGAAGCTGGGCTGGAGCATTTGCAGATCAGCATCGATAACGTGACGCCAGACGAAGTGTCGATGAAGAGTTTGAAGACGTTGGATAGCCGGCTGGAATGGCTTTCGGAGCACGCGGTTTTCCAGGTGAACATCAATTCGGTGGTGGGCAGCGGAGTTAAAAATCCCGAAGATGCACTGGCGATCGCGCATCGCGCGGTGGAATTGGGATTCACCAGCACGGTGGGAATTATTCACGACGGTAAAGGTCAATTGAAGGCGCTGGGAACGCGCGAACTGGAAATATTTGAAGAGATTATGGAGTTGGGGAAGCGGTCATACTCGCGATTTAACGATTTTCAACACAATGTGGCGCGGGCGAAAGAGCATACGTGGCGATGCCGGTCTGGCTCGAGGTATTTGTACGTTTGCGAGGATGGATTGGTGCATTGGTGCTCTCAGCAGCGCGGGTATCCGGGAATTCCGCTGGCTGAATATACGCCGGAGATGCGGCAGCGGGAATATTCGACGAAGAAATTTTGCGCGCCGAAGTGCACGGTGTCTTGCGTGCAGCAAATTGCGATTTTGGACAATTGGAGAGATCCACAGACGCTAAAGCCGATGCCCAGGCCGCCGAAAACGGCGGCGCCGCAACTGGTAAGCATCGGATCGAATCGCAGCGATTCGTGAGGATGGGTGGCGCGAGATTTGCGTTGCCAGCCCGCTATTTTCTTACTGTATACATTTCGGCACACAGGGAATTGACGCCGAGGCCGGGGTTTTGAACAATGACGGCATGGCAAGTGCCGCGATTGAAATCGAAAATCTGACGAAGGACTACCCCTTCGGCTTTCTGCACCTGAAGAAGAAAACGTCGCTGGAAGGTTTGACGATGCAGGTGCAGGACGGCGAAGTGTTTGGATTTTTGGGGCCGAATGGTGCCGGAAAGTCCACGACGATAAAGCTGTTGATGGGATTGATTTTTCCTACCGCCGGCACAGCGCGGATTCTGGGCAAGCCGATCAACGACATTGAAATGCATCAAGACATCGGCTATTTGCCGGAGCAGCCATATTTTTACGATTATTTGACGGCGGCGGAATTGCTGGATTATTTTGCGCGGATTCACGGATTGGACGCGACGGAGCGGCGCGAGCGGACCGCGAAGATGCTGGAAAAGGTGGGGCTGGCGACGGCAGGGAAAATTCAGCTGCGGAAATATTCCAAGGGGATGTTGCAGAGGGTGGGATTGGCGCAAGCGCTTCTGCACGATCCGAAAGTGGTGATTCTGGACGAGCCGATGTCTGGACTGGATCCAGTGGGACGGCGGGAAGTACGAGACATTATTTTGGAATTGAAACACGCTGGGAAGACGATTCTATTTTCCACGCACATTTTGCCGGATGCGGAAACGCTTTGCGATCGCGTGGGCGTGATTGTGGGTGGGAAGCTGCGCGGCGTCGGGAAACCAGATGAAATTGTGGGGATGTCTGCGCAAGGCTTGGAGATTGTTTTTGAGTTGACGGGAGCTGGCGGAGCGCTGTCCGCGGAATTGCTGAGCAAAGCCACGAAAATGGGGAATGGGTATCGGGTGCAAATAGCGGAGTTGGATTTATATCCGACTATGGAGCGGCTACGAGACGCAGGGGCGAAGATTTTGTCCGTGAGCCAGGTGAAGGCGTCGCTGGAAGAATACTTTATGCATCTGGTAGCGGCGGACCGCGCGCAGGCAGCAGCGGTGGAGGTGAGCGGAAAATGAGCCGCGTGGGCGTGGTGGCGTGGAACACTTTTCGCGAAGCGGTGCGCGACCGGGTTCTTTACAATTTGGTGTTTTTTGCGTTGTTGATGATGGCGGCGGCGATTCTGGTGGGACAGATTTCGATTGGGATCGAACAGAGCGTAATTATCAGTTTGGGATTGAGCGCGATTTCCGTGATTGGATTGTTGATCGCGGTGTTCATCGGGGTGGGATTGGTTTCGAAAGAGATGGATAAGCGGACGCTGTATGCGGTGCTGGCGAAGCCGGTGCGGCGCTGGGAATTTTTGCTAGGCAAATTTGGCGGGTTGCTGCTGACGCTGGCGGTGAACACAGCGGCGATGGCGATGGGATTATTTGCGGCGCTGCTGTATGTGAAGCATCCGCTGGAGCGCGCAGATGCGGTGGTGGTGGTCGCGGTTTATTTTATTTTGCTGAAGCTGGCACTGGTGGTGGCTTTGGCGATGCTGTTTTCTTGCTACACCACGCCGCTGTTGGCAATTTTGTTTACGGCGGGATTGTATGTGGCAGGACTTTTTGTCGTGCAAATGAGAGGGTTTCACTCGGATACGCTTGCGCCCGCGATTCAAACTGGCTTGCGGTGGCTGTCTTATTTGCTGCCCAATTTTGAGAATTTCGATGTGATGGCATCGGCGGCACATGGGCGAGCGGTGCCTGGCACTTTAATTTTGCAAAATACTGGTTATGCGGTGCTGTATTGCGTGGTGGTGCTGGCGGCCGCCTCGGCGGTATTTGCGCGGCGGAATTTGAAATGAGCGGGAAATGGAGCGCGGCGTGGCTGCCGGTCGTGCTGATGCTCGGTTTCGGCGGCATTTGGAATTTGCAACACGATATTGATGGGCAGATGGCGGCGCTGCACCAGGAGCAAGACGATTTGGTGTTGCGGTCCGGTCCGTTGCTGAAAGCGATGAGCCTGGAATACGCGCCGCTGGTCGCCGATCTCTACTGGACACGAGTGGTGCAGTATTACGGCGACAAGCATGCGCGTCACGATGCGGATATCCAACTTTTGTGGCCGCTGCTGGATGTGACTACCACTCTTGATCCCAATTTAATTGTTGCGTACAGGTTTGGGTCGATGTTTTTAAGCGAGCCTGCGCCCCGTGGAGCCGGCCGTCCGGATCAGGCGATCCAGTTGCTGGAGCGGGGAATTCAGGCGAATCCGGATTACTGGCGGTTCTATCAGGATTTGGGATTTATTTATTATTTGGATTTGAAGGATTATGCAAAGGCGTCGGCGGCATTTTTGAAAGGCAGCCAGGTACCGGGAGCGATGATCTGGATGAAGGTGATGGCGGCGCGAGTGGCGGAGCAGGGCGAGACGCGCGAGACTTCTATATTTTTGTGGACAGAGATTTATAACTCGTCGACTTCGCCGGAAATCAAACAGAACGCCAAAGTACATTTGCAACTGATTCGCGCGGAAGAAGATTGCGAGCGTTTGAATGCGCTGGCGGCGGAATATCAGAAACTGGCTGGGCATGCACCGGGCAGCATGAGCGACCTGGTGATTATGGGATTGCTGCCATTTCCGCCGGCCGATCCACTGGGATTTGTTTATCGATTTGATGAGCAGGGCAAAGCGGACCTGAATCCTGCGAGTCCTTTGTTTGCAGACCGACCCAAGTATCAGAAATCGTTCTAATATTAAAATTAAGACTGCTGCGACGACGGGCTCAATTTCAATTCGCGTCTGATAAAGTCAATGCTGCTATTTCCAGAGAGGGTGGCACGTCACGCTACGCCGCAAAAGCCGGGCGGACGGCGCACGGGAAATTACTCTGAGGATTAATTCGTGGCGCAGAGCAAGGTCTGCTGCGGGTCGATAATGATTTTGTGAGGTTCCGTGGCGACCGTGAAATGAAACGAGGTTTCAGGTCCGGCGGCGGTAACGATGCCTAGCGGCATCGAATGGCTTCCGCTGGTACTGATATAGAGCGGAACATTGGCGATGAAGGAGCGCGGAACGCCCGCTTGGAAAAGTTTCCCGCGCACGGTGTAGCCTTTTTCGTCGTGGTGAACGGTAAACTCTACTTTGTAACGCGGAATTCCGGTGCCGCGCACCCACTCTTCGAAAAACCAATCCATCGAATGGCCGCCTTCGAGGGCCATGCTTGGGGTCATCACCGCTTCGACTTCGTGCTGCAAGTCTTCCGTGGAAAGACCGCGGTAGGCATATTGCGTTTCCAGCGAGCGAAGTAACGCGGTGAAGCGGGCATCCGGATTCTTGGCGCCGGGCTGGCGCATCATTTCGCGGAGCATGTGAATCACCCAGGCACCTTTACTATAGATAATTTCCTCGAAGCCATTGGGAGTGCGCGAAGAAGAAAGACGATTGCCAAGATCGAGAGCGCCCAGGTCCGCGGCGGAATAATCGGTGCCGGGATTTTTTTCAAGGAGGCGATGGCGATAGCGATCCAGCCAGATGTGCAGAGCGTGGTCTGAGTTTTTCTGGCTGTCGGCGAATAGCAGTGCGAGATAGTTGGCAATGGCTTCGTCTATCCATTGATCGCGATAGGAATTCCAGCCGACGACGTTGCCCCACCACTGGTGCGCGACCTCGTGGTATGGAACGAGTTCCGTGAAATGTTCCTGACCACTTTCGGAGAGTCCCGCGCGGCGCTGCGTGTCCGCGGACAAGAAAGAAAAAGTGGAGAGGTAGAGCAAGCCGGGCCAGCCTTGGCCGAAGGAGCCTGGAATCTGCGAAACACTGAGATTTTGATAGGGAAAAGGACCGCTGAAAGCTTCGTAAAAGCGGATGGAGGAATCAATTTCGCGGCCGAGTCCTTTGAGGGCGTCGGCTGGGCTGGGCGTCACCGTTTGCATTTCGCGGTGGCCAATTCGCGCCTCGAGACTGGTGGGTGGAGGCAGGGTGGCGTCGAGTCCGCCGGAATCCGCGCGACCCAGACGATTTTGCAGCGCTTGCTCTAGTTGGCGATTGGCGTAGACGTCCACGGAATGCGAGCCGGAGGTTAGCGATGCGGAAACATATTCGCCGAGGTTGAAGCCGGCTACGGAGACGGGTTTTTCTGTGCGCCAGTGGCCGACGCGAGAGTCTCCGTCTTCATGCTCTTCGATTTTAGCGCCAGTGGCGATCATGCGAAGACGGCGCGGCCAGCGCATGGTGATGTCGTAGCCGGCAAAATCGGCGGTGCCGCCGAAGTGCGGATACCAGCTCTCACGAGCGCCCACGAACAGCACGCCGTTGCCGGCATCTTCGATTACGTTGCCGCGATAGTGGAAACGGAGAGTGAACTCCTTATCGCGCGGAAGTTCGGCGGGAAGAATGACGTAAAGAAATTCATTTCCGTGCGCGGCGCGCTGCTGCACGGTCATGCCGTCATTTTGAAAAAAGGTCAGAGGTTCGGCGGAGTCACCGGTTACGGAGTCCACGCTGAGCGCGGGAGAAAGTTGAAAGACCAGCATGCGATCAGCGCCGGTTGCGGCGCGCATGCGAACGGCAGTGGTGGCATCCAGGGAATTATTGGCGAGCACAGAAGTTTCGATGGCGTAGTGCAGAGCCTGGAATGAAGCCGGCATGGGATGCGCTTCGGGAATTTTGTAGGAGGACCAAACATCGTAGAAGGTGAGGTTGCCGGATTTACGGGCCTGCCCGATGAACATAGGTTCCTCGCGCTGCAAATCGTAGACGACGTCGAACTGACCGGTAGCGATGCCATCGAGTCCGGCATAGAAATAAGTTTGCGGGGTGCGAGAAAGAGTGTTGAAGAGAAGACGGAGGGATTGGGCGGGATTGCCGAAAGCGAGAAGAGTGTCCCAGCGCGAAGCGAAGGCGGGATCCTGTTGCGGCGAAATATCTTCCGTTCGGAGTTGCTGCAGGAGTTCCGCGGCAGTTTCGTCGGTGAAGCGCAGCCACCCGTTGGTGAAGTCCTGGTCCAAAAGAGGAGCGCCGACGAAATGAGCCATCTGCTGCTTCTCGACGGTGCCGCGTGGAACGGCGAGAGCGTGACCGCGCCCCGTGAAGACCGCGCCGGTGATGCGGCCGTCGAACGGAGCGAGAAAGGCGAGTTTGCCTTCTTCAAAAGAGAGCAGGGCGTCGCCGCGGCGAACTTCGATGCGAGTGGTTCCGGTGATCGAATAAACCGTTGCCGGATCGACGCGCAGGGCATTTAGTTGGTCATAAATTTGACGAGGCGTACGGTCGGCTGCGCGAGCGGAAAGCGGCGCAAACAAACAGGAGAAAACGAGGATTACCACCCCGAACTTCATGGCAGGAGTGTAGTCAGTTTCGGCATCGCCATACAAGCTGCGAACAGCGCAGTGCCAGCGGCGGTTTAAAATGGAAGTATGCATTCCGGTACGGCTTTGGGTTTTAGGATGCGAGGAGTTGTGTTGGTCGTTGTCTGCCTATTTTGGGGTTCGGGCGCAGCGGTTGCCGACACAATTGTGCTGAAAAACGGCCGGCGAATTGCGGCGCTCAGCGCGGTTGAGGTCGGCGGGAAAATTCGGTATCAAACGGCGGCAGGAGAATTGAGCTTGCCGAAGTCAATTGTGGACCACATTGAAAAGGGCGGGGCGGTGCCCGGCTCTCCGGCGGCGGAAGCGGCGAATTTGGCCATTACGGCTCCGGCGATGGCGGAAAGCGGGATAAGCGCCGAGGTGGCGAGCCGCACGGTGCATGATGGAGCGGTAGACACCAACTACATTGCCGAACTGGAACGAGAGGCGCGGTCCGGTGGGAAAAGCGCAAATGACCGGGCGGCAATAGCGCATCACACGGCTGCGGAATTTGCCGTCGCGCACGGCGATCTGGAACGCGGGCTGGAGGAGGAGCGCACGGCGCTGATTTATGCTCCTGAGCAGCCGGTATTTTTACTGGATTTGGCTTACGCGCATTTGCGACGAAGCGAATACAAACAGGCGATGGAATATGTGGAACGAGCGCGGCGCGTAGTGCCGGACAGCCCAGACGTGGGAAAGCTGGCGGGCTGGGCGTACTACGGCATGAACAAGCTGGATCGCGCGGTGGACGAGTGGGAACGCGTGCTGAAACTGCATCCGGACGCGGAAGTGCAAGCGGCGTTGGAGAAAGTGAAACGCGATCAGCGCGAAGAAGAACACTACAAAGAAAATGAGAGCATGCATTTTTCGATGCGCTACAGCGGCGAAGCTCAGCCGGGATTGGCGCACGATATTTTGCGGACGCTGGAGATGCATTTCTCGGCGATTGAATCGGAATTGAACTTTACGCCGCCGGATTCGATCGCGGTGATTTTGTATACGCAGCAGGCGTTTGCGGATATTACGCGTGCGCCAGCCTGGGTGGGCGCGCTGAATGATGGGCGGATTCGCGTGCCGGTGCAAGGGCTGACGGAGGTTACGCCAGAATTGTCTCGTGTGCTGAAGCACGAGTTGACGCACAGTTTTATTCAGCAGAAAACGCGCGGGCATGCGCCCACCTGGGTGCAGGAGGGTTTGGCGCAGTGGATGGAAGGGAAGCGCAGCGACGAGAATGCGGCGGAGTTGGTGCAAATTTACGAGGCGAAGCATGCTGACCCGCTGGGGGCGCTGGAAGGTTCGTGGATGAATATGCCGGCGAACGCGGCGGCGTATGCGTATGCGTGGGCCCTGGCGAATATTGAATATATTGTGCATGTGGATGGGATGAGCGACGTGGACCGGATTTTGGATCGGATTGCGAGTGGGAGTTCGGCGGAAGCGGCGTTGAAAGGAGTGTTGCGTAGCGACTATGAGGAGTTGATGTTTGGGACTGCGGATTATTTGCGGAAGACTTATGGGCGGTGACGGGCGCGGTTGAATCGGTAGCGTAATGGCACAGGCTCGAGGACATCTTCAGACAGCAGATCCCGGGAGTGCCTACGAAAGGCGCAGGCATTCCCGGGATGACAATTTTTGTGACAAGTTCAGAAGGTTGTTACAGCACGCACAGGATGACGGCCGCGAGGAAGTTCAGGTGGTGGCGAGGAGCGCGGCTAGCAGGGCGGCGAGGGCTGGCATGGTGTTCACGATGATGTGCTCGTGAGACGAGTGGGCACCGTCGCCTACCGCACCGAGGCCGTCCAACGTGGGAATTCCAAGTGCGGCGGTTAGATTGCCGTCGGAGCCCCCACCTGCCGTGTATTCACCTAACGGAAGATTGATTTGCGCGGCCACGAATTTCGCCTGAGAAAAGAGTGCGGTGCTCATTTTGCGTTCGAGCGGCGGGCGGTTGAAGCCGCCGCGGATTTCCAGCGTCGCGCCGCGCAGAATTGGTTTTAGTTTGTGCAGGCGAGCTTCGATGCGCTGCATATCGGCAAGGTGAGTGGCGCGAAGATCGATAACGGTGCGGGCGTGGTCGGCGATGACGTTGGTGCGCGTGCCGCCTTCGATGATATCGGCATTTAGGGTGATGCCGCGGCGCGGATCGTTCCAGCTTTGCATGCGAGTGATTTGGCGAGCGAGTTCGTGGACGGCGTTGATGCCTTCTTCTGGCGCGAGACCCGCGTGAGAGGCGCGGCCGTGAACGATGAGCTCGGCTTCGCCGACACCTTTGCGCGAAGTCTTCAGCAAACCCCAAGGACCGAGGGCGGGCTCGAGAACGAAGACCGCGTCACTGCGGCGAGCTTCGGTTTCCAGAAGTTTGCGCGAGGATTCGCTACCGATTTCTTCGTCGGAAGTCCACAGAAAGACGATGCGCTTGTGGGAAATTTTTTCGGGAGCGGCGATTATGGCATCCAGCGCAAAAAGCGCTTGCATGATGCCGGCTTTCATGTCGAAGATGCCGGGCCCAAACGCTTTGTTGCCCTCGACACGGAAGGGCATCTTGGCAAGAGTTCCCGAGGAATAGACGGTGTCGTAGTGGCCCAGGACCAGCAACTGACCGGCGGAGCGTGATTTTTGCGGAGTGCAGGTGATGCGCAAGTGGTCGCCGCGATGTTTTTGGGCGATGCGTTCGACTCGCACCGCACGCTTTTTCCATTCGCGCGCGATTAGAGCGCAGCAACGGTCCGCGGCAGGTTTTTCCAGGCTCGGAGACTCGGCAGTAACGAATTTCTCCACGACGGCAAGCATTTGCGGCAAACGGGGTTGCAGAGACTGCAGAAAAGTCTTGGCGAGATTGGTGTCAGGCATATTGGTTGATGCTAACAATGCGGCGCGTTATCGGCAAATGCGGGAAAGAGATCACTTGTCAGCCTAGCGTCGGCGGTCCAGGCGACCGTCATCAGAATCGGGGTTATCGCCGTGCGCGGCGGTTACCCGCGCGATGCTACAATGCGCGGCTGCGTATCGCGGGTGGCTGGCTTCGCATATAATTACCAGTCTAACGGGCAATGAAAATGTGCCGCAAAGGCGGTTGCGGCGTGACGGAGAACGCGAATGATCCTGGATGTCGTGGAAATTCAAAAGATATTGCCGCACCGCTATCCATTTTTGATGGTGGACGCGATTCTTGAAATGGAGCCGGTGAAGCGCATTGTCGGCGTGAAGAATGTGACCATCAACGAATCGTTTTTTCAGGGACATTTTCCCGGCAAGCCGATTATGCCGGGGGTTTTGATTATTGAAGCCATGGCGCAAACCGGCGGATTGCTGCTGCTGCGAGAAGTTCCAGACCGCGAGAGCAAGCTGCTTTATTTCGTGGCGGTAGACGGAGCGCGCTTTCGGCGTCCGGTGGTGCCCGGCGATCAACTGAAGCTGGAAGTGAAAGTGCTCGCGTGGCGCGGAGATTTCTGCAAGCTCGATGGACGCGCGACGGTCGACGGACAACTGGCGGCGGAAGCCACGCTGATGTGCAAGATGGTGGATCGCGAATTCGGGGCGAAAGCAGAAGACGCCGCGAAATGAGCGAAGCGCAAATTCACAGTCTCGCGGTGGTGGCGGGCAGCGCGAAGATTGGCGCCGGAGTGCGGATCGGTCCTTATGCCGTGGTTGGGGAAGGCGTCGACTTGGGCGAAGGGTGCCTGCTGCATGCGCACGCGGTGATTCACGGTCCGGCGAAAATTGGACGCGAGAATGTATTTCATCCGTTTTGCACCATCGGCGGCGATCCGCAGGATTTGAAATTTGGCGGAGAGCAGACGCAGCTCGTCATCGGCGACAAAAATACATTTCGCGAGTGTATGACGGTGAGCCGAGGAACGGTTGGCGGCGGCGGCAAAACCACGATTGGCAGCGGTAGCTTGTTCATGGCGTATTCGCACATCGCGCATGATTGCCATGTGGGAGACAACACGATTTTTGGCAACAGCGCAACGCTGGCAGGGCACGTGAACGTGGAAGATTTCGCGACCATCAATGCATTCTCTCCGGTGCATCAATTTTGCAGGATTGGGAAATATGCGTACATTGGCGCGTCCACGGTGATTACCCAGGATGTGCCGCCATTTTCGCGCGTGGTCACGGAGCGGGCGACGAAGACGTACGGGGTGAACGCGATCGGTCTGGAGCGCAAAGGTTTTACCGCGGAACGTGTACAGGTGTTGCAGAAGGCGTTTCGTTTGCTGTTGCGCTCCAAAATGAACACCACGCAAGCGGTGGCGGAAATGCGCAAATTGCTGGGCGCGTCGCCGGACGTGGCGGAACTCATAAAGTTTATCGAAAGCGCCGAACGCGGCATTGTGAAGTAGCGGGACGATCGGCCACACATGCCAGACGCAACTCTTACCACGACAGACTGGGGATTAATTGCCGGGAACGGGCGGTTTCCGTTTTTGGTGCTGGAAGCCGCGCGCAGCCAGGGGATCGATATGGCGGTGATTGCGCTGAAAGAAGAAGCGTCGACAGAATTGCAGAGTTTAACGAAGCGATTGCATTGGGTCAGTCTGGGTGAACTTAGTAAAGCGATCGATTTGCTGCATCAGGAAGGAGTCAAGCAGGCAGTGATGGCCGGGCAAGTGAAGCACAGCAAAATTTTCAGTTCGATTCGTCCGGACTGGAAGCTGGCAAAACTTTTATTTTCGTTGCCGCGCAAGAATACTGACGCGTTGATTGGCGCCGTGGCTCGCGTGCTGGAAGACGAAGGAATACGGCTGGTGGACTCCACACTTTTCTTGAAGCCGCTGGTACCGGAAGCCGGAGTATTGACGCGGCGCGCTCCCGACGAACGCGAGCAAGCGGATATCGCGTACGGCCTCGGAGTGGCGCGGCAAATTTCTGGCATAGACATCGGTCAAACGGTGGTGATTTCCGATTGCGCCTGCGTTGCGGTGGAAGCGATGGAAGGCACCGACGAAACCATCGCGCGCGCGGCACGCATCGCCGCCGGAAAGCCCCTCGCTGTCGTGAAGGTTAGCAAGCCGGGACAGGATATGCGCTTCGATGTACCCGTGATTGGCTTGCCTACCATCGAACAGATGAAGAGTTCTGGCGCAACGGCACTAGCGGTGGATGCCGGGCACACCTTGTTGTTTGACCGAGTAAAATTGATTGAGTCCGCGGATGCGGCGGGAATCGCCATTCAGGCGTTTGCGCCGGAAGTGTCCGTGGAACCAAAGAGCGTGCGCGGGGGAATGAAAACCGGATGAGTGCGGCGGGAGCAGAAAACATTCGTGTCGCAGTGGTGGGCACCGGAGAGTTCGGAAAAAACCATGCGCGAGTTTACCGTGAATTGCCTGACGCGGAGCTGATTGGAATTTACGATCAGAATGCCGAGCGTGGCGCGGCGGTAGCGGCGGAATTTGGGACAAAGGCGCTGAAATCGCTGGACGCGTTGCGCGGACAAGTGGATGCGGTAAGCGTTGCAGTTCCTACCATCGAACACTCGCGCATCGGTTGCCAGCTTTTGGAAATGGGTCTCGATGTCTTGGTTGAAAAGCCCATGGCCACGAATTTGGCGGAAGCCGATGCGTTGCTCGATGCCGCCAAACGCAACGGACGCATTTTGCAAGTTGGCCATGTGGAGCGCTTCAACCCCGCAGTGCTGGCTGTGGAGGCCATCGTCAATAATCCACTTTTTTTTGAGGTGCATCGCTTGGGCGTTTTCACGCCGCGCAGTCTGGACGTTGACGTCATTTACGATGTGATGATTCATGACCTGGACATTTTGCTGGCACTGGTGAAACAGCCGGTGCATGAAGTAAAAGCCGTGGGCATTCCGGTTTTGACCGACAAAGTGGACATCGCCCACGCCCGGCTGGAATTTGCAGGCGGCGCGGTGGCGAACGTCACGGCGAGCAGAGTGTCCACGGAGCGCGTCCGCAAGATGCGATTTTTTCAGCATCATGAATATATTTCGTTGGACTACGCCCGGCGAGACGCTTTGCGCGTAGGTGTGAAGCGCCCTGGTCCGCAGCCGGAGTTTGCATTCGAAAAATTGCCGGCGCAGTCGGTTGAGCCGTTGCAGGCCGAGCTCGAAGCCTTTTTGCATGCGGTACGTACGCGGGTCGAGCCGCGCACCAGCGGCACTACCGGGCGCGCCGCACTGGAATTGGCGGAGCGGGTCATGCGAAGCATCCAGGAACACGTAGACCGCGTCCAACCTGTTGCCTTCGCGTCACAACAGAAAACACACGAATGATTCCGAGAACCCTCGTCCCGATCGACGCGCGGCCAACTGCGCCGGACACGCCGACCACTCGTCGCCGGCCTACCACCATGGACGAGCGCACGCTGGTGCCGGGCATGCTGCCGATCGTGCCGCTGGATGGGCGGAGCAATATTCCGTCGTCGCTGCCGCTGGATTCAATTGCCGCGCGCGTGGTGGTTCCGCGCGACGTAAAGCGGGAAGAGTTCGTCGTTGAAGCGCCGAGCACGCTGCCTTTTCAGCCCACTGATATGGATGCGCGCGTTATCGTGCCGCAGGGCGCCGCTCCGCCAGAAATTATTGCGCCATCGGAAAATGTGCCGGGCGATATCGTCGAGCCAGATATTTTCATGACCGGCGAAGTGAATTTGCTGACCACCGGGCACGACGAAACCAAGGCAAAGAGCGAGCTGGTTCGCAACGTAGTCTCCGTGATACTGCATATTCTTTTAATTGCGGCAATTATTTTTGAGCCGAAAATTTTCCCGGCGCATGTGCCGACGCAAGCGGAACTCGATTTGGCGCGCAAGCAGATCACGGTACTACTGCCGCCGGGGGCGTTTGAAATTCCCAAGGCTGCTCCGCGTCCGAAGCAGCCGGTGGTGCATGTCGATCCGAAGGTGCTTCGCAGCGTTGCTCCGCCAGAGCCGAAGCCGACACCAGTCCCTGCGCCGAAGGAACCCGAACGCGTTGTAAAAGAATTGCCGAGTGCGCCCGTCCCGCAGCCCAACGCTACGCCGCCGCCCACACCGCCAAAGGAAACCGCAAAGGTGGAAACGCCGCCACCGGTAAAGCTGGAAGCTCCCGATCAGCAACCGACTCCCCACGGACTAATCTTGCCGAAGACTTCGTCGCCTAGCGGCTCGATACGCGATTCTATTCGCAATTCGTCGAAAATGAATGCGCCGGTTGCGGTGGGCGGCGGACAAAATCAAGGCGGCATACCGCGCTCGGGTGGACACGGAGCGGGCATGGGCCCGGTAGAATTGCTGACCGACACGCAAGGCGTCGACTTTAACGATTATTTGCGCCGCGTCTATCTGACCGTCAGGCAAAATTGGTATTCGGTGATGCCGGAATCGGTGCAACTTGGCGAGCAAGGCGTCGTGTCGCTGCAATTTAAAATCATGCGCAATGGCAGCGTGCCGACTGGCGATCCCGCGCGCGTTTTTGGTTCGGGCAAAGAGCCATTGGACCGCGCGGCGGTTTCGTCCATTCGCGCTTCGAACCCTTTCGAACCCTTGCCCGCTGCATTTAAGGGCGATTACATCGAGCTGCGTTTCACCTACTATTACAATTTGACTCCGCCGCAACAGTAGGCATGCCGTGAAAATTGTGAAACAACAGGTCTTTGGCGCGCTGCTGCTGGCGCTGTTCGTGCTGATATTTATTTTCGTTCGCGCCCGCCATTTGTTCTTCCGATGAGCAACACAGAATTAAATCCGCCGATGGTTGTCGTGGCTGGTCCGACGGCATCGGGTAAGTCCTTGCTAGGTATTAAGCTCGCGCAACAGTTTGCAGGGGAAGTGCTGGCTTGTGATTCCACGCAACTGTATCGGGGTTTTGATATTGGCACCGCCAAGCCGTTCAGCGCGGAGCGGAATGGCGTCACTCATCATTTGCTGGATGTGCTCGACGCGATGCAACCCGCCACTGCGGGAGGCTATCGGCAGATGGCGCTGGCGGTCCTCGCGGATTTACGGCAGCGCAATCGTTTGCCAATTCTCACCGTTGGCACTGGGCTATATCTGCGCGCGCTCCTCGAGGGCCTTGCGGACAGCCCGCAGCGGTCGGAAGAGCTGCGCGAACGACTTCGCGCCAACACCGCGAAACACTCGCCCGGACACTTGCATCGTGTATTGCAAAAGCTCGATCCGTCAACAGCCGCGCGAATTGACGCTCGAGACGAGCAAAAACTGATTCGTGCCGTCGAGGTATGTTTGCTGGCCAAACGTCCGCTATCGCAAGTGCATGATGCAGGCCGAGCGCCGTTGCAAGGATGGCGTGTGCTAAAAATTGGACTGGACCCGCCGCGCGAAGCTCTTTATCAGCGCATTCACTCCAGAACGGACGAAATGTTGGCTAGCGGATGGGTTGACGAGGTTCGCTCACTGCTGGACAGTGGAATCGCCGAAAATGCCAAGCCGTTCGACTTCATCGGATATCGCGAGATTCGAGCCGTGGTGAGAGGAGAAATGTCGGTGGAGGCTGCCCGCTCGGCCATTCAATCGGCGACCCGGCATTACGCCAAGCGGCAACTCACCTGGTTTCGCAAAGACGCGGATGTTCGATGGTTCAAAGGGTTCGGCGATGAGCCACAAGTGCAGCGCGATATCTTGATGTGGTTGCAAGAGCGCGGTGTGAGCGAGGTTCGCGCTACCGAGAGTCCGAGCGTATAATTCCCACAGGAGAGCGCCCACCGCATTGCCGCGTCACGTTCCCCGATTGCCGCAGCTTATGCAGCGAATGATCGCCAGCCGCTAAAAGTCCATGAAAACACAGCACCGCACATCCGCGACAGAGCGGGCGCTCCTTGTTGGCGTCACTTGGAAGCGCGCACGGCGCATTCCCGGCATGCCTGCGGGCGAACAGGGCAGAGAATCGCTCGCCGAGTTGGTCGAGCTGGCGCGCAGCGCGGGCGCGGAAGTTGCGGGCACAGTTTTTCAAGTACGCGATGCCGCCGATCCCGCCACGCTCGTCGGGCGCGGCAAGTTGGACGAAATTCGCGCGGAGGCTACCGCGCACAAAGCTCTGCTGATTATTTTTGACGGTAATCTTTCTCCGGTGCAGCAGCGCAATATCGAAGCGCTCACCGAATGCCGCGTGATCGATCGCACGCAACTGATTCTGGATATTTTTGCAAAGCATGCGCGTAGCCGCGAAGGTCAATTGCAGGTCGAACTGGCGCAGTTGAACTACATGCTGCCGCGACTTACCGGGCGGGGTGTTTCCATGTCTCGTTTGGGAGGAAAGAGCGGCGGCGGAGGTGGCGCTGGGGGTGGCGGCGGAGCGGCGGGACGAATCGGCGTCCGCGGACCGGGCGAAAAGAAACTCGAAACCGACCGCCGGAGAATTCGCGACCGCGTATCAAAGATTCAGTCGGCAATCAACGAGGTGCGCAAGCAACGGGCGTTGCGCCGCGAAGCACGCAACGCCGTCCCACTAGGAACCATCGCGATGGTTGGCTATACCAACGCCGGAAAATCCACGTTGTTCAATGCGTTGAGCCGCGCCGAGGTTTTGGTTTCGTCACGTATGTTTGCGACTCTGGATCCCACGATTCGCGCGATACGGCTGCCCTCGAACCGGCGCGTCCTGGTGTCCGATACCGTGGGTTTCATTCGCGATCTGCCTAAAGGCTTGCTGACGGCATTTCGCGCCACACTCGAAGAGGTACAGGAGGCAGCACTGATCCTGCATGTGAGCGATATTTCGCATCCGAATCATCATGAACTCGATGCCGAGGTCGATAAAATTCTTAAGGAGCTTGGCGTTGCCGACCGCCCGACTCTGCGCGTGTTTAATAAAATTGACCGGCTAACCGCGGAACAACGAGCCGCTTTGACCGAGGGGGCAGTTGCCGGCGCGGACGATCGTTCGGTTTTTGTTTCTGGCTTGACTGGCGAGGGCGTCGACGAATTGTTGCGGTGCATGGATGAAGCTTTGCCAGTCGATCCGGTTATCAGCATGTCGTTGCGCCTGCCACTAGCCGAAGGCCGCACACTCGCGCTGATTCACGCGCTGGGACGCGTGGTGCATTCTCGAGTGGACGATTCTCATATGGCCATGGACGCCGAGGTTCCGGCGTCGATCGCGCGACAGTTGCGCCTGAAGGACTACGAAGTTTCACGAAACATTTCCGCTCGTGCGAACGTAACTTGACGAGAGAGGTCGATCATGGCTGCTTTCTTTCTGTGGTGCATCCTGTTGATTCTGTGCTGGCCGATCGCGCTATTGGCGCTGATTTTGTACCCGCTGGTGTGGCTGATCACTTTGCCGCTCCGACTGGTTGGAATCGCCGTGCACGGGGCGTTTTCCCTGGTGAGCGCGCTACTGTTTCTGCCGGCTCGCGTGTTACGCGGTCCCCGAGCAATTTAGCTCGATGGGTAATCTAGTAACTATCCGGTAAGAGACTGAAAAACAAGCGGATTTCAGCCGAAAACCACTTGATAAGAGCGGTTTCCGCGGGATGCCGTGACGCTCTCCGTTCTGTGGAAAAGGCTGTGGAAACAACAATCTTCTAAAAGCTTCATCTTGGCGATGCGTATTCGGCGCGCTTGGCCGAACCGCTTCATTCTCTTCTTAACATCAACATAATAATAGGGTTACTTATGGTTTCGGAGTGCGGTTTGTATATTTAGGTTTTATCTAACTGTTTTTGGTAGGTTCGACATTTACACAGCTTGATCGATAGCTATTACGAAACAGTATCCACGCTGATGCCTGCTCACCACGCGGCTTGTTAACCCGAGAGTACCCATCCGAGCGGCCCGCTCTTGCCAAGTCGCGGGCGTTGACGCGGTACGCAAGCGGAGTCTATAGTGAATCGTGGCGGTGGCTCTGGCCATTTGGGGCGGCTCCCTGCCGTTTGGCAACTATGAATCTTCCCAATGGACTGACGCTCCTCCGAATTTTTTTCGTTCCGGTTCTTATCGTCATTTTGCTGACCCGCAGCCCGAATATTGAGCTGTGGGGTTTGTCCATGCACTTTGAAGTCTGGGGTGTATTGATATTGCTTACCGCTGCCGCGACCGATTGGGCCGACGGCTATTTTGCGCGGCGCCGCTCGCAGGTCACCACGCTGGGAATTCTGCTCGATCCCATCGCCGATAAGTTGCTGATTTCCGCGGCATTCGTTTCCCTCACCGACATGCACTTGGTCCCAGCCTGGATGGTCGTGATCATCATCGGCCGGGAATTCACCGTGCTCGGCTTGCGCAACATCGCATCTTCGGAAGGGTTTACGATTGCCGCGTCGCTGTTAGGCAAAACGAAAATGGTGCTGCAGGTATGCGCGGTTGCGGTGCTTATCGTCGGAGCGCGTCATCCGTCGCTGAAGCCGCTGGCGCTTTTCTTACTGTGGCTGGTGGTGGCCAGCGCGCTGATTTCTGCCGCACAATACTTCTTGAAATTCTGGGGACAGCTCGACGGCCGCATCAAGCAGCGCCGCAAGCTACGCATGATGGAAACTCACGAGAAGACCGAGGACGCCGTTCGTTTATAGGACCTTGCGTTTTGCTGGCCACGTTCAGCCGCATCGCCAGCGCTAAACAAAAAGGCTCGCGCGAATAATTCACGCGAGCCTGGGAAATACGGCTGTTCTGCTCTGTTACTCGACTTCTACGTAGTCGCCGACGTACAGCTCCGACGAGCTATATGTAATTAGCGCGGTTGAAGCGTTCTTGCTTACGCTGAGTACAATCGCTTCGCCCAGCAACTCTCGCGGCAAGTCCTTCCACTCGTAGCGCGCCGGCGTGCTGCCGAATCCATAGAGTTGATATTGATAGCCCTTGGTCTGCGCAGCCGTCTCGTTCAGTGTTCCCTGGTTGCGGAACACGCGAACGTAATCGCCAACCTTCACGCCCTTGGCCGCGCCCAGATTCATGTACATGGCGTTGCCTCGGCCCAGCCCGCTGGCGAAATCGAAGGCCGCCACCACGCTGCCCACCGGTTTGCCGTTAACCGGTGCAAAATGATCGAACGCAGCCGCGTCCTTAAACGGAGGAGCGGGACGGTCTTCAAATGGCCGCACCACATCGCCACGCTGCATGTAGTCGCAAGAGAACGTCACCTGCGCGATCGAGGTCTTCGCTTGTACGCTGACCACTCGCAGATGGCCGGCATCGATGTAGTGGGTGCCCAAAGACTTCAGCAATTTCGCCTGGCCCTTGAACCAGTCCACCATCAGCGGGTCCGCCTGCGCCCGCATCACCATGAAGCGGTCGCCAATTTTTACACCCTTGTCTTGCCCGTGACTCAGGTACACAAAGTCGCCTTGCGAAAAAACCACCTGATAGTTGGCCTGTTCGCCCGAGATTAGCCGCATTTCGTCCGGCACTTTCGAATCGCTGACGAAACCCGAGCAATAGACGGACGAATAGTCGGTCTGCGAGCCTGTCGCCGCATTCGGCGTGACAGTCTGTGCCGGGCATGCAGCCGCTCCGGCTAAAATGGAAAGGCACAACGCAGCAAGATTAGCGCGCATTACGTAAGCTCCTTCAAGACACGCCCTATGGGCCGTGCGGGGAATCTCCACCGAAAGTAACAAGGGGGCTCGCGGGCGTCAACAAATAGCCCGGCAGGCCTTTACACATTTGATACGGCATGTTATAACGTTTGTTTTCAATCACATGGACGGATCGAAGAGGGTGCAAAGCGCGTTCGGACGCGGGGTGGGGCGCATTTGCGCTGTCGCGGCTGGCCGAACCTCCGCCCAGATGGCCGCGCAGGTTTGCGCCGGGGTGCGCCAGACCCCAACCATTGAGCTTCGCCTGGACTGGCTGAAATCGGACCAAGAGCGGGCGAGTTTTTTGCGCTGGCTGAAGAAAAATCGTCCTCGCAACGCGACATTTATCGCAACTTGCAGGCGCCGCGCCGGTGGGGGCAAGTTTCGCGGCAGCGTTTCAGCTGAATTGCGCTGGCTGTCTCTCGCGCGAGGCGCCGGATGCGTTTGGTCCGATCTCGAAATCGAGTCCACCCGGAGCCTGACATCTGCCAGGTTGGCCGCCTGCGAATTACCCCGCGTGCTGCTTTCGCACCACGATTTCCGGCGAACACCGCCGCTTTCCCGCATCAGTGAATCGCGTCGCTCGCTGGCCGCAGACGCGATAAAGGTCGCGGCTCAAGCACGAACCATTGCCGACAGCGTGCGCCTGATGCGGCTGCCGCTCACGCCAAAGAACTCGCACGGAAATTGCGTTGCCGTTCCTATGGGAGAAGTTGGCCTGCCCGCCCGCATCCTCGCCTTACGTGAAGGCAGCGCACTCGCGTACGCGCCTATCGACGAGCAAACCGCCCCCGGGCAGGTGTCGCTCAATGAACTGAAAAATCTCTACCGAGCACATCAGTTGAACGGCAGCACAAGAGTGTTTGGCGTGATCGGCGACCCAATTGCGCATTCGCTCTCTCCACTGCTGCACAACACTGGCTTCATCGCCGCGAAACTAAACGCCGTCTATTTGCCTTTCCTGGTGAAAAAGCTGCGCGATTTTCTGCAGGCTGCTTGCGATTTTGGCATTCGCGGTTTCAGCGTCACCCTGCCTCACAAGACCGCCATTCTGAAATACCTGGAAGAATGCCATCCGCTGGCCGAGAAAATTGGCGCGGTGAACACCGTCACGGTGCCGCCTAATGGTTCGTTGTTCGGTTGCAACACCGACTATGTCGGCGTTTTGCGTTCGCTCGAAAAGAGACTCAACCTCGCAAAAAGCCGCGTTCTCATCCTTGGCGCCGGAGGCTCGGCCCGCGCTGTCGCAGTCGCGTTGACCCATGCGGGAGCAGCGGTGGCCATCTGTTCGCGTCGTTCACATGCCGCACAGGCGCTCGCGAAAGCGGTCGACGGAGCAGCCATGCCTCGATCGGCGCTACGCCATCAAGTCTTCGATGCCATCGTGAACGCCACGCCCGTCGGCATGCATCCCCACGTCGCGATTTCGCCCCTGACGGCCAGCGAGTTAAACTGTCGCATCGTCATGGATTTGATCTATCACCCTCAACAAACGCAGCTTTTGAAGCTCGCCGCGCGCCAGGGAATCGCCACGATTTCCGGTGTCGAAATGTTTCTCGCCCAGGGGATCGCGCAGTGGGAAATGTGGACCAAACGTCGTGCTCCCACCGCAGCCATGCGTCGCGCCGTGCTTCGCACGCTGGACGGCGAATTGTCGCGGCAGGCTGCGAGATGATCCAGCCGAACTTCCGCGAATTCGCGCGCCTTGCTAAACAGGGCAATTTAATTCCGGTCTACGATGTTTTTCCCGCCGACCTGCTCACCCCGGTCAGCGCCTATCTGCGAATCGCGCAGGGTGCTCGCCATTCTTTTCTGCTGGAGAGCGTCGAAGGCGGCGAAAAAATCGCCCGCTACACTTTTGCCGGCGCGTACCCCGAAGAAGTTTTTCGTTTCGCGCAAGGCGCTTGTGTAATGGAAAGCCGCGACCGCATCATCTGGGAAGAGCGCGACCCCATCACGTTCCTGCGTTCGCGTATGGATCGCTTCCGCCCCGTGCGAATTCCCGGACTGCCGCCGCTGGTGGCTGGCGCTATCGGCTATTTTTCGTATGACATGGTGCGCCTGATCGAGCGTTTGCCAAAACGCCTGCGCGACGAAATTGGTTTGTTCGACGCCATGCTGATGTTTTTCCATGGAATTATTGCGTTCGATCACGTACAGCACCGCTTGTGGATCGTCCGCAATGTGTTCATCGGTAGCGAGGGCAGCCTCCGCGCAAAATACAATGCCGCAATCCGCGAGATTAAAAAAACGCGAACTATTCTCGAGCAACCTGCCGCCGCTGAGCTTCCCGCAAACGCCACCAAGCGCTCAAGCAAGCCTCCCAAAGTCACTTCCAATTTTCGACGTAGCGAATATCTTGCCGCCGTGCGCAAGGCCAAGCAGTACATCCGCGCCGGAGATATCTTCCAAGTCGTCCTCAGCCAGCGCTTTTCCGCCAAGACCAAAGCCGCCCCGTTCGAAATCTACCGCGAGCTGCGCGCACTCAATCCCTCGCCCTATCTTTTCTATCTGCAAATGAATGACGTATGCGTCGTCGGCAGCTCGCCGGAAATGCTCGTCAAAGTGCAAGGCCGCGACGTTTTTTACCGTCCCATCGCCGGAACCCTACCGCGCGGCAAGGACGAAGCCGAAGATCGCCACAACGAAGCCAAAATGCTGGCCAGCGAAAAAGAGCGAGCCGAACACATCATGCTCGTCGATCTCGGCCGCAACGATCTCGGCCGGGTCTGCGAGTACGGCAGCGTAAAAGTCGAGCAGTTAATGACCGTCGAGCGCTTTTCTCACGTCATGCACTTGGTTTCCAGCCTGCGCGGAAAGCTGCGTGAAAATGTGGATTGCTTCGACGCGCTGATGGCCTGCTTTCCCGCAGGCACTGTTTCCGGCGCCCCCAAAGTCCGCGCCATGGAAATTATCGAGGAACTCGAGCGGGCTCGCCGCGGCATTTACGCAGGCGGTGTTCTTTATATGGATTTTGCGGGCAATCTCGATTCATGTATCGCGCTGCGTACCATGGTCATCAAAAATGGAGTCGCGCATGTGCAAGCCGGCGGCGGCATCGTGGCAGACTCCACACCGGAAGGCGAATATCAGGAGACCGTCAATAAATCCCGCGCGCTGCTAACCGCGCTGGAACTTGCGCATCGCAACCACCGTTGACACGCCATGATCCTCTTGCTCGACAACTACGACTCCTTCACCTACAACCTGGCGCAGTATCTCGGCGAATTGGGTTGCGACGTCGAAGTGCATCGCAATGACAAAATTTCCGTCGACGAAATTGCTCGTCGCAAACCGGAACGCATTGTAATTTCTCCCGGCCCGTGCACACCGCAGGACGCCGGTATTTGCATCGAGCTGATTCAGCGCCTCGCCGGAAAATTTCCAATTTTAGGGGTTTGCCTGGGCCATCAGGCGATGGGCGCAGCTTTTGGTGGAAAAGTGATCCGTGCCCCGAAACTCTTTCACGGCAAAACTAGCCAGATTCACCACGATTCCAAAGGCGTATTCCGCAACCTGCCCGAACCGCTTACTGCCACGCGCTATCATTCATTAATCGTCGAGCGCAAATCGCTTCCGCGCGAGCTGACCATCTCCGCCGAGACCGATGACGGCATCATCATGGGCCTGCGCCATCGCTGCCATAAGCTCGAAGGCGTCCAATTCCATCCCGAATCCGTCCTCACCGAATCCGGAAAACAGCTCCTCCAAAATTTTTTGGAATTATCTTCTGAATCATGAAGTCACACCGCAATTCGATTGTGGCGGGAATTGCGGTGATCCTCGTTGCTCTCCTTTACCCTACGCAGATCACGGTCGCCCCGGATTGGACAGTTCGCGTGGTCGACGAAAACGGCGCACCACTTGCCGGCGTTTGGGTATCGGAGTCCTGGCAACACTATTCGGTTGAGAAGTTCTCGCACGCAGAAGAGAGCCTGGCCGACCCGGACGGGACCGTACACTTCCCCCGCCGCACTCTCCGAGTGTCTCGATTGTTTCGAATGGCAGGATGTCTTTACCAATTTGGTCGATTTTTTGCCCACGCCAGTTGCGGACCGCATGCCAGCGTAATGTCCGGCAAATGCGGATATGGCGAGATGGGCGGGAGCGATACGAGCGGATCAATTTGGGCTCCGTCAGCTAATCCAGCGGCAATACAGAGCGCTCAATTGGTCCTACATCATTGTCCAGTCGGCGCCACAGGTTTAGGCTGTCTCCCTGATTCGTTAAAAGACTATCCGGCTTGCCGCTTGTCTCTCTACCAATCCAACCCCGCTAAAATCGCTCCGTAAAGCTCCATCCCGCGCCACAAATTTCCCAGTCGCAAATTTTCGTCCGAACTGTGCTGATGATTGTCGTAATTCACGATCGGCACTCCAATCCACGGCAATCCCAAATCTTCGAAGATGTACATCGGTACGCTCCCACCCAGCGTTGGCGCAATCACCAGATCGCCTGACGTTGCATCTTTCATCACTTTCGCCAGTCGTCTCGACACCGGCAAATCCATCGCGGTGCGCGACGCTCGATACCCGCCCTCGTTTATCACTTTCGCGATCAACGCATGTTCGCGCCGCTCTTCCATCGTCGGCTCATGATCCACCACGAAATATCCTTGTTTGCGAATGAACCCCACAATCTGCTCGAATTTCGCGTCCGGATTCTCGCCCTTCACCAGACGAGCCTCCAGCGACGCCTCCGCATTTTCCGGCACCACATTTTGAGCACGCGCGCCGACATACGCGCTGCGTAACCCGCGAATATTCAGCGACGGCTCCTGCAGCAGCTCCACAAGTTTTTTCCCGCCGCCCTCCGGTCTTGCAATGCCCAGTTCGTGCTCGAGTTCTGCGTCATTGTCCGGCATTTGCGCGAGCGCCTTTTTCTCGGCATCTCCCATCAGGGCAACATCATCGTAATATCCGTCGATCAGCACGCGCCCATCCGCATCTTTCATCGACGCCATCAATCGCGATAATTCCAATGCCGGATTCGGCGCCCAATTTCCATAGTGCCCGCTGTGCAGTGCGCGTATCGGTCCATACACTGTGACGTCCATCCCCATCACGCCGCGATTGCCAAAGAATATCAGTGGCCGCCCAGAAGGATGCACCGGCCCGTCCGCGGTGATCAGCACATCTCCGCCCAGTAAATTCTTGTGCAGTTCCAGCGTGCGCTGCAGATGTGTCGATCCTGCTTCCTCTTCCCCCTCGAAAATCACTTTTAAATTGACGCCCAGCGGGATCCGCTGCGCCCGCAACGCGTCGATCGCCGCCAGCAACGCCACAATCGGCGACTTATCATCCGACGCCGACCGCGCATAAATACGCCAGTCATCCGGATAGTGCGCGGGATGTTTCGGACTGTTCTCTGGAAAAGGGATCACTTTTCCGCCTGCCTCAATCGACTGGCTGCGCAACTCTGGCTCGAATGGCTTGCCATCCGTCCACGCCGCCGCATCCACCGGCTGCCCGTCATAGTGAGCGTAAAAAATCACCGTGCGTTTTGCATCCGGCGAAATCAGTTTGCCGAACACCACCGGCCCGCGCCCGCCGATCGGCAGCAGATGCGTTTCAATTCCGCGCGCCTCCAGCATCTCCACCAGATGCGCTGCATTCTTCTGAATATTTTCCGTGTCGCTGGCCACATTAGGTATCGCCAAAAATTCCGCCAACTCCCGCACAATGCGGTCCTCGTTATTCATGCGAAAATCGCGCACCTGTTGCACCACCTGCCCCGCGGGCAACAACGCCACTTTGTCCTTTTCCTTCTGACCCCAAGCTGGCGCGCCCGTCAACATCACCGCCGCCGCGACCAAAGCGCAGTTGCGGTAGCAGGTCTTCAGACCCATTTTTCTAATCTTTTGCTTTCCATCGAATGTTGATGTCACTAATCCCCCAAGAACCCGCAACCGATTCTATCCGAACCGCCCACTCAACGCTGAAAACGCCCTGTCCACACGGCCAGTTGACCACCCGGAAACCCACGCCGCTTCCAGCTCGACAGTACTAGTGCGCTCTCCACCCCACTCCCTAAACTAAAAGTGAGTTCCCTTGGAGGGTTTAGCCCGATGATTTGCCGCCGCATTCTGGCCACCGCGTTGGCGTTCTCGCTAGCAGGCGTTCCCGCGCTGGCTCGCGTAGCCGCGCTCGGTGTAATCACCCAAGCCAATGGCGCAAATCTCAGCACCGCCCAGGCTTCCGCTGGAACCACGCTTTACGACGGCGACCATCTCTCCACTTCCGAAAACGGCATGCTACGCGTTCGCGGCAAGGGCGCATCTTTATATCTCGGCCCGCAGAGCGGCATAACCTTTCGCAGTGCGCCCGCAGCCTCGGGCTCAGACTCCGCGGCGACTGCGGCCGAGCTGACCCAAGGCACCGCCATCTTTTCTGCGCTTCAGCCTGAATCTATCGAAATTAGCGCCGATCAAGCCAGCATCCGGCCTTCCGCAGCCACGCCCACCATGGCTCAGGTCACCATCGTCGGCCCAAAAGAACTTCGCGTTTATGCGCAACGCGGCGCCCTCGAATTTTCCTACAAAGGTGAAACCGAAATCATTCCCGAAGGGGCGGACTATCGCGTGGTCCTCGACCCTCCGGAAGAAGCTGCCAAAGATCACCCCAGCGATCAACACATCCAGCAGCCTGCCAAACGCCGCAAAGCCTTCATTTTTTTCCTAACAGGGGTGTTCATTGCTTTTGAGGCGCTGCTGGTTCAAGAAGCTCTGGAAAGTCCAGACCGCCCGTAAACGCCCCTGAGTTTTTGTGCTAAAAATAAAATCGAGTAGCGTTGATAGTTTTTAGCAATTAGGCCGCGGTAAACGCCACCAACGTCGCCAGTTTTTTTCGCGCCGCCCCGGAAGCGATAGCTTCCCCCGCCAGGCGCACCGCCGCAAGAAAATCCTGTGTCGCACCACTCGCCACCAGCGCCGCCGCCGCATTCATCACCACGACATCCCTACGCGGCCCATTCTCTCCAGCCAACACGCCGCGAATCATCGCCGCATTCTCTTCGCGCGACGCTCCTCCACTCACCGCTTCCAGCGGAGATCGCGCAACCCCAAACTCCTCCGGCGTCACCGTGAATCTTTTCACCGCGCCGTCCCGAACCTCCGCCACAAATGTTTCCCCGCTCAGCGAAATCTCTCCCAGCCCATCCGCGCCATGCACCACGAACGCCCGCCGCACACCCAATTTCGCCAAAGCCTGTGCCATCAAATCGATCACCTCAATCGCGAAAACTCCAACCACTTGCGACTCCGCTCCCGCCGGATTCGTCATCGGCCCCAGTAAATTGAAAACCGTGCGCCCGCCAATTTCTCGCCTCGCCGGAATCACGTGCCTCATCGACGAATGCGCCGTCCGCGCAAACAAAAATCCAATCCCAATCTCGCGAATCGCCTGTCCCGCTCGTTCTATCGGCAAATCCACTCGCACTCCCAACGCTTCCAGTACATCCGCCGACCCGCACAGCGACGTCGACGACCGGTTGCCATGCTTTGCCACTCTCGCTCCGGCCGCAGCCGCCACAATTGCCGCTGCCGTCGAAATATTGAACGCCCGCGAATATCCGCCGCCGGTCCCGCAGGTATCGACTAATCCCGCCAACCGTTCGCCGTCCGCAAACACCCGCGCCGCATTTCGCCGCATCGCCAAAGCAAATCCCACCACCTCTTCCACTTCGTAAGGGCGAGCATTCATCGCCCGCAACATGCGCACAATTTCTGGTGTCGCGATCGCGCCAGAAAGCAATTCCTCCATCAACGCGTCCGCCTCCGCGCGCGTCAAAGTCTCTCCAGCCTGTACGCGGCTCACCAACGATCGATTCACCGCGCACTCTCATTCATCGCCCGATATTCCCTCATTTTCCCCGCCATTTGCCCGCGTCCTTGCTCCCTTTCCGCCTTCCGGTTAAACTTTGGTGTTTTGTTATGCGACAAATTCTAACACTGGCCTACCCTTCAGCCATCACACGGAGCACGAAACTTCGATGAAGATTCACGAGTATCAGGCAAAAGCGATTCTTTCGCGTTACGGGGTCACCACGCCTCGCGGCGAAGTCGCCTTCACCAAAGAAGAAGCGCGCGAAGCGGCTCAGCGGCTCAAGTCCAATATCGTCGTTGTAAAAGCGCAAATTCACGCCGGCGGACGGGGCAAGGCCGGTGGCGTAAAACTCGCCCGTTCCGCAGACGAAGCCGCCGACATCGCCAGCCAGATACTCGGGATGAATTTGGTTACCCCGCAGACTGGCGCCGGTGGCCGAATCGTCAAGCGTCTGCTTATCGAAGAAGGTCTGGACATCAAGCGCGAAATTTATCTCGGCCTGCTCATCGATCGCGGCAGCGGACTCCCTGTTTTCATGGCCAGTGCTGCTGGCGGTATGGAAATTGAAGAAGTCGCCAAAGAAAATCCCGACGCCATCTTGCGCGAAATTGTTCATCCGCTGGTCGGTTTGCAACCCTATCAAGCACGCAAAATTGGCTTTTTCCTCGGTCTCTCGCCAGAAGCCATTACTCAGGCCACTCCGTTTTTCCAGGCGCTTTACCGCGCCTTCATGGACACCGACGCTTCTCTGCTCGAAATCAATCCCTGCATCCTCACCGGCGACGGCAAGCTCGTCGCCCTCGATGCAAAAATGACTTTCGACGACAACGCTCTTTTCCGCCATCGCGATCTTCGCGAACTGCGCGACACTGGCGAGGAAGATCCACTGGAAGTCGAAGCCTCTCAATACGGCCTCAACTACATCAAGCTCGAAGGCAGCGTGGCTTGCATGGTGAACGGCGCTGGTCTCGCCATGGCCACCATGGATATCATTAAATACGCGGGCGGCTCTCCGGCAAATTTCCTAGACGTGGGCGGTGGCGCTTCCGCCGAACAGGTAAAAAACGCTTTCGGCATCCTCATGAGCGACCCCAGTGTTCGCGCCGTTTTCATCAACATCTTCGGCGGCATTCTCCGTTGCGACGTGCTCGCCACCGGCGTCGTCGCCGCTGCAAAGGATCTGCAATTGAAAGTCCCCGTAGTCGTCCGCATGGAAGGCACCAACGTCGAGCTTGGCCAAAAGATTCTTCGCGAGAGCGGCCTCAATTTCACCATTGCCGAAGGCATGAAGGACGGCGCGCAAAAAGTCGTGGCCCTTGCAGGAGGTGCCCGATGAGCGTGCTCGTCAACGAAAAAACTCGCCTTATCGTGCAAGGCTTTACCGGGCGCGAAGGCACTTTCCACGCGCAACAAATGATCGAATACGGCACCAATGTGGTTGGCGGCGTCACTCCCGGCAAAGGCGGCACCAAGCATCTCGAACGCCCGGTGTTCAACACCGTGGCCGACGCCGTCAAAGACACCGGCGCAAACGCCTCCGTAATTTTCGTTCCGCCGCCCTACGCTGCCGACGCCATCCTCGAAGCCACCGAATCGGAAATTCCTCTGGTCATTTGCATCACCGAAGGAATTCCCGTCCTGGACATGGTCCGCGTCTCCATCGTTCTCGGCCGCCACTCGCAGACTCGCCTCATCGGCCCCAATTGCCCGGGGGTAATTTCTCCCGGCAAATGCAAAATCGGCATCATGCCCGGTCGCATTCACAAGCAAGGTCACGTCGGAGTCGTCAGTCGCAGCGGCACGCTCACCTATGAAGCTGTCGATCAGCTCACCCGCCTCGGCATCGACCAGTCCACCTGCATCGGTATCGGCGGCGATCCCATCATCGGCACTTCGTTTCTGGACGCGATCCAGATGTTCAACGATGATCCAGACACGCACGCCATCATCCTCATCGGCGAAATTGGTGGAGACGCCGAAGAACGTGCCGCCACTTTCATCAAGTCCAACGTGAAAAAACCGGTGGTTGGCTTCATCGCCGGACAAACCGCACCTCCTGGCCGCCGCATGGGCCACGCCGGCGCTATCATTAGCGGCGGCCAAGGCACCGCCAAAGAAAAATACGCCGCCATGAGCGCCGCCGGCATCCGCTGCATCGAAACGCCGGCCGACCTCGGCTCTACCGTAGCCGCCGCCCTAAAATGATCTACTGCGTGTCGCCTTTGCATTTGGTTTTGAAGTAGTCGTTGTTGGTTGTTGGCCGTTGTAGTGGACGGTGTTCAGAGGTGTTTTTAATTCTGCTTTTGTTTTTGACTTTGAATTTTCTTGCAGCATTCTGAACCGCATCTCGATTCTGTTTTCCATCAATTGGAGGAATTCCCGTGGCATTAGAACGTACCTTCGCAATCGTCAAACCTGACGCCGTAAAAGCCAGTCAGCAAGGCGAAATTCTCGCCCGCATTCACAAGGCCGGCTTCAAAATTGTTGCCATCAAATCCATGCGATTAACCAAAGAAGAAGCCGGTGGCTTCTACGCCGTCCACAAAGAACGCCCCTTCTTTGGCGAACTTACCGACTTCATGAGCTCCGGCAAAATTATCGCTATGGTCCTCGAAGCCGAAGGCGGCATTGCGAAATGGCGAGACGCTATGGGCGCCACCGACCCGAAAAAAGCCGCACCCGGCAGCATTCGCCACGATCTCGGCACCAGCATCGGCAACAATTGCACGCACGGTTCCGACGCTCCAGACACCGCCGCTTTCGAAATTAATTATTTTTTCGCGGGCCTCGAACTGATTTAATCTCCAGCGCAAAGCGAGGACGTCATCACCATGAAAAAGCACATTCTGCTATTCGCAATTTCACTGACCTTCCTCGCTTCCACTCTCTCCGCGCAAGATAAGCCTGACCCCAACGCTCCTAACTCCGAGCGCCACGAATTCGTCATCGCCAATTTCCACACCGAAAGCGGCGTAACTCTTCCACAAGCTCGCATCGTCTACGGCACCTACGGCCATCTCAACACCGCGAAAGATAACGTCGTCCTTCTGCCCTCGCACTACATGGCCGATCTCCACGGCTACGAATGGCTAATTGGCCCAGACAAAGCGCTCGACCCCTCGAAACTTTTTCTCGTCGCCACCGAACTCTTCGGTAACGGCCGTTCTTCCTCTCCCAGCAATACCCCGGAGCCGCTGCACGGCCCGCGCTTTCCCATCACCACCATTCGAGACAATGTCGAAGCCGTCCATCGCCTGCTCACCGAAGATCTCCACGTCACTCACCTTCGCGCCGTAATCGGTTTCTCCATGGGTGCCGAGCAAGCTTTCCAGTGGGCCATCAGTTATCCCACTTTTGCCGACCGCATCGTCGCCACTTCCGGCACCGCGAAATGTTACCCGCACGGTTTCGTCCGCCTCGAAGGGCAAATCGCCGCGCTCACTGCCGATGGCGCTTTCAAGAACGGCGACTACACCACGCCACCCATCAAAGGTTTGCAAGCTTTCGGAATTGTCTGGACCGGCTGGCTTTTCTCGCAGGAATGGTGGCGGCAGGAACTCTGGCGCGCGGACGCCAAGCCCGGCACCACTTTTCAGCAAGTCGTCGACAATTTCCGCACCGATTTCATTCCTGGCGCCGATGCCAACGACCTCATCCTGCAAATGCGCACTTGGGAAAAACACGATGTCGGCACAACGTCCGGTTTCAACGGCGATGTCGAGCGCGCCCTCGCCTCCATCAAAATTCCCGTCCTATATATGCCCAGCGCCACCGACCTGTATTTCCCCATCACTGACGCTCGCTACGAAGCTTCCTTCATTCCCGGCGTCACGTTGCTTCCTATCCCATCGCTCTGGGGCCATCCGGCGGGAGCCGCACCCAATGCCGCCGACTCCAAATTTCTCAACGAAAATATTTCGCGTTTTATGGCGGGCCAGCCCATCCAATCCGAAGCCACCCGCTCCACAGCTGTCGATCTCGCCGCCAACTCCCCAGCCGCCAAACCGGAAGACGTCGCCTCCATCGACTCCACCATTCGCGCACTCTACGACGTAATCTCCGGCCCTGCCGGCCCCCGCAATTGGGACCGCTTCCGTTCGCTCTTCGCGCCCAATGCTCGCCTTACCGCCGCCACAAAAAATCCCGACGGCACCGTCCGCGTTCGTCTATTCAGCGCGGAAGACTACGTCAAAGGCGCCGGCTCATATTTCTCCACGCACGGTTTTTTCGAATCGCCCATCGCCACCAAAGTCGAACGATTTGGCAACATGGCCCAAGCTCTCAGCAGCTACGCTTCCCGCAACGCTCCAACCGAAGCTCCCATCGCCCGCGGAATCAACAACATCCAGCTCCTGAACGACGGCAAACGCTGGTGGGTCGTCAGCATCCTCTGGGACGAAGAACGCCCAAACAATCCCTTGCCCAAAGAATTCGCCGCCCCTGACCATCAATAATCCCGCCGCTCAAACATTGACCTGCCTCCCGGGCGTCCCGACCGCGGCGACTTGTCATGTTGCTCTTAAACAACGTCCTGTCGTGTCCGATTCAGACACGTTCAATCCCAAAATCGGCCAACCGAATCACCGTTCACCATCGCTGTTCGCCGCCAAGTCCTTTATCCTCATAAGTTAATCTTGTTCGATACGCGGAATCCAACTTGCGCTTGATTCCCGTTTGATTCGCACATGTTCAATGGCGACCGCCAGCGAAGGCTACCTATGGAAGCATTTTGGCAAGACCTGCGTTACGCGATACGTATGCTGGCAAAAAGCCCCGGTTTCACTCTCGTCGCCGTTCTCACCCTCGCGCTTGGCATCGGCGCCAACACCGCCATCTTCACTGTCTTAGACTCCGTTCTTCTCCGCCTCCTCCCCGTCTCCCACCCCGAACAACTTGCCGTTCTCACCGATCCGGATTCTCACGGAAGCTCCTTCGGCAGTGAAGGCGGAGACCGCAGCCTTCTCGCCTATTCGGAATTCGAGTATCTGCGCGATCATAATGATGTCTTCACAGGAATCTTCGCTGCAGACAGTAGTTTGCCCAGTGTGGAAATAACCATGCCGGACTCCGGAGCGAGCGGTCACCAGCAGAAAGGAACCGCTCTCGTCAGGCTCGTCAGCGGAGATTACTTCGCCACTCTCGGTGCCCGTCCCGCCGCTGGGCGCTTTTTCACTCCAGACGTAGATCGCGCTCGCGGTGGTTCGCCGATCGCCGTGGTCAGCTTTGCCTTCTGGCGGCAGCGCTTCGGCCTCAACCCAACTATGCTCGGCAAAGCCGTGCAGATTCGTAACATTTCTTTCGAAATTGTCGGCGTTGCTCCTCCTGGATTTTTCGGAGAAACCGTCGGTGACGCCCCCGATATTTGGGTTCCCTTAATGATGCAGGACGCGGTCTATCCCGGTCGCGATTTACTGACACCCGCCGCGCAGATTGGGATCAACCAACATATCTGGCTTCAGTCCATGGGCCGTCTCAAACCGGGTATCGACCTTGCTCAGGCCAAGGCCCGCGTCAACGTCGTATTCCAACGCATGCTCGAAACATCCCTGTCTGCCGGACTCCCTGCCAACGATCGCAGGTCCATTCTCAACCAGCGAATCAACTTGCAACCCGGCGCTCGCGGCTCTTCCACCCTTCAAGCAGATTTTGGCCGCCCTCTCAAATTTCTCATGATCCTCGTCGGCCTCGTGTTGCTTATAGCTTGCGCCAACGTTGCCAATCTCCTCCTCGCGCGCGGCGCAAAACGCTACAAGGAATTTGCGATGCGCCTCGCCGTAGGAGCAGGTCGTGCCCGTTTGATTCGACAACTGCTCACCGAGAGTCTGCTCCTCGCGATTCTTGGCTCTGCCGCCGGTGTCGTTCTCGCTTACTGGGCTGATGCTCTCTTGCTGCGCATGGTATCCGGTTCCGGCTCGCCGGACGCCGTTCAGCTCAACCTTCAGCCGGACGCGCGCGTTCTCGTCTTCACCCTTGGCGTCACCTTGCTCACCGCCATCCTCTTCGGTTTGATTCCAGCGCTCTCCGTAACTCGGCTCGATTTTTCGCTCATCCTCAAATCCGCTGCCACGGGACTCACCGGCAACTCTCCGCAAAGCCGCCTTCCGCTCGGTAAAATTCTGGTAATCGCGCAAGTAGCTGTATCTCTGATCTTGCTGGTAGCCGCGGGACTTTTCGTGCGCAGCCTGTCGAAACTCAGCCACGTCAATCTTGGTTACAATCGCGAAAATCTCCTGCTCTTCCGCGTTGATGCCGCCGCCGGAGGTTTCAAAGGCCCCGCCACCACTGAGCTCTACCAAAATTTGCTGGACAGGATTTCTGCAATACCCGGCTTGCGCGCCGTCACTGTTTCCAAGAACGGTCTCTTCAGCGGTTCCGAATCCGGCGACCCCGTCGCCGTTGAGGGCTTTTCCCCGAAATCAAACGACAATATGCACTCGCGCATCGATCAGGTCGGCCCACGCTATTTTTCCACCGTGGGAATTCCCGTTCTGATGGGACGCGAAATCGAGTCGCAGGATTCCGGCAATGGCCAGCGCGTTGGTGTCATCAACGAAACTTTCGCCCGTCAATTTTTTCCAAATACCAACCCTCTCGGCAAACATATTCGCGACATTTATCCCGGCAATCCGGCGGAAGTGGTCGTCGTCGGCGTCGTCTCCGACGCCAAGTACAACAGTCTCCGCGAAAAGCAGCTACCGCGCTTCTACGCCCCCATATTCAATCCCATGTGGGAAGTGGCTGCTGCATCTTACGAAGTCCGAACTTACGCCGATCCCGCCAGCGTCAGCGCCGCGCTCCGTCAGACCATCCAGTCCGTCAGCTCGTCGCTTCCACCCGTCGAAATTCGCACCATGTCCGGTTTAGTGAGTGATTCCCTGCAAACCGATCGTTTCGTCGAGCAACTTTCCGAAGCTTTCGGCATCCTCGCCATGCTGCTCGCCAGCATCGGCCTTTATGGCATCATGGCTTACACCGTCGCTCGCCGCACGCGCGACATCGGCATTCGCCTCGCCCTCGGTGCCGATCCCGGCAACGTCCTTCGCCAAGTGTTGCGAGAAACTTTCGCGCTCGTACTCATCGGCATTGCTGTCGGCGTCCCGCTAGCCCTGACCGCCGCTCGCCTCATGCGCAGCATGCTGTTCGGACTCGGCTTCGCCGATCCGCTAGCAATCCTATTCGCCGTGCTAGTTCTAGCCGCCGTAGCTGCCCTCGCGGGCTTTCTTCCCGCGCGGCGCGCCTCCCACGTCGATCCCATGGTCGCCCTGCGCTACGAATAATCCCGCAACCATGAGCACACGACGAAACGATTCACCGCCTTACGCCAAAAATTTCGCCAGCGGTTCCCAGTAGTGCGAATACCATCCCGAATTCAAGTGCCGAAAACTTCCCTCGGGAAATCCCGTATGGTCCAACACCACCAACGTATGCGTTTTCCCAGCCTTCAATTCAAACTTCACCAGCGAATAAACTCCCGGATCCCAATTCCCCGGTCGCCAAGCCTGCACAATGCGCTTTCCCGGAACTAACTCAATGTTCCGCCCCATAACCAACCCGCCGAACGCCGTGAAAGCGCCTCCAGCTTCCCGGTTGATTTCCGCTTTCATCCCGGTTAACGAACTGAACTGTCCCGAATCCAGCAGCGCATCGTAAATTCTCTGCGGCGCTCCCGGAAATTCGATCTCCTGATGCAGGTAGGTTAGTAGCCCCTCCGCTCCAGTGCTCTGCGGCTCTCCAATTTCCTTCTGCTCTTTTTGCGGCCCTGCCGCCCACAAATTCATGCTCGTCGCCAACCCTCCAGCCGCCACCGCCATCCCCGCAATCAACTGCCGCCGCGTTGCCACTTTCCCCGTCAAACTTCCACTATTCACTTCACTCATCGATCCTCCTCCGCAAAATTGCCCCACAAACTGCGTGCATAAAATCACGCCGCCAAAATATGTTCAAGATAATATTTTGCATGGCGCATAAAATCTCCCTGCGCCATACTTCTCCGTCAAAAAATCGAGGAGCCAAATGCCCTATCCCGCCGCCCACAGCATCGCCGTAAAAAAGAAAATCGTCGAAAGCGCCCGCAAACTTTTCAATCGCCGTGGTTTTGACAATGTTTCCGTGAATCAAATCATGGCCGGCGCCGGACTAACCCACGGCGGCTTCTACAGCTATTTCAAAAGCAAGAGCGACCTCTATGCGGAGGTTCTCGGCTGTTTCTTCACCGATCCCAATTGGAAAAGTTGCTGGGAAGGCGTCCACGTCGATCTCTCTTCCACCGACGTCGGCCCGCAAGTCATCCGCGCCTACCTTTCCAGCCAGCATTTCGACGATGTCGAAAATTCCTGTCCCATGGTCGCGCTTCCCACCGACGTCGCCCGCAGCGGCCACACCGCTCGCTCCGTTTTTGAAACTGTCTTCAAAGCCATGGTCAGCGCCCTCGAACGCAGCCTCCACAGAAATGGCCAGCCTCCCCACACCACCGCGCAAGCTATGGCCGCTCTATGTGTGGGCGGAATGGTAGTAGCTCGCGCCATGGGCGACCGCCGCTCCGCCGACGATCTCCGCTCCGCCTGCATGACGGTAGCCATGAATCTCGGCGGCTGGCCCCAAGTCCGAGCCCAGTCCACCAAACAAAAATCCAAATCCACCCGCCGCGTCACGCAGCGCTAATCGAAATCCCAGGGTTGCCACAAACGCCGCACCCGATCTCCTCGTCCACTCCTCGCCCCCAGCCTCCTCGTACAATTGTTCAGACATCCATGCCCGCCCCAACCTTGCTCTCGGTTGCTCCCTGCGCCCTATTTTTCTTCTATCTCATCGCGTGGATTCGCATCGGCCGGCCACCCAAACCCGGCCCCGTCGTCACCCAATACGATCCACCGCAATCTTTGTCCGCCGCCGCAATTCGGTTTGTCGTCACCAGCGGGTCAGACGGCCGCTCGTTCGCCGCCGTAATCGCGTCTCTCTGCGCGCAAGGCTGCATCCGCGTCGAACCTCGCAACGGAAAATATCTCCTTTCACGCCTGATGAGCGATCGCGTCACGGAATCCCGTCTTCCGCCAGAGGAATTTCGCATCCTTAAAATGCTTTTCGAAGACGGTCCTACCATCGAGCTGACTCCCGCTCTTGACCAACGCAACACCGCGCAAAACACCCGCTACGTTTTCGCCATCCAGCAAGAACTCGCCAAACGCTTTGGTAATCTCTACTTCAGCAAACACGCTGGCGCAATCATCCTCGCCGTACTGGCCACTTTTCTTCTTGCCATTATTGCCGCGGCGCGTTCAAACGCGCGAGACACTGTCGGCGCCATCTTCTTTACTGTCTGGGCGCTCAGTGCTGCTCTCCTGATTGGCCTGGTTTTCGAAGTCGCCTTCTGGCCCGCTTGCAAATGGGCGGCGCGTTCGGGCTCCGGTTGGATCAGACTCCTGCCACTAGCCGCCGCCCTCCTCGCTTTCCTCTCCGTAATTCCTTACATGCTGCGAGAACTCGCCCGCCAAGTTTCCACTGGCTTTGCGGCCATGCTCGCCGGCCTCATCCTCATCAATCTTTTCTGCGCGCCATTCTTAAAACGCATCACCCCGCAAGGTCGCCAGCTCCTCGATCAAATTGTCGGCTTCCGCCTCTTCCTCGAAATAGTCGAGCAAGATCGCCTCGACAGACTAAACTCCCGCGAAGACACTCTTCAATCTCCCGACCAATATCTCCCCTACGCCATCGCCCTCGAACTGAGAGAAGCTTGGGGCGACCACTTGGCCGGCACCTTCGCTGCCGCCAGTACCATGCGCTGAGGGCCCGCCAGACTTCCGCTCGCTCGCATACATCCCTGAACTGGAGAATCCGCTCTAACCTTAGGAACGAAATCCCTCCCCACCGGGAACTTGTTTAAGCTTCTCCAATGAAAAGGCTCGCCGCCAACCTCGCCATCTTCCTTCTCGCCCTCTCCCTTTCCGCCCAGCAACAACCCAAAATCGCCGTCGAAGTAAAAACCGTCACCGTCCTCGCCACCGTCCACGACAAGCACAACAAGCCCATCTCCAATCTCACTAAAGACGATTTCACTCTCCTCGAAGACGGCCGCCCGCAAACCGTCAACTATTTTGCCGCCGAAACCGATCTCCCGCTTCGCCTCGGCCTCCTCGTCGACACCAGCCTGAGCCAGCGCCGCCTGCTCGACGACGAACGCACCGCCAGCTACAGCTTTCTCGACCATCTCCTCCGCCAGGATAAAGACCTCGCCTTCGTTATCCATTTCGATAGCGAGGTCGAACTTCTCCAGGAGTTCACGCCCTCGCGCCCCAAGCTCCAGGCCGCGCTCCAGCAATTGCAGACTCCGCAATTTGACAGAGACCGCAGCGCGCAAGCCGGCAATGGTGGTGGTAACGGTGGCGGAAACGGCGGCCAAACCGGAGGCGGACGTCGCGGCGGCCGAGGACGCGGCGGCGCCGGCACGCTTCTCTACGATGCCATCTATCTCGCGTCCGACGAATTAATGAGCAAGCAATCCGGCCGCAAAGCTCTCGTCATCCTCACCGATGGCGACGATCGCGGCAGCAAAGAAACCCTCGCCACCGCCATTGAAACCGCGCAGCGCTCCGATACCGTCGTCTACTCCATCCTCTTTAAAGACGAAGAATCCTTCGGCAATCGCGGCGGCGGGCGCGGCATGGGCGGCCCCGGCGGCGGCCGGGGAGGACGCGGCGGCGGTTATCCTCGCGAAAATCGTCCTGATGGTAAAAAAATCCTCGAACAAATCTCCAAGGAAACTGGCGGCCGCCTCTTTGAAGTCTCCAAAAAAGAAACCGCCGAAAAAATCTACGCCCAAATCGAAGAAGACCTTCGCCACCAATACAGCCTCGCCTACACTCCGCCCAAAGACACCCAACCCGGCTATCACAAAATCCAGCTCACCACTACCAAGAAAGATCTAATCGTCCAATCCCGCGACGGCTACTACTCCACCACTCCCGCTCCCCAAACACCCACCCCGCCCGCGCCCGCACCAACTGCCGCCCCAACGCCCGCCAGCTCCACGTATTTGGAGGGGTACCACATTGAAGCGGCTACAACGGTACGGCAATTTTGATTCGGCGAGACTAGATTTCGTCGGCCAGGGAGATGGATTCTTCGTAGACGTGGTGGAGGCGGATGGATTGGGGTTTGGGGCCGTCGTGGAAATAGGCTTCGACGGTTTTTTTGACGTTGGTGGTCATTTCTTGCCAGGTGGCGCCTTGCGCGGAGAGGTTCTCGCTGCTGGATTCGGCGGCATAGCCGTCGTTCAGTTCCTTGGTGACTTCGAAAACTATCTCGCTCATTACGGGGAGGTCCATGGAGTTTTCCTTCGCGCAGTGGCGCGCTTTGGGGAGTTTAGTGCCTCAGGGGAGGCGAGTAAGTTGGGGAGATGCTGTAGAGGGTGGGGAAAATGTGTGGAGGGTTGAAAAGCTGAATCGAAAATGCAATCGGGAGATTCATACGCAAAAACGGCGGATGGAAAAGAGTAGCCGTTCCCGGCTGGCTAGCGTTGGGAGGATTGGCCGGAGATTACGCGGGCGTTGAAGTCGGCGGATTTTTTCTTGGGGATGCTGAGCGTTTGCCAGTTGGGACCGGCGAAATGGCGGGCGAGGTAAACGACTTGGCCGACGTGATAGGAATAATGCGCGATTTGGCGATTGATGGCTTGCGTTACGGAGTGAGCTTCGTTGCGAATGCGGACGGTGCGGGAAAGATCGGCGTCGGCAAGCGGATCGAGTGCGTCGAATAAAATTTTCCAGCCGTCTTCCCAGAGTTGGAGAAGCTCGGCGCGGGATTGCGGAGGAGCTTCGAATTCGGAATCGCGATGGCGAGCGGGTTTTTCGCCGTCAGTGGTGAGGAAATCGGTCCAGCGGGATTTCATGTTGCCGGAAAGATGTTTGACGATGGTGGCGATGGAGTTGGATTCGGGATCGAGTTGCGTGGAGAGGTGAGCGTCTGGGCATTGGGCGATGGCGCGGTCTGCGAGTTTTTTGTAGTAGCGAAAGAGATCGCGGGAATCTTTAGTGTGAGAGGTGGTGAATTCGAGAGACATGAGGGAATTTTGTCGCGAGGGAATGGGAAAAGCAAGAGAGTTGGAGCGCCGAAAGGACTTGAAATAATATTTGCTTTTTATTCGCCTACGACGTAGGATGCCGTTCACTCTACGGAAGGAAATCCGTGGTAGGTTACGGACCCCGGTAGTACCTCAAATCAGGAGAAGAAATCATGACGATGGGACAGAGCATGTTGCCGGAATTTGATGAAGAGATGAAGAATACGCGGAAGGCTTTGGAGCGCGTGCCGGACGATAAGTTCGGCTGGAAGCCACACGAAAAGTCTGGGACCTTGGGATGGCTGGCGGGGCATGTGGGCACGGTTCCCGAATGGATCACCATGACGCTGAAGACCGAGGTATTCGACTACGCTCCGGTGAGCGGGCCCACTTATGAGCCGCCGAAGATTACGAACCGGGCGGAGTTGCTGGCGGCGTTCGACAAAGCGGCGGCGGAAGCACGTACGGCACTTTCCAACGCCAGCGACGAGGATTTTTCAACGACGTGGACATTGCTGGGCGGGGGGCAGAAGATTTTTGCAATGCCGCGAGCGGCTTGTATACGGGGGATGTGCCTCAATCATTTGTATCACCATCGCGGACAGTTGACGGTGTATTTGCGGTTGCTGGGAGTGCCGGTGCCGGGATTGTATGGTCCTAGCGCGGATGAGCAGGATCCGGGGCAGGCGGCTTCGGCGTAAATCGCTGATGTGTTAGAAAAGCATTACAGAATTGGCGGAGCGGGGAGCGGTTGCTCCCCTTTTTGTTTTTTGCGATTCGATTTCATTTGTTTTGTTCGTCGGGAATCGGCGGATAGGAAAGAAGTCCGGTGCGAGGCGCACCGGATGGGCGCAGCAGTGCTGTCGCCCCTACAGGAACCTAGAGTGGTCGCCTCTCTTCGCGGCGCAGTGCAAGCAGGAAAGGGACGGAAGAGCAGGGGATTTTTGGTCGGGTATAATGGTAGTTGGGATGATTTTGTCAGGAGGATGTGATGGACAGGCCAGTGATTCTTTCGGCGGTGCGGACGCCGGTCGGGAAATTTCAAGGTGGGTTGGCGGGACTTTCCGCGACGGAATTGGGCGGAAAAATTGTGGCGGAAGCGATTCGGCGCGCGGGGATCAAGCCCGAATTGGTGGACGAAGCGATATTGGGGAATGTGGTGCAGGCGGGATTGGGGCAGAATCCGGCGCGGCAGGCGGCGTTGAAGGGCGGGTGCGCGCCGCGAGTGGCGGCGATGACGATCAATAAAGTTTGCGGGTCGGGATTGAAGGCGGTTGGATTGGCGGCGCAGGCGGTGAGTTTGGGGGAGTCTGAGGTGGTGGTGGCGGGCGGGATGGAGTCGATGTCGAACTGTCCTTACTTGCTGACGCAAGCGCGGACGGGGTACCGGCTGGGCGACGGGAAATTGGTGGACTCAATGATTAACGATGGACTTTGGGACGCCTACGAAAATTTTCATATGGGCATGACCGGGGAACTGGTGGCGGAAAAATATGGGATTACTCGCGAGGAGCAAGACCGGTTTGCGGTGGAGAGTCATCAGAAAGCGGTGAAGGCGAGGAAGTCTTGTTTTTTTGAGGCGCAAATTTTGCCTATAGAAGTGCCGCAGAAAAAAGGCGAGCCGGTAGTGATTAAGTATGACGAGTCGCCTCGCGAGGATACGTCGATGGAGGCGCTGGGGCGGCTGAAGCCGGCGTTCAAGAAAGATGGAACGGTGACGGCGGGGAATGCTCCGGGGACGAATGACGGAGCGGCGGCGCTGATCGTGACGAGCGAGCGGGTGGCGGAAAATTTGGGGAAGAAGCCGATGGCGCGGATTGTGGCGCAGGCGGTGAGCGGCGTCGAACCGAAATGGGTGATGATGGCGCCGGTGGATGCTGTGGAGAAATTGCTGACGAAGACAGGGTGGGACCGCGACAAGGACGTGGATTTGGTGGAGTTGAATGAAGCGTTTGCGGTGGCGGCGATTGCGGTTACGGGGGTGTTGCGGCTGAATCCGGTGAAGGTGAACGTGAATGGCGGAGCGGTGGCGATCGGGCATCCGATCGGGGCGAGTGGGGCGCGGATTTTGGTGACGCTGCTGTATGAGTTGCAGAGGCGGAATTTGAAGCGCGGGATTGCGGCGTTGTGCTTGGGCGGGGGGAATGCGGTGGCGCTCGGCGTGGAAATGGTTTAGCGGCGGGCGTCGAGTGGAGATTTATTCGCGATGAAATATTGTCCATTGTGCGGCGGTGAGTTTCAGGATGCGGTGGAATGCTGCGCGAAATGCCGGGCGGTATTGGTGGGCGCATCGGACGGCATTGCGAATTCTCCAAAACTTTTGTGGGTGGGAAAGGATTTGCGGGAATTCGAGTTGGTGATCGCGGCGTTGTTTGACGCGGAGGTTCCTTATCGGGCAAAGGAAGCGGCTCCAGGGATATACGGGATGGTGAGCGGAGCCGAATCGAGCGTACACGTTTTAGCGGAGGATTTTGCAAAGGCGCTGCTGATTGCGGATGCTGCAATTCGCGGCCGTCAAGGGTCGAGCCGAGCTTGCCATCAATGCGGCGTGGCGAGTTCCGCGAGCATGGCTGCGTGTCCCGTATGTAGAGCGCAACTGTTAGTGGATCGGGAGCCAGAGACGAAGCGGGGCATTTTCGGACAAAAGTTGGTGGTGAAGAAGGCGAAATATTGTCCGATATGCGATGCGGAATATCCCGATTCTGGCGAAAGCTGCACGGTGTGCGGAGTGGAATTGGTTCGTGAAGAATTGCGGGGACGTCCGCTGGATGAACGGCAGCGTGACGAAGGGATTGAAGTTGCGTGGCGCGGCGGAGATCCGGTGGCGGTCAGCGAAGCGATTACCATTTTGCGCGAGGCGGGGATTTATCATCACGTGCAGGCGACCAGCGACCATTTGGTGTTTGAGTTGGGAATGCCACGGCCGAAATATGTGGTGCGAGTGTTCGCGTCGGATGTGGCGAGAGCGAAAGAGTTGCTGAGCGGGATTCGAGAAAGTTTGCCGTTTTCGTTGGGGGCAACTGTCGAGGATACGGCGGAGACGGAGCTGGTGGCGTCGCACGGAGAGACGAAGTGGAAACCGGGCGCGGCTACCGTGGAGGTTTGGCAGGGGGAGGATAGCGCGCTGGCGGGTGTGCTGGAGAATTGTTTGCGAGAGAATCGGATTGGCGTCCGGCGGGAGGGTCGAGAGGCGGCAGCGGAGAGATTGCTGGTGATGCCGGAAGATGAAGTGGAAGCGCGAGAGATTGTGCGGGAAGTGCGAGAGGGAACTCCGCTGGAGTGATGGGCGAAAATCGAAAATCGAAAATCGAAAATCGAAAATCGAAAATCGAAAATCGAAAATCGAAAATCGAAAATCGAAAATCGAAAATCGTTTCCGACCCTCGTTGCGCGCCAGTATGGATTGGGATGCGGCAATGTTTGATGTTGAGAAACCCCCCAGATGCAAAGGCGGCACTTGGGGCCCTAGAACCCCCCGAGGAACCCCCTAAGACTCGTTCAGGAGGATGCGTTTAGGGTGGCGGGTGTCATCGGGGTGGCGGCTAGGTCGTGGCCACAGTTGGCGCAGAATTTATCGCCTTCTACCACGGCGCGCTTGCATTGCGGACAGGCAGGATTCAGATTGCATTTGCAGTTGGGGCAGAAATTGAAGCGGCCGCCAACCGTGGTGGAGCATACCGGGCAGTTGTAGGGAAGAGGCTCGCGCAGCAGAAAGTAAATTACAAAGCCGAACGCGAGATAGGCCGGCAACAACATTAGGACGAGAAAAGTCCAGAGGCCGGAGTGCATGCCGCGGCGTTTAGCATCTCGATTGACGTAGGCGACCAAGAAGATGAGAGCCGCGAGAGTGACGGCACACATTGTGACGAAGCCAGCGAGAGCAAGAGACGCCAGGGTTGGGTTGTGAGCCAATTCGGGCGGAAAAATTTGGCCGTGGTTTAGATTGGGATTCAGGTTGACGAAGAGCGCGATGGCCTGGGCGATGAAGAAAAGCACGATTACCGTGGCGATCAGCCAGCCGGGAACGAGTTTGAACTCGGTCCAAAAATGCAAATCTTCTTTTTTTCGGCGCAGACGAATTAGGCGCATTCTTTCGTTGAAGGAATTGCTTACTCGTTGTGGATAGTCAGTCATTTTCAATCCTCTAATTTCTTCCGCTCGCTTACTTCAATTGCGTGAGCCAATCGCTTTCCGAGCCACGCCGCGCATTTTCCGCCAGCAAGATGGCGCCTACCGCGATCGCGGGAAGCGCCCACCACAACGCGAAACTCATTTGCCACACGATATTAGGAACGCCAGCGCGGTGACCAAGATATTGGAGTCCGCGCCAGACGTAAGGCGCGGTTGCGGCACCGAAAATCCAGGAAGCCGCGGAGGAAAGCCAAACGATTCGCCAGCGTGGCTCCGAGATTTGCAACTGTTGGGCCCGGAGGCGTACGCGAAATTGCGTGCGGCTGGCGAGATTGGCAGAGATCGGAATGCTGACCGCGCGGAGCGAACGCAGAGCCTGGGTGGTGGCGGAGGAAACGGCGACACATTCCGAGCAGTCTTGCAGATGTTGTTGCAACCATTGGTGGTCGGCGGCGGACAGGCCTTCGATGCGTTCCTGGGCGATTAATTGTTTGGCGCGTTGATGCAGGGAATCGTTCATACAGTTTCTCCAGTGAGGAGCAAGCGCAGATCTTCGAGTCCGCGATACAGCCGGGATTTTACGGTGGAAATGGGAGTGTCCAGGACAGCGGCAATTTCGGCGAGGCCCAACTCTTCCTGGAAGCGGAGCAGCAACACTTCGCGATAGAGCGCGGAGAGTTTACTTAGAGAAGTTTGCATGGCGGCTTGTTGCTCGCCGGTGAGAGCGATTTGTAGAGGCGAGGGATCATGCTCGTTGACGAACTCCTTAGGAGCACCGTCATCGGGTTCGGTGATGGCATCGAGGCTTAGCGGCTTTTTGGTGCGTTGCCAGTCGATGACCAAGTGGCGGGCGATGGAAAAAAGCCAAGCTTCAAATTTGGACTTGCCGTCGTACTGGTGACCGCGCTCAAGGACGCGGATCCAGGTTTCCTGGAAAAAATCTTCGGCCCGTTCGCGATTGGCGGTGAGGTACATCAGATAGCGGAACAAACGGTATTGATATTGCTGGATGAGATGGTCGAGGAGGTCGGGATCCTGACGGCGGAGGCCCAGGGCGATGAATTTGGCGTCGTCAGTGGTCATGGATGAGAAGAAATGGATCCTATCCGCGACGGGAGTGGCGGCCAGGATGTAAGTCGTGCTCATTGTATTAGGTATACGGGTGGGGCGGGTGAAAAGACGCATGGAAGTCAGTAGTGTACGGGTGGCGTAAGTCCCCGATTCCAATCGCCTTAGCGGAGCTGGGAATTTCGCGCATTGCCATTTGGGCTTGGCGTTGTGTCGGCGACAGCGTGTAAGCAAGAAACCAAAACGGAGTTAGGCTGCGGTATGGGTGCCCGCGGCGAGGTGTAGTAGACTTTGCGCCGTCATGTTTTGTCCAGAATGCGACGCCGAATATCGGGAAGGATTTACGCGGTGCGCCGACTGCGATGTGGAGTTGGTCAGCGCGAAGTCTGAAAAGTCTCCGCATACAAGGGCAGCGTCCGACGAGGAGAGAAAGAGCAGCGGATATTCTGTTCAGCTTTGGAGTGGCGAGGATCCACAGTTCTATTTAGGCCTGTTGCGGAGTTTGGGAGCCGGCGGAGTCCGTTGTTTAGGAAGACCAACTGATTCGGCATCACTGGGATTCGAAGTGAAGATTTCGGAGTCCGATAAAGCTTTAGCTGAATGGATACTGAATTCATGCAAGGAAGATTTCGAAAGCCAGGAGGATGCAGGAGACGCCGATTTGGAAGCGGGGGACGAAGAGGCGAGTGGACCGGTCTGCCCGCTTTGTTCCGGAGAATTTGATGCTGGGACGCTTACTTGTGCGAATTGCGGAGTGGAACTGAGGCAACCGGGAGTTCATCCTTCGCTCGGTTCAGCAGGACGCGAGCTGTGCGACCTACCGCATCCGCAGTTCCGAGCCGCCATGTTGAGAGCGTTGCGCGAAGCTTCGATTCCATTTCAAAATGCAAACTTCTTCGGCACTGATGCGGTGTTGGGTCGACGCGACGTGCAGACCTACTCGATTATTGTCCAGGGTGCCGATTACGAACGCGGCTTGAAGATGTTGGCGCAAGTTTTAACCGATTGGGAATTCGAGCCTGGGTCTGGCCTATGGGCATCAAATTATGCAAAGGACGTATTTCAGCCGTATTGGCCGGCACAAGCGAATGAAAGCGGATTTGAACCTGCGGATATTACCGCGGCAGCGTGGACTGGTAGGAATATCAGCGAACTGATCGGAGTGGTCAACGCGTTGCGGGAACACTTGATTGCTTACTGGGTGGACGTGTCTCAGCCGGGCAATGCGAAAGTTTTGGTACTTCCCGACGACGAGGCCGCCGCGACTGAGCTGGTGCAAGAAGTGAGCAACTATCCTAAGCTAAGTGAAGATTAATCGGCGGCGTGCACGTCGGACAAGTGCATCGACGCGATGAGTTTATTTTACGGAGGAAGGATTTTGTCGATCGAATCGATTAAGACGGTGGCGGTGTTGGGCGCGGGAACCATGGGGAACGGAATTGCGCACGTGTTTGCGCGGGCCGGGTACAAGGTGATTTTGCGGGATGTGGAGCAGCGCTATTTAGATCGGGGGATGGAGACGATCGGAAAAAACTTGGATCGGGAAATCAAGAAGGGGAAGTTGGCGGAAGGGGAAAAGGCGAGCGTGCTGGAGCGGTTGCTGCCGGTTACGGACATGGCGAATATTGCGGCGGCGGATTTTCTGGTGGAAGCAGTGCCGGAAAAGTTGGAGATTAAGCGAGCGGTTTTGGGGGAGGCGGACCGTTTGCTGCGCGACGATGTGATTATTGCGAGCAATACGTCGTCGATTGCGATGACGGCGTTGGCGTCGATGACCAGACGGCCGGAGCGATTTGTGGGGATGCACTTTATGAATCCGGTGCCGATGATGTCGCTGGTGGAAGTGATTCGGGCGCTGCAGACCAGCGATGCGACGTTTGCGTTCACGATGGCGCTGGCGGAGAAACTGGGGAAGAATCCGGTGGCGGTGAATGATGCACCGGGGTTTGTGTCAAACCGAGTGCTGATGCCGCTGATTAACGAGGCAGCGTATTGCGTGATGGAGGGAGTGGCGACGGCGGAGTCCGTGGATGCGGTGATGAAGCTGGGGATGAATCATCCGATGGGGCCGCTGGAGCTGGCGGATTTTATCGGGCTGGATGTGTGCGTGGACATTATGCATGTGCTGCTGGATGGGTTGGGCGATCCGAAGTATCGGGCGTGTCCTTTGATTAAGAAGTATGTGGCGGCGGGATGGATGGGACGGAAGAGCGGGCGGGGATTTTACAAATACGAGAAGTGATCCGGCTAGAAGGTGAATTCGACAATTTGCGGCGGGGATTGGTCGAAGTCGCTGCAGCGAATCCATTTTGGAGAGACTACGTAGTAGGTAATGCCTTCCCACTTTAGGCGCGCGGGGCCGTCGGCAAATTTTTGGAAATAGAGTTCGTGATAGGAGCCGAGTTCCGTCGACGAGATTTGTCTGACGACTCCTTCATATTGAACAGTGGTCTCGCCTTGCCAACCGATGACAAAGGACACTCGGGGATCTTTTTTGAGATTAGCGACTTTGCGGGAGCTTTGTACGGTGTCAAAAACAATTTCGAAGTTGGGAGAAATGGCGATGCCGACGAGGGCGGATTGCGGAAAGCCATTCGGGCCGATGGTGGAGAGGACGCCGAGGCGGTGAGGATTGAGGAAGGCGAAGAGGAGTTGTTTGTCCATGCGGGGGAAGATAGCACTGAAACAAGGCGAATAAATAGCGAAAAATAATGTTTGCCTTTTCTTCGCCTCTCTGTTACTTTGCACCTCGTGGTTTTCAACAGGTGCCTGATGCGCGGTCTTCCGAACAATGTAATAAGCTGTGGGGAACGCGAACGCCTTGAAGAGGAATTTTGCGAGGCGCGCGAGCGGGGAAGGAATTTGTCCCGGTTGCGGCGTTTGACGGGGCCAGAGAAGGCGACGTTGGACGAGCGGGAACGAACATCCCATACGCGGCTTAGAGATCACGGCGAGGAGCATCGGTGCTTCGGGTAACAGGGGCGGTAAGCAAAAGCGGTCGAAGGCCAGAAAAGAGTGGCGAGAGGATAACTTAAATGGTAAACTTAGTTATTCTTAATGTCCCTTCAAGCAGGATTGGCGCTTTCCCGGCGCTGGTTTTGGGTCTCGGCTGAGCAGGAAAAATTTCCTACTTTATGAAGAGGTGTGAAATGTCAGAAGAAAAAGACAAATTGCTAGCGGCGGCGATATCGCAGATTGAAAAGGATCACGGCAAAGGCGCGATTATGCGTTTGGGCAGCCGGGATGTATTGGTGCCGGTGAGCGTGATTCCTAGCGGATGCTTGTCGATTGATGCGGCTTTGGGCGTGGGCGGATTTCCGCGCGGGCGGGTGATTGAGATTTATGGGCCGGAGTCTGGCGGCAAAACTACGATGACGTTGCACGTGATTGCGGAAGCGCAGAAATTGGGCGGGCAGGCGGCGTTTATCGATGCGGAGCACGCGCTTGATCCGGTGTATGCGCGGAAGCTGGGCGTGGATGTGGACAATTTGCTGGTGTCGCAGCCGGATAACGGCGAGCAGGCGCTGGAAATTGCAGAGACGCTGATCCGGTCTGGCGGCGTGGACATTGTGGTGGTGGACTCGGTGGCGGCCCTGGTTCCGAGAGCGGAACTGGAAGGCGACATGGGCGATCCGCAGATGGGATTGCAGGCGAGGCTGATGTCTCAGGCGCTGCGGAAATTGACGGGAATTGTGTCGAAGTCTCGGACCTGCTTGATTTTCATCAACCAGATACGCGAAAAGATTGGCGTGATGTTTGGGAATCCGGAGACAACGACGGGTGGTCGGGCGCTGAAATTTTATGCGTCGATGCGCGTGGATATTCGGCGGATTCAGGCGATTAAGGAAGGCGATAAGGTGGTGGGTTCGCGAACGCGCGCGAAGATCGTGAAAAACAAAGTGGCGGCGCCGTTCCGCGAGGCGGAATTCGACATCATTTACGGAGAAGGGATTTCGCGTGAAGGGGATTTGATCGATCTGGGCGTCGATAAAGGCGTGCTGGAAAAGAGCGGGACCTGGATCAGCTATGGAGGCGAGCGGCTGGGCCAGGGTCGCGAAAATGCCCGGGTATTCTTGAAAGAGAATAAGGACGTGCGGAACAAGTTGGAAGCGGCTTTGCGCAAGAAGCTGGAAATTGCGCATCCGGGTAATCCGGCTGCGGCAACAACGTCGACCGGAGTGAATGGTCATGCTGCTGGGCCGCAGGGCGACAAAGGGCCGGTGAAAGTTGCGGCGGCTACGGCATCGGGTTCCGATGCAGGAAAAGGGCGGCCGGTTCGATAAGCAGCTGGACGATGCATTTTATAGGGGGACGCGGGTTTGCGTCCCCTTTTTCTTTTGGGCGGGCGGAAGTAAAGAAGTAAGGAAATAAAAATGATGTGAGAGCGGCTTCGCGGTGACGAAATTTCGGACGGAATCAGGTTGTGGAGTTAGATTGTTTTGTCGGCTGAGTAGCAGACTGTTTCCAGGTTGCAATCGACACAGCGGGGTTTGCGGGCGATGCAGATGCGGCGTCCGTGCCAGATTAATTGGTGAGAAAACTTGATCCAGCGATCTTTGGGAATGATTTGGATTAGGTCTTGTTCGATGGTTTTAGGATCTTCGCTGCGAGAAAGATCAAGGCGGCGGGAGAGGCGCATGACGTGGGTGTCGACGACAACGCCGCTGGAAATTCCAAAGGCGGTGCCGAGAACGACGTTGCCAGTTTTTCGCGCCACGCCGGGCAAAGTGAGAATTTCGTCCATCGTACGCGGAACCTGGCCGCCGAAAGTATCCACGATGGCTTTGCTGGCGCCGATGATGGATTTTGTCTTGTTGCGGAAGAAACCGGTGGAGCGAATTTCGTTTTCGATGTCTTGCGAATTGGCGTAGGCGAAGGTTTTGGGATCGGGATATTTCTTGAAGAGGCCTGGAGTGACTTGATTGACGCGAACGTCGGTACATTGGGCGGAGAGAATTGTTGCGATGAGGAGTTGAAAGGCGTTTTCGTGTTTTAGCTCGCAGGTGGCCAGTGGGTAAGCTTCGTCGAGCAGTGCGAGAATGGCGGCTACACGTTTGTGTGAGGCGCCCTCGCCAACGATTTTTTTAACTTTGGCAGCCTTGGCGGGTTTCTTGGCGGTCGATCCGATTAGCGATTTCTTCGGAGCGGCAGGTTTGGTTTTGGGCGGCTTGTTCTTTATGGAATTGCTCTTCTTTGCAGGCATGACGGAGGAAGAATAGCACACGCGCGAGGATCGCTTTCAGAGGAGGATGGAACGGCATTTGGACGGACGATGGTTAAGACTTGGTGTTATCCAGCATGGAACTTAAGAGGCGGAGAAATGCTTTGCCGCGATGGCTGTGTTGGTTTTTTTCTTCGGGTAAGAGTTCGGCGAAAGTTTTGTGGAGCGGCGGAAAATAGAAAAGTGGGTCGTAACCGAACCCGGCGGAACCGCGCGGGACTTCTAGAATTTCTCCATCGACGCGGTTGGTTATGACGGCGAGGGCACGGCCACGCTGCGCGAGCGCAATCGCGCAGACAAAATGGGCTTGGCGATCGGCACCGAATTTGCCCCGCATAGCGGAGACGAGCTTTGCCATCCGGTCCGCGCTGGTGGCGTGGGGCCCAGCATAGCGAGCGGAGTGCACGCCGGGCTGGCCGTTTAGCGCCGGGACGACAAGGCCGGAGTCGTCCGCGAAAATCAGACCATCCTGCAGACGGGAATATTGAAGGGCCTTGCCAACCGCATTTTCCGCGAAGGTAGGAGCATTTTCTTCAAACGTGGGAAAGGAATTGAAATTTGGCAATAATTCCAACTCGACGAGCGAAGATGTTGCGGCAGTCCGCGCGAGTTCGCGAAATTCGGCGAGTTTGCCGGGATTGGAAGACGCGAGAAACAGTTTAGCGGGCGCGAGCACTGAATTTTACGGGAAGCACGGAACGTTGTTCGTCGGTGAGTCGGCGAATGCCTGCGGAGGCGAGGGCCAGCAGGTCTTGCATTTCGCTACCGGTGAAAGGACGGCCTTCCGCGGAAGCTTGCACTTCGACGAAGTGGCCGCCGCCGGTCATCACCACGTTCATGTCGACTTCCGCGCGAGAGTCTTCTTCATATGCGAGATCGAGAAGCGCTCGATCGTCGACGATTCCGACACTGGTGGCAGCGACGGTGTCGATGAGCGGCGAAGATTTAAGCATCCCCGCGGCGACGAGCCTTTCAAAAGCAAGAGCGAGAGCGATGAAGGCACCGGTGATGGACGCGGTACGGGTGCCACCGTCGGCCTGGATGACGTCGCAATCGATCCAGACAGTGCGCTCGCCGAGAGCTTCCTGGTCTGTGACCGCTCGGAGGGAACGACCGATCAAACGCTGAATTTCCTGGGTGCGGCCGGACTGTTTCCCGCGAGCAGCTTCGCGCGGAGTGCGTTCTTCGGTGGCGCGAGGGAGCATGCCATATTCACTGGTGACCCAGCCCTTGCCGCTGCCGCGTAGAAATCCGGGGACGCCGTCATCGACGGTTGCGGTGCAGATTACACGAGTGCTTCCAAGTTCGATGAGGACGCTGCCTTCAGCGGTAGAAATAAAGTCTGGCGTGATTTTCAGTGGACGGAGCTGATCCGGACTGCGGCCATCGGCGCGCACAGTGGCGCCGGAAGATTTTCGAGCTTCGCGAGAATGATTCATGGTGTGTGTCCAGGCTGGGCCAGTGTGACCGGGGGCTTTTGTTGTGTCAACGGCTTGGGAATATTTGCGGGTGCGTTACCAGCGGGTCGCGGTGCTGGTGTTTTTGTCGCGGGCGGCACGGGAGCAGGTTTTGCGTTGACGATGAAAAATCCGGTGAGATCGACGTGGCCAGCGAGAGTGTCGACTTCCTGGCCATGAATTAAGAGTTTGAGGCGGCGGACTTGGGGAACATTGGCTTCCAGGGTTTCGGTGATGGAGTCGACAGCAGCTTGCTCGCTTTCGATTCCGGACGGTGTTGAAGTGGCGAGCGCTTCGGAAAAGTCGGCGATGGCGGTGCCGTCCGGCAATAAATAAAATGCGAGCAAGACAGCGTCGGGAGGGAGCGTCCGCAATTCGGCATTTACCGGGCCGCCAAGCAAGGTGTTGAGGACTTGTTTTGCGCGGAGGATGGGGTCGCTGGAAAGAGGCAACTCGACGGTGACCGGCGCGAGCATAGAGTCTTCGGCTCCGGACAGCCAGAATAGTTGAGCTTTGACGTGCGGTTCACCGGGATTTGCGATGAGGGACTGAGTGAGTTCTCTGCGAGATTGCTCTTCCGTTTTTTGTTGAAGTTGCGCGGCTTGACGCACGCGGCGCTTGAGAATTGGTAAAAAGATTGCAGCAATCAGCAGGCAGAGGAGAAGCGCGATGGTAATCCAGGTGAGCCAGCGGCGGTTCATGGCCGGTCACCGGGATTTGCGAAAGTGATGTAGGACGGCCGAAACGCGGTTGCTCCCAGCGCGATGCAGTCCGCGACTCCGGCGGCCATGCGGTCGAGATCTTCGCGATTTTCGACGACGACGCTGGAAATTTCGACGGCGATAGCGGGAGTGGCGGTGGTACGAAGCTGGCGGACGGCAGCGGTTAGCGCGTTACTGGGCGACCCTTTGAAGCGTTGCGACAAAAATCCTTGAACGGTGTCGCCGAATTTGTGACTGAGAGGAAGGAAGGGAGCTTGAGCGCGGTCCCAGGAAATTAGTCCGGTGGCGTCAATTGCCGGCGGAAGGTCGTTCATCACATAAACGCGAGCAGTGCCAGGGAGTCCAGTGGAGGCGATGTGGATCGTCACGAAGACGGCACCCCGCTGGGCGTTGGCTACGGCGGAGCGGTCATCGAAGGAGGGATTCTCGTTGCCTTGGCGGGTTTGTATCACTTGAAAGCCTTGTAGTTCGAGCGCTCGGCGAATCTGCGCTGTAAATTCCAGAACAATTTCGCTTTCGTGGATGCCGCCGGAGCCGCGTGCGCCGAGGTCGGTGCCGCCGTGCGCGGGGTCGAGGACGACGATGTTGAGGCCGGGTCTAGGGACTGGGGCGGGCGATTGCTGAACAGGATCGCCGGGATGAACTGGAGTTGCGGGCGCAGCGGGAGACGTTGCTGGAGTTTGCGTGGGGGATGTTTGTTGTTGCTGGGCGCCCCGGGCTGTTGAATGCCCGCCAGAAAAACTTGCGTTCGCACATAATGCCAAACCGAAGATAGTTATTGGCAGGGAAGAAATCGCAGCAAGACTAAATGCGCGCGAACGGAACAGCTTCAGAATTTTGGCGAGGATTTTTTCCACGATGAGCAGCATATCAAAAGTTGGAGGTGGTCCGTGTATTGGAGTTGCCGATATCGCGGCGAAAGAGAGACTGGCGGGCGCAATTTCAATCGGCTCTCGAACGATGTTGCCACTGCATTACGGCAGGCCGTTCCCGCATTTCGTCGAAGTTCGACCATTGTAATTGCGCTGGCCTCCTGCTCGCGTTATGCTCTGCTCCCCTGAGTGTCGAAGATTTTGGGAGGAGAGTCTATGCAAAGAACGCTCCGCATTTTCCTGATGACGATGGTATTTGGTGCACCTGCGTTTGCCTGGGGGCAGCAAGGTGCGTTTACGGTGGGGACAGCTACCGCGGGTGCGGGACAAAAGGCGACGGGAATCTTGGAGGTGCCCGCGGGAGTCGATGCTGGGACGCGAATTCCAGTGGTGGTAGTGCGTGGGGCGAAGTCCGGACCTACGCTCGCTCTGGTTGCTGGAGCGCATGGGACGGAGTATGCGTCGATCATCGCGCTGGAGAAGTTGATTCGCGATTTGGATCCGGCGCAGGTTTCGGGGACGGTGATTATTGTGCCGCTGGTCAATGTTCCATCGTTTTTGCAGAAGGTTCCGCATGTGAACCCGCTAGACAACAAGAGCATGAATCGTTTTTTCCCCGGAAAGATGGATGGGACGCAGACGGACCGAGCTTCTTACATTCTTACCAAGGAAGTTGTGGACCGCTGCGACTATCTGATCGATTACCACGGCGGAGATTTGGACGAAAGCTTGCGACCATACAGCTATTGGGGGCCGACGGGGAAAGAAACCCAGGATCGAGTATCGAAAGACATGGTGCTGGCGTTCGGACTGGACCACATCATTATTTGGCGAGAGAGGCCGACGGATCCGGCGGCCACGCGGTATCTGGACAATACCGCGTCCGTCCACGGCAAGCCCTCGATCGTGGTGGAGGCGGGACATGCTGGAACGGTTGAAACGGACGACGTGGCGCTGTTGGTGAACGGAACGCTGAGCACGATGCGGGCGTTGAAGATGATCCCCGGCGAGCCGCATTACATTGAGAACCCGGTGTGGATTGAAAAGATTGTTGACGTGCTAAGTGATCTGGAGGGGATTTTTTATCCGCTGGTCAAGCGGGGGACCTATGTGGAAGAAGGAATGAAGCTGGGCTACGTAACGGATTACTACGGGAAGACAATTTTTGAGGCGCGGTCGCCGGTGACGGGCGTTGTCTTGCACATCAATGCGGTACCGTCACTCAAGAAGGGTGACAACATTGCGAACCTGGGAGTCGTTGCGCCGAAAGCACCGTAAACTGAGGACTAGGTGTTTCCCAAGTAGAAGAAAGCTCCGGCCTGTTCAAAGCCGGAGCTTGCGCGAGAAGGCCTGCCGACGGTTATTGCAGTTGGCTGAGAGCGGCCAGTACTTCTTCGCTGTGTACATTTGGCTTCACATCAAGCCAGACTTTGCGGACCTTGCCTTGGGGATCGATCAGGAAAGTGTGGCGCGAAGAAAGCTTGGCGGCACCGAAATTCATCACGGAGTCGTATTGCGTGGATACGGTGTTTTTTGTATCAGCGAGAAGTTTGAAACTGAGTCCTTCCTTGGTGCAAAACTTTTGGTGCGAATCTTCGTCCTGCGCGCTGACACCGACGATTACAGCATTCTTCTGTTCGTATTGAGCGAGATCGCGCTGGAAATTATGGGCTTCCAGCGTGCAGCCGCTGGTGAAATCCTTGGGATAAAAATATAGGACAACCCATTTGCCTTTGAAGTCGTGAAGGCTGACGGGTTTGCCTTCCTGGGAATTTAGAGTGAAATCGGGCGCGGCGGTTCCTACTTCGGGTGCTTTGTCACCGGCGCGAAGCGAGCGGACTCCGAGCGCAAGAGCGAGAATGCTGATAAAGGCGGCAGCAATCCAAATGGTTTTCATGGGCGATAGTCTCCTTGCCATCTAAGTTTCGTTCAGATTTTGCGGACGCACAAGGTGTAAGACGGGCTAGCGGAAGATTACGTTGCGCATCACAGCATAGCCTATTCGATGCGAGTGAAGCGGCCGAAGCCGATGCGAAATTGAAGAGTATTTATGCCGGGATTGGGAGACACCAAACCAGCGTTGGAGATGTGCATGAAACGGACTTCAGCGCTCCAATTGTACTTGTTGCGCAGAAAATGGAGACCGAGCGCGCCACTGGTGGTGAAATTGACGTGAGAGGTTCCGGCCGGCACGGTGTGATTGGTGAACAGGGTGCCGCCGCCCAAATCGACGTATGGTACAAGGCCGTGGTGCTCAACAAAGTTCCACTTTAGTGCGAACGGATTTAGGCCGAAGCCATACGCCGGGCCTGTGCGTCGGAAAACCCAGAAGACGGGAACGACGTCGACGGCATATTCAAAGCGACCGCGAAGTGGGCCAGGGCCCACGGGGTCGGTGAGGATCCATCCATAGCGTGCACCGACGTTCCATACGCCAGTGTCTGAGGTGCTGCCGTTGAGGCCGTGGCCGCCGCCAGTCCACAGTTGAAGTTCGTGGCCGCCCGTTTCCGGCCCAGATTGAGCGAAGGAAGCGGAAGCGCAAAACAGCATGGCCAGAAACACGGTGAAGAATAATCTCGACAAGGTGGCTCCTCTAAGCAGGAACAGAGGATACCTCACATTTCGCCGTTACAAAATTGCGAGAAATATTCATATTGACGACGCGGTTCCGACGGCGCGGTTGCACCTGGAATTCTAATCCGGAGAGTTGCAGGATGGTCAGCGCTGACTGGCCGAGATTTCATTCGCCAATCAAATATTTGTATTGCGCCGCGGTTAGCGGAACAACAGAAAGTCTTCCTTGACGGACTAGTGGTGACTCCGCAAAAAGCTTCTGGGATTTGATTTGAGCAAGAGTCACGGGGCTCCCGAGACCTTTGCCGGATTTCAGATGTACTTGTGGATTCTTGGGGTCGGAGGCGTCGATGGAGATGACGGAAGCTGTACCGACAACGCTCTTGTGATCTCCGGTTTCGTAGATAACGAGGTGATCGCCAGGCTGCATTTGGCTCAAGTTTCTGCGGGCCACGGGATTAGCCACGCCGTCCCACAGGGTCGATTCGTCGCGCTGGAGGTCGGCGAAGGAGTAAGAGGTTGGTTCGGTCTTGAGCAAATAGTATTGGGGCATATCAATGCTCCGCGTGAATTTTTTGGGTCTGGGTCTGCCCTTCTCACCGATTAAGCGTAGTTCTGGAAATGAATTTTTGCAAGAAAAGGCGCGCGCTCACATTGTCCGGATTCGGGGTGAATTGGCGGTAACTTGGTTGCCTGAGCATACATCCAAACTTTGATGGGCAAATTTCCTACGATGGGTTGCGCTGCCAGGGCGGTACCAGTACACACTGTGATGAGGAAGAAAACTAGTTGATATATCGCATTACGAGGTGGTAGTGTTTGCCGCAAGTTCAGGGAAGTCTGCAGTGAGCTGCAATTTCGATGGCACATTGAAGACTTGTGTTTGGTTAGCTGTCCCGCCTGTTGAAAGAACGACATTTTAGCGAGGTCGAGCAATGGGAGCATTCTCTTTTCTGGACCGCAACCGCTCTATCGCCCAGCCAGGATTCAGCCGTTGGCTGGTTCCTCCGGCAGCGTTGTCGATTCATTTAGCGATCGGCCAGGCGTATGCATTCAGTGTGTTTAAAAAGCCGCTGAACTATTTGCTGCAAATCGCGGCTTCGGGGGGTGGGTTGAAAGCGCTGCCCGCGGTGGATAGTGCGAATCCGTTAGACTGGAAATTCACCGATCTCGGATGGATTTTCAGCATTGCGATCGTGTTTCTCGGACTGTCGGCTGCAGTGTTTGGAAAATGGCTGGAGCGAGCGGGACCGCGCAAGGCGATGTTTGCCTCGGCCGTCTGCTTCGCGAGCGGCTTTTTCGTCTCAGCGATTGGAGTGCATCTGCACCAGTTGTGGCTACTTTATTTGGGATACGGCGTGATTGGGGGGATCGGCCTTGGGCTTGGGTACATTTCGCCGGTCTCGACCCTAATAAAATGGTTTCCGGACCGCCCGGGCATGGCTACCGGCATGGCAATCATGGGCTTTGGCGGAGGAGCGTTAATTGGTGCGCCGCTGGCCAACAACCTCATGGCTGCGTTCCGCACAGACCACGATCTGGGTGTGGAGAAGACTTTTTTGGTGATGGGCGCGATTTACTTTCTGGCGATGATGTTCGGTGTTTTTACCGTCAGGGTTCCGCAAGAAGGCTGGAAGCCGGAAGGATTTGCGGCGCCGGCCAAGCCACGAGCCCTAGTGACGGCGAATAATGTTGAGGTTAACGCCGCCTTCAGCACGCCTCAATTCTGGCTGCTGTGGATTGTGCTGTGTATGAATGTGACCGCGGGAATCGGAATTCTAGAGCAGGCATCGCCAATGATTCAGGAGTTGTTCAAAGGCAGAATCACGGCAAGCGCGGCCGCAGGTTTTGTGGCGCTGCTTAGCCTGTTCAACATGGGCGGGCGATTCGTGTGGTCCAGTATTTCGGACTACATCGGGCGCAAGAACACGTACTATGCGTTTTTTATTCTTGGCGCGATTCTTTATTACCTTGCGCCGCGAACGGGCGCCAGCGGTCTGAACAGCATTCCGCTTTTCGTCGGCATTTCCGCGATCATCCTGACGATGTACGGCGGCGGGTTTGCGACGATTCCTGCATATCTCCGCGATTTGTTCGGAACCATGGAAGTGGGTGCCATTCACGGGCGTTTGCTGACAGCATGGTCCGTGGCGGGAGTCTGCGGGCCAGTGCTGGTGAATTATATCCGCGAGTATGAGAAGAGTAAGGGAGTTCCGCTGGCCGACGCTTACTCGACGGTGTTGTATGTGATGGTGGGATTGCTGATCGTCGGGTTGATAGCCAACGCATTGGTGCGGCCGGTGAATCAAAAGTATTGGTACAAGAGCGCGGAGTCCGACAAGAACCTGGCAACGGCCGCAGTGTGATGATTGGCGATAGTCGGGCGCGATCTGCGTCTGCAGGAGCGATATATGGGAAGTGAAATCAAGAAGACCCCAATTGCGCTGGTGCTGCTGGCTTGGCTGTTTGTCAGCGTACCGTGGGGTTGGGGAATTACGCAGCTCTGGAAGAATGCCAGGAAGTTGTTTCAGGCGCCTCCTGCTGCAACCATGCCTGTGACCCCGAGTAAGTAAGTCGGGATCCACTTCTTGTGTGCCAGCCCGCCAACCAAGTCCGGCGGTTTGCGGAAGTCGAGCCGCAAAATTGCCGTAGGCTTCGGAGTGCTACAATTTCAGGAGTGTTCTTTGGGGGTCGCATGGTTAAACCAACGAAAAATCGCCTGACCCAGCCTTTGGTGCGGGAGCATGGCTCGCACCGTCCAGCGACCTGGGATGAGGCCATGGAACGTGTTGCGGCTGCGCTCCGCAGATCCATTGAGAAAAAAGATCCTCGAAACTTCGGTATGTTTAGCTGCTCGAAGACAGTCAATGAGTTGAATTACGTGGCGCAAAAATTTGTGCGCAGTGTAATGGGCACCAACAATATTGATAGCTGTAACCGGACTTGACACGCGCCGAGCGTCGCCGGTCTGGCGGCGGTTTTCGGAGCAGGGGGCGGAACGAGTTCGTATCGTGAGATGGAAGATACTGATGTGGTCCTTTTGTGGGGATCCAACGCGCGAGAAACGCACCCGATCTTTTTTCACCATCTGCTCAAGGGGATACACAACGGTGCGGAACTTTATGTGATCGATCCCCGCCGGACCAGTTCAGCCCAATGGGCTCGTCTGTGGCTAGGTTTGGATGTGGGTTCGGATATTTCGTTGGCGAACGCGGTCGGACGCGAAATCATTGCTGCTGGTTTAGCCAACGAAAAATTCATAAAGCATGCGACCAGCGGATTTGAGGCATACAAGGCGCACGTCGAAAAATACACGCTCGAACGTGCGGAGCGCGAAACCGGCGTTCCCGCGTCGGCGATTCGCCAGATGGCGCATGCCTATGCTAAGGCTCCGCGTGCCCAACTCTGTTGGACCCTGGGGATCACGGAGCATCACAATGCTGTCGACAACGTTGTTGCGCTAATTAATCTTTCTATCCTTACGGGGCATGTGGGGCGATACGGCAGCGGTGTAAATCCTTTGCGAGGGCAGAATAATGTTCAGGGTGGCGGCGATATGGGAGCCATTCCCGATCGCTTCCCCGGTTTTCAGCACGTTGAAAATGATGAGATTCGAGCTAGGTACGAAAGGGCGTGGGGTGCCAAGATCCAGCCTAAGCGTGGTTGGCACCTAAGCGATATGTTTGAGGCCATGGATCATGGTCAACTCACGACATTGTACGTTCTTGGCGAGAATCCGGCAGATTCCGAGGCTGACCGGCATCGCGCATTGAAGCGCTTGGGTGGGCTGGAGTTTCTTTTGGTGCAGGATCTTTTTTATACCAAGACGGCAGAACTCGCGGACGTGGTGTTACCGGCAGCGTCTGGTGCTTTCGAGTGCGAGGGCACGGTCACGTCCAGCGAGCGGCGTGTGCAACGGGTACGCCGGACCGTGCCGCCGCCGGAAGGCGTGCGCGACGACATTGAAATTATTTTCGAGCTGGCGCGGAGACTTGGACACGATTGGGGCCCTAACTCCGAAGCGGAGACCATTTGGAACGAAGTGCGCGTACTCAGCCCGATGCACGGCGGCATGAGCTACCGGCGGCTGGAAGAGATGGGCGGGATTCAGTGGCCGTGTTATGACGAATCACATCCCGGAGAGATGTTTTTGCATGGCCGGTTCTGGAGCGAACCCTTGATTGGCCCGCGCGCACCATTTTTCGTCGTGGAGTTCGAGCCGCCGGTGGACCAACTCAACGCGGACTACCCGATTCGGCTGACCACCGGACGCCGATTAGACGATTACAATACCGGCGTGCAGACAGCCAAATATGAGTCACCGCTGCGGCGCAAAGAGGCGTTGGGCATTTCTCCTGAGGATGCGTTGCTCTATGAATTGCAGGAGGGAGAAAGAGTCCGTGTGACGTCGCGGCGTGGTTCAGTGGTGGCGCCGGTGCGTTTTGATTCGGCGTTGCGTCGAGGGCTGGCGTTTCTTTCAGTGCATGCTCACGATCAAATTGCAACCAATGATCTGACCATTGACGCTGTAGATCCAAAGTCCGGTACGTCGGAATTTAAAGCGACGGCGATCAGGATTGAGAAAATCTAAGGGGATCTGATTGGATATTCATCTCACTAGCGCTCAGGCAACACAGGAGGAAAAAGCCGCAATCGATTCTGAGTTGGGGCTGCCGGAGTCGAGCTGGCAAGGTGGGGCGAGGCAAACTGCTGACACGCGCGCAGCTCTCAATGGTGATAGGCACGCCGGGCGTCACCGCCTGTTGCCAGTGCTACACGCCATTCAAAAACGTGTCGGCTGGATTAGTGCGGGCGCCGTGAATTATGCAGCGTTGCGGTTGGACGTTGCTCCTGCCGAAGTGCATGGCGTCGCCTCGTTTTATGGAATGTTCTCGCTGGTGCCTCGTCCCAAGGTTGTGGCGCGTGTTTGTGATGACATTGCGTGCATGACGCGGGGATCGGACGAGCTTTGTGCGGAATTGGAGAGGAAGCTTGGTCCGGCCGATTCTGCTTGTTTTGATGGGCGCGCGGTTTGGCTGCGCAGTCAGTGCCTTGGATTATGCGAACGTGCTCCCGCAGCCCTGGTGAGTTCGGCGGGCGAAAAATTCGGAGAACGTGTGCTGGCGCCCGCGTCGGCGAAGGCGGTTGAAGCTCTCTTGTCGGAGGCAAGTGAAGCCCGCCTATCGGGTGATCCGGACGAGTTGAGAATCCAAGCTAGCGTCCCACAGGCTGCGTCGAAAGTTGAGTCTTCGAAGTTGCGGCTGTTGCGGCGTTTAGAGGATCGCGGGGCATCGACTCTGGAAGGTTATCGAAGGCTTGATGGTTACAAAGGCCTGCGCAAGGCGCTTGAACTTGGCCCTAAGGGGACTTTGCGCGAATTGGCGGCTTCAAAATTGCTGGGACGCGGCGGCGCGGCCTTCCCGACAGCGAAAAAGTGGGAAGCACTTGCGCAGCAGAGGCACTTGCTTAAGAACGACTCTGGCCGAGCGCACTATGTGATTTGCAACGCAGATGAATCCGAACCTGGCACTTTCAAGGATCGTATCTTGATGGAGGGCGATCCTTTCGCGGTTTTGGAAGGAATGACCATAGCCGGGTTCGTAACCGGAGCGACTCAAGGTTACATTTTTCTCCGCGGAGAATATCCGCTTGCCGCTGAGCGTATGCAACACGCTATCGAATCCGCGAAGAAAAATGGTTTGCTCGGGGAAAACATTTGTGGAAGCGGCTTGCGTTTCAACATTGAAATTCGCCGCGGCGCCGGCGCGTATATCTGCGGCGAAGAAACTGCATTGTTCAATTCGATTGAGGGATATCGCGGCGAGCCGCGCAACAAGCCGCCATTTCCCACGCAATCTGGGCTCTTTCGCCAGCCGACGGCAGTCAACAATGTGGAAACGCTGGTGAATGTGCCGCTCATTCTCCGCGAAGGGGGTGCCGCTTATTCCAAGCTCGGCACAGAAAACTCTGCAGGCACCAGATTGTTTTGCCTTTGCGGACATGTTTCAAGGCCCGGAGTTTATGAAATCGCGATGGGTATAACACTGCGGGAATTGATCGATCTGGCGGGTGGTGTGGCGGGGAGTGGAACACTGCAGGCCGTGCTTTTGGGCGGCGCTGCCGGAGCTTTTGTGGCACCAAACGAACTGGATACGCCGCTGACGTTTGAAGCCACACGGGCTATTGGCGCAACACTCGGCTCGGGCGTGGTCATGCTGTTTGGTGACACCATTGACTTGCGGCGTATTCTGTTGCGCATCGCAAAGTTTTTCCGGCATGAAACTTGCGGTCAATGCGTTCCATGCAGAGTTGGTGTGGAACGACAGGAAGAGGCTCTACAGCGGTTGGTGGATAACAAACCGCTTGGTGCCGCGACACAGGAGATCACGCTGTTGCGAGAAATGGCTCAAGCCATGCGCGACGCGTCCATTTGCGGATTGGGCCAGACTGCCGCAAGCGCGCTGGAATCCGCCTTGCATCGTTGGAGCATTTTTTCATGAGCACGCCGCTGGTCGAAAACTCGGTACTTAATGCGCCGCAGCCCACCATCCCTCTGCCGCGAGGTCCGGTTCCGCAAGTCCCGGTTGAACGTGAACGACGATTCATTGAAGTGAAGATTGATGGTAAGCCGGTTTCGGTTGCCGAAGGGTCAACCATCCTGGACGCGGCAAAGAAGTTGGGAATTGAAACTCCGACGCTCTGCTTTCTGGAAAGTCTGACGCCGGTTAACGTCTGCCGCGTTTGCGTGGTGGAATTAGAAGGTTCGAGAACATTGGTTCCAGCTTGCTCACGCAAAGTTGAACCGAATATGTCCATCATGACGGATTCAGATCGCGTTCGGCTGAGCCGTCGGCTAGTTCTCGAATTCCTGGCGTCGTCTGTGGATCTTTCCACGGCGCCTGCAATGCAAGGGTACCTGGACCACTATGAAGCGCACCCAGAACGCTTCGGCGAAAAACGCGCAAGGGTGGCGCAACCGACAAAAATTGACAACGACCTTTATGTTCGCGACTACGGAAAGTGCGTGCTTTGCTACAAGTGCGTGGAAGCATGTGGCGTCGACGCGCAAAACACTTTCGCAATCGCCGTCGCCGGGCGCGGTTTTTCAGCGCACATTTCCACTGAGTACGACGTCCCGTTAACGGATTCGGCCTGCGTTTATTGCGGCAATTGTATTGGAGTTTGCCCTACGGGCGCGCTGATGTTCAAAAGTGAATATGAAATGCGCCAAGCGGGCACTTGGGATGAGACCCGGCAAAGTCAAAGTGACACCATCTGTCCATATTGCGGAGTGGGCTGCGACCTAACCGTGCACCAACAGGATGGCAAGATCGTTCGCGTTACGTCGCCGCTCGATCACAGCGTGACGCACGGAAATCTCTGCATCAAGGGTCGCTTCGGCTGGCAATTTGTCCAGATTCAGCCGGCACCTGATGGATCATTCAAATAGCATTACTGAATCGAATCTCTTCAATCCAAACTCAACCTCTTAATGTGTATGTTGAAACGCCCCGATATCCCAACTATTGGATTGTTTTGTGAGTTTGACCGCGTTTGGCCACGCGGCCTGCGAGGAAAGACATTCCGCGAAGTCTGGACCTAGATCGGTACCTTTGCCGACCGCGGGCGATTTCGCAGTGAGAGAAAAGTCGGCCGGGGAAGCGGGATTGGCTGCGGCAAACGCTGGATCGGCGACGAACGACTTGGAATCCTGGCCGGTAGCCGCTTGCCATGACGGGAAAGATCCCTGCTTATGTTCAAATTTGAACTTCGACGGATCGTCGGGGAAATACTGATTATTTTGAAAATCGTCGGGGAGGGTCGCTCCGTCGTCGATTAAGACGTGCTGCTCGCGGCTGTTGATAATCAGATTATTCTTTACGGAAATATTTCCTGTCTGCGGGGTGCTTTTGCTCACGTAGAAGTGAATGCCGTATCGGTTGTTGTAGCAAGTGTTGTTAAAGAATTTGTGCCCGATGAAGTTGGCTTGGAAACAACTTCCGTTCGGATGATTGTAGACAAGGTTGTAACTGAACTGGTTGTTTGCGCTCGGGCCATAGTTAGTGAAGAGACCGTGAGTTCCATCGTCGTGAATAACGTTGTACCGAATTAGATTATTGCTGGACCCTGACGCCGGTTTGCCGATGTCGATAGACGCTTCGATGGCCGCGAAGCGAGCCTGATAGCACTCATTTTTTTCGACGATGTTATCGCTGGAACCTGAGAGACCCACGCAGTAACCCTCTCCTTTGCGAGACGGATCTGTGTTCGCGTAAACCACGTTGTTGCCAACATAGGATTTATTGGCCTGATGCAAATAAATTCCCGCACCATTATCGTGAACGCGATTCCCTGAGATTTTTAGGTTGGTTACAAAAACGCCGTCCGGGTAAGTTTGCGAACGGCAAGAAGTTCCCCGCGGGCAGCCGATAATATTAATGCCGGTAAAATGATTGTGGTGGACCTCGTTGTTTGATATTTCGCCGGCATCAAATGCAAAAGCGCCGATGCTGCCGTAAAAAACGATACCAGCATTGTCGTTGTGTGCGATAAGAGAAGAAGTGACCGAAGAGCGTGGGGCATTTTCCAAGTGGATTCCGTCTCCGGCGCAGTTTTCCACTGTCACTTGGGAAATAGTAATGTCATGTGGCACAGGGCCTTTCAGGCCTTTCGCAATGGCCCAAATTCCTGAGCCTGCCGCGTAGGCGATTGCATTCGCCCCCTCGATTTCTATATTCCGCACGACAATAAAGGCGAGACCAGTTAAGTCGATCCCGCTCATGCGGGCTCCCGCCTCGATACCCGTCTTGGAATAAGAAGCTAAAGGATTTTGACCGGAGTAGATGTAGAGCGACCCGGAACTCCAGGTCCAATTCAGATTCGCTTGAAGGGACGTAGCATTATTTTGGTGAATCCCTTTTTGCCCGTCGAAAATCACAACATGCGGTTCGCCCGCGACGGAACTCTTCCAAACGTTGGGACCGCAGTCCGTACAACTTGTCCATGCCGACGAAGAAATAGCGTCGGCACCCGAAATTATCGGCGGCTGGCCATCACCGTAAGCATCGAGAATGATCGGGCTGCCCTGAGCACCGGATGAATGAAGAGTCAGCTGTTCCCGCCAAATCGCCCCTCGACGAAGAAGTATGGAGTCCCCGGGTTGAAACTGCGCATTGCTAACTCGGGCAAGCGTTTTCCATGCGGTAGTCAGCGAAGTGCCGGCGGCAGAATCGTTTCCTGCTTGAGAGTCAACGTAATAATTGGTGGCCCTGAGAGATGGGACCAGAAGTGGGAAAAAAATCAGTAAGATGACGGTTCTCATCATCGTTCTCTTCGTGCGTTCTTTCTCAGCGGCTCGGTTGGACGAGAACGGCGAGCTTCATCGCAGGTTTGGTCTCGCCGCTCGGCTCGCGTTCCTCGAAGCGATCATTCCTATATTGAGGCTGAGCGAACATGGCAACTCCATGAAGCCGATGCTGTCCAGACACACCTCGGGCAGGTGAGAGCCTACCATTTTTGCGATAGCGCGATAGTCGAACCCTTTGCGGCCGCGCTCGGCTCGCGGAACTTTTTCCAGTTTTCCTAGAGCGGCGTGGAGTAATTCGGAAGGCGTGTAAGTACTTCGTGGAACGCCAGATAGTCTTGCTCCGACCGCCTTGATGAGGACTGGAAGGCCCTTTTCATTGGGCATGGTAGTGATCAGTATTCCGTCGTCGTAAAGCCTTTCACAAATTGCGGAAATGTAGGTTCGCAGCTGGGCCGTCGGCAAATATTCAAATGTTTCCATCACAATCGCAAGATCAAATTTATCTGCCACGTTCAGGAGATCCTCGCAATTGGTGGATTGACGAACTTCGAATTGGTCTTTGTGTTGAAATTTTCGTCGGGCAGCCTCCAATCCAAACGGCTTTCCGTCTTTTACTCCGCTGCGCCAGCCGGCGTCGAATCCAAGGTATCGAGAAACGTTCATGGGCAAAAAATCCAGCGATTTTGCGTCCGAACAGCCCAGTTCAAGAACGGCGATGTGATTTTTGCGAAGATTGGCTGCGGCACGCCTCAGCCATTCAAAACGCAAATTGTGATGTCGTTTGTAAACGGATCTTAGTGGACGAAGTAAACTGCTGTTATTCGACACGTCTGTCTGGTGATTGTTTGCGGAAGAAATTGCAGTGGCCATCGAACAAATCCTCTTTTCCTACGTGGAACCTAAAGTTGTTTCTGAACGGGACTGGAAGGGAGGCTACTGCCTGATACCGGCCCCCAGAGTTTATGGAGGAAGCGCCGAAGATGGCGTCCTCTGATGCGGGAAAATTTTTGGGCGATTCCAGTAAGGCCTCCATGTTTAAACGCAACTTTCACATCGCGCCACTGCCGACTGAAAAAGTTCTTGGAGGTATCCGCATAGAAGCGCTCGGCGTAGGAACCGCCAGAGATTTCGGTGGAGATGGACTGAACGCGGTCCAGAATAGTTTTTGCTTGGTGAGGTTCGGGTACGGTGGCCCACCCTGTCGGTGAAAGAAAAACTGGCCGAAGATCTACCGCACAAATTGTGCCTGACGAGTTAGCATGAACGACCAAAACCAGCCCCTCTCGCTCAAGGGGGGAGTACGCGATGCAAGACGTTAGACTACCGAGACCGTAGAAACAAAATGCCATCTTGCCGTTGGAGCGACGAATCAATCTATAGCCGCTCGTTCGATGAGAGTGGCAGGCAGCGACAACATCGAAACCTTCAGCAGCGAGTTCGTCCATCAGGCGAACGTCATCAGGATCGGGATAGTTGGTGTGCTCCAAGCCCGTGTGCAGCAGCGCGATTTTGATCGAACAGCCTGCAGACTCGAGAGCCACAACTGCCTGCTGGCCGCGTTTCAGAGTTGCGGGTTCGATGCCGATTGATTTAATCGTCGATAGCTCCGGCAACCCGCGCGCGGCAGCCCAGAACCCGATTGAAAAGTTTGAGGGCGTTTTCCGAACGTGAATAGAAGGCGATTCGGCAAGACTTCGGCCATAGCCGATGGCATTGATGTTTCGTTTCGCCAAGCAGTGGACGGTGGACCCCACGCCTGGATCGGCATAGTCGTAGACATGATTGTTGGCCACGCTGGCAACTTCCGCCTTAAGTGCCACCAGATAGTCCAATGATTCGGCAGAACCTGCAAAAGTAGCGCCTAACCCGAGTTTTGCTCGGGGAGGATTCAATCCCACGTTCACGGGACATTCGAGATTGACCAAGCTAGTGTCCACATCTTCAAAGTAACGACTGACGATTTCGGCTTCGGATTCCCACGTTTTCCCGCTCGCTGGCGAGACGGTCTCGGCGGGCAAGAAATCCCCGGCGATTGCCACGCGAAACACCGCGTCATCTGACTGCGTCCAAATTGCCATACCTTGGTTCGGTTTGCTCATAAGCAAAAACGCCAAAATCCGCAGTTAGCGCAACGAGCCCAGTCGAATCGCCGTGAACAAAAGGTAACCCACCGTCACGCACAGCATGGTCAGAGAAATGACGGAAGTCCACTGATCGTAAAACCAGCCAGTAACCAGCAGCGTTCCTGTGACGGCATACGCACCGACCGCAACAGGACGCGCCGTCCAGCCTTTTTGCAAAAGGAGATCGTAAAAATGCTGACGGTCTCCAGAAAATGGGGAAACACGCTTTCGCAGACGGCGGAGCACGGCCAACAGAAAATCCATCAATGGAAGGCCCGCGAATACCACTGGGAGCAGGAAATGCGTCCCAATCGCATAGTGCGATCTGTAGAAATCCAAGCCGAGGAATGCCACCAGGAAACCCAACAACGTGCTTCCAGAATCGCCCATGAAAATTTTGGCAGGCGGAAAATTAAAAATTAGAAATCCAATCGAAACGCTGAGCAGACTCCACGCAATTGCAGCACCGAGGTTCGCAACATGAGCGCCATAAAGAATTGCATAGCCTAGCGCAACCAACCCGGCCACTCCGCCCGCAACGCCGTCCGAGCCGTCTAGAAAATTGAACGAGTTCACAAAAACCACCACGAAAAGACAGGTGGCGACTGCGTTAAGCGCCCATACGCCGAAGATGTGGAGTCCCCAAGGGGTGGCACTGACCAAAAGCCCGGCGATAACTTGAGCTACAAGTCGGCTTTGCGGGGACAAGTTAAATAAATCATCCAGTAAACCGGCGGACCACACAACAAAAATGGCCGCGCAAATAATCCAGCCATGGTTTTGCAGCGACGATTCAACGCTAAGCAAACCTGCTGCAAGGCCGGCAGCAATCGCGATTCCTCCGAGACGTGGGATCGGCACAGAATGTATTTTCAAATGGCCAGGCATGTCGTGCACGTGCCAGCGCGTCGCTAGATACTTGACGATTGGCAAGACGGCCACGCAGGTTAGGAACGACGATAAAGCGATGATCCATTCATGCGACATGTATGGTTCCCTAAAGGTCTGATTGAGTGCTTAAACGCTCACCCTAACGAACCGTTTTCCATTGGCCGGCCGTGCGAAATGATAGGCAGTGGAGCGTTCCAAAAAGCGCAGCCAAATTGACCAAACAGAAAGACGAAGCCACGGAAATCGGAAAGCGAAAACGGTCTGAACCGACCAATAGACCAAGAAGTGACAAACCGTAAAAAAGCAGTTGAACGACCAAAAAAGAACGAAAGAGCGGCTGAGCTGAAAGAAAGAAGGTGGAAACGAGCAGGCCAATTAGAAAATAAGGAATCGCCCAGCGTAGTAATTTGTGTGACCAGAGTCCCACCGCAATTCGCCCGACCTTAAAGGGGTTCAAGCACTCGTGGTTCGTCAAAAGTCCCCGCAAATCTTTGCTGATAATTCGAACTTTCATGCGGAGCATCGAACGCGCCTTGTTTTGCGTTAGACGAGTGCGCGCCCTTATGCTGCCATCGAGTACGTTCAAGTAACCATGACGTACGACCTGAAGAGGAAAAACGAAATCATCTCCGACATTGTCGTCCAGAGGAGACCACAACTCGCGCCTCATCCCGAACAAAGATCCGCTAGCGACAGCGAGCAATCCCCGTGCGCTCTCCTGTTCTCGCAACCATTTTTCGTACTTCCAATAGATGCCCTCACTTTGGACTATGCCGGTTTCTGACTCATTGTCGATTGCAGCGCAATTGGTGACTAGACCGACAATTGGATCCGCAAAGTGAGAGGAAATTTGCGAGATGGCGTTCTCGGGGAGCATGCAATCAGCGTCAGTGAAGACCAAAAACGAGCCATGGGCGTTTGCCGCAAGGTCATTCTGCACTGCACTCTTTCCTCGGCGTTGCTTGGAATCGATCAGGCGAACTCTGCGATCTGGAAACTCTTGGACCATCCGCGCAGTGGAATCTGTTGATCCGTCGCTGCCCACTAGCACTTCCATCGGGCCTCTGTCGTAGTCTTGAGCCAGAACATTCGCTAACTTTGCCTGAATATTCGCTTCCTCGTTGAACGCGGGAATCAAAATGCTCACGGAATGACCAGACGGTGCCCGAAGCGTTTCTCGTCTTTTGCCGAGGACGCCGCCGGCAAGCAGAGCGGGGTAGCCGAAATAAACGTATAAAATTGTCAGTAAGCAAAGCCAGAAGACAAACAGCATCTGTGCACCTGAATAATTGTCAGTTGGATGTTTGTAGGACCGCGCGTTCGCCGATCATGGGGCTTTCCGGTTCTTTTGCCTGTTGAATCGCTTGCACGATCAGAGGGATTTTCCCTCCAGCGCGAACAATCGGAGAATCCGCAAGCGTCGCGGATACAACAATTTGACTGCCCAAAACTTTCTGTAAGTTCTTTCGGATGGACATGAGGTCGGCGTAGGCGTCGGCGGTACTGGCAACTCCGCGAACGACCACGTGACCAAGTTGCTCCTGAATGAGTTGGCAAAAACGCAAAGATTGTGCTGATTTAAGTGATTGATTCAAGGCTCGCGGAGAAAAAATACGCCCATCAGGGCAGTGAAGCAAATCGCTTTCGCGAGTGATGGTGGGCACCACCACGGGAAACGCGCGGCCGCAAGGGCACGGGTCTCCCGCCACCCAGCAGCCACGATCGCCAATTCGGTAGCGGATCAAAGGCATGGTTGCGTTTACGAACCCAGTCCACACCAGATATCCTTCCTCGCCTTTCTGCACCGGCTGGTCCTTGTCGTCAAGAATTTCGAGGTAAGCATAGTCCGGAGCGGCATGCATCCGGTGATGCTCGCATTCATGAATCAGGCCGGACGCTTCAGTGTTCCCGTAGAGATCAAACACTTTGGTCTGAAACGCCAGCTCAATCGTTTCCCGCAGGAACGGATACAGCGGTTCGCCGTCGGTGAAAACGACGCGCATGGGAATAGGCTTGCCTTGATTAAGAACAAAGTTGGCCAGTATCGCAAGAACTGACGGGAAACCTTCAAGAGTTTTGCCCCGATTCCGCAACAGGAATTTCACATAATGAGGGGCCGTACCCTCGGACATGTGAAAAATGCTTGCCAGTGATTGACGTTCCAGGTAGTTGTGCGTCCAAAATGGAGGATCGCTCCGCTCTGGAGGAACGACGCGGCTGCCGAAAAAAGTCACTCGCGGGCTGCGTGGCTCCACGCCGGCCCATGCCCAGCGACGCATGTGGAACGCCCAGTTGTTTCGCGCTTCTATTTCTGAATATGCCACGCGAAGGCTTGCTCCCGTGGTTCCGGTAGTCCCGACACGGATGCGCTCGGTAGCACTTCCTGCCGTCGAAATGAATCGGTCAGGCTGACTGCGAACAGTTTCGCGGGTAAGCACAGGGTATTTAGCCAGGTCTTTTGTACTTTCGAATTTCAGTCCGGGATATTCCGAATACGCCGGCACAGTGTTGCGAGCGTGATCGACAATCTGCTGCAACGCCTCAACCTGAAAGGCCTCCATTTGTTCGGTGCTCCACTGTTCATGCGATCTTAATTCCCGCAAATAGCTGTGCATATCATCACGATAGCGATTTCGCACTAGAAACCATCCGCGAGCGGAAGTCAGCATTGTCTGCACCGGATGCGGCATTTTGTCGTACATTTTCTGCAAGCGCGCAGAATGGGCGCGAATTTGTGATTCCAGCATTTGGGGTCTCCTAGATATCGGCGGTAATTTATTTTGCGAACGCCGCCGGGGCTTAAAGTTCTTTGAAATTTATGAGCTTCACACCAGCTTTAGTGACAACAGTTCTTAAGGTTGGGCTTGTCAGAATCCCAATCTCCAGTTCTCTCTGTCGGCACAACCGATCCGTTTCCGAAAAACCTGGCTCCGCAAACCCCGGATGGCACCACATTTCGTATGTGCCAGCGGTCATGTGTTGGATCGTGGTTGTCCAAGCCTCCGGCAAAAGATCCAATCGCCCTCGAAATTGCGGAGCAAATGCAACACCGGCGTCCGGCAAAGTGAGATTTCGAAAGAGGAACGACTGAAGAAAGGTGTTGTACACCGTCACTGCCGCCCGCCGGTAGAGCGGACCGGCGTGTGAGGATCCGAGAAAACCATCGTTCGGCCAGTGTTGTTTGCGAGGCGCTCTTGCTTTGCGAATTCCGGTTGCTGCAAGGACGCGACTGAACGCGATCGCCGCCGCTGGGTACATGTGATAGCGATGGTGTGAGTCCGCGTGAGACGGGATCAATTTGTAGCTCAGCATAACGTCGATCTGTGCCCGGAACTCGGCTTCGATTTCCTTTGCCGAAACTTGCCAGCGAGTCAATTTTCTTCCCATTTTCGCCGGATTGAGAAAGAAGCCCGACTCATCAATAAGCGAAGGCACGGAGGAAGCGGGAAGAACGGGCCGGCCCTGGCACAGATTCAGATGAATGCCGGCGTCTAGCGTCGTGGTTTTGCGGAGTTGCTCAACTGCATACTCTGTTGCAGATTGATTGACCATCAAGGACGTGCTTGTGAGTAGTCCTTCTTTGTGAGCTAGGACGATGCCGTCGGTAATCCCTTTGGTTAGGCCCATGTCGTCGGCGTTGATGATGAGTCGTTTTTCCATATTCTTTCATCCTTGTGTTGCCGGTGAAAAACGCGTGTATGGCATGGCATCTTTTCTTAAAATGTTCGCGTAGAGACTTAGCAACTTTTTCGTCTCTCCATTACTGTTGTAACGCTCTTCGACAGCTTTTCTTCCCTCGTTGCCCACTATCGAGGTGCGAATCGGGTCACGGAGGAGGATTTCCAGCGCTCGCGCGAGATCTTCGGCATCGCCAGGACGAGTGAGAAACTGCTGTTGGCCACGCGGAAAGAATGGGCGGATCGGAGGAAGGTTGCTGGCTACCACAGCTAATCCGCACGCCCAGCTTTCAAACACTTTGACCGGAATATTGTTCAGAAACTTTGGAATTGCTTGCAGCGGACAGACGGCAATACGTGCACTCTGAAGTGTCGTGGCCATTTCCTCATGGGGAATGACACCGCGCATTTCCACCAGATGCTGGATACCATATCCCTTTAGAAGGCGAACGATCGTGTCTTTGGTCCCACGGTCGTCGGTATATCCGAACATCAGCAGCCTTGCCGGGAATCCGCGTTCATTTAGCAGTCTTACTGCCTGCAATAAATCGAAAGTGCCGGCCCGCTTTGACAGACCGCCTCGATATACCAAATCGAATTCCTTTTCTTGCCGTGAAGGAGCAGGGAAGAAACGTAAATTCGGCATATTGTAGAAAACCAACTTTGCGCTGGAGCCAGACCGCGCATAGTTGCGAAGCGTGCCGGAATCCGCTGTGACAAAACCGTCGCAGATATTGGCAGCTAAGCGTTCAATTAACGAAATCGCGTGCCGGGCCAGTTTCCTGAATGGTTTCCGCAGATAGGTCTTGGTGAGCATCATCGATGGATAGTCTTCGCGAGTGTCATAAATCACCCGCTTTCCGTAGACGATCTTGAGCAGCAGTCCCGCGGGAATCATCTCCGGGCTATGCGCGTGATAAACGTCCGCATTTAGGCCAGCGGCGGAAATTGCGGCCCGGTACGCGGTAAGAATTCGCAGAACGCGATTTGCGCTGGGCGGAGTAGAAATGAGTTGAACTCCAGAGGCAAATCCTCTCTCTCCGTGTGGACCGACAATGCTAACTTGCAATCCCTGTTCGGCGCATGGCGCTGCTTCGCGGTTAAGCGCGCGGGCATCGCGACGATTTTGAATTGCAGAAAGGTGACAGATTCTTGCTCCGCGCAGGCCGGAGTGGATTGTCTGCTGTTTTGCAGACGTGCCGATCACTCGCGTATCCCCGCGATCATCCAGCGGCATGGCCACGATTGAGCTCACGATAGTTCCCACTCGCCATCTTGTGCTGATTGTTGCTCCTCAATTTGCACCGGGCGAAGGTCCGAAGGGACGACTTGACTTGTTACCTCACTCTCGCTCCATGCAAACTGTCTTAACAGAAATGGCATTCCCAGCGCGCACCACATCAGTCGCCTGTCATTCATGTCGCCCGACACCATCGCGTCCAGGTAAGAAAAAATCATCACCAGAAGAACCGTATTCGTCAGATATTTGTTTTCCAACGCCGTGTTTCGCATGCGCACAAAAATCTCTCGAAAAGAAACTATGGAGAGCGCCAGGTAAGCCAACACCGGCACAATTCCCAATTCCGCTCCAAGTTCGAGAAACATGTTGTGCGGATAGTTGTACGTCATCGGGTTTGGCGACAGAAACTTGAATCCCTGAATTCCGACTCCGAGCACGGGATGTTCAACCGCCAATGTCACTCCCAAATCCATCAGCCCGTTTCGTGTGCCCATGGCTTGGGACGGATGTGCCAGAGAAGCCAGGTAATCCAGCGATGCTTGGGGCACCTGCAAAAGAGAAAGAGCCAGAACGCCAAGGCAGCAGAGGACAGCAACGTCTTTCCAAAGTTTCTTGCAAAAGAGCAGCGCTAGCAGAACGCAAATTGCCGCGGCAACATTCGCGGTGCGTCCACCAGAGCCGACCAAACCTACTCCAACCAACCCAAGGACGGGATAGAAAAACAGGCGGTAAGAAAATTTTAGGGAAGGGAAAACCAGCCCCCAAAGAATAATCATTGCCAGCCCGGTGGCAAACCCCAATTCGGTGTTCAGTCCACTAGGCGCTACGAGCCGCTCCGAACCGCCAACTCCTGCCAGTGAATTCAACGCGAGAATGACGCCGCCTGAAATCAGAACGTAAAAGAAACGCCGCAATTTTGCAGGAGTATCGAGCAAAATAAATTGCCCTGCGATACCCAGACTGGTCAAAAATATGAATCGGCCAACTTTGTCGAGCCCGGCAGCCAAGTTCGGTGTGTAAAGCAGACTGACAATCATCATCGCCAAGATCGGGATGTAAAGAATGTACTCTCTAGGTAGAGATGCGCTGTTTGTTCCAAAACAAATTCTCGCGAGAATCGCGATAACGACAATGGCCCCGACCGCCAGCGTAAGGTCTACTGGGGCCGACGCCAGCCTTGGGTCTCCCTTGATGGAACCCACTACGAAAAATAGCGCTAGCGTAAATTCGGCATATTTTACGAGCAGCAGCGTGAGAATCGGTCCGGCAATTAAGACGCCTAGCAATTTCAGAAACGACCAGCCAGCCAGAATTCTCATGCCGCGATTCTCGACGTCGTTCACACCTTCCGCGGTGAAGGCGAGCGCAAAGCCCGCGACCAGCAGGAGAGCTAGCCCGATAAAGCGAAACATGCGGCCGCTACGCGTCGGGAAGCGAACATTAAGTTGTGCTGTGGATTGATTCATCGCAGTACAACGCCGATGTGGAATTTACAGTACCGTGCTAACCACTGAAGCTCTCGCGCAAAGTTCTGCCCGCGCCCACCAGACGTTGCGGCGTAAGAGCAATCAGCAGCACCGAGTACGTGATCAACGCGACGGCCACCAGCGTGGCAACATTCAGAACGCTGCTGAGTTTTATTGTCACCAACGCCATGCCGAGGCCTGCAGCGACACTCGACAAAAATGCGGGGCATTCCACTTTGAGATCGCTGCGCGACGCGATCCGCAAATACTGGTAAATGAGAGTCGAATCCGAAATCAGCAACGCGACAGCCACGCCAACTGGCCCCCAAACGTATCCAAAGCTCAAAGTTAAGACGCCCAGAAGTACTGCCGACCAAGCTTGGGCCACTTGACGTTCCTTAATCTTGTTGATCGCAATTAAAAAGCCGTGCCCGAGAAATCCATCGAGAACCGCGAGGAGCGAACGGTACGCCACGATGCGGAGAACCACCACGCTGTTTGCAAATCTGCTTCCAAGAATGTGACAGATCTCCGGAGCAAATATCGCCAGCGCCACGCCCAACGGGACCGCCAGAAAAATAATCAGATCCAGGACTTTCTGGCGTAGTTCCACCAGTTCATCAATGCGGTTGCTCTCGAACAATCGCGTCCAAAGTGGCAGCAGTGCTCCGCACGACGCATAACTCCATTGTGGAATAACGTCGGAGATCGCGAATGCCGCAGCGAACCAGCCAACTTTTTCTGGCAGAGCGACCAACCCGAAGAAAACGATGGCAATTTTGCTGTAACCGACCTGCGTTATGTTGTAAGAAAAAAATGGCCATGCGCGCCGTACCACTCGACGAAAG
>DASXMB010000086.1:0-10846 GCA_036495905.1 Candidatus Acidiferrum sp.
GCCACCACCGCCAAGTCCGCCGCCACCGCTGCCGCCGACCCTCCGCTCGACCCGCCCGGCACCCGCGACGTCGCCACCGGATTCTTTACCGGTCCATACGCCGAGTTCTCGTTCGAACTTCCCATCGCAAACTCATCGCAATTCGTCTTCCCCAAAATGATCGCGCCAGCTTCTTCCAACCGCGTCACCGCTGTCGCATCGTACGGCGGCACATACTTCTCCAATATTTTCGATCCGCACGTCGTCACCGTCCCCCGCGTGCTGATCACATCTTTAATCGCCACCGGCACGCCCGCCATCGCCGGCAAAGTTCCGCCCGCCGCCACCAAAGCATCCACTCGCTCCGCCTGAGCAAACGCCCGCTCCTGCGACAGCGCCAAATATACGTTCAACTCCGCGTTCCGCGCCCCAATCCGCCCAAAATACTCCTCCGTCAATTCCCGCGCCGAAACCTTCTTCGCCGCCAAAGCCTCCCGCACCCCCGCGATAGTCCACTCAGCCGTAAATCCCTCCCACCAACGTGATCACTCCCGCCAACAAATCCGCCACCAATCGCGCCACCGAACTCACCCATCCAGAATCCACCCGAATTTCTCTGCGACCTCTGCGTCTCTGCGTTAATCCTTTCGCGTTTCGTATCTCGCTTTTCGAGTTTCGCCTTCGTCTTAATCCTTACCTCATTACTTCCTTACTTCTTTGCTTCATCTTTTCATCTCTCCAAAACCTTCGGCACCGCAAAATACTCCCCCTCCCGATCCGGCGCCTGCTTCAAAATTTCCTCCGCCACATCGCACCGCACCACCACATCCTCCCGCAAAGTAGCATCTGCCGCCTGATCGTCCGTCAACACCTGCGCCATCGGCTCCACCTCCGACGTGTCCAGTTCATTCAATTTCCCGATATATTCCAAAATCCCATCCACCTGTTCCCGATACATCTCCAATTCCGCCTCGCTCAAATCCAAGTAAGCCAATTCCGCCACCCGCTCAACATCTTCTCGCGTAATTTTCACGAAGTAATCTCCTGCTTAGAATTTGCCTGTGGGTGCCCAGGGGCCGCACTTGCACCTGGGGATTTTCATAAGCAAACTCAAAAAATCGAAATCTTTAGTATTCCGGGAAGAAGAATTCCGTCCCTACCGCGCCAAAGTTTCCGCCGTCTTCCGCGGATAAGTCTTCTGTATGTATCCATCCACCAAAGCCTGAAACGCCGCCGCCAACTCGTCGTATGTCCCTTCCAGCGTCACATCTTTCTTTCCATCGATATACACCGGACACCTTGGCGCCTCGCCCGTCCCCGGCAAACTAATCCCGATATTCGCCGCTTTCGACTCTCCCGGGCCATTCACAATGCAGCCCATCACCGCCAACGTCATCGTTTCCACGCCTTCATACTGCGTCTTCCACACCGGCATCATGTCGCGAATATATCCCTGAATCGCTTCCGCCAACTCCTGAAACGTACTGCTCGTCGTCCGCCCGCATCCCGGACACGCCGTCACACTCGGCGAAAACGATCGCAGCCCCAGCGCCTGCAGCAATTCACAAGCCGCGTAAACTTCCTCGCGCCGGTCGCCGCCCGGTTTCGGCGTCAACGAAATCCGTATCGTGTCCCCAATCCCCTGATGCAACAGCACTCCCAAAGACGCCGCCGACCAAATCTGCCCCTTCATCCCCATTCCAGCTTCCGTCAAACCCAAATGCAGCGGCTGCTCGGTCTTCGCGCTCAAATCCCGGTACACCGTAATCAAATCTCGCGGCCGCGAAGTTTTGCACGAAATAATAATCTGGTCGTGCCGCAATCCCGTTTCTAGCGCTAATTCCGTGGACTGCAACGCCGACAGCACCATGCAATCATTGATAATTTCTTCGGACTCTTTCCCCAGATTCTTGTCCGTATTCTCCTGCATTTTCTGCATCACCAGCTCTTGATTCAGCGACCCGCCATTCACGCCGATCCGCACCGGCTTTCCGTTGTCTCGCGCAATTTTGCAAATTGTCGAAAATTGTTCGTCGCGCCGCTGTCCCGCGCCCACATTTCCCGGGTTGATCCGGTATTTATCCAGCGCCCGGGCACATTCCGGATATTTCGTCAGCAAAACGTGCCCGTTATAGTGAAAATCTCCAATGATCGGCGCATTGCATCCCGCGTCCAGCAATCGTTTTTTAATCTCCGGAACCGCCGCCGCGGCTTCCGGCACATTCACCGTCCAGCGCACAATCTCCGAACCCGCCTCCGCCAATTCCACCGTCTGCTGAAACGTGGTCTCCACATCTGCGGTATCCGTGTTCGTCATCGACTGCACAACAATCGGCGCGCCACCGCCCACGCGTACGTGTCCCACCGCCACGCCATAAGTCTTCCGCCGCGGCAATCCCGTCCCCGTCACATCAAATCCCGTAATCTGGTTAAACATCGTCATCTCTATCGTTCCACACTACATTCTATCGCGTGCAAGCCGCCTGTTCCACAATGCGTCAATCCTGCTCCACATTAGTCTCCCGATACGTTTCACCACGCTCCTCAGCTGCCAATTGTCATCCTGAGGGCTGCGCCGTTTGCAGCCCGAAGGATCTCAACCCTTGTGCAATCAAAAACCGACCCGCGACCACTCGGACATCAGTCTCAGCAGTCCAACCGCCCCCGCTCCAACGTAAACCCGTTCAACGGCCCCAATACCGTAACCGCAATCTGCTCCGTCCTGAAAAACTCTCTCGCCAAAACCTGTATCTCTTCTCTCGTCACCACTTCAATCGATGCCAAAATCTCATCCAACGAATAAAATCTCCCAAAATAAAGTTCCTGCCGCGCCAAATTAGACATTCGCGCGCTCGTCGATTCCAGCGACAACATCAGCGAACCCTTCAAATGATTCTTCGCCCGCCGCAACTCTTCTTCGGTCACCTGCGCTTCCTTCAACTCCCGGAATTCCTTGATCACCAGATCGATCACTTGGCCCACCGTCTCTCGCGCCGTCCCCGCATAAATCGTCATCATCCCCGCATCCGAATACGGCGTCAGCTCGCTGAAAACCGCGTACGCCAATCCCTGCTTCTCCCGAATGTTCTGAAACAATCGCGAAGACATCCCTCCGCCCAAAAGATTGTTCATCACCGCCACGCCAAATCTTCGCTCATGCCCCAGCGGAAATGACGGCACTCCCAAACAAATATGCACCTGCTCCAAATCCGGCTTTTTCTCCAAATGAATCGGAGCGCCGGTCAAAGGCGCTGCACTTTCTTCGGGGCCGCCCACTACACTCAAACCGCCAAATTCCTTCTGTACCAAATCCAATACCTGCTGATGCGTCACATTCCCCGCCGCCGTAATCACCAAACGATCCGGCGCAAACCACTCTCGGAATCGAGTCCGCAACGCCTCGCGGCTGAATTTCTTCACCGTTTGCGGCGTTCCCAGAATCGGCCGTCCCAAAGCATGCTCCGGCCAAAAACCTCGTGTAAAAATCTCGTGCAAGATGTATTCGGGATTGTCCAAATCCATCTTGATTTCTTCCAGCACCACCTGCCGTTCTTTCCGCACGTCGTCCGAATCGAACTTCGGCCGCAAAACCAGATCCGCGATCACATCAAACGCAATCGGCAAATGTTCATCCAGCACCTTCGCGTTAAAACAAATCTGTTCTTTCGACGTGAACGCATCCAGCATCCCGCCCACTGAATCCATTTCTCTCGCTATCGCTTCCGCCGACCGCCGCTCCGTCCCCTTAAAAACCATGTGCTCCATGAAATGCGCCAAGCCATTTTCTTCCGGCGCTTCTCGCCGCGACCCGTTCCGTATCCACACTCCAATCGATACCGATCGCACATGCGGCATCGGCTCGGTAATCACCACCAAGCCATTCGGCAAAACCAGTTTCTGTATGTCCCGCGCTTCCGTAGTCATCCGAAAATTCTTCTTCCCGCCTCTGGGTGCCCCACGGGCCGTAGTTGCACGTGGGGGTTTTTCTGTGTTCAGTCTTCGCGCACCGCGTGCCACTAAATCATCTAGATCAAGTAGGGGCACGATACATCGTGCCCATCCGGTGCGCCGCGCACCGGACGCTTTTTTACCGTCCACCTACGCGATAAAACAATTCGCCTCTCGAACTTTCCTTTCCCGCCCCTGGGTGCCCCACGGGCCGCTTTTGCACGTGGGGGTTTTTCCATGTTCGCTTTTCGCGCGCCGACTACGCTCGCTCCTCGCTCCCCTAAATCAATCTCTCCTCCGGATTCAACTTCCCATACTCGCTCGTATAATGCAGCGGCGCATCGCAATACGTCCCATTCTCCCGCTGATAAATCTCGCAAATATCAAACGGTTTCGAGTACACATGCACGCTAACCGCCCGCTTCCCATACTCTGGCAGATTCAAAACCTGATGCACCGGCTCCAATGGATTCACGTACGCCGGATGCTCCGCGTCCATCACATAAATATCCGTCGGCACAATCCGGCAGGTTCCCTTCGCCGCGTTCTGTTGTTCCACCCGGAAATTCTGCACTTTCAACCGCCCAACCGGTGTCGACATCCAGCAATTCTGATCCCGGTGATTGTGAATCCGGCTGGACTGCCCAACTTCCCAGCACACCGTCATGCACTCAAACATGTGATTCTTGAAAATCAAATTGCGCGTGTAATTTCCCCGCGAAAAAAACGAATATTTCTCCAGCGTCTCCGGCATCACCGCGTGATTTGAGATGTACTCCTGCACAATTTCCAGCGTGAATCGCTCGTCCGGAATCTCCTGCAACCCCTTCACCCAATCATTGATGCTGATCTGTTGCACGGAAATCTCTTTTGCCAAAATACACCTCCGGTTCCAGATGACCCGCCGAATCCTACAAATTATAACGCCGATGCCGCCCCACGCTGTAACTTGCCGTCTCACCCAAATCGCCGCAACCCGCGTGTTAAACTGGAGCCTAACACGCTCATGCCTACCGAACTACTTGGTAAATCGAAAGAGGAACTACGCGACCTGTGCGTTGCGCTGGGCGAGCCCGCCTACCGCAGCGAACAGCTCTATCGTGCCCTCTACGCGGAGCGCAAATTCGCTCTTTCCCAAATGACCACTTTGCCCGCCGCTTTCCGCGAACACCTCGCCGCGGAAACCCGCATCACTTTCCCGGAAATCAAACAGCGCTTCACTTCGCAAGATGGCTCCGTCCGCTACCTCTTCGGCTTGTCCGCCGAACCTGGCAATGCGCGATCGAAACCTGCCAGCGTCGAAACTGTTTTCATGCCCAGCAAAGGCCGCCAAACTATTTGCGTTTCCACTCAGGCCGGCTGCGCCGTTGACTGCCATTTTTGCATGACCGCCAAACTCGGCCTGATTCGCAATCTCACTCCCGGCGAAATTGTCGCCCAGGTTTTGCTTCCGCTCGAAGAGCACAAAGAAAATCTCGCTCCGCGCACCAACATCGTTTTAATGGGCCAGGGCGAGCCGCTGCTCAACTACGATTCCGTCATGGCCGCGCTGCGCATTTTGCTCGACCAAAAAGGCGCCGCCATCGCTCCCCGTCACGTCACACTTTCCACCAGCGGCATCGTTCCCGGCATCAATCGCCTCGCGCAAGAGAAACTTCGTCCCAAGTTGGCCATCTCGCTGAACGCTTCCAGCGACGCGCAACGCGATCAGCTCATGCCCATCAACAAAAAATATCCGCTGCGCGCGCTGATCGAAGCCTGCCAAAACTTCACCAAATCTCCGCGCGAATATCTCACCTTTGAGTACGTGCTGCTCGGCGGAATCAACGACACGCCGGAAGACGCGCGCCGCGTGGTGAAACTTCTCGCGCCGCTAAAACGCTGCAAGGTAAATCTAATCCCCTGGAATCCCGCCGGCCCCGAATATCGCGAACCCACCGAAGAAAGTATCGCCGATTTCCATCGCATCCTGATCGAACGCGGCATTCCCACATTTGTCCGCCGCTCTCGCGGCCGCGATGTGATGGCCGCCTGCGGCCAATTAGCCCTAAACGAAATCCAAAATCACAACCAAGACTCTGCTCTACCAGTTCTCTCCTAGCCGCACTGCTGCTCCCGAATCCCAATCACTCCCATCAACCTTCCAGACTCCGCCCCCTCTTTCCGATAACTAAAAAGTCGCCCAACATCGCATGCTGTACACAAATCCGAAACAAAAATATTCCCCTCGCTCAATCCCGCGCCAAGCAACTGCGCCCGATTTGCCTTCCGTAAATCCAACCACACATTTTTTGGCGGCGGCTGATGCCCCGGCGGCATCATATTCAACCACTGCAAAGGATTCGGCTCATCGCCAGTCCGCAATTCATCGAACCAATCTGCCGCGTCCGCAAACTGCGAAGTAAAATCCGCAGCCACCTCCGTCCCCACCTCGTAACAGCAACCGCCAATCGCGGGCCCGAGTGCCGCCAGAATGTCTCCGGGACGCGAACCAAACAGCATCTGCATTCGCCCCACGGCTTTCGCGGCAATGCGCCGCAAAGTTCCGCGCCAGCCGGCATGCGCTCCAGCGACAACTCGTTTTTTCACATCCACCAAAAGTATCGGCACGCAATCCGCCGTCTGAATTCCCAGCACCAATCCCGCGCGATTCGTAATCGATGCGTCCCCCCGCACCGGCTCCGCTGGAGCCACATCAAATTGCCGGATCAAATCCGAATGAAATTGTTTCAAAGGAACCAGCTCACCGTCGCCGGCCGCCACCGCCGCAAGAAATCTCCGCCGATTTTCCAAAACATTCTCCCGCGAATCCCACTCCGTAAACCCCAAATTCAGCACCCGCTCGTTCTCAATTTCGCTGACGCCGCCATCACGCATGCTGAATCCGTGCATCAGCCACGGAATTTCAGCGAAAGCCGCCGCTTGCAAAACACGAACACCGTTCGCCGCGCGCTCGACGAATTCTCCAGCACTTTTTGCCGTGCGGTTCATTGCGATGCGCCCAGGCAAAACACGCGAACTCAACCGCGAGACCGAGCGCGCCGCGCTTTTCCTCGCCGACAATTTTCTGCTCGCTATTTTTCTCTGCGCTCTGTTGCGCACTTTTTTCTTCATCTTTTTCTTCAATCGCACGACTCCAAGTATAATCGCAGTTTGCGAGAAACCGTCGCGGCGATGCGGCCCGACAAATTTGACGGCAGGCGCGCAAGGTTTCGCAAGCGCAGCGGAGGCGGAGTGATCGTCGGCTTGGGCGTGGACATTGCCGAAGTGGAGCGCATCAAAGCCGCCATCGAGCGGCACGGCGCGGTTTTTGTGCGCCGCATTTACACCGGGCGCGAAGCCGAATATTGCGAAGGCTTCAAAAATAAATTCGAGCGCTACGCCGGACGCTTTGCCGCGAAAGAAGCCACCATGAAAGCGCTGGGCACCGGCTGGAAACGCGGCGTCCGCTGGGTGGACATGGAAATTATTCGCGAGCCGAGCGGGCGGCCCACGATTTCACTTTCCGGCGAAGCGCGGAAAATTGCGGACGCGCTCGGCGTGAAACGCATTTCGCTAAGCATCACGCATACCTCCACGCAAGCCCTGGCCCAGGTAATTTTCGAGAGCTAACCGTTGCCCTCGTTTTCCGGTCTGGCGAGTCTGCAACTTTTTCCTAGCGTCACCGCATGCTGCCAACGCGCCGATGAGCGCCCGAGAAATTTGGAGTGCGGCGGCTCGCCGCCGCTTCCGACTTGAAAAAGTCCACCGTCGTTGGTCGCAATATTCCTTCGCACGAATAAGTTTCGCCGAGATTTCGCTTTAACGTTGCCGTTTGCGAAAGCACTTACTTCACCACCAGGAATGGGCCGATGGCCAGCGCGTCGATTCCGGAGCAGTAAAAACTCCGGACGGCTTCGCGTGGATCGGAGACCAGCGGTTCGCCAAAAAGATTGAACGAAGTGTTGACCAGGATTGGAGCGGGAGCAGTTTCGCCGAATTTGTGCAGCAACTTCCAGAAGGCGGGATTGGATTGTTTTTCCACGGTGTGCACGCGGACGGAAGTTCCATTGAAAGCGAATTGTTCCAGGCCGGCGATGGGATTTTTCAGCGTGGCCAGCGACGCCATGAATTTGCAATTGTCGGAACAATCGAAAAACTCGGCGGCGCGTTCCGCCGGAACGGAAAGCGCGAAGGGATGAAAGTCTTCGCGGTGCTTGATGTAGTGATTCACATTTTCGATCACGTATTCGGAAAATGGCGACGCGAGAATGCTGCGATTGCCCAGCGCGCGATGGCCGAATTCGGTGCGTCCGTGACACCACGCGACAATCTTGTTGGCTTGCAATAACTTGGCGAGTTCACCAGCCAGTTGCTCTTCGCCGGACATATATTTGTAAATGATTTTGCAATTGTCCAGAACGGCTTTGGTTTCCTGCGAAGTGAATTCCGGACCGAGCGCGAGCGAAATCAGCGGCCCACGCTGAGATTTTCCGGTCAGCTTTTTGCGCGCCAGCAACGCCGCGCCAAGCGCAGTGCCGGCGTTGCCGGCCAGCGGCTGCACCTGAACTTTTTTGAAGTTGCTGCGAGTTTCCAGCGCACGCACCAGCAGCACGTTGAAGAAGACTCCGCCCGCAATGCACAGCGAATCGGCGCGGGTTTGTTCCTGAAAACGATTGGCGACTCCCAAAACAATTTCTTCCAGCACGGTTTGCGCGCTGCGCGCCAGCGCGGCGGCCACCGCCGGATCTTCCGACACTTTTTCCGGAGCGATGCCCATCTCTTTGTAAAACGATCGCGAAAACGTTCCGCGCTGGTCGGGTCCGGGTACGAAATAACGCCGATTCAAAACCGGAAGACCGTTGGCATCGCGGCTGAATAGTTTTTGAAATGCGGTGACGAATTCCGCCTGGCCATTTCTGCCCAGCCATTGCACTTTGTGTTCGTCGCGATGCGGACGCAGGCCGAGCATTTCCGTAACTCGCGAATAAAACCAGCCGAGCGAATCCGGAAAGCGCAAGGTGCGGAGCGTGCGGATTTCGTCGCCCTCGCCGAGGGCGATTTGGCCGGAGTGCGAGCCGCACCCTTCGTCCAAAGTAAGAATCAGCGAGCGCTCGAAATCGGAAGTGTAAAACGCGCTGGCGGCGTGGCACAGATGATGATCGAATTGGGCAAGCTTCACGGGATTCGGAAGATGCTGGCGCAACTGGCGCAGCAAAATCGATTTGTGAAAATCTTCTTTCAGTTTGCGGGCGCGAACTCCAGTGCGTGAGCCGGCAAAAGTCGAACCGACACCGGATTCGCGGAGCCACGCTTCCTGCGGAGTGTCGGCCAGCGCGGCGAGATTGATGTCGCTTACCGTTGCGCCGCATTGTTTCAGCGATTCCGCCAGCGCGTAGCGCGGAAAATTTCCGGTGAGTTGCGCGCGAGTTAGTTTTTCTTCTTCGATGGCGGCCAAAATCGAATGCTCGTCGAGGAGCGCGACGGCAGAATTGCGGCCCAAGCTGGCAATACCGAGAAAAAGCATAGCGAAAGTTTCTCACGGCTGGCGCGCTGCGGCAAAAGCCGAACTGAGCGCGCCAGCTTTCCGAAACAGCGATGCGAGAATTAGCCTCCTGGTGGCACGTCTTTCGCGGTGCTTATGCATCTGAACAAGATGCGAAATGCTGCAAAATTGACGGTGGCACGCTTTACTGCACCGGCGGAGAGCCGCTACAATCGCTGGCACCCGATGAGACACAACCGGCAAAATGCATCGTCGCTGCAGGATCCAAAACTTTCCGTGGTGATTCCCGTGTACAACGAGAAGGCCACGATCGATGAGATTCTTAGACGCGTTTTGGATGTAGAAGGTCGCAAAGAAGTTATTGTGGTGGACGACTGCTCGACGGATGGGACGCGGCAGATTTTGGAAGCGATGGCGGCGCGGCAAGCAAGCGGAGAGAGGAGTGCGCCTCCGCAAGACACTGGCGACCAGATCGCGCTGGCGGATTTGCGATTCTTTTTTCAGGAACAAAATCAGGGAAAAGGCGCGGCGCTGCGGCGTGGATTCGCGCAGGCTACCGGGGAAATTGTTTTGGTGCAGGATGCGGATTTGGAATATGACCCGCGGGATTATCCGAAATTGCTGGAGCCGATTTTGGATGGCCGCGCGGATGTGGTTTACGGATCGCGATTTTTGGGCGGTCCGCAGCGAGTGCATTATTTTTGGCACTATGTGGCGAATAAAACGCTGACGCTGCTTTCGGATATTGCGACGAATTTGAAACTGACGGATATGGAAACTTGTTACAAAGTTTTCCGCAAAGAAGTTTTGCAAGGAATTCAGATTCGGTCGGACCGGTTTGGCTTTGAGCCGGAGATTACGGCGAAGATTGCCAAGGGCAAATGGCGGATTTATGAGGTGCCGATTACGTACGCTGGCCGGACGTATGAAGAAGGCAAAAAGATTACCTGGAAAGACGGCGTGCAGGCGTTGTGGTGCATTGTTAGGTTTACGTTCACGGATTAGATTGGCGCGGCCAAGACGCTCCGGCTGCGCCGATTTTTTTTGAAGTCGTCCCCCCACCCCCCTCAAAGAGCAAAAGAGTGCGGAAGTTGTTGAAAACACGTGGGGCGATTTGCGCTTTGTGCAAAAGAGCGTGAGGAGATTGAGGGTCGAGCGGCGAGGGATCCAGTAAGAGGGGGATGGCACCCGGCAATTTGTAAGGATGTCAAAGGAAAGGGGTTGCGGGAAAAGGGGTTTGTAAGTGATTGAAAGGAAAGATGTGGGAGAAACGGAGGCGTTACGTGGCTTTGCGGGGAGATGGAGCTGTGGCTTAGTGAATAAGAGGCCAGAGCCGATGGTCATGATTCATGATAGCATCGTTCAGTTACATTGTCAATAGATTACTTTGTGGTACTAGTTTCGAATGGTTTGGGTGGTACTTTCGAATGCGGA
>DASXMB010000087.1:0-43466 GCA_036495905.1 Candidatus Acidiferrum sp.
GACTGGCGATATGACTTTGCCGGCGGGAGTGGAAATGGTGATGCCGGGAGACAACGTGAGCTGCGAAGTGACCTTGATCACTCCAGTAGCGCTGGAAAAGGGGCTGCGCTTCGCGATTCGCGAAGGCGGTCACACGGTTGGGGCTGGCGCGGTTACCGAGATCGTCGAGTAAATTATGAGACAAGGCGACAAAATTCGTATTCGTTTGAAGGCGTATGACCACCGGATTCTGGATCAATCCACGCGGGAAATCGTGGAAACGGCGAAGCGCACGGGCGCGGATGTGGCGGGCCCGATTCCTCTGCCGACGACGATCAATCGGTGGACGGTGTTGCGGTCTCCGCACGTGGACAAGAAATCGCGTGAGCAGTTTGAGATGCGAACTCACAAGCGGCTGATCGACATTCTGGAGCCGACGCCGGATACGGTGGATGCATTGATGAAGCTGGATTTGCCGCCGGGCGTGGATGTGGAGATTAAGGCGTTCGGACATGCGGGGAAATAAGAAGTAAAGAAACGGCGAAGTAAAAAAGTAAGGAAATAACGAAGTAACGAAAAGACGGAAAAGAGAAACGCGAAGTGGTGCGCAGCCAATATCCAGATTGAGCGAGACACGCTGCGAAGGAAAGAGACGAGACGATGGCGGTTGACGGGATTATCGGAATAAAGCTGGGGATGACGCAGATTTTTCAGCCGGACGGCACGTTGGTGGGCTGCACGGTGCTGCAGGCCGGTCCTTGCGTGGTGGTGCAGCGCCGGACGAAAGATAAGGACGGCTACGAGGCGGCGCAGTTGGGGTTGGTGGAATTTGTGAAGCCGCAGCGAGTGAACAAGGCGATGACCGGGCATTACAAGAAGGCCGGAGTGGCGCCGATGAAGGTGCTGCAGGAAGTACGGATTGAAGAGTCCGCCGATGAAACCAAGGTTGGCGACCGCGTGCTGGTGGATCGGTTTGCCGCGGGAGAGTTGGTGGACGTCAGCGGAGTGAGTAAAGGTAAAGGGTTTGCGGGCGGCGTGAAGCGCTGGCATTACGCTGGCGGCGATGCGACGCACGGGTCGATGTTTCATCGCGCGCCGGGCGGTATCGGCGGCAGTTCGTTTCCTTCGCGAGTGTGGAAGAACCAGCATTTTCCGGGGCATATGGGAAATGCGCGGGTGACGGCCAGGAATTTGAAAGTTGTGAAAGTGGATGCGGACGAAAATCTTTTGCTGGTGCGGGGATCGGTGCCAGGTCCCAGCGGAACGTACATTTTTATCCGTAAGAAGCGCGCAAAGAAATAAAGCTCTGGTTCGAAGAAGGAAAAAGAATTATGGCGGTCGTTGACGTAGTCAATCTGGATGGCAAGAAGGTCGGCCAGGTAGAGCTGGCGGACGCGGTATTTGGCGCGAAGGTGAATCCACACCTGTTGCATGAAGCTTCGCGCTGGTATCTGCGCAGCATTCGCTCTGGAACGCATAAGACGAAGGACAAGAGCGAGGTTAGCGGAGCGGGCCGGAAGTTGTGGCGGCAAAAAGGCACGGGCCGAGCGCGAGTGGGATCGATTCGGTCACCTTTGTGGCGGCATGGTGGAACGGTTCACGGACCAAAGCCGCGGGATTACAGTTATGCGTTGCCGAAGAAGATGTTGCTGGGAGCGTTACGGTCGGCGCTATCGGCAAAACTGGCGGATCAGAAATTGACGATTGTGGATGAGTGGTCGCTGGAAACGCATAAGACCAAGGATTTGCGGAGCACGCTGGGGAAACTGAACAGCACAAAGTCGGCGTTGCTGGTGACGCACGGAGAGAATCGGAATCTGGAATTGGCCAGCCGGAATTTGTACCGGGTGAAGGTGGTAGCTCCGAATGTTTTGCAAGCTTACGATTTGCTGAATCACGATTTGCTGGTGCTGTCGAAGGATGCGGTTGCACGATTGAGCCATTCACTGGATCCGGAGCGGACGCCGATGGAGACTCCGGATGTGGAGACAATCGCGCCGGCAAAGGCAGTGAAGAAGGAAGCGGCTGCGAAGTCCGAAGCGAAAGCGGCAGTGAAGAAACATAAAGCGGCTCCGAAGAAGGCCGCAAAACCCGCGAAAAAGGGGAAGAAATAATTTATGCCGGCTCCTCACTATCAAATTATTCGCCGGCCGATCATTACGGAAAAAGGCCTGGGCGTAAAAGAGACGCAACGTACGGTGGTTTTCGAGGTTGCATCGCGAGCGACGAAAACCGAGATCAAGGAAGCGGTACAGCAAATTTTCAAGGTGAAAGTGGTGGCAGTGCGTACCGCACATTTTCTGGGAAAAATGCGGCGCCGCGGGCAGAGCGAAGGTTACCGGCGCGATTGGAAGAAAGCGTACGTGAAGCTGGCCGAAGGCGAAAAGATGATCGAGTACGCGGAGAATTTGTAGGACCGGGTCAGTAGATGGATTGACGGATGAGTTGGCGGCAGTTGGTTTGAGCGGTTAAGAAAAAAGCTTCAGAAGGCAAGAGGCAGCGATGGGACTGAAGAGTTTTAATCCGTATACGGCGTCGCGACGGTTTATCACCGTGGTGGACAAGAGCCATATCACCAAGCAAGAGCCGGAGAAGGCGTTGCTGGAACCGAAGAAGCGCTCTGGCGGACGAAATAATCAGGGCGAAATTGTGGTCTGGCACCGCGGTGGTGGTCACAAGAAGCAGTATCGCCAGGTGGACTTCCGGCGGGACAAGGTGGGAGTTCCGGCGAAGGTTGCGGCGATCGAGTATGACCCGAACCGCAGCTCGGACATTGCGTTGTTGCACTATGCGGATGGCGAGAAGCGCTACATTTTGCATCCAGTGGGATTGGAAGTGGGAGCGACGGTTTCGACTGGCGAAGGTGCAGACATTCTTCCGGGAAATGCGCTGAAGATCCGGCACATTCCTCCAGGCACGATGGTGCACAACCTGGAATTGTATCCCGGCCGTGGCGGGCAAGCGGTGAGGTCGGCGGGCGGTGCGGCGCAGTTGTTGAGCAAGGAAGGTGATTTGGCGCTGGTGAAGATGCCGTCTGGCGAAGTTCGCAAGTTTTCAGTGGATTGCATGGCGACGGTGGGCCAGGTAGGCAATTTGGACCATGAGAACGAGACGTTTGGTAAGGCAGGACGTACGCGGTGGCGCGGTATTAAGCCGACGGTGCGCGGTGTGGCGATGAATCCTGTGGATCACCCGCACGGAGGTGGTGAAGGCCGGGTTAAGGGCAATCATCCACAAACTCCGTGGGCGTTTCCGACGCTGGGCAAGAAGACGCGGCACAACAAGCGGACGGATAAGCAGATTGTGCAGCGCAGGAAGTAACAGACTTTTTTGAAGCGAGCAGCAAAGCGGGCGGCGGCAATAAAGCGGCCCGATGAGAGCAAAAAGATGCGAGCGACAAGAACAACTCGAGCGGGAAGAGCAGCCAGCCGGCGAAGCAGCCGGCCAGTGAAGCGAGCGACGGCGAAGAGAGTGGTGGCGAAGCAGCGAACGAAGGCACTGAAGGCAAGTGTGAAGGTTGCGCCACTTCCGCCGGAGCCGGTGATTTATAAGTTGTGCAAACCGGGGTGGGGCGTGATTGTGGAGCGGATTCCGAATGCGCAAGGGACACGGTTTGTATGCCCGTTTTGCCCGAAGTCGCATCGCGTGCCGGGACCGGTGCGTGGATTTAAAAAGATGAGGCGTGCGCAGTGGAGCCGTTTGCGCCGCGTGGAGGAATAGGGACGGAATGGGACGCTCATTAAAAAAGGGACCGTTTGTTGACGAGCACCTGCGAGTGAAGGTGGAAGGTCTCAACACGCGCAATGAAAAGAAGGTAGTGAAGACGTGGTCGCGGCGGTCGACGATTGTGCCGGAGATGATTGGACACACCATCGCGGTACACAACGGTAAGAAGTTTATTCCGGTGTATGTGACGGAGCAAATGATTGGGCACAAGCTGGGCGAGTTTTCGCCGACGCGGACGTTTAAGGGGCACGCGGTGAAGGCTGCGCTGGAACGGGCGGCAGGAGCGGCTCCAGCGGGCGGTGCAGCGCCAGCAGCTGGAGGCGGCGCGGCTCCGGCGGCGCCGAAGGCATAAACCATGGCTGACGTACAGAGACAGAGCGGATCGATTGAAGCGCATGCGCTGGCAAAGCATGTGCGGATGTCTGCGCAAAAGGCGCGGTTGGTGATCGATTTGATTCGCGGACGCAAGGTGCAGGATGCGTTGCAGACGTTGCGGTTCACACCGAAACGTGCGGCGAAGCATATTGAAAAGGTGTTGCGAAGCGCGATCGCGAACGCCGAGCGGAAAGCGGATGATGCAGGCGCGCCGCTGGATGTGGATGAATTGTTCGTGTCGCGGTGTTTTGTGAATGAAGGAACGCGATGGAAGCGGATACGTCCCGCGCCGATGGGACGCGCGTTTCGTTATCAGAAGCGCACGGCACATTTGTGGGTAGGTGTGGCGGAGCATCATGTGGCGGCAGCGGAACGGGTAGCGGCAATTGAAGCGGAAACGGAAGCGCAGAAGGGTGTTCGGGGTACTGCGCGGCGGGTTCGCAAGGCGCTAACCGGGAAGCAGCAGCCTGCGAAAAAGGGCAAGAAGAAGTAACCGGCGGTAAAAGAGGGATAAGAATGGGACAGAAGACACACCCTTACGGATTTCGCCTCGGCTACAACAAGCCGTGGAAATCGCGGTGGTATGCGGATCGCGATTACGCTGAATTGCTTCATGAAGATGTGAAGCTGCGGCGCGAATTGAAAGATAAACTGAAGAGCGCGGGAGTCAGTTCGATTGATATTGAGCGCGCGGCAAACAAGTTGGTGGTGAGGATTTATACGGCGCGTCCTGGAATTATTATCGGGCGGAAGGGCGCGGAGATCGACAAGTTGAAGCAGGACGTGCAGAAGCGGACGAAGCGGGAAGTGCATATCGATATTCAGGAAGTGCACCGGCCTGAACTAGATGCAACGCTGGTGGCGGAGTCGATTGCGCTACAACTGGAGAAGCGGGTGGCGTTCCGGCGGGCGATGCGTAAGGCAGTGGATTCGGCGCTGCGCTTTGGCTGCAAGGGAATCAAGGTGCGGGTTGCGGGGCGTTTGAACGGAGCGGAAATCGCGCGCAAGGAATGGTATCTGCAGGGGCGGTTGCCGTTGCAGACATTGCGAGCGGACATTGATTTCGGCACGGCAGAAGCGCACACGACGTATGGCGTGATTGGAGTGAAGTGCTGGGTTTATCAGGGTGAGAATGTCCCCAAGCGCGCTTCGAAATTGCAGAAGGAGCGCGAGGGAGTTGCGGCAGCGTAAGCGCGAAGCTCCAGAGGTTTCGGAAGTAAAACGAGATTAGGGAAGCGAGAACATAGCGATGTTGATGCCCAAGAAGGTCAAGCATAGGAAGCAGATGCGCGGCCGGCGCAACGGAAAAGCGTGGCGCGGCGGCGATTTGGCATTCGGCGATTTTGGATTGAAGGCCATGGAAGCGCATTGGATTACGGACCGGCAGATTGAAGCTTCGCGTGTCGCGATCACGCGGTTTATCAAGCGTGGCGGAAAGTTGTGGATTCGTATTTTTCCGGACAAACCATTTACCAAGAAGCCGGCGGAAACCCGCATGGGTAAAGGTAAGGGCGCTCCAGAGCGGTGGGTAGCGGTGGTGAAGCCGGGGCGAATTATGTTTGAGATGGCGGGCGTGGATGAGGCGACGGCGCGAGAAGCGATGGGGCTTGCGGCGCACAAGTTGCCGATCCCGACGAAATTTATTTCCCGGGCGGGAGGATTTTAACGATGCCACGGCGAATTGAGAAGATCCGTGAAGCGGGTGTGAACGAGCTCGAAGCGCAGCAGAAAGAGCTTACCGAGCAGATTTTCCGGCTAAGGTTTCAGCTGTCCACAGGACAAGCGGAAGCGCTGAAGCGGCTGCGAGAATCGAAAAAAGATCTGGCGCGGGTAAAGACGCTGTTGCGCGCTCAAGAACTGAGGAAGGCGTAATGACGAGCGAAACACAAACTCTCGCGGCCGAGGAACGGCACGAGAGGCAAGTGCTGACCGGGCGTGTAACCAGCGCGAAGATGGAAAAGACGATTGTGGTGGAAGTATTGCGGCTGGTGCAGCATCCGAAATACCGGCGCGTGGTGCGCATTTCGAAGAAGTTTTATGCACATGATGAGCAGCGGCAAGCCAAGCCGGGCGATACGGTGCGCATTGTGGCGTCGCGGCCGATGTCGAAATTGAAGCGCTGGCGGTTGAAAGAAATCCTGACGCGAAATGCGTTGGCTGAGTAAACAGGACAGGGGAGCGGACCAATGATTCAGATGCGAACCTGGCTGACGGTGGCCGACAATTCCGGCGCGCGGAAGCTGATGTGCATTTTGCCGGTTGGCGGCGATGTGGGATTGAAGGCCGGACTGGGCGACATTATTACCGCGTCGGTAAAAGAAGCGACACCGGAAAGTCAGGTAAAACAGGGAACGGTGGTAAAAGCGGTGATTGTGCGGATGCGGAAAGAGCGGCGGCGCAAGGATGGGACGTATATCCGGTTTGACGATAATGCGGCAGTATTGATTAATGATGCAGGCGAACCGGTGGGAACGCGCGTGTTTGGTCCGGTAGCGAGGGAATTGCGGGCCAAATTCACCAAGATTGTTTCGCTGGCTCCGGAGGTTTGGTAAGCGATGACGCTGAGACATGAAAGAACCGAGCGGCACACCATCAGCATTCGCAAAGGCGATCAAGTGCGGGTGATGGCGGGACGCGATGCGGGAAAGAGCGGAAGAGTGTTGTCGATTAATGCGAAGACCAACCGGGTGGTGGTCGAGCATGTGGCGATTATGAAGCGGCATACGCGGCCAAATCCGCAGAAGAATATCAAGGGCGGAATTGTGGAGAAGGAAGCGTCGATCAATGTGTCGAATGTGATGGTGATTTGCGAGAGCTGCGGAAAGCATTCGCGCATTGGGCATACGGTTTTGCCGGATGGAACGAAGGTTCGGAATTGCAAGCGGTGCGGAACGGCGCTGGATAAGTAAGTTGGCGACGGAATTAGCGGTGGCAAGAGAATTCGCTAGGCAAGAAGAGGACTGAGAATGGCAACGAAGAGTCGATTGCAGGAAAAATACCGGAGCGAGACGGTGCCGGCGTTGATGAAGCACTTCGGCTGGAAGAATGTGATGGCGGTGCCGAAGCTGCAGAAGATTACGGTGAATATCGGTCTGGGTGAAGCTAGCCAGAATGCCAAGTTGCTGGATACGGCGGCGGTGGAGTTGGGGCAGATCACCGGGCAGAAGGCGATGATCACGAAGGCGAAGAAGTCGATTGCGAATTTCAAGATTCGCAAAGGGATGCCGATTGGCTGCGCGGTGACATTGCGCGGAGACAAGATGTACGAATTTCTCGACCGGCTATGCAATGTGGTGCTGCCGCGAGTACGCGATTTTCGTGGGTTGCCGTCAAATGCGTTTGATGGGCGAGGAAATTATACGCTGGGGCTGAAGGACCAGTTGGTGTTTCCGGAGATTGATTACACGCGAGTGGACAAGATTAAGGGAATGAATGTGACGCTGACGACGACCGCGGTGAACGATGAGCAGGGCCGGGAGTTGTTGAAGGGGCTGGGATTTCCGCTGCGGACCCCAGGAGGAGCGCAATAAAATGGCACGTACCGCGAAGATCGCGAAGACACTGAAGAAGCCGAAGTTCAAGGTGCGGGTGCGGAATCGCTGCCGCGTATGCGGAAGGGCGCGAGCGTATATTCGCAAGTTTCAGATGTGCAGAATTTGTTTTCGTGGGATGGCGCTCAAGGGAGAAATTCCGGGCGTAACGAAAGCGAGTTGGTAGGAGAAATATGCAGACGGATCCAATAGCCGATTTTCTGACGCGCATCCGCAACGCGGCTGCCGCGAAGCATCAACGCGTGGATGTTCCGGTATCGAAATTGAAGACGGAGATTGCGCGGATTTTGAAGGAAGAGGGATACATCTCGACTTTCAAGTTGGTGGATGAAAACAAGACGCGCAAGATGTTGCGAGTATTTTTGAAATATACGCCGGACCGGCGCAGCGTGATTACCGGGTTAAAGCGGATTTCGCGGCCGGGAGCGCGGCGTTATTTGGGGTCGACGGAGATTCGTCCAGTGGTGGGCGGATTGGGCATCAGTATTATGACGACGCCGAAGGGATTGATGAGCGGGCGTTCGGCGCGGAAGGCTAAAGTTGGCGGCGAAATTCTTTGCGAGGTTTGGTAGCGCGACATTGTAGTTCGCGTGTTGGCGAAGAGTGGCGCGGTTTAGTGGCGGATTTAAAAGTTTTCGAGAGAAGGACAACGAACAGATGTCACGTATCGGACGCAAACCAATTCCAGTTCCCTCGGGCGTAAAAGTAGCGCTGCAGGGAGGCAGGGTCGACGTGCAAGGGCCGAAGGGCAAACTGACGGTGCCGGTGCCGCACGGAATTACGTTTGAACAAAAGGATGGCGTGCTGACAGCGCTGCGGGCGACGGAAGATCATCGCGCGTTGCATGGGCTGGCGCGGGCGCTGGTGGCGAATGCGGTCACCGGAGTGACGACCGGTTTCAAGAAAGAAATGGATATTGTGGGCGTTGGTTATCGCGCGGAGTTGAAGGGCAAGATGGTGGCGTTTGCGCTGGGGAAATCGCATCCCATTGAGTTTCATATTCCCGAAGGGATTCAGATTTCAGTGGAGAAGCAGACACATTTGGTGGTGAGCGGAGCGGATAAGGGGCAGGTTGGCCAGGTGGCGGCGGATATTCGCTCGTTGCGTCCACCCGATCCGTATAAGCAAAAGGGTATTCGCATTACCGGCGAGCGTTTGAAGAAGAAGGCCGGCAAGGCTGGAGCGAAGGCTGGCGGCGCGTAAGATTTTCGCTGAGCTCCGGTTTTTGGATTTAGGGATTTAAGGAGACGATACAGTGGCATCGCCAAGAGTTCGGAATTTGTCTCGCGATTTACATCGCAAGCGAGTGCATGCGCGGGTACGCATGAAAGTATCTGGAACGACGGAGCGGCCGCGGCTGTGCGTATATCGCTCCCTGGGACATATTTATGCGCAGGTGATTGACGACCGCACGGGGAAGACTTTGGTTTCGGCGAGTTCGGTGGATAAAGAAACGAAAAAGAATCTCAAGGCAGGCGGAAACGTGGCAGCGGCAAAAGTGATCGGGAAAGCGGTTGCCGAGCGGGCCAAAGCTGCTGGAGTCAGCAAAGTAGTGTTCGACCGCGGCGGATACAAGTATCACGGCCGTGTCAAGGCGCTCGCGGACGCGGCGCGGGAAGCGGGGTTACAGTTCTAAGCCTATGTCGAAGCAAATTCTGCGAGATAGTTTAGCGGTACGGCGGTTGTTGGAAGTGAATCCTTCGGATTTGAAGGACGATGTGATCGCCATCAACCGCGTAACGAAAGTGGTTAAGGGCGGAAAGAATCTGAGTTTTTCGGCGCTGGTGGTGGTGGGCGACCATCGCGGCCATGCGGGGTTCGGCATGGGCAAAGCGCGAGAAGTGCCCATGGCGATCAAGAAGGCAATTGAGCAAGCGAAGAAGAATTTGATCAAGCTCAATATGAAGGGCACAACGATTCCCCATCAGGTGCTGGGACGTTATGGATCGGCGCAAGTTTTGCTGAAGCCGGCTCCGGACGGCACGGGAGTTATTGCTGGCGGGCCGGTGCGAAAAGTGATGCAGATTTCGGGGATTCACAACGTGTTGACGAAGTCACTGGGGACTTCGAATCCACATAACGTGATCAAGGCGACGTTTGCGGCGCTGCTGAGCTTGAAGGATATCGCGCAAGTGGCGGAGACGCGTTCGAAGACGGTGGATGAAATCAGCGGCCGGCAACCGAGAGAAAAGGCCGCGGTAGGCGAGAATAACTAATGGCGGGCGAAAAGAAATCCGGCGAGGGAAAGAAGAATTCCGGCACGGTGAAATTGCGGTGGATCGTGAGTTTCATCGGGTCCACGGATGATATGCGGGAAACGATTCGCGGGCTTGGCTTCCGCAGGATGCATCAGGTGGTGGAGCGCGAGGATACGCCGTCGATTCGCGGAATGATTCATAAGGTGCGGCACCTCGTGGAAGTGGTGGAATAGGGATATGACGAAAAAAGATTCTGGAAAACGGAAGCCGGCGGGCAAGCAATCGCGCAGCAAGCAGTCTCGGCCGCGCAAAGCGAGCAGCGGTGCGGATTCTCGTAACTCGTACAGCTTGTCGAATTTGCGGCCTCCGAAGGGATCGCGCAAGCGCAAGGTGCGCGTTGGGCGCGGCATGGGCTCGAAGCTGGGCAAGACTTCGGGAGCCGGCAACAAGGGGCAAAAGTCTCGGCGGGGATATTCGCGGCGACGCGGATTTGAAGGCGGGCAGATGCCGTTGCACCGGCGGATGCCGAAGCGCGGATTTCACAGCCCGTTTGGGACGACGTACTCAGTTTTGAATTTGGCGGATTTGAATGTTTTTCCTGCGGGTGAAACAGTGACACCGGATTTGCTGCGCGCTCATGGATTCGTTCGCCGCAAACTGGACCGCATCAAGGTTCTGGGCGACGGAGAATTGACGACCCAATTGGCGATTCATGCTCATGCGTTCAGTGAATCGGCGAAGGAAAAGATCACCAAGGCTGGCGGAACGTTTGAAGTAGTGGCATAGGGAAACGTTGATAAGCGTATGAACCGATTCTTTGAAGCATTTCGGAACCTCTTCCGCATCCGCGATTTGCGGAACAGGGTGATGTTTACGCTGGCGCTGCTCGCGGTGTACCGCATCGGCGCGCACATTCCGACGCCGGGAATCAATGCTCGCGTGCTGGAATCGATTTTTCAGCAGGGGCAAGGATCGTTTCTGGGAATTTTCGACTTGTTCAGCGGCGGCAATTTGCGCCGGCTGACGATTTTTGCTCTGGGCATCATGCCGTACATCACGGCGTCGATTATTTTGCAGTTGATGACGGTGGTGTTTCCTTATCTTGAGAAGCTGCAAAAAGAAGGCGAACTTGGGCGGCGCAAGATAACGCAGTACACGCGATATTTGACGATTGTGTTGAGCGTGATTCAGTCGTTTACGATTGCGTCCGCACTGCAAGCGGCGAATTACAGCGGTGAGTCTCTGGTTTATCGACCGGGCATATCGTTCATTTTGATGACCATCATCACACTGACGACCGGGTCGGCATTCATCATGTGGTTGGGCGAACAGATTAGTGAACGCGGCATAGGAAATGGAATGTCGCTGATCATTTTTGTGGGCATTGTGGTCGGTTTGCCGCGCGGCATTCTGAATATTTATGAGTTGGCGAAAACCAATGCGTGGGGACCGTTTACACCGATTGCGCTGATCTTTCTAGTCGCATTGATGATCGCTGTGGTGGCTTTCATTGTTTATGTGGAAGGCGGGCAGCGACGGATTCCGGTGCAGTATGCGAAACGAGTGGTGGGCCGGCGAGTGATGGGCGGCCAATCGTCTTATTTGCCTTTGCGGGTGAATTCAGGCGGTGTGATTCCGCCGATTTTCGCGAGTTCTTTGCTGGCGTTTCCGGCAACGGCGGCGCTGTTTTTCAATCATAGGTATTTGTTTGTGGATAATTTCAGCAAAGTCGTGGGGTTTGGCGAGCCGCTGTACAACCTGATTTATGTGGTGCTGATCATTTTGTTCGCGTTTTTCTACGTGGGAATTGTTTTCAATCCCACGGAGCTTGCGGACAACATGCGCAAGAACGGCGGTTTTATTCCGGGCATCCGTCCGGGCCGCACGACCAGCGATCACGTCAGCAAGATTTTGAAGCGGCTGACATTCATTGGAGCAATTTATCTGGCGGTGGTTTGTTTGTTGCCGGAGTGGCTGATTACCGGTATTCACCTGGATCACATTGGATGGGGAGTGGGCGGGTGGTTCGACCGGCACTTTCCAGTGTGGTTCCTTAAGGGCCTGGGGATTCAGTTTTATTTCGGTGGCACCTCGCTTTTGATCGTGGTGGGCGTGGCGATGGATACCGTGCAGCAACTGGAAGCACAACTCGTCATGCGCAACTACGAAGGATTTGCGCGGAAGGGCCGGTTGCGCGGCCGGCGGTAATGAGGACCAGCGGAGCGCAGCAAAACGCTCGGTCACCCGAGCACTTGGACCGCGCGGTAATTTTTCTCGGACCTCCGGGTGCGGGAAAAGGGACACAGGCGAAAGAGCTGGCGAAGCGATTTTCGGTGCCGCACCTTTCGACTGGCGACATGCTCCGCGAGAACATCGCCAAGGGCACGCCGCTGGGAGTCAAGGCCAAGCCGATTATGGCGCGTGGCGACCTGGTGCCGGATTCGCTGGTGCTGAAAATGATCGCGCAGCGGATCGAGCAGCCGGATTGCTCACATGGATTTGTGTTCGACGGATTTCCGCGAACGGTGGCACAAGCGCAGTATTTGGGCGTGCTGCTGACGCAGAATGGTTACAAAAGGCCGGTAGTGGTGCATTTTGCGATTGACCCGGGACTGCTGTTGCGGCGGATCACCGGGCGGCGAATGTGCAAGGTTGGCGGCGAGATTTACAATATTTATGAACGGCCAACCAAAGTAGAAGGCCGGTGTGACAACGATGGCGGGGACTTGGAGCAGCGACCGGATGATTGCGAAGAGATAGTCGCTCCACGTCTGCAGGCATACGAAAAGCAGACGGCGCCCTTGGTTGCGTACTACCGCCGTTTAGGCGTGCTGCACGACGTGGACGCGGCAAAGAGCGTGGAAGAAGTCACGCAACGAGTTTTGGAAATAGTAAGAGAAGCAGGGAAGTAGAATCCCGGAAATCGCGGGGCGCGGTTAAAGAAAAGATGTCAATACATTTACGCAGCGCGGAAGAACTGGAAAAGATGCATCGTGCGGGATTGATTGTGCACGAAGTATTGACGTCGCTGCGAGAGTTTGTAAGGGCGGGTGTAACGACGATGGACCTGGAGAAATTAGCCGAGGAAAAAATCGCGGCGAAACCGGGCAAGCCGGCGTTCAAAGGGTATCGTGGATATCCTTGCACGCTGTGCACATCGGTGAACAGCGAGATTGTGCACGGGATTCCGTCGCCGAAGCGGAAGTTGCGCGAGGGCGATATTGTGTCGATCGATTTTGGGATGGAAGTGGATGGATATTTCGCGGATTCGGCGGTTACGGTGCCGGTAGGGCAGATTGCGCCGGAAGCGCAGAATTTGCTTGACGTTACCCGGGAATCTTTGGATCGTGCGATCGACAAGATGCGTCCTGGCAACCGGCTGGGCGATGTTGGGAACGCGGTGCAGACCTGGGTAGAGCAGCATGGCTACTCAGTAGTGCGAGAGTTTGTGGGGCATGGCATCGGCACGAAGATGCATGACGAGCCGAACCTGCCTAACTACGGCGAAGCGGGACGTGGAGCGCGTTTGCAAGAAGGCATGGTTATCGCGGTCGAGCCGATGGTGAACGCAGGCAGTCCGGAAGTGCGGATGCGGGATGAGTGGGTGGCGGAGACGGCGGACGGCAGTCCGTCAGCGCATTTCGAGCACACAGTGGCAGTCACCGCGAAAGGCCCGTGGATTTTGACGCGGCCCAAGGAAATGACCGGGCCGTCGTGGTAATTACGCCGGGTGATTTGCGCGGGCCAGCAGAGAAGCGGCAATAGGAGAATATGGCAAAGCGGTTCGAGGATGACAAGAAAAAGGGCGATTCCGGAAATTCCAAGGAAGACGCTATTGAAGTGATGGCCACGGTGATTGAGCCGCTGCCAAACGCGATGTTTCGAGTGGAGTTGGAAAACAAGCACCAGGTGCTGGCGCATGTTTCCGGCAAGATGCGCAAGAATTTTATCCGGATTCTGGCGGGAGACAAGGTTGCTGTGGAGCTTTCGCCGTACGATCTGACCCGAGGGCGGATCGTTTATCGCTATAAGTAAGGCGAGGGATTTGTAAGAGGGAGCGAGCAGTATGAAAGTAAGGGCATCGGTAAAAAAGATTTGTGACAAGTGCAAGGTGATTCACCGGCGCGGCGTGGTGCGGGTAATTTGCGTGAACCCGAAGCACAAGCAGCGGCAGGGATAATATTCGCAGTCAGAGCGCAAGCTCTGTAGGAGAGTAAGAGCATGGCACGTATCGCAGGTGTTGATCTTCCGCCGCAGAAGCGCCTTTGGGTTGGGCTGACGTCGATTTATGGCATCGGGCACGAGCGGGCTAGGAAGCTGGCGGCAAAAGCGGGCGTCGATCACACGAAGAAGATTCGCGATCTGACGGAAGACGAAGTGAATCACCTTCGCCAGGCGATCGAGCAAGAAGGCCGCGTGGAAGGCGATCTCCGCAAAGAGATTCAGATGAATATCCGGCGCCTAATCGAAGTGCAGGCGTATCGCGGAATTCGGCATCGTCGTAACTTGCCGGTGCGAGGACAGCGGACGCACACAAATGCGCGCACGCGGAAGGGTCCACGGCGCGGCGCGGTAGCAGCGAAGAAGAAGGTTACCGGCAAGAAGGGTTAATTCCTGCGGTAGCGAACGAGCGGCAAGCTTTTGCGGCTTTGCAAGGCATATCGAGAAACGGAGTGAAACGTGGCAAAAGAGCAGCAAGGTGGAGCGCCGGATACGGGAGCACCGGTTAAACCGGGAGCGCCAGTCAAGCGCAAGAAGGAATTCAAGAAGAAGCGTGAACGGCGCATTATTCCGCATGGGATTGTGTTTATCGCGGCGTCGTTTAACAACACGCAGATTACGATTACGGATACGGATGGCCGGGTGATTTGCTGGTCTTCGGCCGGAGCGATTGGGTTCAAGGGATCGCGCAAAGGCACGCCATACGCCGCGCAGCAGGCATCGCTTTCGACGGCGAGCATTGCGCGGGATCAATACGGGATGAAGAGTGTTGAGGTTCGCGTGAAGGGTCCGGGTTCCGGCCGCGAGTCTGCGGTGCGCGCACTGGCCGCGGCGGGATTGCACATTGTAGTTATCCGCGACATCACGCCGATTCCGCATAACGGCTGCCGTCCGCCGAAGCGGCGGAGAGTTTGATGGGCGCTCTTACGATTTTCAGGGGCACGCAGGAATGCGTGGCTCAGCAAAAGAGTTCTGGGAAGGGAGAATAGAAGTTGGCAAGACACCGAGAAGCAGTCTGTCGCCTGTGCCGCCGGGAAGGGCAGAAACTATTTTTGAAAGGGCTGCGTTGCTTTACCGAGAAGTGCGCGATCGAGAAGCGTAACTTCGTACCGGGACAGCACGGTCAGTCGCGGCGCCCGAAAGTAGCCGGATACGGTCTGCAATTGCGCGAGAAGCAAAAGGTGAAGCGCACTTATGGGCTGTTGGAGCGGCAATTCCGTTCTTACTTCGAGAAGTCCGTGCGAGCTAAAGGGCCGACCGGAGAAAATCTGATCATCATGCTGGAGCGGCGCTTGGACAACGTGGTGTGGCGCGCAGGCTTGGCGTCCTCGCGTGCACAGGCGCGGCAACTGGTTCTGCATGGTCACGTGCGAGTCAGCGGCCGTAAGGTAAATATTCCCTCGTATCTGATCAACGTGGGCGAGGAAATCGCCATCAAAGAGAAGATGCACCAGAACGCGATGGTGATGGAAGCGCGCAACGTGGCGCAAAGCCAGAGTGCGGTGCCGTGGCTGGAGCAGGATCGCGAACAGTTCAAGGCCAAGGTTGTGGCGCTGCCCAAGCGCGAAGATGTGCAAACGCCGCCCGTCGACGAGCAACTGATCGTCGAACTGTACTCGAAGTAATCGAGCGTCAATCGCGGTAACACCGGTGCGCAAGCGCCAAAAGCATTAGGGCCGGCAGCTACGGCCCAGAAGGAAGGAACACGATGTGGAAGGGCTTTCAAAAACCAAAACGTCTCGCGTCTGAACTGGAATCACTGACGGAAAAATATGGGCGGTTTTCCGCTCAGCCGTTCGAACGCGGCTGGGGAACGACCGTGGGAAATGCGCTGCGCCGCGCGCTGCTGAGCTCGATTGAGGGCGCGGCAATTACGGCCGTGAAAATCGAAGGCGTGCTGCATGAATTTTCTTCGATTCCGGGAGTGGTGGAAGACGCTACGGACATTATTCTTAACTTGAAGCAGGTGCCGATTAAGCTGAACACCGATTTGCCCAAGACAATTTTCGTAAATGTGGAGCATCCTGGGCCGGTGACGTCCGCGCAGATTGAAGAGGACGCGGATTTTGCGGTGCTGGACAAGAGCGTGTACATCGCAACGGTCAGCGAAGGCGGCAAGTTGCAGATCGAAATGCGCGTGAAGAACGGCCGCGGCTATGTGGCGGCGGACCGCAACTACGACGAAGATTTGCCGATCGGCTATATTCCGGTGGACTCGGTGCATTCGCCGGTGCGCAAGGTGAATTATTCGGTGGAAGCGGCGCGTCTCGGCCAGATGACCGATTATGAAAAACTGATGATCGAAGTGTGGACCAACGGTGCAATCACGCCGCAAGACTCCATCGGTCTGGCCGCCAAATTGGTGAAAGACCACATGAGCATCTTCATCAACTTCGAAGAGCCGACGGACATGCCGGAACTTCCGCAGGAAACCACCAACGATCCGCGCCTGGAATACCTGGACCGGTCGGTGGAAGAGTTGGAGCTTTCGGTGCGCTCTTACAATTGCCTGAAGAACGCGAATATTCAGACCATTCGCGAACTCGTGCAGAAGAGCGAAAACGAAATGTTGAAGACGAAAAACTTCGGCCGCAAATCGCTGAACGAGATCAAGGAAATACTAACCAAGATGGGCCTCAGTCTGGGGATGAAGTTCGACGAGCACGGCCGAATTATCTGGCCGCCGTTGCCGAGCCAGACCGCGCCGCCGCCTTCAGAAGATACGGTTGGCTTGTAAATCACCTTCGCCTTATGGCGCGATAAGGGATAAACGATGCGACATCGGAAGTCAGGATCAAAGCTAGGACGGAATCCGTCTCATCGCCGCGCAACGTTGCGGAATCTGGTCACCAATTTGTTCGAGCACGGCCGGATTACCACGACGTTGACGCGCGCGAAGGCGGCTCGTCCGGTGGCGGAAAAAATCATTACTCTAGGCAAGCGGGATACGCTGCAATCTCGACGGCAGGCTGCGTCTTATATCATGACGCCACATGTTACCAGCAAGCTGTTCAGCGAGATCGCTCCGAAGTTTGCGGACCGCGCCGGCGGATATACTCGAATTATTCAGGCCGGCACGCGAGTCGGCGACGGCGCGCAGGTGGCGATTCTGGAGTTGGTTGGCTATGAATTGAAGAAAAAAGAAAAAAAGGAAAAGACCAAGAAGGAAGAAACGGAAGAAGCCGCCAAGAGCTAGCGGCTGCTTCGCAACCGGATCATTCACTTTAGGTTTGGACTCGCCCGCTCGATTGAAGCGGGCGTTTTTCTTTATGGCGGCGCCAATTCAGGGCGAGTTTTCCGCGCACGCTAGTTGGTTCATCTTGTTGGCGATGCGGGAAGGGTTGCGACGATGGTTGTTCCCTTTGATCCGGAGAGAACGTCGAAACGGCCGCCCATTCCGGTAATGCGTTCGCGCATCCCCGAAATCCCGACACCTGGAAGATTTACGCCTTGCTGGAAGTTACGCAGAGTTTCCGAGGGCATACCGCGCCCTTCGTCAGCGATTTCAATCTGCACTGTACTATCAGCGAGCGTGACGCGTATCCGGGCTACCTTGCTTTCTGAATGGCGATGAATGTTGGCCAGGCTTTGTTGCACGATTCGGAACAGAGCGGTTTCGACGTCTGGGGAGAAGCGTCGCAAGTGTTTTGGGATGTCCAGTTCCACGCGAATACCGCTGCGCTGGCCGAATCCTTCGGCGTACCAACTGACGGCGGAGGCGAGGCCCATTTCGTCCAGCAGCGGCGGGTGCAATAGGTAGGACAACGTGCGGATTTCCGTCGTGCAGCGGTTCACCAACTCGGCAGAGTCTTGCAAACGAGCGGCTTGCGATTTCGAAAGCGTGGCGGATTCGGCTTCTATCGCCGAAAGATTCATCTGGATGGCCGCGAGATATTGGCCGGCGCTGTCGTGCAATTCGCGCGCGACGCGGCGTCTTTCTTGATCTTGCGCCTGCATCAATCTGCCGGATAGCAACCGAAGAGTCTCGTGAGCGCGCATTAATTCGGTGGTTCGTTCATTGACGCGTTCTTCCAACTGGTTGCGAGCCAGCACTGGCTCGGTGATTTCAACCGCAAGCACCATGATGCCTTCGACTTGGCCTGCAGGATTTCGGGTTGGCTGGTACACAAAATTAAAATAGGCGTCCTTGAAACTCTTGCTGCCGCCGCGATCGATTTTGGTTTTCATTTCATTGCCGACAAATGCAACTCCAGTCTCGTAAACCTCGTCGAGCAATTTCAGATAGCCCTGATTTTCCAACACGGGCATGGTTTCTCGGATGGGCTTGCCGAGAAAGTGTTCGGCGGGGCGGCCGACGATTTCGACATACGCTGCGTTGAGAAAGGACCAGTGATGCTCGGGGCCTTTCAGAGCGGCGATTCCTACGGGTGCCTGGCTGAACAGTTCCTGCAACTGGTTTCGTTCGAATTCGGCTGCACCGCGCAACTGTCGCTCGCGTTTGTGAATTTCTTCCAGGGCGCGGCGTGCGACAACTTGTTCCGTAACCTCAACGGTGTGGATCAATAGTCCTTCTACTTCGCCTGACACATTGCGAATCGGCTCATACAAGCAGTTCACGTACGCTTCTTCGACTGCGCCACCGGGGCCTCGTCTGAAGTTCACCTGCAGCTCTTTGCCGACGTAGGCAACACCGGTGCGATAAACCTGATCCAGAGTTTCGAAAAACGGTTGTTCTGCAAGTTCCGGATAGCTTTCGCGCACCGGCTTACCCAAAAAATCTTCAATACGCTGCCGCCCGGCCATTTTTACGCGCGCCATATTCACATAGGCCCAGCGATGATCGGGCCCGGTGGTTATTCCGATGGCGGACGGAGCCTGCATGAGCAATTCGCGCAAGCGGCGGTTCAGCCAGTTCAGTTCGGAGATGTTTTTCGGCTGCTCGTCGCTGCCTCTGCCACCGATCAAGGAGGGAGCCCCATAGTGGTTTTCGGTGAGAACTCGCTGTGCGAGAACGTCGTCGATGGTCGTTAGCAGGTCGCGCGAGAGATCCGCCTTATTTACGTAACCGCGAGCGCCAACTTCCAGGGCTTGTACCTTTAGAACCGACGAATTATTTTGGCTGACAATCAAGATTTCGGAGTCTGGCACTTCTTTGCGGATCACGCGGGCTGCTTCCAGGCCGTTCATGCGCGGCATGCTGATATCGAGCAAAATAATGTCCGGCTTGAGTTCCCGGGCTTTTTCGACGGCGGCGTAGCCGTCTTCTGCCTCGCCGGAGATTTCCCAATTTTTCCGGGCTGCCAAGAGATCGCGCAAGCCTCGGCGAACGATTTCATGATCGTCCACAATCAGGATGCGGACAGGGGCCATGCCAGTCTCCCGGGTCAAACGGAGGGACTCGAAGGAGCGGAATTTCTGGGCGGTCTGATGTTACACATTGGACGAACCATGCGACAGCGATTTCTTGGCTGGCTGGGCGGGCTTTAGAAGTCGGCGGCTAATTTACGTACGCTCAGACTGCAATGCCGATTTCCGTCTTCGAAACCAAAACCACAAAACGGCCAAAGCGATGAGCGCACCGGCAGAATCAAGGAGGGAATCGTACGGCGATGCGGTACGGCCGGGGACAAATATTTGGTGAACTTCGTCCAGAATGGAGTAGCAAGCAGCCGCGAGCAAGGCGGCGAGCGCCCAGGACCAGCGCCAACCTTGCCGGTCAGCACGTATTCCTCGATATAAGAGGACGCAGAAAATGAAATACTCCGTGAGGTGGGAAGTCTTGCGGATGCAATAGTGAATGATTTCGAACTGTCCGGCGGTGAGGGAAGGAATGATCCAGCGGAAGATTTTTTCGAACACGACGGCGGTATGTTCTGAAGAAAATCTATCCGTGGACAGGACCGAAATAATTACCGCGCAAAGTAACGCGGGCCACCATGAACGCAAACCTTGCGGTATCAGCAAATGACTTAAGCGCGGCTGTACCTCCGGCAATTTCGGACCAGGTCGAGGATTTCGCCAAGGCTGTTCAGACACTCTCTGGGCTTCCGATCATTCCCTGAAATTATTCCATTCGGTAGTTCGGTGCTTCGCGGGTGATGATGACGTCATGGACGTGACTTTCTCGGAGCCCTGCGGCGGTGATTCGGACGAAACGTGCGCGCGCCGCCAATTCCTTCACGGTTTGCGCTCCCACGTAGCCCATACCGCTCTTCAGACCGCCAACCAGTTGATCCGTGAGCGCGCCCAGAGACCCCTTATACGGAACTCGGCCTTCGACACCTTTGGGGACGGATTTACCGCGTTCCTCCATATCCTGCACAACGGAGTAGCGGTCCGAACCGGCTTCCATTGCACCGGATGAGCCCATTCCACGATAGGACTTAAAGGTGCGGCCCTGGTACAAAATGGTCTCGCCGGGAGCCTCTTCCGTTCCCGCAAATAGGCTGCCGATCATGACGCACGAAGCGCCGGCCGCAACCGCCTTGGTGATGTCCCCGGAATACTTAATTCCGCCATCGGCGATAATTGGTACATCGGTGCCTTGCGCCGCGCGAGAAGCCTCGATGATCGCCGTGATTTGTGGGACGCCCGCGCCGGTGACGATGCGCGTGGTACAAATGGAACCAGGGCCGATGCCAACCTTCAGGCCATCAATTCCCAGGGAAATCAGCTCTTTGGCGGCTTCATAGGTGGCCACGTTGCCCGCGACCAGTTGCATCTCTGGAAGTCGATGACGGACGGCCTTGATGGCGTCCATGACTTTCTGCGAATGTCCGTGCGCGGTGTCGATGGCTAAGACGTCGGCTTTCGATTTTGCCATTTCGATGGCGCGTTCCAGAAAATCGGCCGTGGCTCCAACTGCTGCGCCCACACGCAAGCGTCCTTGATCGTCTTTTGCAGCGCGAGGATATTCAAGCTTCTTTTGAATGTCTTTTACCGTGATAAGGCCCTTTAGATTGAAATCTTTATCGACAACGAGAAGCTTTTCGATGCGATGCTTTTGCAGCAAGCGTTCCGCTTCTTCGAGCGTGGTGCCCACCGGAACGGTCACGAGATTGTCCTTGGTCATCATCGAGCTAACCAGTTGCGAATGATTCTTTTCGAATCGTAGGTCGCGGTTAGTGAGAATGCCGGCGAGGCGAGAGCCACGCGTGACCGGAAGGCCGGAGATGCGGTACTTGGTCATGATTTCCAGAGCTTGGCGGAGAGTGATGTCGGGAGAAATTGTGACTGGATCGACGATCATGCCGCTTTCCGAACGCTTTACACGGTCTACCTCCTCGCCTTGGCGATCAATCGGCATATTGCGATGGACTATGCCGAGGCCACCTTGGCGGGCGATGGCAATTGCCAGCCTCGATTCAGTGACCGTGTCCATGGCTGCGGAAGCCAGCGGGATATTTAGAGGCAAGGTTCGGCTGAAAAACGTGCGTGTGTCCACATCGGTGGGCAAAACCGCGGACTTGCCAGGCAATAACAATACGTCATCAAAAGTCAATCCTTCGGGAATTGGACCATCGATCATCGCGTCCTCGCGTGTAAATTATGGGCATAAAACAGCGCAGCCCAGCGGGTGGCCGCTGGGCCGTCAGAGCTTCGGGTGACCACGTTGTGGTCATCTCCATTCAGAAAGTCGAAAAAATGCTTCACTGTTGAAACTACATTGTAGGGGGCTTGGCAAATGTGGTCAAGCGATAGGCAGCCTTGCGCACGGCTTGTCAGCGCATCTTTTCTGCAATAGAGTTTCGCTATGCAAACGATTCCGGCCTTTGAGCCGCATTTGCTGTTGCGAAGTGGGCATGCCCAGACCATTGCGGCGGCCTTTACACCCCGGCGTTTCGTTCTTCCAAAACCTGAACAGCGGCTCTTTCGCGTGGCCGAGGACACGCAGCTTTTGTCCGACTGTTATTGGCAAATGGCGAAGCATCCTCACGTGCCCGTGATCGCTATCGTGCATGGCTTGGAAGGTTCTAGCGCTTCGAACTATGTCCGCGGCATTGCGGATAAAGCATTTACTCGCGGCTATCACGTGGTTTGTCTGAACCAGCGCAATTGCGGGGGTTCAGAACGGCTTACACCCACGCTTTATAACTCCGGAATGAGCGGCGATTATCGCGCGGTGCTGCAGGAACTTGCAGAGGTTGATCATTTCACGAATATTTTCTTCGTGGGTTATTCGATGGGCGGAAATCTGGTGACAAAAATGGGCGGCGAATTTGGCGATGCGTTCCCGAAGGCGCTGCGGGGCATCGGAGCGATTTGCCCGGCGCTGAATTTGTCGGATTGTGCGGATGCGCTGGAGCGACGGGACAATTTTCTATATCGAAGGCATTTTGTCGCTAACCTGATGCAGCGCTACGCTAGGAAGGCGGCAATGTTTCCAAAGCTTTATAAACGCGATGGTTTCGGTCATATTAGAACAGTTCGCGAATTTGACGATGCGATAACCGCGCCATGTTTTGGATTTCGAGACGCCCAGGAATATTACGAATCCGCCGGCGCAAAGAAGGTGTTGGCGCAAATGCGCGTTCCGACCCTGATGATTACCGCGCAGGATGATCCGTTTGTGCCTTATGCGTCGTTTGTCGCGGCGAAGGCGCAGACGAATCCGGCCATTCGGTTCGTTGCTCCGCGGCACGGTGGCCACTGCGCGTTCATTTCGAACGAAAGCGGGCCGGAGCGATTTTGGGCGGAGCAGAGGATTGTGGATTTCTGCGAAGATATCTGCAGCCGGATTTCTTAGCCTAGAGGCTTTTCCAAGGAAACCTGGAAACGTTGGGTCAGCAGCTGAGCAGGACCATCCGCGGTGATCACCATATCGTCTTCACAACGCATGCCGAATTCTCCGGGTATGTAGATGCCGGGTTCATTTGAGAACGTCATTCCAGCTTCAAGTTGTGTCTTGCTGCCGCGAACCAGGTAAGGATGTTCGTGACCGTCCAAGCCGATGCCGTGGCCGAGACGGTGGGTGAAGAACTTGTAATCCGGCCCAAATCCCGCGTCGGTTATCACTTTTCGAGCTGCGTCGTCTACTGTGCCAGACAATCGTTCGGCTCGAGCAGCGTCCAAGGCCGCGTCTTGAGCGCGTCGCACGATTTCATATACTTTTTGCACTTTGTCGGAGGGCTTGCCGAACACGCCTGTTCGCGTCACGTCCGATTCATAGCCATCCGCGGTGCATCCACCATCGATTAAGACGACATCGCCTTCTTTGAGCTTTTGCGGCTGCAGCGTGCCGTGGGGAAGAGCTGCGGATGCACCGAGCAGCACCAACGCGCCGCCACGCAATCCCATTTTCGAAAAGCCCACCTCAACCAGATGGCCAATATCTTCCTGCGACATTCCGTCTTTCAGAGACGCAAACACAGCGCGAAAAACGTCGAAGGTGGCATCGCAAGCCAGGCGCATTAATTCCAGTTCGTGGGCGGACTTGCGTCCACGGCAGGCTACGGTGACCGGGTCCGCCGACGAGTATTCAAAGGATGGTGCCGCAGCGCGCAAGTGATCGTAAAACGTAAACCCCGTGGTTTCATCGATTCCAATGCGTCCAGAGCGAATTCCTCGGTCATTTAGCGCAGCGGCAGCCACTTTCGTTGGGCTTTGGTCTTCCTGCCAGATGCGCACTTCGAGCGGAAAACGCAACTTCTCTTGCAAACGCCCTTCCTCGAATGCCGGTACGACGAGAATGGGCTGGCCATTCCTTGGCAATACTAGGCCCATTAAGCGTTCGCTGAGTCCCCAGTGGATGCCGGTGAAATAGTAAAGCGAGGTTCCCGGCGCGAAAAAGAGCGCGTCAAACTTGCTGACGGCCGAATCCGCCGATCCAGTCATAAGTTGTTGAGCGTGCTCGATTCGCTTCTGAAATTCGTCAGAAGTAATCGGGTGTAGTCGAGGCCCGACTGGTTTTAGGTTGGCGAACGCATCTGGGGGCTTAGGCTCCGGCGAGGCGGAAGCTGCTGAGGTTGCCATCAGAGCTGAGGCCGCAGCCGCACCTTGCAAAAAATGTCGTCGAGGGAGATTCCAACCGCGAGATTGTATTTTCATGTCGATAAGAGGTTTATCTGTGAAGCAAGAGTATGTCAAGGCCGGGAACGCCAAAGGAAGCGGTTGCCGACCGCGTTAGGATTCGCGAAGCGTCTTGGCAACTGGTTATTCGATTTGAACCGCGAGAATGTCCTTGCCCTCAACTTTGACTTCAATACCGAGAGGTGGACGCAGATCGGAACCCTGTGCGATAGCCCCGCGCACCCACACATTTCCGGGTAGATTGGCTTGCTTGGTGGGATCAAAAACCGTTTGGCTGCACGGATTGGTAACCATGGGATGTTTGGCGGCGCGAAATCCATAGTCTTTCTTTAGAGCGGCAATGTCCGAAACGTATTCCAGCTTGCAATTTCCAAATGGCGCATTCAACGAAAGAGCCCAGTAGCCGTCGGATTGGGCAGCGCTGCCCGTGGGCAGCCTGACGAGCAGCGCGGGCACATTTTCACCCGTTGTCGGATTCTTGAAGTAGAAATGTTTGAAAGACCAAGCTTTGGCCATATCGTTGACCGTCGCAATGCCCGGTTCCACGTCGCTCGCGTGTGGCAGGAGAGTGCTGGGGTCCGGTGCGGGACTGGGAACTTCAAGTTGAGGCGGCACAATGGCGACTGGAGCTTCGCGCTTTGGACGGAGCAACCAACGGGCTCCGAGGAAGCAAATCGACAGCACTACTAGAAGCCCGACGACCAGGCGCACAGCGGGATTCATTCCCGCTGTGCGGCGGGAACCAGCCCCGGAGACACCGGGAATCTGCGGCATTTCAGCCTTGAAACGGTCGGATGGCGAATTATCCGGCATTTTATGCAGCTAATTCTCACGCATTTCTAGAAGTTCTACCCAGTTGGCCAATGGAGCAAACAACTGATCTAACTAGCATTGTATGTCCAAGGCAAATGACGGGCAACCGAGTTGGGGAAGGCATTGTCTAAAGCGCCGTTGCGTATCTTATATTTGGTTGCACCCTTCCGCAAACATCGTAGTGTTATTGAATAGCTACAGCGTCGGCGGACGGACTTGTCTCTCTCAGTCGCGCGACTTAATCTGGTTACATCGACCCTTGGGAGCGCGTTCTAATTCGGCATTCATAAGTAAACTATGAGCGGCGATACACGATCATCGGCCCGAGCTTTCGTGCGCAGCCTGAATATTCTGCTGAAATTCGCGCGCCTGTACGAATTTGGCCACGTTCGGACCACTGCGCAATTCGAAACCACTTGGAAGGAATTGCGCTCCGCGCTGGATGATAGCGGCGGAAGCGGATTGCTTTTGGGCGCGTCTGGGAATCAGATTCTGCTCGATGGCGTGCCACTGGGTTCGGCAGCCGGTGAGCGGAGTTTTGCGCAGCTCTTGATGTCTTCCGGGATCGCAAGTATTCATTTTTCACCCGCTTTGGCGCAACCGCAATTCGCCAGGTTTGTTCGGGCATTCCCCAGCGGAAATGCGAAGCCTGCCTCGCTGGCGGAACAACTGAAGTCCGCAATTGCCGGCGATCCAGCTATTAAGGTTAATGAGATCCGCTACGTTGCGGAAGACTCCTCGGTGGCGGGCATCAAGATGGCAGCCACACTGACTGCCAAAGTGCTGGGAGCGCAGGGCGACAAGTTCAAGGATTTTCTGGATGATCCCAACCGATTGCTGCAAATGATTCTTGCGGCGGAAGGTACACGCGGCGGTCCAGCGGGGACCGGCGGTAGCGGTCCGGGCTTCGGGGGCGGTGGTGGTGGCGGGACCGGTCCCGGGTTCGGAGGCGGTAGCGGCTCAGGTGGTGGTACCGGAGGCGCTGGTGCCTCTGGCGGCGCCGCAAGCGGCGGAGGTTCGAGCTTGTGGGATAGCCGATCAGGCGGAGGATCGGGAGGCGGAGCTGGTAGTGGTAGCGGGGGGTCGGGTGGCGTTGGAGGCGAGGCTGGCGCTGGGAGCCCCGGCGGCGGCACTGGCGGGTCTGGAGGTGCGGGAGGGACCGGCGGTGTGGGAGGGTCCGGTGGGGCTGGCGGCGGGGGGACGCTTTCTGCCATCAATACCGAGGGTGCTGCGCCCGGAAAATGGATGAGCGCGTCCGCGTTGCTCCGATCGGCAACAGCCGGTGGCTCGGCGGGTGTCGCTGGAATAGCAGGTTCCGCTGCGGGTGGATTTTCGGTTGCGGAAGAAGATGTTCGCGCGATGCTCGCACTGTTCGCGCAGCTCGGCAAATCGCGGAAAGATCCCGAAGCGCGGCTTGATGTTCCCACGTTTCAGTCGCGACTCAGCGCCATGCCGGTGCGCGCTCAATTTACTTTGCAGCAAGCCCTGGCAGGGTTGGCGGCGCAGGCTCCCGACCAGAAACCGGACAAGCCCATGCTGCTGAAACTGGCGGAGCATGTGGCAATACGTTTCGCGCTGGACAGCTACGAGCGCGGCGAATTGCGCGTGAATGCGGTAAAGCAATTACTGGACCGCATGAACGCCGAGATTGAAGGGTTACGCAAGATTCTGTCCACGCAAGAACACATGATGGCGAACGCGGGATTGCAGGTGCAATCCTTTACGGAACTGCTGGACCAGGAATTTTGGGAACAGGTTCCCGACGAGAACAAGAAAGAGGTTTTGACGTCGGATGAAGCGTGGTGCGTGCCACCGCGCAACGTTCGCGCCTACTTGGAAGACATGCTGAGGCGCGGCGAACTTAAAACCGTCAACGAAATTTTGATGAAGTATGCCGCGTGTATTGGACTGGAGGCGCCAGAAGCGCGGCGAACTACGGCGATTGGTCTTTCGGATTTAGCTGAGCTGTATGGTAGCGGAGACGGCAGCGCGTTAATGGATGCGATTCGGAGGGTCGGCGCCCAGCTGACCATCGAACACGAACCTGAATTGCAAACCTTGGTCAGCGCGGCGTTTGTGCGGCTGAGCCAGGAGGCAGCGTCGAAGCGGTGTTACCCCGCGATGCAGCAGGCTTTGGCTTCTCTTGACAGCGTGGAAGCGCAGCGACCGGGAGCATCGCAGAGTTTGCGCCCACGTATCGGAGCGGACGAGCGCATCCCGGAGTTTATTGAGGAAGCTTTGCGCAGCGGGCAAATCGCCGATGGCATGCTTGAGATTCTTTCTCTCATGCCGAAGAGCACGCTGCACTATGTGACCAACCGGTTCGGTCACTGCGGTTTCCGTGAAGATTGCGAATTGCTGGGAGAGATTACCAAGGGACTGGGTGACGATGCGTCGCAACGATTGGTGGAGACTCTGCAGACGGCGCCACCTGGGGAGGCTGCGGAGGTAGTCGGCCTCTTAACGCAAATTTTGCCGGATGTCGTTGCGAAGGTATTGCCAGTGCGGCTGTCGCAGTGGCCGCGAACTGCGCATGATCGAACGGTGCGCCAGCTTTCGTCCGCGCCAGCTGTCCAGCGTTCGCAAATACTAGTATCGCTCTACGAATCGCTCGACGGGATGATACGTCCGCTGGCGATCGACGAAATGGGCATGAGCGGTCAGCCGGACAGTATTCCGCTGCTTATGCAACTGGCGGAAAGTAATCAGACGCCGGGACTTATTCGGGTTAAGGCTGTAGAAGCGCTGGGGCGCCTGCGAGCGACGGCCGCAACCAGCATATTCACGCATATTATGGACGCTCGCCAGGTATGGCGCTGGGTCCATCCTTCAGAGTTACGCATTGCGTCAGTGCAAGCGTTGCTGCGCATTGATCCCACGATGGCACTTGAAAAGCTCAATTCCAGCGGAATAGAGCGCAAAGATTTGGCGCTGGAGCCGACAGAACCGGATCCAAATGCGTCGGTTATCCGGCAACGACGCTATGCGCGGATCAAGTTGTCTCGCAATCTGGTGGCAGTGACGACGAATCTGCGTGAAAATTTCAAAATTTCGATTCCGGAGCTGAACTTGGGCGGAGGTATCGGAGCTGGCGAACGCCACCTTGCACCTGGCTCCTTGCTTACGCTCAAGCTTGCGCAGGGCGTTCGAAATATCAAGTTGCAAGCGATTGTGCGCGGCGCGCGCCCGCAAGCCATGGCTTTCGAATTTGTGGATATGGATCTTGAAGAACGTTCGCGTTTGCGCAAATTGCTGATGGAGGTTGGCGGCCTGCCCCTGGTTTCACAAGCCACTAATCGGGTCCGTCGGCGCGGACGCGTAACTTTGATGAAGCACTAGCTTGAATTGCGGCAAGAGGTTTTTGCGCGCAGGGACACGCGCCTCTCCCTACCTGTCCTTGCCGGTGCGCCACCCGTCCGGTCGCTCAGGTTCTCGACCCGTCCTTATGGTGGCGTGATGCCGGAGACACATAGTCCTTGTGTACCATTGTCGCGAACAGGTGCCGCGCCTAGAGTACTAGAGAGATAGTTCTAGTGGAATATACGTGAGCGAATGAAAGCGGCAGATCCAAAAACGACAGCTGGGCGAGCATTTGTTAGAAGTCTGAACATTTTGCTGAAGTTTGCGCGGCTATATGGGTACGACCATGGCCGCACGGTCGAACAACTCGATATTGCGTGGCGCGAATTGCATGCCGCTATTCCTGAGGGCACCTCGGAAGGGTTGCTTCTTGGAGCCACCGGCGCGCAGTTGCTGCTGGATGGCGTACCGCTGGAAGGTTCGCCGGCAGAAAAGCAGTTTGCGCAACTGCTGTCTTCCGCAGGACTCTCCAGCATTCAGTTTTTCACTTCCGTCACCCAAGAAGAGCTGGTTCGTTTTGCGCGTGCATTTCCCACCGGCAAAGCAAAGCCAACCGAATTGGCGCAACAGCTCAAGTCCTCTTTGGTAGGCGCTAAGGGAATACGGATCAACGAAACCTGCTTTGTGGCCACTGATGCCCGTCTGAAAGATGCGAGCATGGCGGCGCAGCTTGCTGCCGCCACTCTAGGTGACGATCAGGATCAATTTAGGCAGTGGTTAAACGACCCGCAAAAGCTCCTCGAATTGATTGCGGCTGCGCAAGGATCTCACGGCGACACCGCGACCGGGCCGGGAACAGGAAATGGCAGCGGTGGCGGCGGAACGGGCGTCGGCACCGGCACCGGAGGAGTCGGAACTCCAGGCAATGGCGGCGGACCCGGGAAAGGCTCGGCCACATCCGGAGGCACGATCACGATTTCTGCCGGTGGCGTTCTCGGTGAAATGTTGGGACCTGGAATGGGCGCAGGCAGAGGTCCTGGGAGTGGTGTTGGAAGCGGCCATTCGTCGGGCGAACCTAGCGAAGAAGAAATTTACGGCATCCTCAGTGCTCTGACGAGCTTCGGCCAAGCCGGAGCAGGTGGTGCCGACGGTATGGCGGCTGCCGGCGCATTTCACGAGCAAATGTCTCAATTGCCCGGCCGGGCGCAAATGACGTTGAAGGAAGCGATTGCCGGCCTGGCGGCGCAAGCGCCCGATGCCAAGCCCGACGAAAATGTTCTCGTAAAACTGGCCGAACACTTGGCGATTCGTTTCGCCCTGGAGCGTTACGAAAAAGGCGAGATTAAGGTAAACGCCGTCCGGCAAATGCTCGACCGCATGAACGCGGAAATCGATAACCTGCGCAAGATTTTGGGCGCGCATGAAGACAAGATGACCGATGCGGGAATGATGGTCGAATCGCACCGGGAAATTCTCGATCGTCAATTCTGGGCTGCTGTTCCCGATAGCGGCAAGCAGGCTGTCCTGCTGTCGGGTGAAGCGTGGTGCATCCCGCCGCGGAACGTGCAGTCTTACGTTGCGGAATTGATCGAAAAGGGAAATATCGCCGAAGCCATCAGCATTTTGCAGAACTACGCGTCGTGCGCAGACAGTGAAGAAACCGATGCGCGAAAAAAGACCGCTGTTGGTTTGTCTGAAATGGCACAGCTTTACGCCACAGCGGATCCCCGGTTGCTTGGCGAGGCGCTACGGCATTTGGGTCTGCGGCTGAGCGTTGAGCAGGATGCCGAACTGCAATCCCTGGTAGGCGCTGCATTCGTGCGGCTTAGCCAGGAAGCGGCGACGAATCGATGCTTCCCGGCGATGGAGCAGGCGCTCGATCTTATTTCCGGAGTGGAGACGCAGCGGCCGGGCATTGCTCGAAGTATGCGTGGGAAAATGGGCATCGAAGAGCGAGTTCCAGAATTTCTAGATGAAGCTCTGCGGGCACGTCAGGCTGCGGCTGGTTTGACCAGCGTCTTAAAACTGCTGCCGCAAACTTCCATGGAACAACTCACGACTCGCTTCAATCGCTGCAGTTTGCGCGATGAGGCCGAACATGTCGCTAACCTTGCCGCGGACTTGGGCGAAGAAGGGCTTCAGTATCTGCGCAGCACCGTGCGCGGCGGCCCAATCGGCGAAGCGGTGGAAATGGCGAGTTTGCTGAGCAAGCTCGATCCCGAGTCTGTATCCGTATTTCTACCCGGCCGAATGAAGGATTTTCCGCGCACTTCGCAGGACCGGATCGTGCGTCAGGTATCCGCCAGTGGATCATCCGGGCGGTGCCGCATTCTGCTGGAATTGCTGGATCATGTCGACGCCTTGGTGATGCCGTTAGTGATCGATGAGATCGGTGTCACTGGCGATCGCGATGCACTAGGTCGGCTATTGACCATCGCTGACGGCGATTTGCCCGCGAACGGTGGACCTTATCTCCGCGTCAAAGCGGTTGAAGCTCTGGGCCGGATACACGCGCCGGAATCGATCGCTACCTTGAAGCGCATTGTGGAAGCGCGCAAGGTGCTTGGATGGGTGCAACCCCAGGAAATCAGAATCGCTGCTATGCAAGCCCTTGAAAAACTTGATCCGCTTTGGGTGATGGCATTCTTGCCCAAGAGCGGGCTCGATAAAGGGGATATGACGCTGGCGCCCCTGGATATCGCTCCGAATTGCAAATTTGTGCGGCAGCGGCGGCATACCCGCGTACGGCTGCACAAAGCTGTCACCGCGGTTAGCACCAATCTGAAGCAAAATTGCCGGATGGAGATCAAAACGGCGAGCCTCACCGGGGGAGTCGCGGCGATTGATCGTCATGTTGCGCCAGGCACCCAAGTGCAACTGAAGTTGCAATGGGGGCTTCGCAGTTTGCAGGCCACGGCAATGTTTCGCGATTACCGTGCGAACGACATGGCCTTTGAGATTGTAGACATGAGCCTGGATGAACGCAGCAAATATCGTCGTTTGCTGGCCGACAGCCTGTCCTCCGCTGGCGCGCAATCCAGACGTGAAGACGGTGTTAAAGCGGCTGAAGTGGCGCCCTCCCGATAATCCTCAACCCCTGATTGCTCGTCTTTGCCGCGATGTCGCGGTTCTTGGCGCTCGCGCATCGAAACAGATAGAATAAAGTGTTTGCGCTGGTGGCTGGCACGCTGTTGTGTGCGTGGCCTCGCGCGGTCGATACCGTAAGGAAACGGCGAAACCATTCATGGATGCAGCTCGAATAGTCGATAGAGTTGTCGCGAAATTCATTGGCACCAAGCATGAACGAGACGTCAAGAAATTGATGCCCGTGGTGGCTGCTATTAGTGCTCTTGAGCCGGAAATACAGAAACTTAGCGACGAAGAACTGAAAGAACGTTTTGCCGCGTTACGCGTGCAAGTGCAGGAACCGCTCAAGGACGCCGATCCCGCTGAGCCAACGTTTCGTGCCTTGATGCAAAGTGCATTTGAACCGGCAATCGTTCCGGCATTCGCGATCGTTCGCGAAGCCGGGCGCCGGTTTTTGAACATGCGCCATTTCGATGTCCAGCTAATCGGCGGTTTGGTTCTGCACGACGGCAAAATCGCCGAAATGAGAACCGGCGAAGGAAAAACACTGGTTGCGACGCTTCCTGCCGCGTTGAATGCGCTGGCAGGCCGTGGCGTGCACATCGTGACGGTAAACGATTACCTTGCTCGCCGCGACGCAGAATGGATGAGCCCGCTGTACCGGGCTTTGGGGCTTTCCGTCGGCGTCATTGTGCACGATCTTGATGATGAGCAGCGCCGCGCCGCGTACGGAGCTGACATAACCTACGGCACCAACAACGAATTCGGCTTCGACTATCTTCGCGACAACATGAAATACGATTTGGCGCACTGCGTCCAGCGTGTGCACCACTTCAGTATCGTCGATGAAGTCGATTCCATCCTCATTGACGAGGCGCGGACTCCGCTGATCATTTCCGGGCCTTCGGAGGAATCCACCGACAAGTACGCCAAGATCGACAAAATCATCCCGAAACTTATCCAGGAAATCGATTACACGCTGGACGAAAAACATAGACAAGCTACCCTGACCGAAGAGGGCGTCAGCAAGTGCGAACGGTTGCTGGGATTGGGCAATCTTTACGATCCCGCGCACATGGAGATTATTCATCACGTTTATCAGGCGCTTCGCGCACATACGCTTTACAAGCTCGACGTGGATTACGTGATTAAGGACGGCGAGATTATCATCGTAGACGAATTTACCGGCCGCCAGATGCCAGGCCGACGCTGGTCTGATGGTCTTCACCAGGCGGTAGAAGCGAAAGAGGGAGTGAAGGTCGAACGGGAAAATCAGACCCTTGCCACGATTACGTTTCAGAATTATTTTCGGATGTATAAAAAACTCTCCGGCATGACCGGCACAGCGGAAACGGAGGCGGCCGAATTCGGCAAGATTTACAACCTCGACGTTGTAATGATCCCCACCAATCGGACGCTTATCCGCAAAGAATACCCTGACGTGGTGTATCGCACCGAGCGCGAAAAGTTTGAAGCCGTGGTCAACGGGATTCTGCAGGAAGACAATTCCCTGGATAACGGCATCCGGCAGCTGAATCAAAAAGGACAGCCGGTCCTGGTCGGCACGATTTCCATCGAAAAATCGGAAGCTATCGCGGAATTGCTCAAAAAATACGGAATCCCCCATCAGGTGCTGAACGCCAAGCAGCACGAGCGCGAATCGCGCGTTGTGGCGCAGGCCGGCCGCAAGGGTGCCGTCACCGTTGCCACTAACATGGCTGGGCGGGGAACTGACATTTTATTAGGCGGCAATCCCGAGCAGATGACCCGCGATCACTTCTTGCGCAACAAGCTCGCAATTCCCTACGCCGCGGCCCCTGCCGTAATTCCTGCCGATGGAAACGGAATCGAACCCGTGCAGGCTACAGTGCAAATGGTTTTGTTTCAGCACGAGGGAAAAATCTTTCAGGTACCCGCCGACCAGTGGAAGCCGGTCTACGAAGAATTCGCCGCGCAATGTAAGACGGAGCACGACGAAGTTGTCGCGCTGGGTGGTTTGCACATCCTTGGCACGGAACGTCACGAAGCTCGCCGCATCGACAATCAGTTGCGGGGTCGCGCAGGCCGGCAAGGCGACCCAGGCTCTTCGCGCTTCTTTCTTTCTCTGGAAGATGACTTGATGCGCATCTTTGCCGGTGAGCGCGTTAAGGCGTTGATGTTCCGCCTGGGCATGACCGAAGGCGTCCCCATCGAGTCTGGAATGATGTCCCGGCAAATTGAAGGTGCGCAAAAATCCGTCGAGGCGCAGAATTTCGACGCTCGCAAACATCTTCTCGAATACGACGATGTAATGAACAAGCAGCGCGAGACGATTTATGCGATTCGTCGTTCCGCGCTGGAAGGCAAGGATCAGCGCGATTACGTGCTCGGCATTGCCGAAGACGTGGCTCGCGAACTGGTGAATACCTATTGCCCGCGCGAACAGCATCCCGATCAGTGGAATACCACGCAGTTTTTAGCGGAATTCAACAGTCAGTTCGGTATTGATGCAAAAGCGTCGGGCGCGGATCCCGGCACGCTGAGTCATGCCGAGTTGTCGGACGCTGCCGCAGAAGCGGTGGTAAAGCGCTACGAAGAAAAAGAGCAGCAGTTCAGCGTTGAGCTGATGCGCTGGCTGGAGCGCCGCATTATTTTGGACGTTGTCGATTCGCAATGGAAAGACCATCTACTCTCCCTCGATCACCTCAAAGAGGGAATCGGATTGCGAGGTTACGGCCAGAAGGATCCCCTCGTGGAGTTCAAAAAAGAGGGATTCGTACTTTTCGAAGACATGATGGCTCGCATCGATAACGAAACGGTGCGCTACTTGTTCCACATCCAGGTGCAGCAGGCGCAAAAACATCCGGATGATATGCAGACTCATCCAGAAGCGCAGAATGCGGCCCCGATGCAACGCAGTTCAGGCGGAGCGCAGACCGCCGTCGCGAGTGCTGCGGCGCGTGCTGGTGACATTGCTCCGCAACGTCTGCCGGATGTGGCACGGCAGCTGGAGCGCAAACACGAGCGCCAGCAAGAAGCTTTGCAGTATCAAACCGGCGCGGCCCAAGCGGAGGCGCCGAAGCCAGTCAAAGTCGGCGCGAAAGTCGGCCGCAATGATCCTTGCCCTTGCGGCTCTGGCAAAAAATACAAAAAGTGTCACGGTGCTGCCGCTTGATTCGTGGCTTCGTTTCTGATTTCAATGTTAGAACAGGGAAAAATTAAATGCCGCCAGGTACGATGCAACAGCCGGAACGCCATCCGATTCCGGGTGTGAAAAATTTGATCGCTATCGCCAGCGGAAAAGGTGGCGTTGGCAAGACCACGGTCGCGGTGAATCTCGCGCTCGCTCTTGTCAATCTTGGCCATAAAGTCGGATTAATGGACGCCGACGTATATGGCCCCAACGTGCCAATCATGCTCGGCACCGACCAGGAACCGGTGGCGACGGCGGACAAGCACATTATCCCGGTCGAGGTTGCTGGCCTAAAGATGATTTCGATGGGCCTCCTAAATCGTGGCGACAAGCCGATGATTTGGCGGGGCCCAATGTTGCACAGCATAATTACGCAATTTTTGCGCAGCGTGGAGTGGGGCGAACTCGATTATCTGATCATCGATCTACCGCCGGGCACCGGCGACGTTCAGTTGACGCTGATCCAAACCGTTGCAGTGACTGGCGCGGTCGTCATCACCACGCCTTCTACCGTTGCACTAGCCGACGTGCGAAAGGCCATCGAAATGTTTCGCCAAGTTAATGTCGAGGTGCTCGGCGTCGTTGAAAACATGAGCACCTTTTCCTGTCCGCACTGCCAGCGGGCCATCGATATTTTCGGTCACGGCGAAGGCGCAAAGACCGCCCTCGCGTATGGCGTTCCAATACTCGGCGAAATTGAGATCGATCCGCGCATCCGTATTGGCGGCGATAGCGGGAAACCTGTGGCCTTGCTGGGCGATTCCGGACCTGCCGCGAAGAGTCTCTACGCGGTCGCCAAAGCCGTAACCGGCCGCCTCGCCGACCTTGGCGCATCCATCGCTGGTCCCAGCGTCCAAATTGATTGAACCGCAGCGCGTCTTGCGTGTCCGCGGGATGCTTGACCGGTATCCTTGTAACTCAGCGGATGCGAATGGTATCTTGACTAATTCTATGCGGGCGATTTTCCCGTTCGAGCGCAATACATCTTATTTAACAGGGTCTTTGCGGGTACATAGGCCGTTGCTAAAAAACGTGGCTCATCAATCCAATATTCGTGCGTATCGTGGTAGGCGGCCTGAAATTGCTGCTTCTGCTTACATCGATCCAGCCGCCGTGGTCATCGGCGACGTGGTCATCGGCGAAGACTCCAGCGTTTGGCCTTGCACTGTTATTCGCGGCGACGTGCATTATATTCGCATCGGCGCTCGTACCAATATTCAAGACGGCTGTGTTTTGCATGTGATGAAAGATGAGTGGCCGCTGCATCTGGGCAACGGCGTCACGGTCGGGCACTCCGTAACGCTGCATGGCTGCGCCATCGAAGACCGCTGCCTGATCGGAATGGGCGCGATCATCCTAAACGGCGTAAGAATCGGCGCTGGGAGCATCATTGCCGCTGGCACTCTGATCCCAGAACGCACGTCAATCCCTCCCGGCAGTCTGGTTATGGGCCAACCAGGCAAAGTGAAGCGCGCGCTGAGCGACGCAGACCAGATTTCTATAGACGCTTACGCTCAGCGCTACGTCGAATATAAAAATATTTATCGCGAGGAACCGCCACAGTGAGCGACCGCGAGCAAGAGAAAGCCGCTAAGCGCGCTCAGTGGGAAGAAATCAATCGCGCCAAAGCCGCCGCAAAACAAAAAGAGCAAGACGCTCCCAAGAACGCGGAGTTGGGCACCGTCGCGTCTCAAAGACAATTTCAGGCCATTCGTGGTACTCGAGATCTACTTCCGCCGGACACCGAATTGTGGAATCGAGTCGAACAAATCGCGCACCAGGTTTTCGGCACCTTCGGCTTCGGCGAAATCCGGCCGCCAATTTTCGAGCCAACGGAACTTTTTGCGCGCTCAATAGGAGCTCACACTGACGTTGTTGGGAAAGAGATGTATACCTTCGCCGATCAAGCCGATTCGTCCACAGAATCGTCGCGTGATTCAACAGCCTCAGGTGCGTCAGCGTCGTTCGCATCCGGATCCATCAGTCTGCGTCCCGAAGCCACCGCGTCCGTTTGTCGCGCCTACATTGAGCACAACATGCAACAACTTCCGCAACCGGTGAAGTTGTACTACACCGGCCCGATGTTTCGCCGCGAACGTCCGCAAAAAGGCCGCTATCGCCAGTTCTACCAAATTGGCGCGGAAGTACTCGGCGGCAGCGACGCCCCAGCCATCGACGCTGAACTCATCGAAATGCTGATGACTTTCTTCGACAAAGTCGAATTGCGTGGCACGCAGCTTGACATCAATTCCATCGGCTGCCGCGATTGCCGCCCGAAGTATGTTGAGATCCTGCGCGCCGAACTTCTCAAGGTCAAAAAAAAACTTGGCGCCGATTCCCAGCGCCGCATCGAAACCAATCCGCTGCGCGTTCTCGATTCCAAACTCGAGCACGAGCAACCGCTCATTGCCGCTCTGCCACACATCGCCGATCATCTTTGCGCGGACTGCACGACGCACTATGAAGCGGTGAAGCGCCAGCTTCAGTTGCGCGGCATCTTGTACAAAGAAAATTGGCGGCTCGTTCGTGGTCTAGACTATTACATGCGCACCACTTTCGAAATCACTGCCCCTGGCCTCGGCTCGCAAAACGCCGTCTGCGGTGGCGGCCGCTACGATGGGCTTGTCGAGTTGCTTGGCGGCCCGCCAACCAAGGGCATTGGCTTCGCTATTGGCGAGGACCGTCTTATTTTGTCTCTGCAAGAAAATGGAAAAGCCGCGCCGACAGCCGGTCGCGACGTCTACATCGCCTGGATGGGCGACAAAGCATACGCGACTGCTGTCCGCGCTGCCAGAGACTTGAGAAATGCCGGGTTCAGCGTCGAAATTCCGCCCACCGAGCTAAAATTTGGCAAAGCGCTCGAACGCGCCAGCAAACTTGACGCGCGCCACACGCTGATCCTCGGCGAAAACGAAATTACCGATGAAGAATGGACGCTCAAGACAATGTCCACCGGTGATCAGGTAAAGTTGACGGAGCCAGAGCTGATCGACTTCCTCCGGAAGCAATTGTAGAGGCCATCCTTCAGGGCGGCGCTTTTTACCCTGAAGCAGAACGTAACACCGGGAATTCGAATGAAAGGGAACTGTGCTGGACCTCTTAGGCAATCTAAAACGCACTCACTACTGTGGCGCCCTTCGCGCCACCGACACTGGACACGACGCAGTTATTATGGGCTGGGTAGCGCGGCGTCGCGATCTTGGCAATATGCTTTTTCTTGACGTGCGCGATCGCACCGGAATCGTCCAGGTGGTCTTCAATAAAGAGACGCAGCCTGCCGCTCACGCCAAAGCCGAGCAAGCACGAAATGAATTTGTGATCGCTGTCGAGGGCCAGGTGGTCCGCAGGCAAAAGGCCAACCCCGAACTCAACACCGGTGAAGTCGAACTGATGGCCACAAAGCTCTACATTCTGAACAATGCCAAGAATCCTCCATTTCAGCTCGACGACGATTCCACTGCAGCCGAAGACGTCCGTCTTCGCTATCGTTATCTCGATCTTCGCCGTCCTAAATCGCACCGCAATCTCGCGTTGCGCCATCGAGTTGTTCTCGAAATCCGCAAGGCCATGGACGAAATGGGTTTTCTCGAAGTCGAAACTCCCATGCTCACGCGCTCCACTCCGGAAGGCGCGCGCGATTACCTGGTGCCGAGCCGCGTTCACCACGGCCAGTTCTACGCGCTGCCTCAGTCCCCGCAAATCTTCAAGCAGATTCTGATGATCGGCGGCCTCGACCGCTATTTTCAAATCGTCAAATGCTTTCGCGATGAGGATCTGCGTGCCGACCGTCAGCCGGAGTTCACCCAGCTCGACGTCGAAATGTCTTTCCCTCGCCAAGAAGATATTTTTCACGTAATTGAGCAGGTGATGGTGCGCGCCTGCGCGGTCGCGGGGGTCGAGGCGCAAACTCCGTTCCCACACATGCTTTACAGAGACGCGATACGCAAATACGGCAGCGACAAACCGGACCTCCGTTTCGGCATGGAGTTGCACGAAGTAACCAGTTGTTTTCCGGACGAGGCCAAAACCAAGCTTCAGATTGAAGGCAATGTCTTTGCCTTCGCCGCCCCCAGCGCCGCGGCATATTCCCGTAAGCAGCTGGATGAATTGACCGAAAAAGCAAAATCCTCTGGAGCTCGCGGCGCTTACTTTGTGAAAGTTGCTGCCGACGGCATAACTTCCACCGTCGAGAAACTAATCGGCGCGGAGAACGCAAAGAAACTCGCCGAAACATGCGGCGCAGCGTCCGGGGATCTTGTCGTCGCTGTTAGCGCCAAGGAACAAATCAAAGGCACGGAAGCCGCCGCTCTCGTCGCCGGCCAGTTGCGGCTCTATCTTGGCGAAGCCCTCGGCCAAATCGATAAATCTCAATGGAAATTTCTCTGGATCACCGGCTTCCCGCTTTTCGAATGGAACGACACGGACAAAACCTGGAACAGCGCCCAGCATCCCTTTACCGGCATCGTTGACGAAGATCTCGAAAAACTCGAATCCGCACCCTGGGAAGTTCGCTCCAAGGGCTACGATCTTGTCCTGAACGGCAACGAACTCGGCTCCGGCAGTATCCGAATCCACCGTCAAGATATACAAGAGCGCCTCTTCAAAGCGCTGGGTCTAACCGAGGAGCAATTGCGCCGCCGCTTTGGTTTTTTCCTCGACGCATTGACCTATGGAACGCCACCGCATGGCGGCATCGCTCTTGGCATCGACCGTATTGTTATGCTCCTCGCGGGTGAAAAGTCGCTCCGCGAGGTCATCGCCTTCGCCAAAACTAACGCCGCTGTGGATCTGATGGCCGAATCGCCGAGCGAAGTTGATACCGAGCAACTGAATCAACTCGGCATTGCCGTCAAGCTCGAAAGCGAGAAATGACCTCGCTTTTGCGCTCGGTTGTCTTCGTAAGGTTTGTTTTTGTCACCCTGTTATTTCTTGTCGCTTTTGGCAGAATAGCCTGGAATCGGCGAAGCAATAGATTCTTGTTTGTCGGTTGGGCGATTACGCTGATATTCTTTGCCGCAGCCTCGGTGTTCGTTGTTTTGATTTGGAAGGCATCATAAAGCAGCAATCATGAGCCGCATCCGAATACTCCCGGAAGCCGTCGCCAACCGCATTGCCGCGGGCGAGGTCGTAGAACGTCCCGCCTCCGTCGTAAAAGAACTCCTTGAAAACTCTCTGGACGCCGGCGCAAAAACCATTCGCGTCGAAGTGGAGGCTGGCGGCAAGCGAATGATCCGTGTCATCGACGATGGTCACGGTATGATGCACGACGACGCGCTCCTAGCCTTCGAGCGCCACGCCACCAGCAAACTAAAATCTGCTGACGATCTGATGTCCATCGCTACCCTCGGTTTTCGCGGTGAGGCGCTTCCCACCATCGCGGCCGTCTCGCGCCTCCTTTTGGAAACGCGCGCTGCGGAAGACGCAGAAGGCACACGGATTGAGTTCGCCGGCGGTAAACTGGTTGGCGTAAAACCGGCCGGTCTGCCTGCAGGAACCACCATCAGCGTCGCGGATCTCTTTTATTGCGTCCCCGCACGGCGCAAATTCCTAAAGTCGGAGACCACTGAACTCGGCCACATCGCCTCGCTCGTTACTCACTACGCGCTTGCTAATCCTGGCCGTCAATTCGTCCTCACCACGCCCACGCAAACCATCGTGGACTGCGCGCCCACTGACCTTCTCAGCGACCGCGTCTATCAACTCTTCGGCCGGCAATCTCTCGAAGAGCTAGTTTCCATGCCTGTGGTTTCCGCGGCCTTTCGCGCTGCCATCACTGAGCCGGAACTCGAGCCTTCCGAGGAAAAAGCTCGTCTCACAGTTATGGGCTTCACTTCTCGCCCCGATATTCAGCGGCCCAATCGCAATGGCATCTATGTTTTCGTTAATCGCCGGCTAGTGCGCGACCGTCTGATCCTCCACTCCATCCATGAGGCTTATCGCAACATTCTTCCGGGCAACGTTTTTCCCGCCACTCTGCTATTCCTGGAAATGCCTTTTGACGAAGTCGACGTCAACGTTCATCCCGCCAAAATCGAAGTTCGCTTTCGCCACTCGCAATTTGTGCACGATTTCACCCGTGACGCCATCCGCCAGGCGCTGATGAGCGTTCGCCCTATCGCTAGTTTTGCCACGGCGGCCAACGCAACGCCTCAGACGCAGTCCGATTTCACTCCTTCAAGTTCTATGGCACCGGTTATGGATTCTTCCTCTCCTCCAGCGCGTTCATTCGCGTCCTCCATGGCAGAAATTGGTCTCGGCTCGGGTGTTGGGTCAGACGGTGGCTTCGATTTAACCGGCGCTCCCGTCCAACCGGTACCGCAGCGCTTCGCTTTTCAGTCAGGAACGGATTTCGCACTAGTGGAAGCAAGTTCCGCGCCGGCCGCCGACACCAATTGGGCTGGGAACTTCGCTAGCAACGGAAGCGCAGCTCCGGCTCGCTTACCACATCCCGACGAAATCGCCGATCTCAAGCCGCTTGGCCAAGTCAGTTCCAGCTTTATTATCGCGGTGAATGGAGAAGGTCTCTGGATTGTCGATCAGCACGTCGCGCACGAGCGTGTCCTTTTCGAACAGCATCTCGAAGCACGCCGCGCCGGCAAAGTGGAAAGCCAGCGCATGCTGATGCCCATGATTTTGGAACTGTCGCCTCGCCAACTGGTTATCTACGAACAAGTTGCTGAAGAGCTCGGCGCCAACGGATTCGAAGTTGAACTTATGGGGCCGCGAAGTGTCGCAATTCAAGCCGTACCCGCAGGCGTGATCGCCGGTGACGCGGAAAAGCTCCTCACCGAAATCCTGGACGGCATCGAGCGCGAAAATGCCGCAATTTCCATCGACACGCTTCAGGCGAAAATCGCCGCCTCCACTGCCTGTCACGCCGCGATTAAAGTCAATATGCCGCTTGACCACACAAAAATGGAATGGCTGCTCGCCGCCCTCGCCAAAACCGATTGCCCGATGAGCTGCCCACACGGCCGCCCCGTGGTACTAAGATATTCCGTCAAAGAAATAGAAAAAGCCTTTCACCGCATTTGATTCCGTAAGCCGCCGGGTTAGCCCCTGGCTACTTGGAGACCTAGAGCATGAGCGAAGGACAAAAAACTGCGGTCATCTTCGGACTGGCCAACAAACGCAGCATCGCCTGGGCCATCGCGCAAAAGCTTCACGCTGCCGGGTGGCGGCTCGCCATCACCTACCAAAATGAGCGTCTTGCCCAGGAGGCAAGGGATTTGCTCGCTGAGTTGCCCGGCTCGGTCGGTTTTATGTGTGACGTCGCGTTCGACGACCAGATCGCCAAACTCTTCGAAGACTTGAAATCGCAGTTCGGCGTTCTCCATGGACTCGTCCACAGCCTCGCATTTGCCTCCGCCGAAGACCTTAAAGGTGAGTTTGTGAATACCAGCCGCGACGGTTTCCGCATTGCTCTTGATGTGAGCGCTTACTCGCTGATTGCGGTATCGCGCGCAGCCGCTCCATTAATGACCGCGGGCGGGGCCATTGTCACCATGACTTACTACGGCGCCGAAAAAGTCGTGCCAAAGTACAACGTCATGGGTGTTGCCAAAGCCGCTCTTGAAGCCTGTGTCCGTTATCTTGCTTACGATCTTGGATCGAAAAACATTCGTGTGAACGCTATTTCCGCCGGGCCGATTAAAACTCTCGCCGCCCGCTCGATCGGAAATTTCAACGATATGCTGAAAACCCAGGTGGAACGCGCCCCACTCAAACGCGTCGTCGATCCCGGGGAAGTGGGCTCCACGGCCGTATTTCTTCTGTCCGATTCTGGTTCCGGCATTACCGGCGGAACCATTTATGTAGATTGTGGCTATAACATCATGGGTTTTTGAGATGTTGGCGACCGCTTTGTTCCCACATAGATGTTGCAGCATTAACTTGCTGCGCTAAAAATGCCGAAACTCATCATCGCTATCGACGGTCCAGCAGGCTCCGGCAAAAGTAGTGTCGCTCGCCAAGTCGCCCGCGAACTTGGTTATCTGTACCTCGACAGCGGCGCCATGTATCGCGCACTGGCCTTGAAGGCATTGCAACAGCAAATTGCGATTGCGAACGAAACCGCTCTCACACTTCTCGCCAAAGAGACGCACATTGAACTGAAGCCTCCAACGCCTGAACAAGAGCAAGCTGGCGCAAAAAATCGTGTCTTCCTCGACGGCGCGGAAGTCACCACTGAAATTCGCACCGCTGAAGTCGCACAGGCAGCGTCGCATCTCGCTACCGTCGCCGGAGTCCGCACGGTGTTGGTCGCGGAGCAGCAACGCGCCGGCTCCGGCGGAGGCATCGTCATGGAGGGCCGCGACATTGGCACTGTAGTCTTTCCCAGCGCCGAACTGAAAATTTTTTTAGACGCCTCGCCGGAGGTGCGTGCCGAACGCCGCTGGAAAGAGCACCAGGAAAAAGGTGATACCGCGACCCTGCCTCAAGTCCTTGAGGAAGTCCGCCAGCGCGATCAGCGCGACCGTGAACGCAAAGTTTCACCGCTGGTTCGTGCCGGCGATGCGGTCCTCGTCGACAACACCGCTATGGGCATTGACGAAACAGCGCGGCTTATCATACTGCTCGCTCACGAACGCGAAAGGGAATTGCAGTCGACGTCTTGGAGGAATGCTTGATGCGCATGCTTACCATACTTACGCTCGGCTGCGGCAGTGCTCTGCTATTAATACCAATGATGGCCATCGCGCAAAACGACGCTGCTCCATCCGCCGCCTCTGCGGAAGCCGCTCGCAAGTTCCGCGCCTATTTGGCTGACGACTGGAAACGCTGGTTGATTGAATATCCGGAAATGGCTACCTCCGTCGGCTATCCCGGCCAGGATCGCCGCTGGACAGACGATTCTCCGCAAGCTATCGAACACCGGAAAGCGCATCTTGCCGAAAGTCTCGCCACTTTGAAAACGATCAAAAGGGGATCTCTTCCACCAAGAGATCAGCTTAATTTCGACTTGTACCTCGACTTACTGGAAGTAGCACACGAGGGATTGCAATTTGGTGACGATCCGATGCCGTTGCGGAACGTAGTCCCACGCAATCTCTG
>DASXMB010000088.1:0-2607 GCA_036495905.1 Candidatus Acidiferrum sp.
AGATGGAAAGCAAGCCCATCAGCACGGGCAGATTCTGTTTGAATGGCGCGGTGCGGAAATGTTCGTCAATCTGGTGAAAGCCGCTGAGCATCGCGCGAAAGTTATCCGGGCCGATGGCCAGCATCGTGGAAAGCCCGATCGCGGAATCCATCGAGTAGCGGCCGCCGACCCAATCCCAGAATTCGAACATGTTGGCGGTATCGATGCCGAACTTGCTGACTTCGGCCGCATTGGTAGAGACAGCGACGAAATGCTTGGCGATGGATTTTTCATCGCCACCCAGCCCCTGGAGCGTCCAGTCGCGCGCGGTGTGCGCATTCGTCATGGTTTCGAGCGTGACGAATGTTTTCGAAGAGACGATCCAGAGGGTTTCCGAGGGGTCTATGTCGCGAACGGCTTCGGCAAAATCCGTGCCGTCAACATTGGAGACAAACCGGAACGTCAGCGAGCGATCACTATAACTTTTGAGCGCTTCGTACGCCATCACCGGGCCGAGATCAGAGCCGCCGATACCGATATTGATGATATTGCGGATGCGCTTTCCGGTGTGGCCTTTCCAGGCGCCGCTGCGGACGCGGTCGCAGAAGCCGGACATTTTATCCAGCACGGCGTGAACGCCGGGAACCACGTTTTCGCCATCCACGATGATGGATGAGCCTTTCGGAGCGCGCAAAGCCACGTGCAGCACCGCGCGCTTTTCGGTGATATTGATTTTTTCCCCGCTGAACATCGCGTCAATGCGTTCGCGCAGGCGCGATTCGTCGGCCAGTTGCAGCAGCAGCTTGATGGTCTGGTCGTTGATGCGGTGCTTGGAGTAGTCGAGGAAAATGCCGGCGGCTTCCAGCGTCAGGCGCTCACCGCGTTTGGGGTCGTCCGCGAAGAGCTTGCGCAGATGCACTTTCGAAATCTTTTTGTAGTGCGCTGCGAGAGCTTTCCAGGCCTTGCGTTTGGTGAGAGGCGTGATGGCCCTGGCCTTCGCTTTTGCCGCGGATTTTGCACGTGCCGCCATGTCGGTGCTCCTTTATGAATGCATCGTTACAATTATCTAAAGCCGGGACCGCGAAGAATGTTACCGGATTCGCATCATTATATATAGCGCGGAAGGAATTCGAGATGGACCGCTGAGGATTTAAACCAGTCATGCTGCGAAGCGTCCTTCGGTGAAAAAGCTGGCGGCACACGGGCGTAATTTTACCGCGACGTAATCGCGATTTATTTCTTCGCAGGTTGCGCCGGCGCGGCAGGCCTTGCCAGACATTGCCGTTCAACTACCCCGGTGACAACCTTGTACGCTGTGCACGTCGCGTGTGATGCATCAAGCTGGTGCGCCAGGAAATTATTCACTTCCGGACTCAGGCCTGGCTGCGTGTTTTTCCAGGCAGTGTCAATGCAGGTCTGCTCTTTGGGCGTCAGGTGCCAGGAAAGTGGCGGGTCCACCGGACACGCAATGCCGTCGGACATTTCACCAGCCGCCGGAGGCGTGTAGCGAACGAGCATCCACGTGGTTTGAAATCCATCGGCGTTGAGAAGCTTCTGCAGATCTTCGCCGACGGCAGCATCGCGCACGATTTGCCCTTCGGAACGGACGGTGAGCATCGTATTGATCGGTGATCCCAGCTGGTAATACCATTTTTTCACTTTCTCGGTGTCGGCCGGCTGGCTATTCGGGAAAGCATCGAGCTGCAGAATCAGAATTCTCTTCGAACCGGGTGCGGAAGCACTGACAGCTTTTTTCAGCCATTCCGAAAGAATAAAAACTCCTGAATTGTCGAAGTAGCCGCCGTCACCAAGATGCGCCTTGTCGGGCGGATTATCGGGGCGCGCTTCGGGTGAGACGTAAGGAAATGCGGCGGACATGCGCGCAGCGGTTTCCAGAAACACGTCCCGGCCCGGATATGTTTGCTGCAGACTTCGCACGCAGTGGTACTGGTGCGGTTGGGTTGGATCGCAGCCGGGAAATTGCGTGTTGGTAAAAACAAACGGATCGCCGGTGAGCGCGTCGGTGGAATTCAGCAACAGCACTGGCCAAACGGGATTGCGGTGTTCGCCACCCAAGCGCCGCTCGACGTGCTGGAAGCGAGCGCTCTTCAGCAGAGAACGCTCCAGCGCCCAACCACGGTCGGCGCGGCTCCAGGAAGTTGCTGGCCCGGGAATGAACATGCGGCGCAGGTCTGGATGAGTGAGGCCCCAGGCGACGGCTTCGAGGCTGGAATTTTGCGCCCATTTTGCGGGAGTATCGTCCGTCGCCGGCGCTTCCAGGCAGCGCACGTAGAACATCGCGCCGACCGAGCCACCCGAAACCCCGCTGATTGCCAGGACGCTTTTCTGGAAGCCGTTGACCGAGGGGTCGGCGCGCAAGCCGCAAAGCACTTGGCTGGTCCATGCGGCAGATTGGATACCGCCTCCCGCCGCGGCCACGACGATCAGCTGTTCCGGAGCGTTTTGAAATGCAAGCTCCGGCGTGGGCAGCGCGGCGGGTTTGTGCAGATCCACCGTGGAAAAGACATGATCAGAACTGCCGAGCTGCGCCATGGAGAAAAGGAAAACCGCGAGCACCGCTAAAACTGGAAAACGAAAACGATCCACGAGGAAAGTGAGGCCCGCGAG
>DASXMB010000089.1:0-14602 GCA_036495905.1 Candidatus Acidiferrum sp.
CGCCCGCCGCACCGTCGTTCCCTAGGAACGCGCCCAAGTTCGGGAAATCCGCCTCAAAGGGATAAAACAGCGGAAATGACTCATAGGTCCGCACATAGTTGAAATCGCCGCCAAAACTAATCGTGTGCTTGTTGTAGCTGCTGGTAACGTTGTCCACCAATTCAAATCGCGACTCCCGGTAGAAATCCGGGTTCCCGCGATTCACACCGGTCGTAAACGTGTTCGAGAGCTCCAAATGTGGCTGCGTGGAGACCGTCGGAAAATCAAAGGAACGCCGCGCATACTGCATTCGCAATTCGTTCACTAGCTTCGGACTGATCACCGATCCCAACATCCCGGCCAGCGATTGATCCCGGTAAAAATTATTTTTGAACGCCGAAGGCAAGTCAAACCCATCATTCAAGGGCGACTGGTTCGTCAGACGCCCGTCGTTTATAAAATACCGAATAAATAAATTCTCGTAATCGCTAAAACGATGATCCAACCGGATAAACCCATTGTCCGTATTGTTAGTGCGAATCACGCTGCCCAGCGCCGGCTCTGGCGCCAGGCCGTAAATCGCCTTTACTTCGTTAATCGCGCCGATATTCGCTAGCACTGCTGAATTGTAAAACGGTGATTCCGCCCGTCGCTGCACTTCGTAGTTCGTGTACAGGAATGTCTTGTCCTTCTGTATCGGCCCACCGATTGCCCCGCCAAATTGATTCTGCCGCAGCGCATGCGCACCGTTTGCCTGTAACAAGTTGATTGCATCCAAGGCATCGTTCCGGAAATATTCATACAGCGTTCCGTGCCAATCGTTCGTCCCGCTCCTCGTAATAATGTTCACGATACCGGCCGTCGCCCGCCCGAATTCCGCCGAGTAGTCGGTGTTGATCACGCGGAATTCCTGCACCGACTCCTGCGGAGGCGTGCCGCGCTGAATCCCCGAAGCCGTCGAAATATCGTCCGCTCCGTCCACCGCGATAAAGTTGAAGTGGATATTCTGGCCGGCGAAAGAAAGTTTCGTCACCGGCTCCACGATCACGTCCGTGTTACCCGCCGTCGTATCCCCTATCGTCACTGCCGGAGACAGCAGCGCAAAATCGATGAACTCCCGGCCATTTACCGGCAAGTTTACGATCTGCCTCTCGGTAATAACCGTGCTGACTTCCGTTCGCGTTGGCTCCATCACTTCGGATGTCGCCGCAACTTCCACCTTTTCTTCCACGCCGCCCGGCGTAACCGTAAAATCCAAATCGGCGGACTGCCCGACTTGCAACGTAATGTTGCGCGTCTGTTTCCCGAAGCCAGTGAATTCCACGGACACCGCATAATCTCCGGCAGGAATCACCGGGATCGTGTATTCACCCGCATCAGTGGTTTCCACCGTCCGGGTGAATCCCGTGGATGTGTTAGAAATGGTTACTTTCGCCTTGGAAATGCTGCCGCCAGACGCATCGGTGACGCGCCCTGCCAGCGTCGCGGTAATTGCCTGCCCATGCGCCGCTGGCGCCAGAATGCACACAATCGCCAGAATCGCCGCGAGAAAACCTACTAATACACTCTGACCCTCGGAAATCTTCAAGCCCCACCCCCCAGGTGCTGCCACGCAACATTTGTTACTGCGTCGAAGAATCGTACAGACCGGCAAAAGTGTCAAGGAGTTCCACTAATCTGTTTTCTCAAAATGTATGAGTCTTGTTCGTCTCTCCAACCAGACTCGCTCTGTTTCTCTCGCGGAACTTGAACCTCCATCGGACAGACTGACGCTTATCACGAGGCGCCCAAAAACCACACATAATCTCACGCCGCCGCCTCTCTCAACCCCATCCGCTCTAGACGCGGCAACACTTCATCTCGAAAATACGGCAATTCCTCCACATAGTTCACAAACGTCACAGTAGTCCCAATAAATCCCGCCTCGCTGATCCGCCGCAATTCCCTCGCCACATCATCCGCATCCCCAATGATTGGATACACTCCGTGCCCGCCCAGAAATCTCTGCCGAAACATTTGGAACGCTTCCGGTGGAAACGACTGCGCGTGCAACCCCTGTAACTCCATCAAACGCTCCGCCGCCGCGTAATCGCCCATCTTCGTCGTGTAATATTCGTGATACTCCACCGCCTCTTTTCTTGTTGGCCGCACCACCACGTAGGACGTCGTAAACACATCGATCTCGCGCCCCATCTCCGCCGCCGCGCTCTTGATCGCCTGCACATCCTGCTTCCCTTTTTCTAAATCGATCAGCACGGTAAACAAGAAATCGCAGTTCCTTGCACCAAACGCTCTCCCCGCGCCGCTCGACCCGGCGTTCATCACCACCGGTCTCCATTTGTACGGCTTCGGTTTTCCCACCACTCCCTTCAACTTGATAAATTTCCCGTCGTAGTCGAACGCCGCCTTCTCCGTCCAAATCCTCCGCACCACATCCCACCACTCCTGCCCGTATTCATACCGCGTGTCATGCTCCCGCTGTTCGATCCCAAACATCTCAAACTCGTCCTGATTCCACCCGCAAACGATGTTCAGTCCAAACCGTCCTTCGCTGATATGCGAAATCGTCGCCATCTGTTTCGCCGCGAAAATCGGATGCACCAGCGGCGCATGCACTGTCCCAAACACAGTGATGTCTCGCGTCTTTGCCAGCAACCCACAAGCCCAGGTCAGCGTCTCCAGCGTGCTGCCCTCAAAATCCGTTTCTCCCCCATAGCCTTTCCATCTCGCAATCGGCAACAAAAACTCGATTCCGGCCTCGTCCGCCATCTGCGCCAGCTTCAAATTATTTTCCCAGGACGCATCCCACCGTTCCGGCACCGTCGTCGCCGCCATTCCACCCGAACAGTTCGGCGAAAATATCCCCAGCTTCAACTTATTCCCATTAAACATCGACGTCGCAATTCCCCGCGTCCCCGTACGCTCCATGGTTTCCCCTCGACTGCGCGATTCGCAGCCTGCACTCTACAACGAGCCGCAACAAAACGCCGCTCTCGCATTAAGTTTGCTTGTCGATTATAATCGGCTTGGAAATGCGGTCGTGGCGGAACTGGCAGACGCACTAGCTTGAGGTGCTAGCGCCGCAAGGCATGGAGGTTCGAGTCCTCTCGACCGCACCACTTTTTCGTACCGCTTCACTATCCCTAAGGAATCGCAGCTAGAACTTACGCCCGCAGAAAATCCAGCGAAGAAGTTACGCGCTCTTAGCCTTGGGTTGAACCCGCTCTATCGGCGAGTATCGATCATCAGCGATAAACTAGAAAACTATGGCTTCTTCGGAGCCGGCGCTGGTGCCCGCTGCGTTGGCTGCTGACCAGGTGCCGGAGGCAAAGTCGGCTTGGGTGTCACCGGAGGCGCCACCTTTTTCGCTGGCTGCGACACATTCTGCAGAATCGAAGTTCCCCGCTCCACCGCTTGATCCACTCGCAAAACCATCGCCAGCGCACACACCATAAACATCACCGCGCACCAGGTCGTCGCCTTGGACAGCACATTCGCCGCTCCGCGCGGACCAAACGCCGTCTGGCTGCCCGCCCCGCCGAACGCCCCAGCCAAATCCGCCGCCTTGCCGCTCTGCAGCAGCACCACGATGATTAGCACCAGGCAATTCAAAACAAAGAATGTCCGCAGCAAAGCGCCCGACCACTTAAATCCCACCACCACGATCAGAAACCCGACCGCGATAGCCACCGCCCATTTCATCCAACCTGGCATTTCCATCTCCTGCCCCGCAACCGGGGAGCTATCTCAATCCGACCAGCTTCAGCAACCCTTCACAATACTCGCAAACGACTTGGCGTCCAGGCTCGCTCCACCCACCAGCGCGCCGTCCAACTCTCCCTGCGCCATCAACCCTTGAATATTGTCTGGCTTGACGCTGCCGCCGTACAAAATTCGTATCGAAGCCGCAGCCTCCGGGGAAAATCGATCCGCCGCGCACTTCCGCAAAAACCGGTGAGCATCCGCTGCCATCTCTGGAGTCGCCGTCTTGCCCGTTCCGATCGCCCACACCGGTTCGTATGCGACCAGAATACGAGAGAACTCCTCGGCGGTCAACGCTCCCGGCCCGCCCGTAAAATGTCCATGACAAACCTTCTCCGTATGCCCCGCCTCGCGCTGTTGCAGCGTTTCTCCCACGCAAACAATCGGGGTCAGCCCCGCCTCCAGCGCCGCACGCGCTTTCTTCGCCACCATCTCGTCCGTCTCGCCAAAAAGCTGCCGTCGTTCTGAGTGCCCCACAATCACAAACCGGCATCCTGCCTCCGCCAGCATCGGCGCCGCTATTTCACCGGTAAACGCCCCATCCTTCGCCCAATAAACATCCTGCCCGCCAATCGCGACCTTGCTCCCTTTCGCGGCCTCAACCGCCGCCGCAATCGCCGTAAACGGAGGCGCGATCATCACATCGCAGCGTTGTTCCCCCTCCACCATCGGCAAAAACGCAGAAAAAAACGCTCGCGTCTCCGCCAGCGTCTTGAACATTTTCCAATTTCCTGCAACGACTCGCCGCCTCATTCACTCACCATCACGCCTCACCCTCCATCGTCGCGCACTCACTTGTCCGTCAATGCTTCCACTCCAGGCAATTTCCGTCCAGCCAGAAATTCCAAAGACGCTCCCCCGCCCGTCGAAATATGTGAAATCTTATTCGCCAGTCCCGCCTGATGCACCGCTGCCACCGAATCTCCCCCGCCCACGATTGATGTCGCACCCGCACTCGTTGCCGCCGCCACTGCCTGCGCAATCGCCAAGGTTCCCTTAGCAAACGCCGGCATCTCAAAAACGCCCATCGGCCCGTTCCAAACAATCGTCTTGGCCTTCGCAATTTCCTCTCGATACGCTTCAATCGTTTTCGGCCCGATATCCAGCCCCATTCGATCCACAGGCGTTGCCGTCATATCGCAAATCGTTGCTGGCGAATTCGCCCGGAACTGTTCCGCCACTACGTGATCCACTGGCAGCAACAATTTAAATTCCCTAGCTTTGGCCTCTTCCAACAAACGCTTCGCCAGCTCGACCTTATCCTCTTCCACCAAACTCTTCCCAATCGGCCAACCTTGCGCCTTCGCAAACGTATACGCCATTCCGCCGCCGATCAGCATCGCATCAGCAATCTTCATCAAATTTTCTACCACTTCAATTTTGTCGCTCACTTTCGCGCCGCCCAAAATCGCCACAAACGGCCGCGCGGGATTGGTCATCGCCTTTCCCAAATATGCCAGCTCTTTCTCCATCAGCAATCCAGCCGCCGCCTGCTTCACAAACCGCGTGATCCCCACCACCGACGCATGCGCCCGGTGCGCTGACCCAAACGCGTCGCACACAAACATCCCATCGCACAATCGCGCCAATTGTTTCGAAAACCCCTCATCATTCTTCTCCTCTTCCGGATGAAACCGCACATTTTCCAGCAACAAAATCCCGCCATCCGCCAACTTGGCGCTCTTGCCTTCCGCGTCCGTTCCCACGCAGTCCTGCGCAAATTCAACCGGCCGCTCCAGCAACTCTGCCAATTTTTTCGCCACCGGCGCCAGCGAATACTTCGCATCCGGACCGCCCTTCGGCCGTCCCAGATGCGAAGCCAGCACCAATCGCCCGCCCTTTTGTATCCCCAGTCGCAACGTCGGCAACGTCTCGCGAATCCGCGTATCGTCCGTCACCGCTCCACTCTGCAGCGGCACGTTAAAATCCACGCGAATAAAAACTCGCTTCCCTCGAAAATCCAAATCATCAATCGTCAGCTTATTCATATCTCCACGTTGCCAGCGTAATCACGAATACAGTTTTCAACCTTATGCCCAGCGTTTTCCGCCGAGCTTTTTGATTTTCGAGTTTCGCTTTTCGAATTTCGACTCTCGCTCTCCCTAGAACTTTCCCGCCATAAACTTAATCAAGTCCCGGCACCTGCACGAATATCCCCACTCATTGTCGTACCACGCCAACACTTTCACGCACCGATCCCCCACCACCTTGGTATATCCCGAGTCCACAATCGACGACCGCGAATCCCCCTTGAAATCCGCCGACACCAACTCCTCTTCCGTATATCCCAAAATCCCTTTCATCGCCCCACTCGTCGACGCCGCTTTCAACGCCGCATTCACGCTCTCGACCGTCGCCGGCTTCTCCACAAACACCGTCAGATCCACCACGCTCACATTCGGCGTCGGTACCCGCATCGCGTACCCGTCCAGTTTCCCCTTTAACGCCGGGATCACCAGATGCATAGCTTTCGCCGCTCCCGTCGAACTCGGAATCATATTTATCGCCGCCGCCCGCGCTCGCCGCAAATCCTTGTGTGGCAAGTCCAGTAATCGCTGATCGTTCGTATAAGAATGAATCGTCGTCATCGTCCCAGAGTGGATCCCGAACGTATCATTCAGCACCTTCGCCACCGGAGCCAGACAGTTCGTCGTGCAAGACGCGTTCGACACCACATGGTGTTTCGCCGCATCGTATGTGCTGTCGTTCACTCCCAGCACAAATGTCGCATCCGGGCCGTCCGCGGGAGCCGAAATAATCACTTTCTTCACCGGACCCCGCAAATGCTTCTTCGCATCCACTCCCTTGGTAAAAAGTCCGGTCGACTCCACCACAATATCCGCGCCTACCGACGCCCAATCAATTTCTCCCGGATCCTTCGTCTTAAAAACCCTAAAGCTCCGCCCGTCCACCGCAATCGAATCTTCCGTATGCGTCACTTCTTGATGCAAATTCCCCAAAATCGAGTCGTACTTCAGCAAATGCGCCAGCGTCTTCGCGTCCGTAATATCGTTAACCGCCACAAACTGTATGTCCTTATCTCCCAGCGCTGTCCGCACAATGTTGCGCCCAATGCGGCCGAATCCGTTGATGCCCACCTTGATGGCCATTCATCCTCCAATACGCTTTTCGTGATATGCGGCCTTGCCGGGAGAAACTCGCCGCCGCTGCGGCCTAAAATCGTATGGTTCCCTCTACCAAAAGTCAACGCGCCTTCGCGCCACGCACATAGGTAAAAGCGACCGAATCACAACTTGGCAGATTGCTAAAAAACGCGTGAGGGTGTCATTCCGAGGGCGAGGTTCGCCCGAGGAATCTGCTTTTTCCTTGATTTTGTTGTCGCAGACACTGACCAAAGACCGCCGCCTTCAGCGGCCGGCTATTGCGGATACTGCTTAATACTGGTCACCCGGTCGCTCATAAATCGCACAAACACCGTCTTCGACGGCGGCTGCCCGTAAATCCAATCCTCAATATCGTTCCCATCGTTGTCTCGCTCGCGCACCTTGTGTTCCGGCTTCCCCATCGCCGCCACCACTTCCTCGCGATCCATCCCCACCGCCGGGCGCCGTTCCTGAATCGCTTTCTTCATCTCCGGCGGCAACGTATCAAACCATTGCAACGATGCCGACCGCTGCTTCGCAAAATCCATCAGCGGCGCCAGCATCTTCTTCAAATCCTCAGGCGCCATGTCCGGAATTGTCTTGTTGAACTCCAGAAAAATCGTGCTCCCCATTCCCGGCTGCACTCCCGCCGGTCCATTCTCCTGCGTCGTAGTGGTCGTCGACGTCGGCATCGGCAATCCGCCGCCCATTCCAATCGACAAATGGTCCCGCCAGGAATGCTTCCCGCGGCCTCCGCCATTCACATCCACAACAATCGTGTGATCCTTGAACTCCAGTTTCGTGATCTGCACCTTATCGCCGGTATTTACCGCCGCCCCGTGCCTGGCCACCGCTCGATCCAATTGCTCCACCATCAGCGGCTGCCCCGCATACACCAAAAATCCTTCTTTACCCGCCGGCAAAGCCTTCGTGGCCTTCGCAAACTCCCCGGAAACGTAACGAATCAATTCCAGTTTCGAGGAATCCTGCAGCGCCCCACCCTTCGCCTGAGTTTGCGCGGCTTGCGCTTGCGCGTCGTCGCGCGTGGAAACTGCCGTGGGGAAAATCGAGATTTCGTCGCTAGAACTAAACGAAGGCTTGGCCGCGTTCGCCGGAGGCCGCAAACGCTCTCCTCCCGGCACGTCCGCGCTCGCGAACAAAGCAACTATCACCGTCAATGTAAGCCGATTAGACATGCTGCCCAACACCCTGGGGGCGTCCCCATTCTACGATGCCCAGGCCCGCCTGAAAAGATGCTCTTTGCCCCGTCACCCGCATCAAGTCCGCAGCAGCGCTCCACCCGCCGCGTTGATCCCAGAAAACTCCTCTCGGCATCCCCTCAATCGCGCCCTAACCCAGCCCGACCTGCACTCCGTTCCGATCGATCTTCATCTCCAAAACCTCTCCGCCCTCTTCCTCCACCACTCGCGCAACCCGCTCCCGCGCGTCCGGCTCAATCAACATCACCAAGCATCCTCCTCCGCCCGCTCCGCACACCTTTCCCGCCAGCGCTCCCTTCTTCCGCGCTCCCTCAATAATTCGGTCAATCATCTTCGTGGAGATCGTCGGCAAATTCTTCCGCCGGAACCCCCACTCGTTGTGCATCAACTTTCCCGCCTCTCTCCAATTCGCCGCTTCCAACGCCCCGCGCATCTCTTGGGCAATCCGCGAAATCTTCTCCAGATTCCCGGCCACCTCACCTTTCCCATCGATGTGCGCCTTATATACTTCCCAATTATTGATCCCGTGCTGTCGCGGCTTTCCTGTGTACACCAACATGATCCGTCGCTCCAACTCCTCCAGGTCGATGCGCAGCTCCGCTCGCCGTTCGCATCCCGGCAACAATTCAATCGCCGCGGCACCGCCAAACGCTGGCGGATAATGATCCTGCGTCCCGGTCGGCACCTGAATCACCAGCGCTTCCGCATCGCGACTGGTGTGAATCCATTCCACTTTGCTCTTTCCCGCACTCGTCAGGCGGTCCAGCCCCGCGCAAATCGCCACGGCCATCGCGCTTGATCCGCCAATTCCCGCCCCTGCGGGAGCCTCGGAATCCGTAGTCAGCGTAAACCCGCGCGTCGGCGCGAAAATCTTTACCAGCTGCGCCAACAGCGGCAATTTGTATTTCTTCGCTTTCGTCAAGGCTCCTAGCGACGGGAAACTCTCCTCTCGCTTGGTATCCAGAGAAACCAGCCGTATCCGCTCTCCCTCATTCGTTTCGATCACGCACCGCGCATATCGCGTAATCGCCGCATTCACCGTCACCGCGCCAGCGTGAAACAAATACAACGGCCAAATATCCAGCGTTCCCCCAGCCAAATCCACACGCGTCGGCGCCTTAGATTCAATCTTCATAAATTTTCAGATTTCCCATCAGGCCATATTTTGCGCTGCGCTGTTTCTAGAAGAAAGGACTACTCAGCCCCTGCCGCCCGCTTCCTCACCATTAAGTGCGGACCATTCTCTTTTTCCTTCAGCATCGCCGGATTCGGCTCAAAACAGCGCCGACACCGCGCTTCATACATCCCAGTCGCGCCCACCACAATCAGCTCCTCATTCTCCACCAACCTCTGCGTGTGCACCGCCGGATTCCCGCACCGCACGCAAATCGCCAGCAATTTCGTAATCTCTTCTGCAATCGCCAGCAACCGCGGCATCGGCTCAAACGGCCGCCCTCGAAAATCCGTATCCAATCCCGTAACAATCACCCTCTTGCCCAAATTCGCCAGCTGATTGCACACATCCACCACTTCGTCGCCCAAAAACTGCGCTTCATCGATCCCCACCACTTCCGTCCGCGCCTGCACTTTCTCCATAATCTCGCTGGCCTTCGTAATATTGTCCGAGGGAATCTCCAGCCCGGAGTGCGACACAATCTCGTTCTTCGCGTACCGCTCATCGATTGCCGGCTTAAAAATCTGCACTCGCTGCCGCGCAATCTCCGCTCGCCGCAGCCTTCGTATCAATTCCTCGCTCTTCCCCGAAAACATTGGCCCCACTACCACCTCAATCCACCCCATGTTCCCTTTTACAATGTCCACCGTGCCTCCTTCACAAATCCGACCGTCCGACGTTCCGACCAACTCCCACTGCTCTTCTTTCGCTTCTTCGGTCTTTTCATTCTTTCGCTACTTCGTTATCTCATTACTTCCTTACTTCGCCTTTTCCAAATATTTCTCTTCATTATAGAACCCCGCAAACCCCGCCACCACTGCCACCCGAAACGCCTCCTGCCGCGCTATCAATCCTCGCGTCAACACGCCCCACGCTCCTCCCGCATCCCGAATTCCGCGCTCCCCCGCAAACCGATCAATCGCCACTCCCAACTCAATCCCGCCATCCAAAACCTCTCTCGCCAACGCCTCTGGAATCTCCACTCCTCCCGACCGCCCAAAATACCCCCGCGTTCCATCCGTCACGAATGCCCAGCTCTCAAGCAAGACTCGCCGCCCTCCACCTTCCGCCAAAACATCCAACCCGCCTTCCAACCCCACAAAATAATTCCACGCCGCAATCTTCTCTCTTGCCAGCCTGACCAAATTCTCCGCCCGCTGCCGCGCCCCCTGCATCGACTCTTCCCTCGACGCCGGCGTGTGGCCCACTCCGCTTTCCACTTCGACTCCAATCACCTCAAACTCCGTGCCCGCTCCCATCAACCCGGCAAATTCTTCAACCGCCGCCTCCACCGCCCCAATTTTCGGGCGCCGCGCGCTCCCCACCGCAATCACAATCTTTCCCATCGCAAGAATCCCGACCAGCCGCAAAATGCTGGGCCGATTCTAACGGCACTCCACCCAAATATCGCCCTAAATAATTACCCTGAGGAAATCCTATGAGGAAAACCGCGCAACGCTGCGAACCCGTCTCTACGGCGGGTCAGTCATCACAAGAATCTCATCTTCATTTTAATTTTGAATTTTAGTTTTGACTTCAGAGGGAAAGCCTACGGCGCAAACGAAAGCTGCATCGGCCCAAAATTTGACTGCACCCCGCACTCCGGACAAACTCGCCTACTGGCGCCCGTCGGCATCGCAGGCCGCGCCACGATCCGGTACGGATCGCGATAACACGCCTCCAGCACCTCACGCTCAATTTCCGTGTGCGTAAAAATCCGGTTGCATTCCGGGCATTTAACCACCCACTTTGCCATGGGGACCTTGGGAGCGGAGCCGTTCGATTCCGTTCCTCACAAAATTATAAAAGCCCCCTAATCCAAGCCAATCGGGTGTACTCCGTAGCTTCTCTTAGCATTTCGTCGTCAATTTTTGTCTACTTTCCCCTCATGGACTCTCTCCGTCCCTCGGGCGTATCCTTCACAGATGACCATATCTGCCCGCAACAAACTCGCCGGAAAAATTGAAGAGCTCCAACTCGGCGGCGTCATGGCCCACGTAGTCGTCCGCGTCGGCAGCGACCTCATCGAAAGCGTCATCACCCGGCGCAGCGCTGAAGAAATGAAACTAAAAGTCGGCGACACCGTCCGCGCCATCATCAAATCCACCGAAGTTATGCTGGAAAAAGATTAACCACATCGAAATTTCCGGATTCCATCTGACGCCATGCCAATTCAACCACGCCGCTCCAAAAATTTTCGCCGCCTCACCATTCTCTCCGCCCTCGCGCTACTTCTCGGCCTCACCTCACTGTCCGCGCAAACCAAATCCCATTGTGTACCCTGCGATCGTTTAGTAGAATCCGCCCCATGAGGCACCCCTTCGTCTCGTGTTTATTGTCCCTTGTCTGCTTGGCGCTAGTCGCGCAATCCAAAGCTCAAAAAGCCACCGCCCCCAGCGGCTACTATCCGGTCGGCTATCACGGAACGATGTTCACGGGAACTCTAGATTCGATTAACAGGGACACGCACGAATTGACCTTGATATATGTCAAGGGCGGCAAGATTGCCGATACCTTTATCGGTCATTTATATGCAACGTGCCAATGGACAGACAAGAAGGACGTTGACCATCAGGTCGATGTCTCGGACTTAACCAGGGGCACGGTTTTAACGGCATTTTATTTTCCCGTCGACAAGAAAAACCGGCGGAACTGCGGTCAAGGAAAATGTTGTATTCGCTCTAAGCTATGCCGAGACCAACGGCAGGCCGATCCCCGTCGACAAACGAGTCAGAGTCCTCTGCACCAGAGAAGCCCTGCAACTCAAAGGCTTCCAGCAACTTCTCGTTTCCTTACGATCCCTGCGAACATAAAACCCAGCGCAAAACTAAAGCGCAAAACCACATGCGCAAAACCAAACGTTGTCATTCCGAAGGAACCTGCCGCCTTTCGGCAGGCTCCTCCGGAATCTGCTGTCTGGAGCTTCATTAATCCTTAAACAACGCACATCCGCTCAATACATCGGCGCAAAACGGAAAAAGTTATCGCGGGAAAAACCAATCGGAAGGATCCATCGCAGGGAAAATTATGGAGCGGCCTATCGGAATCGAACCGACACCTGAACCTTGGCAAGGTTCCGTACTACCACTATACTAAGGCCGCTAAGCTTCTCTTTTTATAACACGCCCACCATACGCCCACAAGTCTCGCGTGCATCCGTTGTTCTTCTTGTTTTTCGGACGCCACAGGAGCCACACATCCGAGCCTTCTACGAAACCTGGCTCACTCGCGCCGACTTCACCACCGGCGACCTTCTCTGCCGGCTCGCGAATCGCGACGCCTTTTCCTTATCTGTATAGACGCGCCCAAACTGCTCGCCATCCGCGTAATTCACCGTCACCAAAAAGTGATGATGTTTGCGTCTTCGGTCTTTGCCGAATCCGGCTTTATCTTTATTCGTTTTCGTTTTCGTCGATGTCTTGGCCACGTGATCTTCCTGTGCTTGAGGGGGCGCTATCGCACTATCGCAGGGAAATCTCGCTCACGCAAGTACCTATGACAACAGTAACGTGCGTCTCGGATAATCCTGTGTGGATTGTACAACCACTATCAAAACTCCGTCCGTGCTTGCCATCGCAACCAGGCGACCCCTCGGATGCCAATTTGGCCTCTTATTCAAAAATACGGATACTGGGATTCTCCGCGGGACACTGGGCCCCCGGCCGGATCCTCCGCCCTCGTCTCCAAACAAATTTCCTTCTTACCGTTGCCATTCATGAAACTTTCGCCCAACTTTTACGTCTTTACTTGAGAGGAGCAAGTTAAGCTGCTCACGGCGGAGAAAACATCATGAACACTGTCCATAAAACACCGCCCCTTTTGGAAGACCTCCGGAATCACTCTCCGGAAGAACTCGCGGAACTGCGTTTGCTCTTGAGCGCTGGCGCGTCTTTGCGCCCCGATTCACGTCGTCCTGGCTTCTTTGAAGTCGAAGGGGAACGCAGCGTTTTCTATATTTTCAAATATCCCAGCGGCACGAAGATTCTGCTGGTCGGCGTCTGGCAGCGCGATCCCGTTGCGCATCTCGCTAACTACGCCTGCACTGCCGCTTAACTCCATCACCCAATATTTTCATCCACGCGCCGCGTTAATTCCGCGGCGCTTTTTCATGGCGGCGCGATCTCGTTGGCCTTTCCACTAAACCCGCGGCTCATACCTCATCATCACCGCCCCCGACGAAAAAGTTCGCGTTTCCACCAACTTCAGCGGTTGCCGCTTCAACCCGTCTCCAAACAGAGTCTTGCCGCTCCCCAAAATCACCGGCACCACCGCAATCCGATATTCGTCAAAAAGCCCATGCTCCATCAACGTATGCGACAACTTTCCGCTCCCAAATACATAAATATCTTTCCCGCTTTTTCCCTTGAGCTTCGCGACTTCCCCTCCGAGATCGCCCTTAATCAATGTCGTGTTGTTCCAGTCCGCGCGTTCCAGCGTTCGAGACACCACTGCCTTTGGCAAACGGTTCATGAACTCCGCCACCTCGCCCGTCTCTTTCTGCCAATATGCCGCCATGCCTTCATAGGTCACTCGTCCGAACAGCAAGCCGTCCGCCGCCTTCAACTGCTCAATCGATAGCCGCTCCAGTTCATCGCCCCAGGCATACTGATGCCAATCCAGCGCCCAACTCTTCTCCCCCTCGAAAAATCCGTCCAACGAAATCAAATTCCACATGATTAATTTGCTCATAGCGGGATTCCTAATCCTTGTCCAATTTCAGCGCTACGGAATTGATGCAATACCGCAACCCCGTCGGATTTGGCCCATCCTCGAACACGTGCCCCAGGTGCGCATCGCATTTCGCGCATTTCACTTCCGTGCGAGACATTCCATGGCTGCGGTCCGTTTCCGTTTCCACCGCTCCATCCTTCGCCGGAGCATAAAAACTCGGCCAGCCCGATCCCGAGTGATATTTCGTCTCCGAACGAAAAACCGGCTCACCACAACACACACACTTATACGTTCCCGCTGCTTTTTCGTCTTCATACTCGCCGGTAAAGGGCGGCTCGGTTCCCTTCTCTCGTGTCACATGATATTGATTCGGCGTCAGTTCCTTTTTCCACTCGCCTTCCGCCTTCTGAATTTTCTCCGCCATCTCTCTACCCTCCGCGATCTTTCGCTTACTCCAGCCCACAGTATCAGATTCAGCGCACCTGCTTGACGTTTCATCGCCCGGCGCGAATAGTGGATAAGTAGTCCGTTTTCAGCAAGAGCCACATGTCCGAGCCGTTCCAAGACGACTTTCCCCACAAGCGCCGTCACCGTCGCGCCAAAATCGCCAAACCCTTGCGCGTTCGTCCCTCCGAGCCCAGAGACGAACATTTTGAGGATCTTCCCGTCAGCATCAACGCCTCCAAGGAAGG
>DASXMB010000090.1:0-3392 GCA_036495905.1 Candidatus Acidiferrum sp.
ATCAATATCGTCGGCCGCAAACGCATCACCTCGCGCAAATCAATCTTCCAACAATCGCCCACGACCGGCCGCGAACCCACCTCCGCCACATCCTTGCACCACCGCGAAACCCCGACGAGTTCGCGCCCCACACCTAACGCAAGCAAAATCGAAGTAACACTGGGCGCCAAAGACACAATGCGCATCTCCCCGGGTTTTGAAGTCCGCGCCATAGCCGCCACAATTCTACTCCCTCGGCGCGCCACGGAGTTCCCTGGGCCTGTAGGTCTCTGTTGTAAAAGCCTTCACCCCAAAAAGAAAACGCGCCGGAGAGGGTCGCTCCCCGGCGCGTTCAATCCAATCTGAAATAAAAGTTACTGCGCCGCTTCCACCTTCTTCAAGCCCGGCTTCGGGATCTGCCACATAATCCCCGAATCATCGGCATTGTTCGGATAGAATTGCGCTGACTTCTTGCCCGAAGGCAGCAAGATAATATCCGCGCGACGGTTGTAAGCATACCAGGTGCCTTGCGTATTCCGTGCCCGCGCCTTGGGAGCCGGGTTCGGATTGGTGCTTTCCAGAGTCTTCACTTCGGACTTCTCCATCGGGCGTTCCTTGCCGTATGCCGCCGTCTGGATTTTGTCCGCCGAGATTCCCTGGTCCACCAGGTATTGCTTGATGCGCTCCACGCGCCGTTCGCTCAAATCCTGGTTGTGTGGCTTCGAGCCGCGAATATCCGCATAAGCTTCCACGGAAAGTTTCGCGTCGCCATCGTATTCCAGATATTTCTTGAACCCGGCGGCCAGTGTCGCCAGCTCTAGCTGCTGGCTCTTCACCAATCCCACCTGCGGGTTCTTCTTATCCGGATAATCCGTTGGGTAGAACACGCTCTGCAGCACCACTTCCGGGATCGGTTCGATCGATCCGGTGACGTGGAAAGCAGCAGTTTGTGTAGACGACCCGCCGCAAACGTTCGTCGCCGTCAACGTGTAGCTCTTTTGCTCGTCCACGGTTCCGATATCCGTCTTCGCCGGGTCCGCTTTCACCGTTTGGCTGCCGTTCAAGTCCACTTTGCCGATCGGCGTGATTTCCGCCGAGTCCGCATTCGAAGTGGTCCAGGTCAGCGTGCCGGAATCATCCGTGATCACCTTGTCGCCGATCTTGCGGTAGTGCAATTCAGGAGGAGCGGCGTTCAGCGTGGCCACTACGGTCGTGTTGACGTTCACTGTCTCGGTCCCCGTCACCGTCCCGCCCGGACCAACAGCCGTCAAAGTGTAAGTCGTCGTCGCGTGCGGCGATACTGCTTGCGATCCACTGTTCGCCACTTTCCCGACGCCATTGTCATAGCTCACGTCCACAGCGTCTGCCGTCGTCCATTCCAGGTTGGTGCTCTGGCCGCAGTTGATGTTCGCCGAGGAGTTCGTCACGGTAGCCTTCACCGGCGCAACCACCACCGTCGCGCTCGCTATTCCAGCATGAAAACGCGGCAGCGGCGCCTTCTTCGTCAAATCCGCGTCGCGCTTCGTCCAATCCGAAGTCACCTGCGAATTCTTCCCGACGTTGATCGAAACCTTCTTGCCCGCTTCCACCTTCACATCTCCCGACCACAATTCCTTGCCTGCTCGCGTGATCGTCAGGTGATGCGTGCCTGGAGGCAGCAGCAATTCCTGCTTCCAGAGCCAGAAATCGTTGTCGAATTCATCCACATGGCCCACAAAATATCCCGGTGTCTTCCCGTTCGAGAGCACCGCGGCGCGAGTATCCGTTCCGGAGATGTAAACTCGGCCCCACGGACCTGACACCTTATCTCCGTATGCTTCCAGCGCGACGTTGAGGTCCGTTGTCTTCCCGGCCTCAATATTCACGTCCTGCGAGGAAATCTTGTAACCATAGTTCACCACCACCACGGTGTGTTTGCCCGCTGCCAGTTTCATCGTGTGGCTGCCGTCGTTTACGGCATTCCCATCTAAGAACACGTAAGCTTGAGGCGGCGTTACCTTAATCTTCAGCTTCCCGTCTTGCGCGAAGCTGGCGCTCGCCAACATTGCGAAGGCCACCGCGAGGGTGAAGAAATATCCAAGTCGTCGCATCTGTCTATCTCCTGACAATTTCTTAGGCGAAGTGAGTGGCCCGCTTTCCGCGCCCGGTTCGGATAAGCGCTGGCTGGGACTGCTACGTTACTTTCCTAACCCCACTTGTGTCAATAAGATTGAAAGAAAAAAAGCGAAACTTTTGCAAACTCCCTTGACTATCCCGCTATCAACTATCCAACCTCGATCGCGCGGCATTATACTCATACTGCCCGCGCGTCATCGCCAATTGTTACTAAGGAGTTGATGCTTGGCTACATCACAAGGTGCCACCTTCAACGAAATTATCCTCGACCACTTCCGCGCCCCGCATAACGCCGGCGATTTGCCCGGCGCCACCGCGACGGTCGAAGTGACAAATCCTGTCTGCGGAGACATCCTGCGCCTGGCAGTGCGCCTCGAAAATGGCCGTATCTCGGCCGCGCGTTTCAAAACCCAAGGCTGCGTAGCCGCCATCGCCTGCAGTTCGAAGCTGACCGACATCCTGATCGGCAAATCCCCAACAGAAATTCGCGCCATCACCCCGCAACAAATATCCAGCGCGCTCGGCGATTTGCCCCCAGCCACCTTCCACGCGGCCCAACTCTGCACCGACGCCGTCGCCGCCCTCCTAAAAAAAGTTACTTAACTACTCGTGCGGCCACCTAATGCCCGCTCGCTTTCCGCAAACTCTCCGGATCATTCAAATTCAAAATCACTCCCTCTTCCTGCGTCTCCACCTCCGCCACTTCCCCCGCATGATTCCAAACCACCTGCCTCGCGCCAACCTCAGCCGGAGCCGCCAGCAACTCCTCATACAAAGCCGCCCGAAAAATCACCGGATGCCCGCGCCGCCCCCCAAACTTTGGCAAAGCGATCATTTTCCCGCCGGCATCAAACGCCGCGATCAAAGCCGCGACCAAATGCGTCGAAATCAAAGGATGATCCACCGGACAAACCAAAATCCCCTCACTGACTCCCGCGGGCAAGCTCCGTATCGCCGCATGAATCGAAGAAAGCTGTCCCTTCGGCCAATCGCCATTCACCACAATCCATGCCTGGTCGATCTTCAACTGCGCGCGAATGCCCTCCGCTCCAGCCCCGAGCACCACGCGCGTAAGCCCCACCCGCGCATGACGAGTTGCTGTAATCAGATGTTCTACGAAGGTTGAACCTTGGAAGGGAACTAGCGCCTTGGGCCGGCCCATCCGCTTGGACTCTCCGGCAGCGAGGATCGCGGCGGCCAGCATCACAGTTCAATCACCCAGCAGTTGCGCGGCTTCAGACAGTTTGATGGATTGATTTGGCAGCGCAGCCGCGTTGCGCCGCACGGCAATCAATTCC
>DASXMB010000091.1:0-66090 GCA_036495905.1 Candidatus Acidiferrum sp.
CATCGAGTCGGTACGGAAGCATTCGGTAAACGAGGCGCATTTCGAGCGGAAGAACTCCAAGCGCTCCGAGCCATATTTTGTGCTGAAGGCCCCCAACGGGCAGGTCATCGGCATGAGCGAGATGTATGTGTCCGAAGCTGCGTGCGAGAACGGCATCGCCTCGGTAAAGAAAAACGGGCCGACTGCGCAGCTTCGCGATCACACCACGCACTGAGGGCTTTCGACCAGCACTGTCATTCTGGAGCGCAATCTTATGGAAGTCGCGTTGCTCCGACTGGATGAGGCACCCGAGGGATTGGCTGAGCGGCGTGCACCGATATTGAACGGTAGGTACAGCAGGTCCTTCGCTCACCTTCGGTTACGCTCAGGATGACAGGGGTTCTGTTTATTCCTTCGTCTTTTTGCGTATCTCGATGTTCAGCCGCTTAATTTTCTGGTTCAGGGTGGAGAGCGGGATGCGGAACTGCTCGGCGGCCTCGGTCTGGTTCCAGTTTGAGCGCTCCAGCTTATCGATGATGATGCGGCGCTCGATGTCTTCGAGGATGTCGAAGAGCGATGCGTTCGGATCGTGCTCCAGAATAGAAGCCGAGTAGGAGCGCCCGGTCAGTTCGCCGTGAAGCACGTCCAGCGCGATCACAGGAGTGGGCGAGAGCGCCACACCGCGCGCGATCACGTGCTCGAGCTCGCGAACGTTGCCGGGCCAGTCGTAGTCCATGAGCAGTTTGAGCGCGGCTTGCGTGAAGAGGCGCGGCGATTTTCCGTTTTCCTCGCAATAACGCAGCAGAAAATGCGCGAGCAGAGCGGGAACGTCTTCGCGGCGGTCACGCAACGGCGGCAGTTGCAGATGGATCACGTTGAGACGGTGAAAAAGATCTTCGCGGAAGCGGCCTTCGCGAACCAAAGAAATCAGCTCGACGTTGGAAGCGGCGACGATACGGACGTCAACCTTGAGAGTTTCCGTGCCGCCGAGCCGCATGAATTCGCGCTCTTGAATTACGCGCAGCAGCTTGGCTTGCGTCTCCGGGCTGATGGTGGCGATTTCGTCGAAGAAAATGGTGCCTTGATCGGCGACCTCGAAGAGTCCTTTTTTCGAGGAGACCGCGCTGGTGAAAGCGCCTCTCACGTGGCCGAAAAGTTGCGATTCGAGCAAGTCGACCGGAATCGAACCGGTGTTAACGGGGACGAAAGCTTTGTCCGCGCGCGGCGAAGCGGAATGAACGGCCTTGGCGATAAGCTCTTTACCGGTGCCGCTTTCGCCGCTGATGAGAATCGTAGAGCGCGAAGTGGCCACTTGGGCGACCAGATTCAAGAGCGTCTGCATTTTTTCGCTTTTGCCGATAATGTTGGGGAAATTAAAGCGCTGCCTTAGCGCGCGTTTCAGGTGAACGTTTTCTTCGCGCAGCCGCCGCGATTCCACCGCTTGCGCAACTTGCGCGAGAAGTTCGTCATTGGACCACGGCTTGGTGATGTAATCCATCGCGCCATTCTTGAAAGCGGCGCGCGCCATGTCGATGGAGCCGTACGCAGTGATCAGCACCACGGAAAGGTGTGGATCGCGCAGATGAATTTCTTTCAGCAGATCGAGCCCGTTGCGATCGGGAAGACTGACGTCCAGCAAAAGCAAATCGTAAGGTTGCTCGTCGAGTTTCGCGAGGCCGGATTCACCGGTGCCGGCGCTGGAAACGCCGTAACCCTCGCTGGTTAGCAGCAGTTCCAAACCTTCGCGAATTTCTATTTCATCGTCAACAACCAGGATGGACCCTTTAGACATGGACAACTTTCCGGACCGAGGGGAACTCGACGTGGAAGGATGTGCCTTTACCAGGCGTCGAGCGGACATCAATTTTCCCTGCATGTTCTTTGATGATGCCGTAGCTCACCGAGAGGCCCAGGCCCGTGCCGCGGCCGGTCGGCTTAGTGGTGAAAAATGGATCAAAAATGCGGTGAATGTCTTCGCGCGGAATGCCGGCGCCGGTGTCCACGATCTCAATTTCCACGCTGCCATTGTGCGCGGCGGTGCGCACTTCCAACATGCCGCCGCTGGGCATGGCATCTCGCGCATTCAAAAATAAATTCAGAAAAACCTGCTGCAGTTTGTTCGCGGAGCCGCGAACCGCCGGCAAAGTTTCGCCAAGCTGCTTCACCACCTGGATTTGCGAAGTTTTCATCGGGTGAGCGACCAGCGAAAGGGTTTCTTCCACCACCAGGTTGACGTCCACATCCGCGAGTTCTGCCGCGCCGGTGCGCGAAAAATTGAGCAGGTTGTTGACAATCTCGCTGGCACGGAAGGTCTGCTTGATAATTTTTTCGATGATGGCGTGGCGCGGATCGCCCTCGGGCATTTGCTTGGCCAGCATCTGAATATAATTGGAAATTACCGCCAGCGGAGTGTTGACTTCGTGAGCGACGCCCGCCGCGAGCAGGCCGAGCGACGTAAGTTTTTCCGTTTGCGTCATTTGTTCTTGCATGCGCTCGCGGTGGGTCACATCGTCAAAAAGCATCAGCCGGCCGATGCGTTCGCCGGATTTGCTGACCAGTGGCGTGATGGAAACGTTCAGCGTCAGCGCCTTGCCGTGATGATGTAGCCGCTGTTTATAGATGCCGGTGATTTGCTCTGCGTCTTTGCGAGCGGCAACTTCCAGCGCAAGCTCTTCCGGTAGCAGGGACGGCAGCGGGCGGCCCACCGCTTCCTGCCGCGTGACGCCGAAAAGCTGTTCCATCCGCGTATTCCACGATTCCACCATGCCGCCCAAATCGACGGCGAGTACGCCCACGTTCAGCGATTCCACAATGTTTTCGCTGAAGTCCTTCAGCCGCGCAATTTCGAGAGCTTTTTGCTCGAGCGAGGAGTAAAGCTGCGCGTTATCCAAAGCGACGGCGACGTATCCGGCGATGGTCTGCACCAACTCCACGTCATCGCTGGATAGAAAATCTCCATCGACCGTCTTGCCCAAACCGAGCACCGCGACGGTATGTTCGCGAATGCGGCAAGGAATAAAATAGTTGAGATCCAATTGTCCGAGAGTTTGCCGCACGGAATCCGAAACATCTCTCGCCGAACGGGGCGACTCAAAAAAGAGCGCCCCGCCGGCGAACTCGGGCCGGGCCGGCTCGAGGAAACCAAGATCCATGGGCTCGGACAAACGCACGCCCATCGAACGCGCCAGCCGCATTTGGCCGGGCTGCTTCGGATCCTCCACAAAAATAGCGATGCGATCGACCAGCAAAGTTTGCGAAACGCGATCCATCACCGAGCCGAGCATCGGCTCAAAACGCACTTCGTTGGTCAGCGTGCGGCCAAACTCGATCAGCGTGCGGCGATAGTCCAGACGATCGCGGTAAAAAAAACGATCCAGCCGCGCCTGGATCCACTCGCGAAAAGGCTGAAACAAAAACGCGGCAATCACGATAGCGATTACGCCGCCAACAAATCCGGTGGTCTGCGCGTGAAAGATTTGCGCGATCAGCGCCACCAGCGCGAAGTACACCGCCGCCACCCCGGCAGTGGCAGCCGTGTAAGCCAAGCCGCGCTTGAAGATAATGTCCACGTCCATCAAGCGATAGCGAATGATGGCGTAGCCAAAACACAGTGGAATCAGAACCAGAGTGAGGACGAAAAACTTGGTCCAGGCGTGCGGCGTGGCATCAAAAACAAACGGCAAAACGTAAAAAAGCGAAAACGGCAACGTGCCCGCAAGCGTTCCGCCGGAGAGCCACTTCAACTGCTGCCGCAGAACTCCAGCCGGAGCTTCGCGGAAACTCTTGTAAAAAACAATTCCAGCCAGCAGGAAGCAGGCGCCCAGGTACGCCAGATCGAATTTATCGAGAAAAATTCTCGACCCGAGCCACGGAATAAATCCAAACGCATGCAACGCCGTAAACACCGAACCCAGAAACAGCAGTAACGGCGGTCCGTAAACCGCGCTGAGTTTGGTGAAAGAGCGGGTTACACCTTCAGTGCGCTCCGGGAAAACTAACGCGAAATGCAGCAGCAAAGCGGGAGCCAGCAATTGCGCGGCAAGATTCGCCCAATAAACTTCACGATCGAAAGTGTCGTATTTCCCGGTGTAGTGAAACGAATAGAGAACGAAAGAAACCAGACAAAAAACAAAAAAGTGAATGGCCCGCGGAGCGTTCCATCGCCGCACAAAAATAAACAAGCCGATGAACAAATACAAAAGTCCGACAATTCGCTCGTAATTTTCAATGGAAGCGGGTTTCTCGGCGGGCGCGGTGACCAACGGAGTTTCAAATTCCTCTCCGTTGCGAATCAATTTGTACCGAACCTGGCTCCACATCCCGGCGCGCCACAGCCGCTTAGTAACCTGCACCTGGGTGCTTACCGGGCTATCGTTGATCGCGATGAGCAGGTCGCCGGGACGCAACCCGGCGCGAATGGCGGGAGAATTTGCCGCAATACGCCAAGCCTGGGTGCCGTGAGCCGTATCCATCCAGGCCACGCCATCATCTGGACTCTCAAACTGTTCCCGCTGGACGAAATTCAGCCAAGCGAAAATGACCGCTGCCAGAGTGGCAAGCGCCAGGACTACGGCTCCGAGACTAACCCTTAGGTTCTGTTTCATCACTCAGGCCCAGCTCGAGACACCGGATACAGGTGCAAATCGAATTCCACTCTTTGGTAGGTACCGGTACCTCTAAGTGCTTGCAACGTTGCGGCTTATTTCTTTCACAGCCAGCGACTTACACAAATATACCATTAATGGAAGGTTGCTACAGCTTTCCGAAGCCAAGGTATTAGCTCAGAATTGCAGGCTGAGACCGCCCCTAAAAGTGCGGAAGGCTGGAACTGCGACAACGCGACCGTCCTGACTGCTCAGTGGGACATATCCTTGAGCCAGTAAGTTGTCGCAATCGGCGATCGCCTCCCAACGCCCTGGCCCAAATTTCGGCAGGGTCTGGCGGATAGCCAAGTGCAGATAAGGATCGGTTTGAAACAGCGATTCCCCGTAATTATCCAGCCGGGAAATGGTTACTCCGTCGACCCATTTGTAACCGACGTTAATTTTGGTGCCCAAGTGCGGCACTTTCGCGGAAACATTAGCGGCCATGGAATTCCGCATGGCGGTGCGCAGCAGATCCCGCAGCGGCCCTTCCACGAAATCAGAAGCGGTAAGCACTCCAGCGAACGCGTATACCGCCGTAACTTCCACGTTGTCGTTTAATTTTTCTTTCAAGGCGATCCGCGTTCCCCAACTGCCGGAAGATCCGGCATCATAAGCAAACCCGTTCGAGAAATAATCCTGGAGATAATCCGAAGACGGCAAGTTTGTGCCGCGACCAAATACCGCGACGTGGCGATTGTCGTCATGAAAAGCGGCGGCCTGAATTTTTCCGCGCGTGCCAAGTTTACGTTCTACCGCCAATTCTTCGTGCCAGCCATTTTGCAAAACCGGATGGCCATCGCGCAGCAGCAAAGTCGGAAAAGCGTCCAAGGCATCAAGGGCGGCCGCCAACGCCGCTCCGGTATCCAGATCGCTGGAACCAAAAAGCGCCGCATCCGGTTGCGCCGCAAAAACCAGCGCGGTATGCCAATCGTTGGAAATTTGCGTATCCAGTTGCAGGTGTGGACGGACGGAAACCGCGGACGACCCCAGGCCCACCATCACGTATTCGCCACCATAATGCAGCGTGTTACGATCGCCGACCGTGAATGCGCCGCCTTGCTCGATGCGCACTCCCCGGAAAGTTGGTCCTTCCGGACCAAGCTTGGCTTCGCGCAGCACCAGCGCGGAATGAGGACCATTGCCGAGTGAACCAGTCGGCAGCCATACGGTGGCGAAGCCGCCGCCGGGAGCATCCGAATCGTAATTCATCTCGCCCGCCAAGAGCAGGCGATTGCTGGTACCGAGCTTTTGGTCGTATGCGAACGCCGTGGCCGGAGTTGCCGGAAGATTCGAGCCGGAGCCCGGATGGCGTGCGCCGTCTGTAAATTCCAAGCGCGCTCTGGGACGCTTCGCAATTGCGTCAAAACCAGAATTTGCGGCGCTCAAGGAACCATCATCCATCCACTGCAAAACAGGCCGCGCAACCGACGCCGAGCGCAACACCCATTTCCAGTCGTCCGCTTCAACCGCGGAAGAAGCAGGCTGATGTCGCAATTGATCGAGCGACGCAAACATCGATTCCAGTTGTATGCGGACAACCGTAGTGAGGTGCGAAGTTATGCGGACATGCTGTTCGAGAGTGGGCAGATAGCCGGCCAGTGTTACACGAACCGTGTAAAAACCCGGCGCCAGGCGCTCTCCGCGAAAGATGCCCTGCGTGTTCGTGAGAAAATCGCGCGCCGCGGCCACGCCGGTAGCTTCCGAAACCATCTCTACGGTGGCGCCAAGTTGCGGCGTGCCGAAAGAATCGTTGACCACGCCCGCGATCTTGCCCGAGACAGACTTCGCTTGCGCCCGCGAAATATCCACCCCCACGGATGAACACAACGCGGTGAGGAACAAAGCCCCCAGAATTCGGAGCCGTCCTTGGGTCAAGTGCATCTACCTCCCGGGTACTGTGTTGGCGGCAGTCTTCGTGTCGCCGGAAGCCTTTACCGTAAAGTCCGCAACCTTGGAAATTGTCTTATTGGAAAGCGTGTCGGTGGTCGCAATTTCCAGGGAATATTTGCCCGGAGTCAGCGTCGCCAGCGGCAAGAAACGCTCGATGGTGACTTGCGGCCCGGTCTGCTTCATTTCTTCCGAATTTTCCTTGAACTGCATCACTTGCTCGTTGCCCTTTTTCACCGTGAAAACAAAATTCGCGGCGGACTTGTGCGTTTTCTCGTCGGGCTTCAGGTTGTATACCTGCATGTAGATGCCGAGCCGCTCGTTGGGAGTAAATTCGCCGTCAAGTTTGGGCCGCACTTTGGAAGAGCCCAGCACAAACTGCCCCGCGCCAATCTGTTTGGCGGGCACATGCTCGAGTTGATCGGCAAGAATCAGCGAACTGGTCTCCAAACTATCATCGTCATACTTCGGCACTGCCAGGCGCGTGTTAATCACGCCAACGTTCCCGCTCTTGACGTCCTTCACCACGATGTCCAAACGATAGAGTCCGGGGCGCAGCGGAATTGCCTTTTGATAAATGGACTGCATTTTGAGCGACTGTTGAAACAGGCTGTCCGGAAAATCCTTGCTGACCGGATCTTCAAAAGTTTGCACCACGCGGCCAGTGAGAGTGCTGACGCGCCCGAAAACGTTAAGCGTTGCGGAGTGGACGCCCTGTTTCGCTTCGAACGATAGCTGACTGTTGGGCACTTGCACCGTCACGGGAACCAAGACTGTGTCGTTGGTTACTTTCAGATAGTCGGTGCGCCAGGTGAACCGCATTTGGTCGCGCACAATCCGCGCAGTAACCAAGGCTTCGAGATCTTTGAATTTCACTTCGGGCGGTTTGAAAGCCTTCGAATATTGTTCCAAACGGTTGAACTCGTTCATGCTGGCGGTTTCGCCGCCAATGGAAGTCGGCAAATTGGTGCCGTCGGAACGCGTAAACCGGTCCGTCTTCGAAGCCATCCCCATCGATTCCAGTAAACTCAGTCCCGCTCCGGGAACGTGTAGCAACGCATCCTTTTCGGAAGGATCCATGGTCAGGTGATACTCGCCGGAACCCGTCGGATCGACAAATTCCCAAATAACGTTTTCCCCGATGCCTTCCATGTAGCGATACCGCCAGGTTTCCCATGGATACGTGGACGTGCTGCCGCCGCCTTCTTCCATCGGACGATCGTAATTGCCGCCAGTAGGGTGCGATTCCACTTCATCCGCCGGCCCCCACATGATGTACATGCGGCCGCGATCCGTCTTCCATCCCGGAATACCCGAGGCGTAGTGCTCGTTCGCATACGCAATGCGGCGATAGTGCTCTTCCTTGAATTCGTTGTCCGGCAGGTCCGGATTGGTGCTGCGACGCAGCCAGAACTGCTCGATAAATTGTTCGCGCTCTTCGTTAGTGGAAAGTTGCAGGAAAAGCTGGCGTTCTTCGGGGGAGATAATATAAACGACGTCTTCTGTCAGCCAGGCCTTGTAGGTGCTGTCGAGTTCTTTGAGCGTCTTGCCGGCTTTTTTCTTCTGCTCTTTGCTCAGTTTCTGTTGCGGCGGCAAAGACCGGGAATCTTGGCCTTCCTGTTGCGCGGGAAGTAGCGGGACCAGAATGGCGAGCGAGAAAACCGAAACAAAGACGGCGCGTATAAACCGTGGCATGCCTACACCTCAAGCTTTTAGGACGTTTGAATTCTACCCTTGGACCGCCAATCCGTCAATCGACGAATGTCCTTCATTTTGTGACACTTGAGTCCCGGTTGAATTTAGAATCCGCCACTGCCCAATGGGTTGCCTGACAATATTTGACCTGACCAGAAGTACAGGGCCTTCGCAAACAATTCGCATCGCCTGGAATCGCCAAAATGATTCTCCCAAGTGGTATTTCCCGATTGCGGCGTTTGGGCTTACATCCTGAAGCTGAATATATGAGCTGGAGACCCTACTGAACCCGCTGATTCCTGACGTCCCATCCGACCAACGAATCGAAAATCGCCAGCACATTTCGCCGGTATTCCACAATCCGCACAAAAATGTCGCGCAGTTCCGGCTCCCGCTCCGCATCCTTATGCCATTTCGCCAGCACCGCTATGGGCACTTCGATATCCCTGCGCAACTGCTCCGCGGAGTGCCCGCGCAGAAAAAGACCGTAAAAAAAGGCCGCCTCGCGCTGCGGAAAGTCAAAGTCCGCTGGAACCTGGGCGGGAACGAATTGTACCTGCGTAGCCATAAAGAAAATGCAGTTTACCGAAAAGCGCTCCCGCGTCAAGTGGTACGCCTGGTTTCGTGATACCTGCCGGGTACCCTCACGGCATCTTTCACCGAGCTGTCGCTGTCCCATACAACGTAGGACTTGAAGCCGGATTCTAACCGCCGTAGGATGCTCAAAGGCATGGCAAAGTTTCCTAATGTGAAAAAGGGCTCGCTCGCCGGACGCGTTTTCGGACGCGCGGCGCGATTCGGGCTGAAGCGCGGGCTCCGTTCCATCGAAGTCGATCCGCAGGACTTCCGGCGGCAATTATCCGACCGGTACGGGCTGTGGGTCCCCACCTTTGACCGCATGCACGACGTCCCGCTGGAGCGGCTTGACGCCATCGCCACAATATTGATTCGCGACGCGGAGCGCTCGGCGCTGGTCAGCGGCGCGGGCATGGGCCTCGGCGGAATGATTACATTATTGCCGGACGCCGGATTATTGACCGCCATCACTTTGCGATTGATTCAGCGATTGTGCCTGCTCTATGGATTCGAGACCCGCGGCCACGACGAGCGACTGGAATTGTGGATGGCGGCGGCCGCGGCCACCGGCGTCGACTACGGCAAAGATTTGGCCGGCAAACAGCTCGCCGAAAAATTGGGACCGAAAATTGCCGCTCGTCTGGCCGTAAAGCTCGGCGAAGAGACTGCGGAAAAATGGGTGGGACGGCTGATTCCGCTGGCCAGCTCCGCGATTGGCGGCGCGCTGAATTTTTCGTTTGTGCGCACTTGGGGACGCCGGGTACAAAAGAATCTGCGCGCGCGGCACATTGCGACGCGCGCCATGCGCGCCACGGCGGTGCGTGGCTCGGCGGCATAATTTTTTGCAAGCGTAACCCGCGCGGCGGTCGGGCGCGACGACAGTTTCGGAGAGAGAAAAGATGGAAATGAAGCGTACATTCGCCTGCGGAATAATTTTGCTGAGTTCCGCAATCGGCTTGATGCTCGCCCCAGGGCGAGCGGTTCTCGGATTGGCCGCGCAAACTCCGGGCGCCGAAGACATTCCCGTGTTTCACGCCGACGCTCCCAAGGGTCCGCTGCCGGACACCATGGATCCCGACGCATTTCCCGATCCGGTGATGAAGAATGCCTACACCGTCGCCGGCCGCGTGAAAAAAGTCTTGTATCAGCAGCCGTGTTATTGCCATTGCGATCGCAGTCAGGGCCACGGCAGTTTGCTGGATTGTTTCACCAGCCGGCACGGCTCCGGATGCGGCACCTGCATGGCGGAAGATTTTTATTCGTACGAACAAACTCGCAAGGGGAAAACCCCGGCGCAGATTCGCGAAGGAATCGAAAAAGGCGAATGGCAAAAGGTGGACCTGAGCAAATATCAGCAGCCTCTGGCCGAAAAGTAGCGGCAGAAGTCGCGTCTTTCCGCGGGGCTGGCGCATCAGAAAGAATGGCAAGTACTCCGCGGCGGCTCCCAGCAATAATAGGGCGTTTCCCAGCAATAAAACTCAACGGTGAGGGGGAAGAATGAAATTTTCGCTTAAATCTTGGACGTTTGCGTTGGGGCTGGCGGCGTTGACCGCTTTCGGCGTTTTGCCGGCGCGCCTCGCCGCGCAACAGGCGACGCCCGCGCAGCACGTGGTGTCCACCGATGAATTAAACAAAGACGCGGCGCGGCCCGCCGACACGCGCAAAGCGAATGAATCCGCTATTCGCGATTTGCTTTCCACCGAAGCTGGGCAAAAAGCGCTGCAAAGCGCCGGCGTCGAGTACAAGCGCGTCGACAAAGCCATCGGCCAATTGAGCGACGACGATTTGGCGAAAATTGCGCAGCGTTCGCGAGACGCGCAAAAAGATTTTGCAGCGGGCGGAATTTCCGACCGTTTGCTGATCGTGATTATTCTGATCGTGGTGCTGATCATCGCGCTCGCGCTTGTGTTTTAGGTTTCGCTAGAACATTTTGATGCCGCGCCAGAGAGCGACTCGCCGCACCGCAAGAAGTCGCTCCTCCAGCGCGGCATTTCTTTTTGCGCTCACTTTTCTTCTCATTGCGAACGTGGCGAATCTTTCCGCGCGAATTGCGCCTCCCGCCATCCGCCAAGCCGCAGCACAAACCAAAAAAACTTCCGCCGACGGCGCGGGCATCTGGCTGGACGTTCCATTCGTAAAGCAGAGCGAAGACGGCTGCGGCTCTGCATCAATCGCCATGCTGCTGCAATATTGGCGCAATCACGGCGCGACCGTTGCCTCCGGCCTGGACGACGTCGCCGCAATTCAAAGTAAACTTTATTCCGCGAAAGCTCACGGAATATTCGCGTCAGACATGCAGCAATATTTTCAGCAGTCCGGCTTCCGCGCGCTGGCCTTTCGTGGCGACTGGAACGATTTGCGCAAACATTTGGCGGCAGGCCGTCCGCTGATCGTGAGCACGCAACCAGGCGGCGCAAAAGTTCCGCTGCATTATGTAGTCGTGACCGGGCTCGATTGGCAGCGCGACGCGGTCTTCGTGAACGATCCGGCGCGCGGAAAACTTCTGCGTATCGAGCGCGCGGAATTTGAGAAACAATGGTCCGCCGCAAAAAACTGGACGCTGCTCGCAGTGCCCACGTCCGCCCCGCCCGCGCAATGATTCGAGCCACAACTTTCTTCGCAACTTTGTTCGCCGCAGCACTCTCCATTTCAATTTTCACAATTGCGCCGCTCGCCGCATGCGCTGCGCAAGTCGCGCCATCGAATCCATCGCAAAGCGCTGCGCCCGATGCCGCGCCGCAAGCTCACGCTGATTCCGACGCGGCGCGCCTCGCCGAAGCGCAGAAAGCGTTCGACGCCGCGCAGTGGGAAGCAGCGGCGCGAATCGCGCGCGGACCGGCGCAGCAATCCGCCGACCTCGATTTTCTGGCCGGGCTGGCGTTGGCAAAATTGCAGCGCTGGACCGAAGCACGAGCCTCGCTGCAAGCGGGCCGCGCGAAAGCTCCGCGCGATCCACGCTTTCTGGTGGAGCTTGCCGGAGTCGACTACAAGCTCCACGATTTCGCGCGAGCGAAACGCGAATTGCGCGCGGCGCTGCGTCTAAATTCCAACGATGCCTACGTTCCCGATTTTCTCGGCACAATTTATTTCCTCGAAGGCAATCTACCGGCGGCGCTGAAATATTGGAACGCCGCGGACAAACCGCGCTTGCGCAAAGTTTCCGTCTCGCCGCCCGCTCGTTTGCAGGAAACACTTTTGAATCGCGCCATCGGCTTCAACGCTCCGCAAATCTTGTCCGCCGATGCGCTGTTGGGCGCGGAAGCGCGTCTGGACAATTTGCAAATTTATCCCTACCGCCGCGTGGAGCTGACGCCCGCGGGCAACGGAAATTACGATGCCACGCTGCATCTTGCCGAGCGCGACGGTTGGGGCGACTCGAAGTGGGAAGGCGCGCTCTCGCTGCTAAGCGGCGTGCCGTATGCCACGGTCTATCCCTCTTTTTACAATATCGGCGGCGGCGCGGTGAACGCCAATTCGCTGCTGCGCTGGGATTCGGAAAAGCGCCGCGCGAATGCGGAGGTTTCCGCTCCGTTGCTGCGCGATCCCGCATTGCGCGCCCGCTTTTATTTCGACGCGCGAAACGAAAACTGGAATTTGAGCCGCACATTTTTTGGCGCGGGCCCGGCGCTAACCGATTTGAATGTACGCCGTATCGCCGCGGGCGCGGAACTCCATGAAGTAATGAACGGCTGGTGGAGCTGGAGCACCGGCTTCGAGCTGGCCAATCGCTCGTTCCGGAATTTGCCGGTAAATACTTCCGCGGCGGAGCGCCCATTTTTTGCGGACGGCACTTCGCTGGCGATTTGGCTGAAGGCGCAACGCTTTTTGCTGCGCGTCCCGGAGCGGCGTTTTGTGCTGGACGCGTCCGGCGAAGCCCGCGTGGGCCGGGATTTTGCGCGCGGCACCGGCTCGTTTGGAACCGTGCGCGGATCGCTGCAAGCGAATTGGTTCCCGCGCGCCACCGGCGACGATTACCAAATGCAGGCGCAGTTTCGCGCCGGCGAAACGCTGGGGCAAATTCCGTTCGATGAACTTTTTCAATTGGGCGTCGAGCGCGACAACGATTTGTGGCTGCGCGGTCACGCCGGCACCAGCGATGGGCGCAAAGGCGCCGCGCCGCTGGGCCGCCGCTATGCGCTGGCCAATTGGGAGCTGGACAAAAATATTTACGGCAACGGATTTGTAATCGTGAAGCTGGGCCCGTTTGTGGATACTGGCGCGATTGCCGATTCGTCCGCTCTGTTTGGCTCGCAAAAGTGGCTGTGGGACGCGGGCGCGCAATGCAAAGTCCGCGTGCTCGGCAGCCTGACGGTAGTGCTCTCCTACGGCCGCGATCTGCGCAACGGCCGCAACGCGTTTTACGGCACCGTGCTGCATTGACGCGATTTTCCTGCCGGTTGCCGCCGGCCGAGAATTGCTGACCCACGGCCCCAAACTCTCGTCACCTACGTGCGTCGTGCACCATCGCAAGCAACTTGCTCACGCTATGGTTTACCTCGTCTGAGTTTTCTAATTTCAGCTTGGCATAGAGCCGGTAAACTGCTTCGATCCAAAGTCACTCGATCGATATAGCCCTGACACTCCGATGAACTTAACTCGTTACTCATACTGAGATAGGACTTGAAAAGCAAAGCGCTAGTTCTCGAAAGACCAATCGACATTAAACTAATTAAAGTCTGACTCGCGGCTCCATACTCGAGGAAAAGGTGGATTGGCAGCAGGGCGTCTGCTTCGCTCTTCATATCCCGTTCGAGCAGCACAGAACGGAGGACATCCAGATAAAGCCTTGTGTATTTCACATATTTGTACCGAAGCTCGCTCTCAATGTCCTTAAATAAATCTCTTATCGCTACGTTAATCTTATCGACGTCACCATTCGTCTTCGCCCTCTCGATTTTATTCTGGACGAGCTCCTTCAGCGAGCTTCCCTTCATCCACATTGTTGCTAGGAATGCATAATATTCATAGGCTTGATTGCCTGAGCGTATTAGCTGATCTTCGATAACTGCAAAAATACTCAGCAATCGAGGATAAGACCGCCGTGGCACCCAAGGATAGATAGGAAACCAAACTTTAATATCGGACTGGGCTCTGAAGAAATCAGCAAGTGACTCGAGACGAGTCGGGTGCACATAGTAATTCCTGGTGAATACGTCCGTGGGTAATGTCTTTCTAAAAGCAGCGGAAACCGAATCAATTTGGGCAAATTCGTCTTTTGGGTCCGGGGAATCTGCTAATCGCTTACCCGAAGAAACGAAATCAGCATAAATTCTCGAATATGTTTGCTCTGCCCATCCAAATTCCTTGGATTCAGAGGACTCTGGCGGAACCTTGGCAACCTGCAGGAGTTCCCTAGTACGTACCCTCGTCGCAACCTCATACGCCGATTCAATGGCCACTAACTTGTCAGAGATTACGTCGTTGTCCCACTTCTTTCCGAATACGCAAAAAACATTACCGTGAAATTCTCTCGACAAACGCCCAGCTCGGCCGACAAGATTCCAAAAATCGCCCTTTTGCATCGGGAACCCTATGCCCTTCTTCGGATCCTCGACGAAAATATTCTTCGCTGGTAGATTCACACCCTGCAAAAGCGTACTCGTGCAACATACAAATCGAATTTTTCGTTCTTGAAGAAGTTCTTCTAGCCGGCCCCTAATTATTTGGGGAATATTTCCATAATGGAAAGCAACTCCTTTCAGGACCAGGGACGCTAGCCGATATTGTGGATGCACTTCTTGGCGAAGAAATTTTGCTAAATCGAACAACTCAGGATCTACTTCTTGTTCCAAAATCGCTTCCGAAATCTCTGAAGCAGTCTTGTCGGCCGCAGACGCTCCGTTGCAATAGATGATGGATGTATCGCCTGGTTTGGTAAAAAAATGAGCAATTTTTCCGATATATGAACCGCGGAAGGCGAAGGGCATCTCGATCGTGCCCAAAGACACGGCCTCTTTCTCAATCACTAGCTCCAGGCGGGCGCGTGTAGTATTCCCCTTTCCTTTTATCGGATGAATGTTAACTACGTTTTGAGACACGGGACTCAGGTGTTCTATAAAATCCTCACTGTCACCCCCACGGTTAAACAACTTGAGTAGGAAACCAGGGTTGGAACGCAGAGGACTAGAGAAAAACAGTCGGATCGCTGGAAATCGGCTAAGAGCAACTGAAATGGCTCTTTCGAGAGTCTGCCCTCTACTCGTCTCGCCAATTTCGTGGGCTTCATCAACCATGATCGCGTCGATTCTTAGTTGCCCTTCGGAATTCTCTAGAAGAGATGCAAGGCGTTCTTGCGTTAATATATAAATTAATTTCTGAGTATCTGAAATGTTTTCGGAGACGGTCGGTGCCGAAAGCACTGAAACCGACAGATCCTCTTCGCGCAGAATCCTCACAAGGTCAAAGGTGACCTGCCGTATTAGAGCGCGGGTTGGCACGAGGAATACTGCCACGTACGATGCGTCATGTTTCAGTCGCCTGAGCAACTCAATCTCTAGGGTGAACGACTTCCCAGCAGAGGTTGGGGCCGAAACGCTGACTGCTGTTTTATTTTCAAGCGCGTGAATTAATCGCACTTGGAAATCCGTCAGCACGGTGTTCGATCCCGCTCCGTGAAGCCTATTCTCAAATTGCCGAGCCAGCACTTCCAGTTGAAGAAATGGCTCGGCAGTACCATGCGTTGAATCGGCCTGATTATGTAAGAGGGAAAGGGCGGGAAAATTTCCGATTCGGCTCAGAATCAAGCTCGCGATTTCCCTGATACACGGGGCAGAGCCATTAGCGAAATTTAGCGACCGGATTGCGATTTCATATGCCTGCCGACCTGCGTACGCATTTTCTCGGGTGTCACCAGAACCTGAAAGTGCCAATCTAGTTGCAACTGAAAGTGCATACGCGAGGTCTTCTTCTTCAGGAAAGGTCTTACTGACTGAGATATGAGCTAAATCGCGCTGTACGTCGGCAACCAATAGCGTCCGATAAATTCTGGCAAATTTTTCCGTGCTCGGTAGGGCTGTCATTTTGCGCCAGTTAACGCCTGGAGAAAGAGTTCGCGGAAGTCATCTACATCGCGAAACGGAAGCATGAAAAACTCAAATCGAAGATGTTTGTGTTTAAGTCCTCCCAGCTTTGAATTCAATGAGGCGCGCTTGCCTTCAGCCCATTTCCGATATCGGATCTCAAATTCCTCGATGAACTTTTTCCGTCTGGCGTCGGATAAACAAGCATACTCCGACCAATCGAAGCCAATGAGGCAAGCCTGGACTTGTCTACAATTGGAGGTGTTATCTCCTTCTAGGTAAGAGACAAGCCGTTCCTGCAGATCTTGTGTTAGTTCGCTGAATCCAGCAGTGAAGGCGTGGATCTCATGGGATTTGGTCTCGCTATCGTGGAATTCTTCAATACTCTTGAAGGCGTCAGCTACGGCATTGGAATAGGACTGCCAAATCTTGGATTCTGCAAAAATAATCTCAAGAACCTTGTCGCTCGGATCCCACCGGAGATGAACACCATCACTTCCTTTGCGCTCCTCTGTCGGATTCGTTGTCATACGCATCTTCTGGTACGCTTGAGGCGCTTTTAGAACCGTTTCGAGCAAGAAATAAATCAGCAATTCTCCGACCTGGCCTGAATTTTTGTTTTTCCTAAAAAGGTCGCGAGCCCGCATAAACATTTCATTGTGCTCAACCGGATCTAGATCGGCACGCCGCTCCGCTTTCAGACAGAAATGAGTAATATAAGTAGCCATTATTCTGGCCAACTCACGGAATCGAGGTTCGCCCGCAGCATCCGCTTTTACAAAATGAAGTCGAATCACAGCCGTTGGCGGACCATCGCATTTCAGATCATGCTCAACATGACAAAAATTCGCGTCATAATCTCGTCGCCGGACGGCGATCAATTTTTCCAATAATGTCTGCACAATCTAAGTATCCCGGAGAATTTCAGTTCCGAGATGCTTAGTTATCCGTGGACTTGACCTCTTCATTATGGCAAAGAAAAAACGAAAGTACAGCACGTTGTAAAGGGGGTCGAATCCTAAGGGCTCCCTCGCCAAAGCGCGACTTTCGAGGGGCAACCATGCGGTGAACCATTCGAATACTATGCAGTACTATTGACATACGATAAACAAACTGCTATACTTAAATCAAGATGCGCGGAATTCTTCCCTCAGAACCCACCGCGCCATTCTTCCGCCTTCTCCCCACCCCTCGGCATCGCACTCCTACCCCTTTCACAACCCTTTTACAATCAATAGATTACAAACTGCCCTGCTCGCAACCCTTTTATAATCACATCCTTACAAATTGCCGGGGGTGGGGGGTCAGATTTTCGGAATCCGGCACTTTCACCAGTCCTCGCACTCTTCTCCGGGCTGTGAGCAGGTCTGACGTTGAGATCCTTCGGCTACCCTCGCCGGGTAGCCTCCAGGATGACATCGGCGCGAGCACGCGCGTAAATCGACTACCGCGTACACGAAGCGGGTGGGATTCGTTGACAGGGCGGGGGTGGCGGAGTAGTGTGGGCGCACTTTGTTGGACCATCTTTATTTGCTTACAAAAAAGGAGAACTAATGATGAGTCGAGTGTTGCTCGCAGTGGCAGTGGTGTTTCTGATGGGGGCGGCGGCCAGGGCGCAGGACCCGGTCAAGGTCGATCCGCAGCACTACAAGGTGGAGACCGAGAACGCGCAGGTGCGGGTGTTGCGGATACATTATGGGCCGCACGAAAAATCGGTGATGCATCGGCATCCGAATGCAGTGGTGGTTTTCCTGACGGATGCGCACATGAAGTTCACCACGCCGGATGGGAAGTCCGTGGAAAACACCGGAAAAGCGGGAGAGGCACGGTGGACTCCCGCAGGCGCGCACTTGCCGGAAAATCTTTCGGACCAGCCGATGGACGCAGTGCTTACGGAGCTGAAAAGCAAAGCCGTTGCCAAGCCCAAAGTAGCGGCCAAGCCGGTGGCGAAGCCAGCCTGATCGGCTCGAAAGAATGTGTGGACGGCGAGGGCCCGGTTCGGGCCCTCGTCTTTTGGGGCGCGTTTCCTTATATTGATTTAAACCGGGAAGACGACGGATGGATTGAGTAAGAAAGAAGAGGACGAAATACGAAAATCGAAAATTGAAAGACGGGGACGAAAATCCCCAGGTGCAACGGCGGCCCCTGGGCCACCCTGAACCGAAAAACTGCAAGGGCCGACAGAGCGTGCCGAATGAAACGGGGATGTCTTTTTTCGCGTCGTAGGATTATCGTATTGCGGTCAGAGGTATTTGCGTGGATGCGAGTTTAGCGCGACGCGAGTTGGATTTTCATCTCTAGTGAAAAACAGGGGAAAAAATGAATAAGCGATGGTTGAGGATTTGCAGTATCGCGGGATTGTTGTGTTTGCTGGGGGCAGTGCCGGCGGTGATTTCTTTGCGAGCGGCGGGCGGAGCGGCGGATACGCCGGGTTATTGGGGATTCGACATGTCGAATCTCGACAAAACCTGCAAGCCTTGCGACGACTTTTTTGAGTACGCGATGGGCGGATGGATAAAGACGAATCCGATTCCGCCGGAGTATTCGACATGGGGATCGTTCACGATTTTGGCGGACAAAAATCAGCAGGCGTTGCGCACAATTTTGGAAGCTTCGGAAAAAGCGAATGCGCCGGCGGGATCGAACGAGCGCAAAGTGGCGGACTTTTATTCAAGCTGCATGGATACAGCGGCGATTGAAGCGGCGGGAACAAAACCGCTGGACGCGGAATTGACGCGAATTTCCGAGATGAAAGATCGGGCCAGCTTGCAAGCGGAAGCGGCGCATCTGCAACGCAGCGGCGTGGGAGTGCTATTCCGCTTCGGCGCGGGACAAGATTTGAAAGACAGCACGCAAGTGATCGGCGAAGTGAATCAAGGCGGGCTGGGATTGCCGGAGCGCGAATATTATTTGAAGACGGACGATAAATCGAAGGCTTTGCGCGACGCGTACCAAAAGCACATCGCAAAAATGCTGGTGTTGCTGGGCGATGCGGAAGATAAATCAGCGGCGGAAGCAGCGGCGGTGGTGAAGATTGAAACGGCGCTGGCGGAAGTGTCGATGAAGAATACGGATTTGCGCGATCCCAACAAGCGATATCACAAAATGACAATCGCGGAATTGCAGCCACTGACGCCGGACTTCACCTGGGCGACCTACTTCAAGGAAATGGGAAAGCCGGACTTGCAGCAAGTGAATGTGGGCCAGCCGGACTTTTTCAAGGCGCTGGATACGCAACTGATTGCGACGCCGATCGACGACTGGAAAGCGTATTTCCGGTGGCATGTGCTGAATGCGTCGGCGAATGCGTTGCCGGATAAATTTGTGCAGGAAGAGTTCGACTTCCGCGGGCGGACGATGAGCGGAGCGAAAGAAATTCAGCCGCGATGGAAGCGCTGCGTGCAGTCCACCGACCGGACTTTGGGCGAAGCGCTGGGGCAAGTTTACGTGGATAAATATTTTCCGCCGGCGGCGAAAGCGCATGCACTGGAAATGGTGCACAACCTGATCGCGGCGTTGCGCGACGATTTGCAAACTTTGCCGTGGATGAGCCCGGAAACGCGAACGCAAGCGGCGGCGAAGCTGCAAGCGTTTACCATCAAGATTGGATATCCGGACAAGTGGCGCGACTATACGGCACTGAAAATCGAGCCGACCTCATATTTGGGAAATCAGCGGCGCAGCGCGGATTTTGAATATTTGCGGCGCATCAACAAAATCGGCCAGCCGGTGGACCGCACGGAATGGGGCATGACGCCTCCGACGGTGAACGCTTACTACAGCCCGAACATGAATGAGATCGTGTTTCCGGCGGGAATTATGCAGCCGCCATTTTACGATCCGAAAGCGGACGACGCGGTGAACTACGGCGGAATGGGCGCGGTGATTGGTCACGAAATCACGCATGGATTCGACGATTCCGGCAGCCGGTTCGACGGAAAAGGGAATTTGAAGAACTGGTGGACTCCGGAAGATTCGGCGAATTTCAAAACTCGCGCGCAATGCGTTTCGGATCAGTTCGACAGCTACGTGGTGGACGGAGATTTGCACGAAAACGGCAAGCTGGTGCTGGGCGAAAGCCTGGCGGACCTGGGTGGGCTGTCGATTTCTTACCGGGCGTATGAGAAATCGCTGGAAGGCAAGCCGCGTCCCGCGGTGAAGGATGGGTTCACGCCGGAACAGCGCTTCTTTTTGGGCTGGGTGCAAGTGTGGGGCGCAAGCGAACGGCTGGAGTATGCGCGTTTGCTGGCGAATACCAATCCACATCCGTTGCCGAGATTCCGCGGAAACGGTCCGCTATCGAACATGGCGGAGTTTGCCAAGGCGTTCGGCTGCAAGCCGGGCGATAAGATGGTGCGCGAGCAGTCCTGCAAGATCTGGTAAACGAAGGTAAATAAAATCGGGGGACCCCGCGCCGCGAGTGCCGTGGCAGCGGTCCCCCGATAATTTTTTACGTCGCAAAAGCGGCGCTACCAGACGAACTTTACGCCGAGCTGAATGTGCCGCGAGCCTCCGGAACCGATAACCGGATTGGAGGCTTCTACGTCCGGGGTAGCTCTGGCTTGCCCCAAATGGCTTCCGCCTAAATCTTTGCTAATGGAACCGAGTCCGAAATTGGGGTGGTTAAGAATATTAAAAAACTCGCCGCGCAGTTGAAGCTTGAACCGTTCGTTCAGCTTCCAGCTCTTGCCGACCGACGCATCCCAATCGACGAAAGCGGGCCCGCGAAAAATATTGCGCCCCATATTCCCAAAAGTGCCGACGGCATTGGGGAAGAGAACGGTTCCGTTTTGCAAGTAGCAGCCACCTTCTTGATTGAGAGCGTCGAGCAGAGCGGGAGTGTTGGCGGCTTTGAGGCAGGCGGGATTGCTGGCATCCACAAACGGAATGGTGTGGTCCGGCGACCAACGAATGTTGGCGGGATTGCCGAGAATGTTCCAGCGGTCGTTGCCAAGATTGTTGAAGCCTTCACCGGTGCCGGTGAAATCGTCATCGGCATCGAAAAATTCCATAGGGTAGCCGCCTTGAATCGTGGCGAGGCTGGTTACTTGCCAACCTTCGAGCATTTGCAATTTGGATCTTCTGGACGGCAAGTCGTAGGTGGCGGAGAAAGTGAAGCGATGGCGGAGATCGAAATCGCCGCTACCGCGCTCGGCGGGGAAGTTAAGGCTGTCTTGCGGGACGTCGGCCAAATTGCTGGTGGCGCCAGCGGTGTCGATGGCGTGAGAGTAGGTATAACCAGCAAGGAGATATAGGCCTTTGGAATAGCGCTTGGTCAGGGTGACTTGCAAACCGTGATAGATCGAACTCGACTGGTTGCCGAGTGAGTTGACGAAACCGATGTAGGGGAAACACGGGCCGCCCTTACCGAGTCCGCCCTGAACCGTGGTGGGGCAATTCGTGGTGAAAGGGCGGGCGAGTTGTTCGACGGCAGTGTTGTCACTGAATAGAGAAAAATCAGGATCGGCCGTGGAAATTGCGGGGTCGGCCTGGTTGGGATCGGTGATGCTGTAAAGTTTGACGCCGCGATTACCGACGTAAGCGACCTGCAGCAACAAAGTAGGGCTCAGGGCTTGCTGAATATTTAAGTTCCATTGCATGACGTAGGGCGTGTGCAGGTTGGGATCGACGGCAAACACATTGCAGGGAATGTCTGGAGAGCAACTGTTGGTTTGCGAAATGGGGAAGACGGGACCGGCGGTGGTCCAATTGATCAGGCTTGTCGGGGCGCCGGAAACGAAGAAGGTGTTGATGGTGCCGTTTGCGGGAACAGTGGTGGCGGGATTGCCGGCGGAATCATTGATAATTTTCGGCAAGCCGCTGGGATTCAGGTTCAATCCTCCACCGCTGAACATGAAAGTGCGAATGGAGGGCTGAACATAAATGACTCCGAAGCCAGAGCGGACAACGGTTTTGCCGGTGCCGAAAACGTCCCACCCGACGCCGAGCCGAGGAGAAAAATTATTGTAGTTTGTTTTGTATGGCTGATTAATGCCGGCCCCTACCTGGACGATGCCCTGAGCGGGAGTAAAGTTCGCCAGCAGGTTATTGGAATCCTTGATCGGGGTGGTGATGTCGTAGCGCAGGCCGAGGTTAAGGGTTACGCGGCGAGTGATTCGATAGTCGTCCTGAGCGAATAAGGCAAAAGATTTCAGGCTGACGTTGCGCGCGGGATCGCCGAATTGCAGGCTCCAATCGCGGACCACGCCGTCCAGATAATCAGAAAGATTGTGGAAATCGACGCGGCCTCGGCCTTCGGTCGCGCGGAGATAGTCAACTCCGCCGTGGCTGAAGACACCGCCAAAACGGAGCGTGTGCTTTCCCCGGGTGACGGACGCGGTATCAGAATAATTTTCCGTGTGGCTCGGAGAGGTCCAGAGTGGCCAACTGGAATTGCCTCCCAAAAAATTGAAGTCAGTGGTACCGGGATTGATGCGCGGAAATCCGAACAGGCGGGGATCAGTGATGCCGGTGTTGATGCCGTAGGAAGTGGGATTCACATTGGAATCGACCGGTGCAATTTTTTCGTAGAAACGATTGAAGCTGAAGCGCGCATCGTTTACCCAGCGAGAATTGGGAGTGAAGGTCCAGTCCACGCCGAAGACATCGGTTATGGGTTGCGTGGCGGAAAGCCACTGTGGCGCAACTGGGCTAGCGTCTTCTTCAATTTCGTTGCTATTCGCATAGATAAAGCGGGCCGAGAAGGTGTTTTTGTCGTTGAGATGGTAATCGGTTTTGGCGACGAGATTGTCTTCGCGGTTCACGTTGTTGAAATTGAAATTGATCAGAGAAGGGTCATCGGCGCTAACGGTAAGACCCGGATTTTTGGGAAAAAGCTTAATTAGAGCGAGGCTAAGCGGATTACAGGGAGACGGGTTCGCATTGCAGCCCTTGGCGGCGAGGGCATCCACAATGCTGAACTCCGTAGGATCGATTTCCGTTGGATCAACTCTTCCGACCAGGGAGGTGGTGACCGGGCTATCGACGTTGAAGGGGTTGCCGACCTTGTCGCGAACGCCTTCGTAATCCAGAAAATAAAACCACTTGCCCTTTTTAATGGGGCCACCGAAAGATGCTCCGAACTGATGCAACAACAAGGCCGAGGTGGGTTGCGGCGTGGGATTAAAAAAATTCCGCGCATCCAATGCGGCGTTGCGATGAAAATAATATGCGGTGCCGTGGATCTTGTCAGTGCCAGATTTGATACCAATGTTGACTACAACGCCGGGCTTATCACCGTAATCGGCTTGGGGCTGCTCTTGAGTATTGAATTCCTGAATGGCATCGAGAGGAAGGGTGCTGGCTGGAGTCTCGGAAATGCCAGCGTCGTTCAAAACAGTTTCACCGTAGTAGGCATCGTTATCGGTGGCCCCATCAATGATGAAATTGTTGTCGTCGGGACGATTGCCATTTGAAGTGAGAGTGTGGAAGCCGCCACCCGGGTCGCGTTGCACGCCAGGATGCAGCGGCAAAAGGTTTTGAAAGTCGCGGCCCTGCAAAGGGAGTTCGTTGATTGCCTGATTGGAAAGAACGCCGTTAAGGACGGCGTTGGTCGGCTCGGTTAGCGGAGTTTCGTCGGTCACCTGGACGACCTCGGTGACCGGGCCTAGTTTGAGCTGGAAATCGATCTTAAGATCCTTAGCAACTTCGAGTTGAACACGCTCGCGAACGACGGTGGCAAAGCCCTTGGCTTCGACGGAGATGGAGTAGAAGCCGGGATCGATATCTGGCGCCACGTATTCGCCTGCGTTATTGGTTTGGAGCACGCGTTTAACGTGGGTATCCAAATTTTCAATGGTGATAGCAGCTGATGGCACGGCCGAACCGCTGCTGTCCGTGACTTGGCCGCTGAAGCGGCCCTGCGCGGTTTGCGCAGCGAGCCCGCGAGAAAATAATCCAGCCAGCATAACCACCAAACATGAGAACAAATTTTTTCGGAATCTCATCGTTGCCTCCCCTGGCAAATTCTCTGAGTAATTGGACGTCTACCGCAGATGCGAGTAAGCGAACTTCTTGCTTATGAAGAGAGGAAGTACGAGAGATTAGAGACCGGATTCGAGAGTACCGGCGCTGACCATGGCGCTCACTTGTTCGAAGCGAGCGTTTGAAACATCGCTGGGTTCGTGCATCATCGGGGCACCCGATTCGCGCTTGGAAGCGAGGAGTATGGGTTCCACGTTTCACGATGTCAACGAAAAAATCGATTTAGCACTGGGAGAAAAATAAGTGGATACTAGCTCGGTGGTCACCTTCTCGGAGAATTCATGACTGCATCGAGGTTCTTGCGTTTGGCTTTGTTGGCAGTTTTTGCATGCGCGGCCCTGGGTTCGGCGGCGTTTGCGAAATGGAAGTATGTGCGGGCCGGCAAATCCGTGGATAGCGCGGCGATTCCGCGCGCGGGATTTGCATTAATGGGCGGCGGCGCTCATCAAGAGGCAGCGTTTAAGTTTTTGTGTGAACACGCGAACGGTGGCGACTTTCTAATACTCAGCGCCACAATAGAGGATGGATACGCGGAAAACTTCAACAAAGAGATTTCCGCGGTATGCACGCTGAATTCCGTGGGGACAATCATTTTTACCGAGCGCGAAGATTCCGACGATCCAAAAATTGTTGAAATTATCGACCATGCCGAAACGGTCTTTATCGCCGGCGGAGATCAATCGAACTACGTGCGGTATTGGCAGGATACGCCCGTCCAGGATGCCCTTAACCGGCACATTGCAGCAGGCAAACCAATTGGGGGGTCGAGCGCCGGCCTGGCAATTCTGGGAGAATTTTCGTTTTCTTCCATGATTGATACGATTCATTCCGCGGACGCCTTGGGCGACCCGTACGGGAATAAAGTGACGCTTACGCGAGATTTTCTACGAATTCCGCTGTTGAACGGCATCATTACAGATACTCATTTTGCAAAGCGCGATCGAATGGGACGTTTAGTGGTTTTCCTGGCGCGAATTTTGCAGGATGGCTGGGCGAATAGGGTTCGAGCGATTGCGGTGGAAGAGAACGCCGCAGTTTTGCTGGAAACGGATGGGCAAGCCAAAGTTGCCGGCTCCGGGCCCGCATACTTTATCGAAACAACCCAGCTTCCTAAAAGGTGCCAAAGGAAAGTGCCGCTACAATTCAGCGGTATCGTGGTGCATCGTTCTCCGCCAGGAGCTGCATTCAATGTCAGAACGTGGCGGGGAAATGTTGGGGACGAATACAAACTGTCCGCAATGGGCGGCCAATTGCAAACCCCGGGGTCGGATCATAGCGTGTATTAAGCCGCCGAAGGCGATCTTCGATAGCGGAAATTAGAAATGGGCGACCAGTCCGAGAACGGCTTGGGCGCTGTTTTGCGAACCGCCGTACAAGAAAGTGCGGAGCCAATCGACTTCGGCACGAGCGGAGAGGCGAGGGTTGAAGCGATAATCGGTGCCGCCGCCAGCTTCGATTTCAAATCCATTTTGGCTGCCGAGCGCGGTTTGAGGAAGCACATGGGTTCCACCGAAGATGGCGTGAGCGAACGGCTCCCAGCGTTTTTGCCGCCAGACGATTCTTGGACCGCCGCCGTATCCGAGATATTTGACGTGTTCCCGGTCATTGATTTCCGGCGCGAATGCCCCGGTTAATGAAGCTTCGAGACCAAACCAATCATTCGTGAAATAGCTCAAGGTCGTGTTGACGCCAATCGCGGTAGCAAGAAATACCGGAGTGCGAAGACGGACTAACGCTATACCTACGCCAAGTTGCCAGCGGAAGTCGTCACGCTCACCGTGCAAGTATCTGGGAACCGGGGTCGGCGCAAGCGCAGGATCCGCGGTGGAGCTGGACGCCGGGAAGGCGGACGCGGCTGGCGCGTTGAGTGTCAGCGGAGCGCCAGCCTCCAGAAATGACGATGAATTAATAAAATTTCCGAACGCCGGAGGCGTAACGGAAGAAGCGCCCACGATCAGACTCGAACCGGGATTGGCCGCGGAGGTTTTTGCGAAATCGACCGCGGCGTTCTGGTTCGTATCTGTCGAGGCGGGCACGGAATTTTGCGCGCACGCCGCGCTGGTGGTCCCAAGCAGAAAGAACGCAACTACAAGTAGCCTCATCATGATGTACCCCTTAGAGAGTTGGACCCCAAGGGCCGGGAGAACCCACATTTCTACGTTAAACAGAAGTCAGCGTCTTGTCCATGCTCTTTCGGCATGGAAGTGTCCAAGGACACGCTGGTGCGTGCGGACAGATGTTTGATGCGGGAACAGCGTCAAGAGGCTAAGGCAAGCTAGGGCGTTTCTGGCGTTAGCGGCCGTGACGAAGATAGTCGTCGGTTTTGTTCAGCCAGTCTTCGCGCGGCGGGTCGAAAACGTCGAGGTCGACAGTGTCTTCCACGGCCCAGGCCTCGTGCGGCATGTTTGCGGGAATGCAGAGGACTTCGCCGGCGCGAACGGTGAGCTCCTTTCCATCGATATTGAATTTCAGCGCGCCTTCGAGGATATAGGTGACTTGTTCATTGTGATGATGGTGCAGCGGAACGTGCGCACCTTTTTTTAAGAATACGCGTGCGAGCATAATTTTATTGCCGACCACCATTTGGCGATCGATCAGCGGATTCATGTGTTCGCGTTCGACAGTGTTCCAGGCGATATGTTTTGAAGCGGTGGTCATTTGGTTCCCCCGTAGAGATGTGCCGCGTTGTCGTGCAGATAGAGATGCGCGAGTTCGACGGCTTTGGTTTCGGTGATGGCATCTTCCGCGACGAGTTCGGCGAGGGCGGCGGATACGGCAGTGCGCGCAGAGCGTACGGCGAGCCAGAACGTTTCTTCGGCGCCGACTGCGTCGTTGAACGGGAAAGCGTCCGAGCCGAACATTATTTTTTCTGGGTAAAGAGAAATCCATTGCTTGAGAATATTTTTTAGTTCGGAAGGATAGACGTAATAACCCATTAGAGAGGAGTCGGTGTAGACGTTGGGAGCGGCAGTCAGCCAGATCATATCGAGAGTGTAAGGATAGCCGCCGTGAATCAGGACGAATTTAACTTTGGCGTAGCGGGGATCGCGCAAAACATTTTCAAGATTTAATGGATTGCCGTTGCGCAGACTGAAGGAATTGCCGACGCCTACTGCGCTGTGAAAATGGACAGGCAGGCCGAGTTTGCCGGCTTGATCGATGAGCACGCGAAAAATGTAGTCTTGAAAAATGCGGTAAGCGTCATTGGAAGGGATGCCGCCGTTGTGATATTTCGCGTAGATGGCTTCAGCCTGTTCGACGGGAGGATCGCTGAAGTAGAGCGAGCGGAAGTAAGAAATTTCAAACTTGATGGCGACGCCGCCTTTTTTTTGATTGTCGGCCAGGGCTTGGCGAACGAAGGCTTCGTAATCGGCGAGAGTGGCGGGCGCGGCGGAAATGTTTTCCTGGGCCATGTAACGGTGGAGAACTTTTTCTTGCAGCGGCATGTAGGCGGCCATGTCTGGATTTTTGGCGCTTTGCGCGTGATTGTCGAAGGGGAAGAGAAAAGAATCGACGAAGAAAACCCAGTGGAAGCGCCGTGGATTTAGATAGGTAGCAGCGGCGATTCGATTGGCGAGGCAGGTTTCGATATTGAGTTTGTCGAGGATGTCGTCCCAATAAGCGGTGCCGCCGGATTTTTCGGCTGCCTTCTTCTTGTCGATCAGCCATTGCGCGTGCTGCGGCTGGAAGTCGTCGTAGGGGTAGCCGAAGAGAGCTTTCGAGGCTGCTACAAATTCAGGATTGGTGTCTCGGAGGCGGAGAACCAAGCTGGGGTCTGGGGGCGAGGCTTGGGCGTCGACGTCGGGGTCGTCTGAGAATGAGGCGTGAGAGTGATTGTCGTAGATGGGGATTTGATCGATTTGTTTGAGGAGGCGAGCGTAGATTTTTTGGACGTCGGCGCTGGGAAATGGTTTGGCTTGAGCGTTGGCGGCGGTGGCGCTTAGCAGCAGAGCGGTGAGCACGGCTGCGATTTGCGGCAGGAACTTTGTACTCCGTGATCGTTTCAGCGAGAGCATGCTGGGGCCGGACCCTTCAAAGTTTTCATTTAACGCGTAACCATTGCGCGCCATTTAACGGAAACGCGCTGAATGCGATCCAGCGCTTCCTCGAGCAGATTTCTGGAGCTTACCAGGGAGAATCGCAAATACTCTTTACCAGCAGCGCCAAATGCGGCGCCGGCGATTCCGGCCACGCCTGCGTCTTCGAGGAGAATTGTAGCCACTTCTTCGGCAGTAAGTCCCGTGCCGGCGACATTTACCCAGGCGTAGAAGGCGCCTTCCGGCACCGTGCAGCGAAAGCCGGGAATTTGATTCAGACCGGTGACGAAGAGATCGCGGCGTTTGCGATATTCGGAGACCATGGCGCCCACCGCGTCTGTGGAATCGCGCAATGCTTCGATGGCTGCGACTTGCGTGAACTCCGCGGTGCAGGTGAAAGTGTTTAGCACCAGCATGTCCATGGCGTCAATTATGGGGAGCGGCGCGACTGCGTAGCCGAGCCGCCAGCCGGTCATGGCAAAGCTTTTCGAGAAGCCATCGATGATGATGGTGCGCTCCGGCATTCCAGGCAACGCCCAAATCGATTGATACTCACAGGTGAAAAGAATGCGGGCATAAATTTCGTCGGTGATTACCCAGAGGTCGTGCTGTTTGGCGAGAGCGGCGATTTGCGCGAGAGCATCGGCGCTGAAAACGGTGCCGGTGGGATTATTGGGAGAATTGAAAATCAAAACTTTTGTGCGTGGCGAGATTTTTGCGGCGATTTGCGCGAGATCCGGCTGAAAGCGGTTTTTTTCTTCCAAGAAAAATGGAATGGCGGTGGCGCCGAGGCCGCGCGTGAAAGAAGGATAGATGGGGAAACCCGGGTCGGGGTAGAGGACTTCGTCGCCTGGCTCGATCAGGGCCATCATGGCGAGAGAAAGGGCCATCTTGCAACCGGGAGCGACGAGAACTTGTTCCGGGGCGACTTGCAATCGGCGGGTGCGTTGTAGGTATTCGGCGATGGCTTCTCGCAGCGGAGCGATGCCGCGGGTGGAGACGTAACGGTCTCGGCCATTGGCGACGGCGCCGCGAACGGCGTCGACGACCGGAGCGGCGGCGTGGAAATCCGGCTCACCCAATTCCAAATGGATGATGGAGCGACCGAGTTTTTCGAGCTCCTTGGCGCGAGAAAATGCAGCGAGGGCGCCTTCGCCATTGAGCTGAGCAACGCGTTTAGCAATGGGCCGCATGGTTGAAGACAAAATCCTATCATCGAGCGAGTGTCTGCGTCGCGACACTTGACGGCTGTGGCCCCTCGGCGGAGTATTAGACCCACCCAGGCACGTAACGCGTTTCGTCTTGGTAACGTCTTATTACCGTAAGCAATGTCCCCACCTTAAGGGGGTGACCAAATGTCTTCCCGCACCTTGATTCGCTCGGGTTTGCTATTTCTCTGTACCGCTTTCTTTTTTGGCGGCGCGGTTGCGGCCGCCGATTCCAGCCACGCGCGGGTGATTCGCGTGAGCCTGGTGCAGGGCGAAGTGCGATTCGCGCACGGCGTGCATGACGATCCTTTGGCCGACCAGAAAATCGTGTGGGATGCGGCGATGCTGAATTCGCCGGTGCGGCAAGGCGACGCGGTGTCCACGGACAAAGGCCGGGCAGCGGTGGAATTTGAAAACGGTTCGATAGCGTTTCTAGCGGAAGATACGGTCTTAGAGTTTTACGATCTGTCGCTGGAAAATGGGGCGAAGACGACGCGGTTGATTCTGCGGCAAGGCAGTGCGGTTTTTTCCGTGAACCGATCGGCGGCCGACTATTTCAGCGTTACGGGCGGGGATTTTACCGTGGAGGCCCGCGGAGGTTCCAAGTTCCGGCTGAATAATTTCGATGACGGCAGCAATGTGGATGTGACGAAGGGCAGCGTTACGGTTTTGCACAAAGAAAAAAATACCGCGCTGGTGAAGGGGCAATCGTTTTCGATTCGCGCGGATGACGATGCGTCAGCCACGATTGGCCGGGCTCCCGCGGACGATGAATTCGATACCTGGGCAGCTGGGCGCATTCGTGACGCGGCAGCGGCCACTGCCGCAGCACAGCCCAACATGAGCTTGTCGTCAGACTACACTTCCGGCTTCGGCGACCTTTATACGTACGGATCGTGGTACCCGGTGGCGGGCTACGGCAGATGCTGGCGACCGTATGGAGTGGGATTTGGCTGGTCGCCATTTGCCGGCGGCGGGTGGTATGGCGATCCATTTTGGGGATCGTCGTTTATAGGGTCGCAGCCGTGGGGCTGGCTGCCGTATCACTTTGGCGGGTGGGTTTTCGATCCGGTGTTTGGATGGATGTGGGCACCGACCGGGTTTGGTTTTGGCGGATTTGTGCCCTGGCAGCCGGTAACCGGGCGCTGGGTGCGCGCGAAAAATGGGACGGTGGGAATCGTTCCAGTACATCCGCTCGACGCACGGGGTAAAACTCCCAGGAATTTGGCGCAAGGAGTTTTCCCAGTGAAGGGTTCGGCGATTGGGGAGCGCGAGGCCGTTTCGGCAGGCGAGTCCTGGAAAGCGATGAAGGCTCCGCCACGAGAAGTGATGAGCGCGTTGAATACGTCGGTTGCAGCAACGGCTGGGCCGACAAAAGTGTCGCGCACAATCGCGGGCGGAGCGGTTGCCGACCACGTGATTGCGGTGGATCACGGCTCCTCGATCACGTACGATCCGCGCGAACATCGTTTTGTGAACAACGAATCTGCTGCGGCGGAAAAAGCTGGAGCGGCGGCTGGGACAAAGATTGATGCGCACAACAATGTGAAACTTTCGGAGACAAGCGAGCCCGGTCGAACTGGCGTTGAGGTGCCGCGAGCGACAGGAGCGTCAGGCGGTACGCCTACAGCTTCGCGCAATGGCGCGCAGGTGCCTTCGCGAAATTCTACGCCGCCTTCGGGCACGCGGGCGTCGAATGCTACGCCACCGCGCAACATGACACCGCCTCCTGCGCCGCGATCTTCGGGTGGCGAGGGCGGCAGCAGAGCGTCCAGCAGTGGCGGAGGATTTTCCGGCGGTGGCGGGAACTCCGGCGGCTCGTCGCGGTCTGGCGGGTCGTCAGGTGGATATTCGGGAGGAAGCTCGGGTGCTTCGGCGCCGCGGTCTTCACCATCACCATCGCCCTCTTCTGGCGGGCGGCCGCACTAACGGAACCCATTAGCCCAAGTAATGAAAAAGGCTCCGAATCATCGGAGCCTTTTTCATTTTCCATTTAAGCTTGCGAAAAAATTAAATAGGGCGAGACGGCTTACCTTTTACCCTGATGGCTTTTTTCGAACTGGGGTCATACATCACAGTCACTTTATCGCCGTATTGATAGCCGCCTTTGTCGACCACTGCCTGCATCTTGGTGGAGGCGTTGGGCGCCAGCGTGAAGGTTTCAATGGTCATGTCGTTACCCTTGGCGCGCACGGTGATTTGCACGGAGTTGGCATTCATGACGAAGCCTTCAAATTTTGCCAAGCCGCTGGGCTTGGGCTTTACGGCGTTTACGATGATGGGGACGGCGGTTTCCGCCACGATAGGCGCGACCACCGGAACCTGCGCGAAGGCGGAGGAGCAGCACACCGCAGCCAGAGCGAAGGCACTGGCCGTCAACCCCGCGATTTTTTGCACTAAGTTCATTTTGTGAGCCAACCTCATTCCGCGTCTTCCGTGGCAATTCGCAGCGACTTCAGGAAGCGAACATCTTGCGGCGTCATAGCCAGGCGCGCAACGACTTTCTTGTCGGCATCCTGCTCAAACGAATCCTGGTCGACTTGAATGCGCAGCGACTCCAAAAACCGGCGATCTTGCGTGGTCAGCGTGGTTACTTCACCGGAGTCCGCATCGCGCTTGGCCAAGCCGATGGTGGCATCCAGTTTCAGCACAATATCGAATCCGTGGGCGCGAACTCCCGCGATGGCGCCGGTAATGCGATCGGATTCGGATACAGTGTCGTTGATGGCGTGTCCCAATTCACGCAGCAAATTCTTAAGGTGATCGTCAAGTTGCACGGGCGTTCTCCCTATCTCTTGGCCATTCTAGGCTGACACTATGTTGGATTCAAGGAAGGTTATGGTCGTTGTCTCCAAAGTGTTCATAGCCCTCTTGGACAGGTTTGATGCGGGTTTGCGGAGACTGGCTCCTTTGCGGAGTGCGATTGTGCGTTAAGATGAGCGTATGAGCACGTCGGCTCCGATGGCGGGCGCGGCAAGCGGACAAGGCGGCTTTCGCCGGCTGTGGCGTTCGCTGAAGCAGCTTTTCCATGAGGTGATTGGAGCGGTTTTCGCGGTGCTCGCGCTGGCCTGGCTCAATTCCGCGCTGCGGGCGTGGACACGCGACGCGGCGCACTGGCTCATCGCGGTGGCGGTCGGCGTGGCGGTGATATTTTTGATTTTTGCGTTCACTTCATTCCGGCGGGCGCGCAAACTGTAACGCGTGCGGCGCTCGAGTTTCGATTTTAGATTTTGCAACCATGGCCGACACAAAAACTCCCGAGAAGAAAACACCCGAACGCAAGGAAAGTTTCACCACGCTTTCCGGGATGCCGATTGAGCGGCTATACACCGCGGAGAATCTTGCCGGATGGAATGCCGAAGATGCGCTGGGGTATCCGGGCGAAGCTCCGTACACGCGCGGGATTTATCCTTCGATGTATCGCGGCAAATTTTGGACTATGCGGCAATATGCGGGTTTCGGTTCGGCGGCGGAATCGAATCAGCGATATCGTTATTTGCTGAGCAAAGGGCAGGCTGGGCTCTCCGTGGCGTTCGATTTGCCGACGCAGATTGGGATGGACTCCGACCATCCGCTGGCGCTGGGAGAAGTCGGCAAGGTGGGCGTGGCGATCGATTCCATCGAAGACATGGAGACGCTTTTCGACGGCATACCGCTCGACAAAGTTTCGACGTCGATGACCATTAATTCGACTGCGGCGGTTTTGTTGTGTTTGTACGTGGCGGTGGCGAAAAAACAGGGCGTGAGCCTGACGAAGCTTTCCGGCACGGTGCAGAACGACGTGCTGAAGGAATATATCGCGCGTGGTACGTACATTTATCCGGTGCGTCCTGCGATGCGCATCGTGACCGATATTTTTGCGTGGTGCCGGGACAGCTTGCCAAAGTGGAATACGATTTCGATTTCCGGTTATCACATTCGCGAAGCCGGGTCGACTGCGGTGCAGGAAGTGGCGTTCACGCTGGCCGATGGAATTGCGTATGTGCAAGCGGCCGTGGATGCGGGGCTGAATGTTGATGCGTTTGCGCCGCAGCTTTCTTTCTTTTTGAACGCGCACAGCGATTTGCTGGAGGAAATTGCCAAGTACCGGGCGGCGCGTCGTTTGTGGGCGCGGATTATGCGCGAACGTTTTGGCGCGCGCGATCCGCGGTCACTGTTGTTGCGCTTTCACGCGCAGACGGCCGGGTCTTCGCTGACCGCGCAGCAACCGGAAAATAATATTGTGCGCGTGGCGATTCAGGCGCTGGCCGCGGTCTTGGGCGGCTGCCAATCGCTACACACGAATTCTTTGGATGAAGCATTAGCGCTGCCCACGGAAAACGCGGCGCTGATCGCATTGCGCACGCAACAAATCATTGCGCATGAAACTGGCGTTACGAATACGATCGATCCTGTCGCCGGTTCTTACGCTATCGAAGAGCTCACCAACAAAATTGAAGCTGGCGCGATGGAATATCTGGACAAGATTCAAGCGATGGGCGGTGCGCTGGGCGGGATGCTTAGCGCGATCGAAAGCGGCTTCGTCCAGGGTGAAATCCAGAAAGCGGCGTACGAATATCAGCGCGGGGTCGAGCGGGGCGAACATATAGTGGTGGGCGTGAATGAATTTACCGCCGAGCAGGAACGCGAAATTCCGACGTTACGCATCGATCCAGCAATTGAACGGGCGCAAATCGAGAGGCTGCATGCTTTGCGGGCGCGGCGCGATCAACCGGCTGCGAATGCGGCGTTAGCGGAACTGGAACGGCGCGCGCGCACCACGGAAAATCTTCTGCCGGCGATTCTTGACGCCGTCGAGGCTCGCGCCACGGTCGGGGAGATTGCGGATACGCTGCGCCGCGTGTTTGGCGAGTACCGGGAATCGGTCGTCATTTAGCCAGCGGCGGCTGTAGTATCCTGACCACTCGAATAAGCAATGAAACTGATCCTCGCCTCCGCCTCTCCACGTCGCGCGCAAATTCTGCGAGATGCCGGTATCGCGTTCACCGTGCTTTCTTCCGCCGTGGATGAAACGCACATTCCTGGCGAGTCGCCACAGGATTTGGTGGACCGGCTTTCCGTTGCGAAGGCGGATTTGGTGGCGGCGCGCGCGGTTGGTCCGGCGATTGTCGTGGCGGCGGATACCGTCGTGGTGCTGGATGGCCATGTTTTGCGCAAGCCGCGCACCAGCGAAGATGCGCGCAACATTCTGGCAAAACTCTCCGGACGCACGCATTCGGTGATTACCGGCGTGACCTTGATTCGTTTGCCCGACGCGGAGCGGCGCAGCTTTGTGGAAACCACTCACGTGCATTTTGCAAAAATGTCCGGCGACGAGATTTCGCGATATCTAAGCACCGGCGAATCATTCGACAAAGCCGGGGCCTACGGCATTCAAGGTTTTGCCGGGCGCTACGTTTCGCGCATCGAGGGCTGCTATTTCAATGTGGTGGGGCTTCCGCTGGCGCGGCTTTGCCATGTGCTCGGCGAGTTGGGCTGGTTAGAGGAGTAAAGCGGCGCTGAGGCGCCACGCCGTTGCATTTGCGCCGCTGGAAAAAATTCCCCATTAGGCAACAGCGCAATGTTCGGCGCGCATTTACTCAGCGAATCGCGATGCTGAAGGACTCGAAGGGCTTCAACGGGAGCTTGGCCGCGGCTCCAGGCGCAGGCACCGCCATGTACTCGCACAGAATGGTTTTCGCGGTAATTTTCAGCCGCAAATATCCGTGCGCGCTATCGTTGAAATTTTCCAGGACGCCTTCCGAGCCGGTCATGGTGATGGGCAGCTTCGCCGCATGAAAAGCTTTGGACAGAGTATGCAAGCGCGCGTTGTATCCTCCCGCGCCGGCGATGATGCAAGGCACATCCTGACCCGCTAGCGTGCCGGTGAATCGCTGGTAGTTGTGCACGTGGCCGGACAAAATCAGATCCGGCACTCTGCCGCTCGCCTGGCAGACGCTGTCGAACAGCCCGTGCAGATGCTGGCTGCCGGGATGCGCGCCATACGCGGAATACAGCGGGTGATGCACGCTGACGATGAGAGCCTTCCCTTTCGGCGCGGCGGCTAGCTCCGATTGCAGCCAGGCCGCCTGGTCCGGCTGAATCTGTCCGCCCTCGGGACAATTGCTGTACGTTCCGATGAAGGTGGCGAGCGGCGTCAGCAACGTCCAAAAGACGTTGGGCTGGGTCATGGCGTCGCGCGGCGCGTCTTTCGCTTCGTCACGATGTACGGGAGCCGGAGCACAAAAATTGTTCACGAACGATTGCAGCGTGGTCTCTTTGGTTTGCGGATCGATGTCGCCGTCATGATTGCCGGGAATGGCGAAAATCGGCGCTGGATAAGTCATGTACGGTTCGTAAAATTCCGGATAGTAATTCACCGTCTCGCCTTCGTAATACACCACGTCGCCCAAGTGATAGAAAAACGAAGGGTGCAGTGAGACGTCGGCGGTGCCGAAATCGTCTTCCATGTACGTCGCCACGTTTTCAATATACGTAGGCGTATTTACGCCACCGGTGTCTCCCACCGCATGAAAAACCATCTGCCCGCTTTTCTGGATGGTTTGCATGGCTTGCGCGGAGAGCACCGAATCGAGCGACAACCGGAATGGAGCTTTACCGGTTGGCGGCGGCAGCGGACGGAAGGGCTGCGCTGGATTTTTGTTGGGGTCGAGCAGCGTTTGAAAACCAGTGGGCAAACGTTGCGCTGCGAAAGTTCGATCCTTGCCCGGCCCCGGATGATGCTTCACGCTGTCGAGAAGGGCGGGTGCGTCGAGGGTGGTGCCGTTGTTCTTGCGCGGACTGCCCTTGGCGCTTTTTTTGGCTTTTTTCATCGGTGCCTACTCCAGACGTAGAGAATGAGCCCGTAAGATAGTGTGTTGGGTGAGAGTTATGTTACAGAAATTCGTGCGGCAAGCGAGTCAACAGAATGTAAAAAAATAGGGCGGCCGCAGCCGCCCTCGACAACGAATATATTTGCAAGAAGCGCGCCTTATTTATTTTCTCCGGGCTTATCGGTGGGCGGCGCAACAACCGGCGCAGTAGTTTGTACCGGCGGTGGCGCGGGCGATGTGGGAGGATGCGACGTATCTCTGCCGGCCATGCCTTCCTTGAAATTGCGGATGCCTTCGCCAAGGCCTTTAGCCAATTCCGGAATTTTTCGTCCGCCGAACAACAACAGAATAATCGCCAGCACAATCAGCCAATGGAAAGGACTGAATTCACCCATAAGTACCTCCACGCACCCGTTTCATCGGTGCGCTATTTCCACCCTAACGCAGGATGGCCCACGCGGCAAGAGCCTCGCTCACGCGTTTATAGAATAACACGCTCGTCCCCGGCCCGGCGCGTGGCACGCTCGCGATCCAGATATTCCAGCAGTGGGATGGCGTACTTGCGCGAAATGCCGGTTAGTTCCTTGAAACCGGGCACGGAAATACGATCGCCCTTGGCTTTTTTGTAGGTTGCCAGCAGCGGTTTAAGTTGCGCGAGCGCATTGCAATGGAAAATCAGCTCGGTGGTTACGCGAATCAGGATTTTCTCTCGCAACAGGATTTGCAGAATTTTCTCGGCGCATCTGGGCTCGACGCGCAACCCGCCAAGGACTTCGCTGACTGCCGGAACTTTCAATCCCGCGGCCGCGAAGGCTGCTTCAATTTGTTCTTTGGCGCGCGCCTCTTCGGCATCCAGCGTAATCGATGCTCCGGCGCGTTTGACGATTTCTCCGGCGGCTTCCAGTTTCTTTTGCGCCAGCAATTCATCTAGAACGGTGCGAAACGTTTCCGCTCGTACCCGGCGACCCAGGCTGGCACGCAAGTCTTCTCGCGCGATTCCCGGCAGCAATGGATTTTCTTTGTGGAACCGTTCCACACGAGCGCTGATTTTCAGCCGCACTTCTTCAAAAGTTTTTGCCGGCACCAGCAGTTACGTTTCTGGCGCAACGTTTTTCACGCGCCCTAACGCGGTTAGCGCCTTGGCTACCGTGCGAATTTCCTCGTCCCGCCACCCCGTCCGCGCCGCAATGTCCACAAAAGCGAGTCCCATTGGCGCGCGCTCCGTCATTGCCGCCAGGATTTCGGCGTGGTCGCCGCGCTCCAAAGTTTCGAGAAACGCTTGCCGACCCGTATCTTTCAACAATATGCGCCGAGCCAGCGGATCCAGAACCACCCCGCCGCCAATCGTGATCACTGGAGAAAATTGCCGCACGATGAAGCGATCGCCCGGCAGCGCGAGTACTTCGTCCTGCAAACGGAATTGCGCCAAGCGGTTTTGTCCAGGGGCTAGTTCGCCTTGACCATACAGCAAAACCTCCGCAATCGTTTCGGCTGTGCCGATATGAAAGTGAACCCGGCTGCGATGCTTCAATTTTGCAGCTGAACTCAAAAGTTCCAGTCGCGCGTCGATGCGCTTAGTCGCACGAAATTTCCCCGGCGCTGCCAAAGCCATGCCGCGTTTCAGCGCGGTGTGCTCGATTCCGGCAAGATTTACGGCCGTTCGCTGGCCAGCAACGGCACGCTCCACGCTGTGCCCGCCGGATTGCACGCCACGCACTCGCAACCGCTCGCCGCGCGGAAATAATTCCACTTCATCGCCCGCGCTTACCGCGCCGGAAACCAATGTTCCCGTCACCACCGCTCCAAATCCTTTGATCGCGAACGCGCGGTCGATCGGCAATCGCAAATATCGCGACGCATCCTTGCCGGTAACTTGCCCCGCCGCACGGAGCAAAGCGGCCTTCAACTCGCTCAAACCGGTGCCCGCTTTCGCGCTTACCGGAACGATTGGCGCCTGCTCCAAAAACGAGCCGCGCAGGTATTCTTCCACTTCCATTCGCACCAGCTCTACAGTATCGACGTCCACCAAATCGCTCTTCGCCAGCGCTACTGCGCCGCGCTGCACTCCCAGCAGCCTGCAAATATCAAAATGTTCCCGCGTTTGCGGCTTGATCGATTCATCGGCAGCAATCACCAGCAACATCACGTCCAGCCCCGCGGCGCCCGCCAGCATGTTGCTCACAAATCGCTCGTGCCCCGGCACATCCACAAAACCAAAGCGAACGCCGCCATGCTCAAGAAACGCAAATCCCAAATCAATGGTGATTCCGCGACGCTTCTCTTCCGCCAAACGGTCCGGATGCGTTCCGGTCAACGCCTCAACCAGCGCCGACTTGCCGTGGTCCACGTGCCCCGCCGTGCCCACGATTATGGATTTGTTTTGGTCAACAGGCATATCAAGTTCAACAGGTAGATTCGCTATCATAATAGTTCACAATGACGCGGCACAATTCAGGTTAGGTTTTGAAAATCCGAGGTTAGCAAAATTGAGGCATTTTGGGAGGTTGAAGCTGTCCAAAAATACAGAAGGCGCGACCGCCGTTAGGCTGTCGCGCCTTAGGAACTGAGCCGTCAGTTTCAACCTTCTCGTTTCAAACCCGATTGCGCAACCTGCGTTTAAGCTTGCCGCACACTTCAGGCCGATCCGTAAAGTCTTCGGCTTCTCGAATTAGTCTGGCCGCGCAGCAACCGAAGCTGCCGCGCCATCCACACTAACCCGGAAAAGTCTTTGGAGCTTCCCGGTTCAGCTTCAGCACGCAATCGCTGTGAGGCCATCGCCTGCTTTAGAAACTGACCGGTAAAGTTCTTGCTTCCGGTTCAATCTGTGCGCAAGATACCGCTAGCCCTTTTTGCCGTCAATCGGATTCTCCGCAAAACTCTGTGCAAATTTGTGCATGCCTGTGCAAAACGCGTCACGTCTTAGACGCGCTGTTTCCCGGACGTCAAAGCTTCAGACCCTTCAACTTTCTGACTCTGTTCGCACGCCCAGCGAATCGGCTTCGCCTCCGCAATCAAACCCAGCTCCGCCGCCCGTGCAAAATAAAACTCCAGCCCTTTGCAATTTTCTGTCGATAGCGAAAAATCAATGTTCTCGCGCAAATAAGTTTCCAGCGCCGCCGCCGGCAAACTTAACTCCCCCGCCGCCTCGCCGCAAATTTCCGCAATCCGCGCCAGGCCATAATCGCGAGACTCCGCAAAATCCCGCGTCATCTCCGCCGTCAACGCATTCTTCCTCGTAGCCCAAATCGCCAGAACCGCCGGCAATCCCGTCAGCCGCCGCCACTCTTCCACCACGTCATAAACATAAATTGTCTCGACTCCCGCAATCCCCACCCGCTCCCCGCTGCAAATCCATCCGCCAGACGCCGCTCGCTTCGCCCCCGCTCCATCCAGCGCAATCGCCAAACGCAGCGCCGGATCGCCAATCAACATTGCCGCATCCGCCCCGCGCAACATTTCCGTCGCATCCGGAGCCGCATCCACAAACTCCGGCGCAATCTTCCAGCGGTCCGCGCACAAAATTCGCGTTAGCGCTTGTGTGCTCCGCGAACTTTTATCCAGCGCCACCCGCCGCGCGCGTTCCATCGGCGTCTTCGCGATAATCAGCAGACTTCGCACTCGTTCCCGCGATGCGATCGCCATCCCCGGCAAAACTACCAGCCCTTCGATCCGCTGATATTCAATTGCCGGAATAATCGCAATGTCCGCTGCGCCCGTCCGCAAGGCTTCCGCACATTGCGATGGTACCGTAAAACTCAAATCGTATTTCCCGCGCTGCGCCCCGTGCGTAAATCCCCACACCAGTGGCGCGGTATTCAAATATTCCACAATCGATATGCGCAGTTTGCTCAAACTCGCTCGCGTTCCCAACCACGGCCCTTCAGTATATCAGCGCGATTTCTCTGCGCGTATCGCCGCTTTTGATGTAAAACGTTTCAGCCGCTGCAAACTCGGCGAATTTGGAGACCACAAGAATGTCAAAATGTTCCCTGGCTCTCGCGCTTTTACTTTTCCTCGCGCCTTACCACGCTCTCCGCGCGCAAACTCACCCCGACGCCTCCACCACTCCCAACATCGCCGACAAAACCGCCTCTGCCCAAAAACTCCCCGGCTACTTCAATCTCTATTGGGACGCCAAACAGGGCAAGCTCTGGCTCGAAATCGATAAATGGTCCACCGAATTCCTCTATCAAAGTTCGCTTCCTGCCGGCATCGGCTCCAACGACATCGGTCTCGATCGCGGCCAGCTCGGCCCCACCCGCATCGTTCGCTTCGAGCGCAGCGGCCCAAAAATTCTCCTCATCCAGTCCAACCTTAACTATCGCGCCGTCAGCACCGATCCCGACGAGCGCCAAGCCGTCCGCGACTCTTTCGCTGAATCCGTCCTCTGGGGTTTCACTGCCGCCGCGCAAGACGACTCCGCCAACCGCGTCCTCGTCGACGCCACCGACTTCTTCCTTCGCGACGCTCACGGAATCCCCGAGGCTCTTCGCCGCGCCAAACAAGGCACGTTCCGCCTCGATCCCTCGCGCTGCGCCCTCTTCCTCCCACGAACTAAAAATTTCCCGCTCAACACGGAAGTGGAAGCCACGCTGACTTTCGCCGGCGACGATCCCGGCCCCTGGGTTCGCCAGGTAACTCCGTCGCCACAATCCATCACCGTTCGCGAGCATCACTCCTTCGTGCAACTCCCGCCGCCCGGCTTCAAGCCGCGCGCCTACGATCCCCGCTCCAGCTTCTTCGGCATCTCCTATATGGATTACTCCACGCCCATCAGCGAACCCATCGTCAAACGTTTCACTGCCCGCCATCGCCTCGAGAAAAAAGATCCCACCGCCGCCGTTAGCGAACCCATCCAACCCATCATCTATTATCTCGATCGCGGCGCGCCCGAACCCATCCGCTCCGCTCTTCTCGACGGCGCCCGCTGGTGGAATCAAGCCTTCGAAGCCGCCGGCTACAAAAACGCTTTCCGCGTTGAACTTCTTCCCGAAGCCGCCGATCCCATGGATCTCCGCTACAACGTCATCCAATGGGTTCATCGCGCCACCCGCGGCTGGTCTTACGGCGAAGCCATCATCGATCCGCGCACCGGAGAAATCATTAAGGGGCAAGTCTCGCTCGGCTCGCTTCGCGTTCGTCAGGATTTCCTTATCGCCGAAGGCCTTCTCGCGCCCTACCAGAACGGCCAGTCAGCCTCCGACAAAATGCAGCAGATGGCGCTCGCCCGCCTTCGCCAGCTAGCCGCTCACGAAATCGGTCACACTCTCGGCTTGAATCACAATTATTCCGCCAGTACCGTCAATCGCTCTTCTGTGATGGACTACCCTCCGCCCACTGTCACGCTCGGCGCCGACGGTGTCCCCGACGTTTCCAACGCCTACGCCACCGGCATCGGCGACTGGGACAAAGTTTCCATCACTTGGGGCTACAGCGATTTCGCACCCTCCGCGGATGAGCACGCCGCGCTCAACAAAATTCTCGATGACGCTTCCGCCCGCGGCCTCCGCTATCTTACCGACCAAGACGCTCGCCCCGCCGGCTCTTCCAGCAGCCAGGCCCACCTCTGGGATTCCGGCGCCAATCCCATCGACGAACTCAATCGCCTCATGCAAGTCCGCGCCGCCGCTCTGAAACGCTTCGGCGAAAACAATATTCGTCCCGGCGCTCCGCTAGCCACCATCGAAGACGCCCTCGTTCCCATCTACCTGCTTCATCGCTACCAAGTCGAAGCCGTAACAAAATTTATCGGCGGCATGGACTACACCTTCGCCCTCCGCGCAGAGCAAAACTCCACTCCTTCGAGTCTCGTGACCAAAATCGTCCCCGCCGCAGACCAGCGCCGCGCCCTAACCGCCGTCCTCGCAACGCTCCGCCCAGAAACTCTCGCCCTGCCCGAATCTCTGCTTACCATAATTCCGCCGCGCCCTCCTGAATATCCGCGCGGCCGCGAACATTTCAAAATCCATACCAGCCCTGCCTTCGACGCTCTCGCCCCCGCCGAGTCCGCCGCCCAGCACACTCTCCAATTTCTCTTCAACCCAGAACGTGCCGCCCGTCTGGTCGAGTTTCACGCGCGCAATTCCGCCAATCCCGGCCTCGAAGAAGTTCTCGACGCCATCCTCTCCGCCACCTGGAAATCCCCGCACCCCGCAGGCTACGTCGGCGAAATCGCTCGCACCGTGGACAACGTCGCGCTCTACGATTTGATGTCCCTCGCCGCCAACAAAAACGCCCCAGGCCAGATCCGCGCCATCGCTTCGCTAAAACTCGATCAACTGAAATCCTGGCTAACCCAGCACCAATCCCCGACCTCTCGTGCCGCTGACTCCGGCAGCTCCGCCAACCGCAGCACCGCCACAGATCAAGCCCAACAAGCTCACTTCTTCTTCGCCGCCAGCCAAATCGCCCAATTCCAAAAAGAACTCAAGCCCCTCGACCAACTAGACCTGACCATCCCGATCGAGCCCCCCGACGGACCACCCATAGGCTCAACCGACAACGATGCCTGGGATCTACCGAACTAGCACAATCCTGCGAGCGAAATCCCGGGAGCAATCTTCAGCAAACACGCCGTCTCCGCCACCTAAACGCGATGTCATCCTGAGTGCTACCCGATAGGGTAGCCGAAGGACCTCAACCTCAACCGTCCGCCCAACCGCCCCGTCTCCTATCCCAATCCCCCAGCGATCTTCCGCGCCTCCACCGACCCCTTCAGCCGCACCATCGCCACCACTCCCACCACCGGCCCCAACGCCAGCATCGCCAACGCCCCATGCCATCCCATCCGATCCCGCAAAACCGGCACCAGCCAAATCGTCACCACCGTCAACGCAAACCCAATCGCCAACTGCATCGTCAACGCCGTCCCGACATAACTCTGATCGCTGGTTTCCGTAACCATCGCCGAAAATTGCGCCGAGTCCGCCACCACCGTAAATCCCCACAAAACTCCAATCGCAATAACCGCCGCCAGCGGCAGCGCGCTCCATCCAATCACCAGCGCGCACGCTCCAGATAGCACCATCGCCACCGCCGTCGTACGAGTCCGTCCCCACCGATCCGCCAGCCGCCCTGCCAGCCAGCAACCCGGCGCTCCCGCCGCAATCACGCCAAATGTAGTGAACGCCGCATCGCGCTGAAATCCCGCCACTCCGTGCACGCGCAAAACGTCCGCGAAAAACGCCGCAGTCCACGCCCACATCGCATACAACTCCCACATATGCCCAAAATATCCAAACGTCGCCAGCCGTACTCCGCGATTCGCAAACACTTTCACAATCTGCCGTGGGTCGAACACCGCGCGCGGAAATGGAAACGGACCATCCGCCGTCGCAAACTCCGCAATCAACCCGCCCAGCACGGAAAATATCGACGTCCCCAAAATCACCACATGCCAATCCAATCCGCCCAATCCATTCAGCAAATGCGGCATCGCCGACCCAACAGAAAATCCCCCCACCAAAACTCCCAGCGCCATTCCCCGGCTCTGCCGGAACCATGTCGACATCAATTTCAAACTCGGTGGATACACCAGCGCGATGCTGCACCCGGTCAAAAATCGCACCGGCAATGCCGACGCGGGTCCCCCGCAAAAAAGCAGAGCCGCATTCATCAGCGCCGATGCGCACGCCCCCAGCAACATCAACCGTCGCGGCCGGATTAAATCCGCCACATTAAATAACGCCGAAATAATGCAGCCCGCCACAAATCCCAGCTGCACAGAAATGGTCATCAACGACCCGACGCCCGGCCCCATGTGCCAAAGCGCTCGCAACTGCGGCAATACCGCCGACGCCGAAAACCACGTCCCCATGCACAAAATCGATGCGCTAACCAATGCCCCCAGCGCCCGCCACCGCCCCGCCGGCTCCGCTTGTAAGCTTTGTGAAATAGTTGCACTCATGGTCGTCAAAGAACGCGCATCATAGCACGCACTCCGGCTGCTCTCGCCGTACTGTCTCCAATGCGGATTTACGCAGCTCCTCGTGTCGCTCCAAATTCCGCCTTCACATTTTTCCTGGTCAGATAAAACAACAGCATGCCAGCTATTGATACCCCTAGCGCACCCGCAAACACTTGGCCGCGTAGCGCATTTACGAGATCTCCCAATACTTGCGCGCCAATAATCGCAACTGCTAACCGCCATCCCCACCTCCGCCTGCTGATCCAACCCTGGCACGCAGTCGCTAGTGCAAAACTCAGCAGAAAAAATGCCAGCCCTATCGATCTTCCGAACGGCGCGAGCTCTTCGTACGCGTGCGGATTCAGTTTCCAAATACCATCAAGTGCCGTACCCGGCCAAGACAAGGTTATCCCGGCAAGAGCCGCAATTGCCGCCCCAACCAGCAGGAAGACGGCCATCGCTGTCAGGCCACGCGGCGGTACCGTCCCCCGCAAATCCGTCGAGTAATTCATGCCTCGACTATAACCGGGGCTTCCAGCAATACCAGCACATCGACCGATAATCTCCTACCTCGCCCAACTCTCCGCTCCGCGACCAACCCCTTGCCGTCCACCAACTCCCGCATGCTATACTTCGAAGTCCGTCCCCGGATGCTTTCCGTCTTAGCAACTACCGGGACGCACGTTATCCGCATTCTCCGTTCAACCGGAGACAAATGCCTGTGCACCGTAAACGCGGCCGCGCAATTGGATTTCGTTAGGGGGAAATATCGCTGAACGGAGCTTCCGGCAAGCCGACCGAACCCGCGTCAATGAGCGGATCCGAGCGCGCGAAATCCGGGTGATTGACGAAGAAGGCGGCCAGCTTGGCGTAATGCAGCCATTCGAGGCCATCAAAATGGCCAAAGATCGCGGACTCGACCTGGTGGAAATTTCGCCCACCGCCGACCCGCCGGTTTGCAAAATTACCGACTACGGCAAATATCTCTATCAGGCCAATAAAAAAGCTCACGAGCAGCGCAAAAGCAGCCGTGGCTCGCAACTAAAAGAAGTAAAGTTTCGGCCCGCCACCGCGGAGCACGATTTTCAGGTTCGCAAAAACCAGATCATCCGCTTCCTCGGTGAAGGCCACAAAGTCCGCGCCATGATTTTCCATCGCGGACGCGAAATGGCCCACCAGGAAGTAGGCCGCGCCAAAATGACGCGCCTGCTTGGAGAAATCGGGGAACACGGCCAGATCGAAACCATGCCCCGCATGGAAGGCAACGTTCTTGTCGCGTTGCTCGCGCCCAAAAAAGGCGCGCCTGCTGTGAAGCCCGCTTCGCAGCAATCGGTAAACGCATAAAAAAGAATCAGGAGAAATTTCGGCAATGCCCAGGAATAAGTCGAATCCGAAAAAGAAGCTCAAGACCCATCGCGGCGCCGCAAAACGTTTCAAGGTCACCGCGTCCGGCAAAATTGTCCGCATGCACTCCGGCAAGCGCCACTTGCTCGGCACCAAGCGCTCCGGCCGCATGCGCAAACTGAAAAAGTTGACGCTGGTAAACAAAGCCGACGTGGCCAGCGTCCGCCAAATGCTCCCGTATTCCTGAGCATGACGGATTTGTTTTTGCAAACGCTCTCGCACCAATGAGCCTGCAAAATCGGACTTTGTAGGGGCGCAGCACTGCTGCGCCCTCTGCAACGCAAGTCGCGGGCAAACATCACCCGCGCAATCGCCGAACCTAACCGTTCAGCGATCTCGTGCTCGGCAGCGCTTCACGGGTGCCTGCCAGCCGAATGTAGCGGTCGGGCTTTAGCCCGGCAATCTTCATCCACTTCGCAAGATGTGGCTCTGCAAGATTCGCTGCAAGCAATAAATCGAGACAAACCCGTTGCGAGTCGCGCATTTTTTCCGCGCAGCCGCATCGTTTTGTCTCCCATTAAAAATTGCAGCTCTGCTTTTTGAGTCTGCGCAGAACCCGGAGGCCGGATCCGTAGTTCCGGCGCGAAATCTTTTTTCCAGCGGCATCAGCCGCGAAGAATCGATTTCTCTCCGCGTCCTCGCCGCCAAAACGCACTGCAAAAAATCGAGGAGAAAACCCAATGGCACGTGTAAAACGCGGAACAAAACGCCGCGCCCGCCGCAAAAAATATCTAAAACGCACCAAAGGCTTCTTTCTTACCAAGAGCAAGCTCTACCAGTCCGCGCAAGAAGCCGCCAATCGCGCCGATCGCTACGCCTTCCGCGATCGCCGCGTAAAAAAACGCCAATATCGTCGCCTCTGGATTCAGCGTATCGGCGCCGCCGCCCGTCTCAACGGCATCACGTACGGTCAGCTAATCCACGGTCTCAAAGCCGCTGGCGTTACCCTCGACCGCAAAGTGCTCTCAGACATGGCGGTGAAAGATCCCGCCGCCTTCGCCAGCCTGGCCCTAATCGCCAAAACCGCCGCTCCACCGCCGGTTAAAGCCAAACGAAAACCAACCACCTAGTCGTCTACTGGTTCTGGGTGAATTTGTTTCGTGTCTCTCTTCGCCTTGTCCGAAGCTTCTGGGGCCCGCCCTCGGTTTTCGAGGGCGGGCCTTTGACTTTGAGCAATCGCAAGCAATAACCGTCATCCTGCTTGCCCTGAGCGAAGCGAAGGGAGCGGACGTCTCTCCGCGAAGGATCTCAACGTAACGTGTCCCCACACCGTAGTCGGTCTATTCGTATCGCAACGCCACCATCGGATCAACCCGCATCGCTCGCCGCGCCGGAATCCAGCAGGCAGCATACGCCACGACAATCAGCAGAACTGCAATTCCCACAAACGTCGCCGGATCATATGCAGACACACCGAAAAGCAAACTGGCAATTAGCCTGGTGGCAGCCAGCGTGCCCGCGACGCCGGCAACAAGCCCCGCTAAAATGAATTGCATCCCGTTCTTGAGCACCAGCCACGATATGTTTTTTCGGTCGGCGCCCAGCGCCATGCGAATCCCAATTTCCGCGGTTCGCTGCTTAACCCAATAGGAAATCGTCCCGTAAATTCCAACCGCCGCAAGCAGTAGTGCGATTGCGGCCAGTCCGCTAAGCAGCAACGCATCAAATCTTCGCTGCGATTCGCGCAGGGAAAGCATATCTCCCGCCACGTTTATATTGTCGATCGCCAGATTCGGACTTACGTCACGAATTTGTTGACGCGCGGCGGAAATCATCGCTTGCGGATCGCCCTTGGTGCGCAGCACAAAATCGTCGAAAAAGTTGCCGCCCGGAACATACGCCATAAGCCCCGCAGGCATCTCGAGCCCTTCCTGGCGCACATCCCCGACGACACCTACGATTGTGAACCACGGACTCTTGAAATTGGGATCGCCGGGTTTCACGTGCTTGCCGATGGGGTCTTCATCGGGCCAGTAACGCTTCGCCATGGTTTCGTTGATGATGATCACTGGTGGCGCATCGGCAATTGCATCCGCTTCCGCGAACACACGGCCTCGCAAAAGAGGAATACCCATCGTCCGGAAATAGTCTGTCGTCGCTTCGCCATGCGGAAGGAAGGGCCGTTGTTCACCGGGTTGCTCAGCTTGTCCTTCGATGAGGAACGGAACCTTATACATTTCATTGGGAAAGAGAACATTCGAGGTTGCGCCGACGGAAGTTACCCCGGGCAGAGCCCGCAAGCGGCTCATCATCTCTTCGTATAGAGAGTCTCTTTGCTTCTCCACTGCGGCATTTGCGGCGGCATCGGGCCAATAAACGTGCAGCGTCAGCACGTGCTCCGCATCGAATCCCGTAGGCACCGCAAAAATGCGCCACAAACTTTTTATCAGCAGACCCGAGCCGGCCAGCAGAACGAAAGCCAGCGAAACTTGGGCAACGATGAACAATTTCCGCAGCGCGTGCGCTCTCGGCGCCGACTGACTGGAACTTGTCTCGCGCAATGCGCGATTCAAGTCAATCCGTGGAGTGGAGAGCGCAGGCAGCAATCCACAGACCACGGTGGTGAATGCGGCAATTGCTGCCGTATAGCCGAGCACCGGCGCGTCGAGCACGGAACCGCTGAGCTTGGCCAGATCGGGATTCAGCCTGGAGACAAAACTCACGATCCAAACCGCCAGAAAAACGCCGCCGGCCGCGGCAATGGATGCGACCAGGAAACTTTCGCACAAAAACTGTTTGACGATTCTGCCGCGCGTCGCCCCCAGGGAATATCGCACGGCGATTTCCTTTTCCCGTCCAGCGGCTCGCCCAAGAAAAAGATTCGCCGCGTTCAAACAAGCGATCAGCAACACGCCGCCAATCGCGCCCCACAAGACGACGATCCCTTGCCGCACTTTTATCGACAGTTGCTCGCGCAACGGAACGATGCGCACGTCTACGCCGCCATCAATCGCCGGATACTCTTTCGCAAGCTGGCCTGCGATGGTGTTCATCTCGGTTTCCGCTTGCGCCCAGCTCACGCCGGCATTCAGGCGGCCAATGACATGCACATTCGGATACTGCCGCGCTTTTGTTTTGGAAAATTCACTGATTTCACGTGGGATCCAGACGTCCGCATTCTCAGGAAACGAAAACCCCGCAGGCATCACGCCGACGATTATGTGTTTGTCCCCATTGCCGGATACTAGGTCGCGATTCAGAATATTCGGATCGCCGCCAAATTTGGTTCGCCACAAGTGGTAGCTGATGACGCTGACATTCGCATGCCCGGGAGACTGTTCCTCCACGGAAAAGCTGCGGCCAAGGACCGGATTTACTCCCATTACGGAAAAGAAATTGACGGAGACCAGCGCTCCCGGCGTTTGCGCCGCGTCCCCATTCCCGGAAAGGATGGATTTCCCACCCATGAAAAACGCCAGGTCGGAAAAGCTGTGGTTTTGCGAGCGCCAGTCGGCAAAATTTGGGTAAGAGACGAGTCCTTCCGATTCTCCGGTGCGCTGGTTGTTCTGCCAGAGAAAGGCCAGCCGCTCCCCATTCGGATAAGGAAGCGGTCGAAAGAATGCGGCATTCGCAAGACTGAAGATTGCAGTGTTGGTGCCAATGCCGATCGCCAAAGTAAGTATGGCTAGTGCGGCGAAGCCAGGATTTGTGCGCAGTAGCCGCGCGCCGATTCGCAAATCTTCGAACAGCATCTCCAAACTAGGCGGCACGCGCATAAGCCCTCTGATGCGTATAACCTCTCACCCGACAACACGTTCCGTCCACAATTCTCTTGCAACCAAGTGCTGGAAGAGGCGGACCATCCGAATCCATCGGTACTTGAACGATTTTGACGTCAACGCTCCCCCAACGGAACCCGCGCAACCCCGCGCCTTTCCGTTTACAATACTTCCGACACATGTCGAACCCAGAAAATCTCGCCACGGAAAAAACTCTCGCCGCACTCAACATCAGCGATGCCACATCGCTGTCCGCGGAGTTCGCAAAACTCCGCGCGCGTTTCGACTCCGAACACTCCGCTGTCTCCGGCGAATCTTCCTGGAAACAGTTTCGCGATGCCTGGCTGGGCCGCAAATCCGGCGTCCTGACCCAAATCACCGATAACTGGTTAAAGCCCGCCCCGCCAGAACTAAAGCGCGTAGTCGGCGCCGCGCTAAACGAACTGCGTGCGCATGTCGAAGCGAAAATCGAAGCAGCCCGCCTCTCCGTGGAGGCAGGCGCCGCCAGTTCCGCAAGCGCACGCGAACAAATCGATCTCTCGCTTCCCGGCGTCAGCCGTCCTATCGGTTCGCATCATCTGATTCGCCAGGTTTTGCAACAAGTCGAAGATATTTTCGTCTCCATCGGATTCTCCGTGGTCGAAGGGCCGGAAATCGAAACGCCTTATTACAATTTTGAAGCTCTCAACATTCCAGAATTCCATCCCGTTCGCGACGACATGGACACTTTTTATATCGACGTCCCGAAAGGCGCTCCGAATTTGCTGCTGCGCACCCACACTTCGCCCATGCAAATTCGCACCATGGAAAAGCGCCAGCCGCCGGTGCGCGTAATCGTTCCCGGCAAGGTCTATCGGCGAGACAATCCGGACGCCACGCACTCTTTCATGTTTCATCAAATCGAAGGACTGGCCGTCGATTCCGATATCACCTTCTGCGATTTCACCGGCACCATCGAATACTTTGTGCGAGAGTTTTTCGGCACCGGAGTAAAAACTCGCTTTCGTCCCAGCTATTTTCCTTTCACCGAGCCTTCGGTGGAATTCGATGTCTCCTGCATTTTTTGTGGCGGCAGCGGCACCGCGGCCGGCGGCGGCACCTGCTCAAAATGCAAGGGTGCGGGCTGGATCGAACTTTTCGGCGCCGGCATGGTCGATCCCGCGGTATATGGCTTCGTGAAATACGACGCGAAGAAAGTAAACGGTTTCGCCTTCGGCATGGGCATCGACCGTCTGGCCATGTTGAAATACGCCATCGACGACTTGCAGATATTTTTTCAAAACGATATTCGCTTTCTGCGCCAGTTTCCATGAGCGCATGAAACTGATTTCCGCGCTTTTGCGCCGGACTAAATGACGGTGATGACTTTTACGGACGCCAAACAACGTTTTTCTAATCGCGTGGCGGACTATGTCCGCTACCGTCCCGGCTATCCGCCCGGCATCGTTGCGATACTTCGCGAAAATTGTGGTCTTAATTCCGGATGCGTCATCGCCGACATTGGTTCCGGGACCGGTTTTCTCAGCGAACTTTTTCTGAAAAACGGCAATCGCGTGTTCGGCGTGGAACCCAATGAAGCCATGCGCCTCGCTGGCGAAGAATATCTTGCCTCCTACGATGGTTTCACCAGCGTCGCCGCTTCCGCGGAAGCCACCACGCTTGCGGATGCCAGCGTCGAGTTCGTCGCCGTCGGCCAGGCGTTTCACTGGTTCGATCTCGCCGCGGCGCGCCGCGAATTTATCCGCATCCTGAAACCCAATGGCTGGACCGTGATCGTCTGGAATGAACGGCTGATTCACGAATCGCCGTTCTTGCAAAGCTACGAAGCGCTGTTGCGAAAATATGGAACGGACTACGCTCGCGTAAATGAAAGTTATCCGCGTGCGGAACAGATGTGCGATTTTTTTCAGAGTGCCGAGTATCTCGAACGCAGCGTTCCCAATATTCAACAACTGGATTTTGCTGGGCTCGCCGGCAGGTTGCGCAGCAGTTCGTACGTTCCGGTCGAAGGCTCCAAGAACTTCGGCGAAATGATGGACGAGCTGCAGGATATTTTCACCGCCAATCAAAAAAACGGATTTGTTCGCATGGAATATGCCACGCGCATTTATTTTGGTCATTTGCATTCCGATTCCATTTTGGCCCCGCCGGATTCAGAGAAAATTACGTCATGAAAGTTGTCTACAACTGGCTGAAAGATTTTGTCGACGTCACCGTATCGCCGCAAGAACTGGCATCGCGACTGGCGCTCGCCGGAACAAATATCGGCGGCGTGGAAAACGGTCCGCACGGCGCCGTAATCGATGCCGAAGTTACTTCCAACCGCCCGGACTGTTTGGGCCATCTGGGCATCGCGCGCGAGGTCAGCGCGATTTACCAGTTGCCGCTGAAACCCATCACGCCAAAATTTACCGAAGCGTCCGCGAAAACCGCCGACGCTGTGAGCGTCGCGATCGAAGCGCCGGAACTTTGCGGACGTTTTACCGCGCGCGTTATTCGCGGAGTAAAAATTCAGCCTTCGCCTGCGTGGCTGAAAAATCGTCTCGAAGCTTGCGGCGTCGCCAGCATCAACAATGTGGTGGACGTCAGCAATTACGTGATGCTGGAACTCGGACATCCTTTGCACACTTTTGATTACGACAAAGTGCGCGAGCATCGCATCGTGGTGCGCGCGGCAAAAGCGAAAGAGAAAATCAGAACGCTCGATGGTGCCGATCGCGCGTTGGACGCCGGAATTTGCGTGGTGTGCGACGGCGACGGTTCGCGCGCCGTGGGCATCGGCGGAATTATGGGCGGCGCGGAAACTGAGATTTCCTTTTCCACCAAAAATGTTTTGATCGAATGCGCGTGGTTCGATCCCATTGCCGTTCGCCGCGCTACGCGCTTGCTGAAATTGCATACGGAAGCTTCCACGCGATTTGGGCGTGGCGCCGATCCGGAAATGGCGGAGCTGGCGTCGCGCCGCGCCGCGGAATTGATTTTGCAACTCGCGGGCGGAGAATTGCTGGCCGGAGTGGTGGATATTTTTCCGGGCAAGCGCGCCGCCAAAAAACTTCAACTGACCCGCGCGGAAATTTTGCGCGTGATGGGCGCGGACATTCCGGACCGAGAAGTGGAAGCGATTTTGCGCGCTCTGGGATTCGCTCCGGTGCGCGTGGACCAAAATCGCGGCGCGGCCGGTTCGCTGCTGGCCGCGTGGGAATGCACGCAACCTTCCTGGCGCGCGGACGTGGAACGCGAAATCGATTTGATTGAAGAAGTTTCGCGCGTGTACGGCCTCGACAAATTTCCGCCGCGATTGCCGGCGGCGCGGCAAGGCGCGACGCGCGTTGCGCACCAGGAAGCGGAAACTCGTTTGCGCGAACGGTTGATCGGTTTGGGCTATCGCGAAATTGTAACCATTCCGCACGTAGCGGAAGAACGCGACACGCTGTTTCGTCCCAGTGGCGTTGCGCCGACGCGGCTGGCAAATCCGCTGTCCGAAGAAGCGGGGGTGCTGCGTTCCACCGGCCTGGTGACCATGGCGGCGGCGCTGGAATGGAATTTGAATCATGGGCAACGCAATGTGCGTTTATTTGAAATTGGCAGCCAATATCGCCTGAATGGAAACGCGTCGACGGAAAATCGCGTGTTGACGATCGGAGCGACCGGCGAAGCGCGCGAAAAAGATTTGTACGATGTGGCACGGAATTATTCTTTCGCCGATTTGAAAGGGGATTTGGATGCGGCCGGCGAGCTAGCCGGAGGATTCCGCTGGGAACCTACGACCAGCGAAACGGACTGGCTGCAGGGCGGAAAAGGCGGGCGGATTTTTCTGAAAGAGGGCGAGCTAGGCACGGCCGGGCAACTTTCCAAGCGCGTCGCGGAAAAATTCAAATTGCGGCAAGATGTTTTTCTTGCGGAATTGCAATTAGGGCCGCTGTACTGCATGTATTTCGGGGTGAAGAATGCGCGGCGGTATGAGCCGCTGCCGCGATTTCCGGCGGTGGAGCGCGACTTTTCGCTGCTGCTGGGCGACGGGACGCATTTCTCGGAGGTTCGCAAAACGATCGGCGCGCTCAACATCGGCGAAATTGTTTCCGTGGATGCAACGGATCTTTTTCGCGGGAAAAATGTTCCGCCAGGAAAATATTCGCTGCTGGTGCGAGTAACATTCCAGAGCCGGGAAGCGACGCTGACGGATGCGCGCATTAGCGAGTGCTCCGCGCAAATTGTGGCGGCGCTGGAAAAACAATTGGGCGCGCAGCTTCGCGCAAGTTAAGACGCAAATGGATACGGCGCGAATGGAAGGCGCCAAAGTTTCGGAACTGCGAACAGGCGCGCGAGTGGAAGGTCGGTTGGCAACGCGGCGAGTGGAACAGTTTGGCGGTAAAAGGAGTGGAGAATGAGTGCTCCGGTAAAAGTACAAATTTTTGGGCAGACTTACACGATTCGAGGAGAATTGAAGGAAGCGTACGTGCAGAAACTGGCGCGGTACGTGGATGCGAAAATGAGCGCGATCGCGGACGCGACGGCAACCGTGGATACGCACAAGGCCGCGGTGCTGGCGGCGCTGGCGATTGCGGATGAATTGCACAGCGTGCAGCGAGAGACCAACGAGCATGAAGAGATGCTGCGCGAGCAAGCGGAGCGGTGCCTAACGCTGGTGGAGCGAGCGCTGAAGCAGACCGCTTAAACTGTGAAATCGTTTTCAATTTAGTTTTTCAGTTCCACTTCATTTTCACTTTCCGTTTTTACTTCTGTTTTCTTGGTTTCCTCTTTCAATTTCTCCGCTCTATGTTTCAGCTTGTTTTTTGTTCCTCTTTCTTTCTGTGTTCAGCAGATTCCTTGCTAATTTTCTCCCCTGCCGATTTTTATTTCGGCGATTGCGCCGTGGTGCGAACCCAGCGATGTTTGCGGAGTTCGGCGAGGACCGCTTCCGGGAGCGGGCCTTTGGCGCTGGCAGCGAGATTGGACTCGACATTGCGGAGTTTGCGCATTCCGGGAATAACGGTGCTTACGTCTGGATTGCTGAGAATGAAACGCAGGGCCAGTCCCGGCAGAGTCATGCCTTCGCGAAGAAAGGATTTCAGCGCGTCGACGCGGGCCAGAGTATCTCGAAGATTTTGTGGAGTGAAATAAATATTGCGCCAATCGCCTTCGGGCCAGGTGCTGCCGACGGTGAGGGTTCCAGTGAGGGAACCTTCGTCGAACGGAACACGGGCGATTATGGCGACATCTTTTTCGCGACACGCGGGGAATAATTCGTCTTCGGGATTTTGATCGAAGATGTTGTAGACCACCTGGACCGAATCGACCAGACCGGCGCGGACGGCGCGCAGTCCATTCCAGGGTTCCCAGCGATTGAGGCTGATGCCGACGGCGCGAACTTTTCCGCTGGCTTGAAGTTTTTGGATGGCGCGGGGCAAGCGTTCGTCGTCAAGCCACGCATCTTCCCAAGTGTGAAATTGAATGAGATCAAGGGTGGGGAGGCCGAGGTTTTGCAAGCTTTTTTCGACGTACTCAAAAATATAGTCTGGCGGAAAACAATCATCGAGTTTGAATTCGCGGCGCGCGGGCCATTTGCGATTCTTGGGTGGAATTTTTGTGGCGGTGTAGAGGGTTTTGCCGGGAGCGTTGGGCGAATTTTGGCGCAGGATTTTGCCGAGGAGCTGTTCGCTGTGGCCGTTACCGTAGGCCCAAGCGGTGTCGAAAAAATTGCAGCCGAGATCGACGGCGCGTTGCAGGGATTCGAGGGATTCGGCGTCTTCGGAGCCGGTCCAACCAGCCATGCCCCACATGCCGTAGCCGATTTCGCTGACATTCCATCCGGTGCGGCCGAATCGGCGAGTTTTCATGATGGGTGAACCTCCTGAGCAGGGGTAAGGTTCGATGATAGCAGGAGGGCGGCGGGGAGTTTTTGTGGCACTGCCCCCACCCCACCCCCGGCAATTTGTAAGGATGTGATTCTAAAGAGGATCGGGGTAGAGGCGTTTGCAAATGGTGATTCTACAGGGGTTGCGAAGGTGCCTTTTTTGCGAGGGGCGGAGCGGAGAGGCAGGGAGATGCGGGCTAGTTTAGATGTGAGCGGCGCAGAATACATGTGGCATGATAGCATACTAATATACATTGTCAAGTGATTACTGGTAACCCATGGCGATTGTTGCAGATACGGACGACGGCGGACCCAACGGGATGAGTTTTTCCCGAATGCGGTGGTTGAGATTTTTTGGGCCGCTAACGGCACGGCCCTCGGAGTGACGACACAACAATGGAGTCGTACGGAGTTTTAGGCTGGAAAAAACCCCCACGTGCAACGGCGGCCCGTGGGGCACCCAAAACCCACCTCAAGAGAGCGTCGCGAAGGGTGGGCGACGGGGAAAAATCGGTGGCTTTTGCGGTTCGAATGAGTTGGGTATACTCCGCAGCATGAAGCCGACAAATCGGTTCGTTCCCCTGAGGAAGAGCAGAGTTATCGGATGCTTGGTGATTGGTTGCGCGGTGCTGATGTTCTGGCATCTGTATGCATACGGGCAAGATAAATCGGATTTTCCAGACGGCTACGACGCGGTGCAAGCAGCTCCCAAGAGTCACAAAGTGATATTCGAAAACGCGCTGGTGCGAGTGCTAGAAGTGACGGAGCCGGTCGGTTCGACAGTGCCGATGCATCATCACCGATGGCCAAGTTTTTTTCTAAGCTGGGATACGGGCGGTCCGACGCCGCATGTTCGTTATCGGCGCGGCGACGGAAGCGTGCGGGATACGCCAAGCCACGATGAGCCGGTGCACGCGGGACGCTGGGCGGTGCAATGGATGAATCCGGAGCCGATGCATGAGGTGGAAATTGTGGAGCGACCGGGAAAGTCCGATAAGGAGTTGGCGAGGATTCCGGATCTGCGGATTGAGATTAAGTGCCGACCGTAACGTTTGGCGGTGGGATCAGCATATCGGAGGCGCGTGTTATCGGGGAGGATTCTGCAAGAGAGCATCCACGGCGGCTACAAGTTTTTCGAATGGCTGGTCTGGGTTTGGGGCGGGTTGAAGCCGGCCCTGACGGTCGATTAAGAAAGTGGCGGGATAGCGGGCGATGTCTCGATAGAGAGCGGGAATTTGTGGATTGACGATGAGAAGGGGATAGGTGACCGGAATCTGTTTCAGGAATTTGCGCTGCTGAGCGGCATCTTCGTCGGATAAGCCGAACACAGTAAATCCTTGTTGTTTTTTGTCTCGATATAACTGATCAAGTTTGGGCATCTCGTTACGGCAAGGCTCGCACCAGGTGGCCCACAAATTAACGAGCACCACTTCGCCTTTGTGGTTCGCGAGGCTTTGCGGCTGGCCGTTGAGGTCTACGGCAGCGAAAGGCGGAGCGGCAACGTCGCGCAGGGCCATGTTCCGCTCTTGTTTTGAACGGTTGATGCCATCGCTGACGGGCTTCAAGGCGAGACCAAGCGAGAGAACGGCAATACTCAAACCTATTTTCGCGGATAGCGAAAGAGCATGGCGTTTACGATCTTTCATGGCGAGCACGAGAGTGACCAGAAAAGGGATTGGAATGGCGAGCGTGGAAAGAACAAGGCGAAAGAGCCAGTCCTTTTCGAGGTCGGCGCTACGCCAGGAGAGGAAGGAATAAACCAGAAGGTAGAGGAAGACAGCGGCCAACGGAGAGAGAATACCAAGGGCGAGGATGCGATATTGAGATAGCTTGCTCATGGGGGTCGCGAAGTTGCTAAAGCTTACATCGACCATCGATAGGTGGCAACGTATTCGGGTTCAGAGCTAGACGAATTGTGTGGAGCAAACGATGCAGGAAATTATCGATTTTGTTTTGGAGTTGGAGAAGTTGAAGGGGGTTACGCGGAAGACGAAGCCGCTGGGGTTGGAGCGTTACGAGAATTCGGCGGAGCATAGCTGGCAGCTGGCGTTGATGGCGATGGCGATGGAAAAGTATGCGGTGGAGGCGGTGGAGATCAACCGGGTGGTGCGAATGCTTTTGGTGCATGACGTGGGAGAAATTGACGCTGGGGACACGATGGTGTTTGTGGAAGGCGGATGGGAAGAGCGGAAGGCGAAGGAATTGGCTGGAGTGACGCGGGTCTTTAGCATGTTGCCGGAAGGGCGTGGAGCGGAGCTTTTGGAATTGTGGAAAGAGTTTGAGGAAGAGATTACGGCGGAGGCGCGGTTTGCGCATTCGGTGGACCGAGCGATGCCGGTTTTGCTGAATTTGAATAATGGCGGACAGAGTTGGAAAGAGAATGGGATTAGTTATGAGCGGGTGGTGGGTAGGATAGCGGGGCAAATTAAGGCGGGGTGTCCGCCGTTGTGGAGTTATTTGGAGGAGCAGTTGGAGGAGGCGAAGAGAGCGGGATTGTTTGGAGCGTGACGGAAGTGATTTACGGTTGGCGGTGGGCGAGGAAAAAAGTCCGGTGCGCGACGCACCGGACGGGCACGATGTATTGTGCCCCTACCCGGAAAAATCAAAAACCGACAGAGGAGAAGTTGTACTAGGGAAAAATCCCCAGGTACAACGGCGGCCCCTGGGGCACCCAAAACCGGCGGAGAGTAAAGATTTTGGAAGTGGTGAGAAGTGTGGCAAGCTTTCGCATCCCGGTGGGCCAAATAATTTCGAAGCGTTTTGAGGGTTTGCGGCAAAACTTTTTGGGGTTGTAGGGGGAAGTTCGTTTGCGAAAGACCCAACAACGGAGCGAGGAAGTTAGATTGTTTTCGAGCGGGGCTTGCGTTGAGATGCTTCGGCTACCTGAGCGGGTAGCCTCAGGATGACATGGGTGGTCGTGAGTTGGCAGTGGGTCGCGGATCGGTGGGCGAGAGAAAACGTCCGGTGCGCCGCGCACCGGATGGGCACGATTTATCGTGCCCCACCAGGGTCAGAGGCGGTGTTGCGAGAGAGCACGGCGTTTTGGCGAGTTGCGTTGACGAGACGGTTGAAAAATAGGAGAGAGACGATGAAAACAATTTTGGCGGTGGGTTTGTGCGGAGTGTTGGCGGCGGGGACCGCTGTGCCGGCGCGGGCAGATTTTAAGTACACGAGTACGTCGAAGATTACCGGCGGAATGCTGAAGAACATGATGAAGTCTGTAAGTTTTTTGAGCAAACAGGCTTCGCAAGCGATGCAACCGGTGAGCACGACATATTACGTGAAGGGAAACCGGATGCGGATGGACAACTCGGACGGGACGGTGGAAATCATCGACCTGGACGGACGTCGAATTATACGAATTGATACGGCAAAACGAACGTATTCGGAAACAACGTTTGAAGAGCTGAAAGCGATGATTCAGAAACAGCAGGAACAAATACAGCAAAAGGCGCAGAGCGATCCAAAAACGAAAGACGTGAAGGCGAGCATGAACGCGAAAGTGAGCATGACGCCGGGAGAGCAAGGACGGCAGATTCAAGGGCAGACCACGAACGAAATGAAAATGCAGATTGAGATGGAACTGACAGCACAGCAGTCCGATGCGGCGGCGGCGCAAGCGTCCGCGCAAGGGCAGCAGCCGACCGGGCCGGTGAGCGGAACGATTACGACCAGCATCGATTCATGGGTGGCGCCGTCGGTGGCGGGATACAAAGAGATGGGCGAGTTTTATGTGCGGATGGCGAAAGAAGTGAACTGGGTGCCACCTTCGAACATACACATCGATCCGCGGGTTTCGCAGAGCATGGAGGAAGTGCAGAAAAATTCTGGGTCGCTGAAGGGTTTGCCGATGTTGCAGTACTTGAGCATGACGATGGCGAGCCAGCAGATTTCCGATGCGGCGGCGGCACAGGCGGCGAATAATCCGCCACCGGCGACAGCGTCGCCTTCTGGTGGCGGAGTACCGACGAGCGCTTCCGACGTGGTGATGAAAGGGTTGGGCGGATTGTTTGCGAAGAAGAAAAAGAAGGATGACGCGGCGGCGGCTGCCGCGGTGGATCCGAGTTTGCCGCCGGCTCCGGTGAACCCGAATGCGTTGATGGAAATGACGATTTCGGTGACGTCGTATTCGGATGCGGGATTGGAAGGGACATTGTTCGAGGCGCCGACAGGGTATGCAAAAGTGGCGTCGGGAGCGGAGCAGGTTTTGGGGGCGCCTCCAGCGAAGAAGTAGTGAAGTGATGTACGCAGGAAAAAATCCCCAGGTTGCAACAGCGGCCCCTGGAGCACCGCAACGCTGCATCCGAAGAGTTCCCGGTGACGGATTATTTTTGGGTGTGGCTTACGTTGAGAAGAGGTCCGGTGCGCGGCGCACCGGATGGGCACGATGTATCGTGCCCCTACTCGGAAAAGTCAAAAGCCGGGCAGAGGAAGAGTTGTATTGGGGAAAATCCCCAGGTGCAACTGCGGCCCTTGGGGCACCCACAAGCGAACCCCAAAACTACATCGAGCGAGAGCTGAATACGGAAGGATTAGACTTTTAGGACGTCGCCTTCGCGGGCTACTAGTTCGTAGAGGACTGGGTTGATGAAGAAGCCGAGGAGGAGGCGCGAGAGAAGGCCGGCGACTACGACGATGGCAAAAGGTTTTTGGGTGTCGCTGCCGACACCGGTGGCCATGGCGGCCGGGAGCAGGCCGAGGCAGGCGACGAGAGCGGTCATCATAATGGGGCGGAGGCGGAGCAGGGCGGCTTCGCGAGTGGCGACGCGGATGGAAGCGCCTTCGAGGCGGAGTTTGTTGATGTAGCTGACGAGGATGACGGCGGTTTGGACGGAGACGCCGAGTAGCGCAAGCAGGCCGAGAAGGCTGGAGACGCTGAAGGGCGTGTGGGTGAGTTGCAGGGCGAGCAGCGCGCCAACCGGTTGAGTGAGGACTACGCCGATGGCGATGGTTACCGGGAATTTGAAATTGCCATAGAGCGCGAAAAGAATCATAAAAATCAGAAAGAGCGCGATGGGGCCGATCAGGTACAGTTGCGATTTGGCTTCGACGAGTTCGCTATATTCTCCACCCCAATCGAGCCGATAGCCTTCGGGAAGGTGGACAGATTTGGCGACGGCTTTTTGGCCGGCGTTGACGATGCTTTCGAGATCGCGTCCGGTGACGGAAAACTGGATACCGATGTAGCGAGAATTATTTTCGCGATAGATGAAAGATGCACCAGCACTTTCTTTGATGGTGGCAAGTTCGGAGAGCGGAATCTGCTGGCCACCGGGAGCGGGGACGAGCAGGTTGCTGATGTCGGCGGCGCTGGAACGGTATTTGGGTTCCATGCGGACGATGAGATCGAAAGTTTTTTCGCCCTGGATGACCTGAGTGGCAGCTTGACCGCCGACGGCGGCTTCGATGACGGCTTCGACATCGGCGACGTTGATGCCGTAGCGGGCAATCTTGGGGCGGTCAGCGTCAATGAGCAGGCTAGGCTGGCCAAGTTCGCGGACGACGGTGAGTTCGGTGAAACCGGGAGTTTTGTCCAGGATATTTTTGATTTCGACGGATTTTTTTTCGAGGACATCGAGATCGGGGCCAAAGATTTTTACGGCCAGCGCGCTTTTCAGACCGGTGAGGGCTTCGTCGACGGCGTCTTCGGCGGGCTGCGTGTAGTTAAAAATTACGCCGGGATAGGCGTCGAGCTGTTTTTCGAGATCGCGAGTTAATTCGGCTTTGTTGTGAATAGGGCCGGACTTCCAGGATTTGTCGTCGTAGGGCTTCAAGCCAACATAAAATTCGCAATTGAAGAAACCGGTGGCGTCGGTGCCGTCATCGGGACGGCCGAGCTCCGAGCCGACAACGGTGACCATCGGATATTTGATGAGGATATTGCGGATTTTGGGGGCGAAGCTGGCGGCGTCTTCAAAGCCGATGGTGTAAGGCATGGTGGCGCGGACCCAGAGGGCACCTTCATCCAGATGGGGAAGAAATTCGCCGCCGATCATGGGGATGAGGAGAAGGCTGGCGGCGAAAATCAAGGTGCAGATGGCGACGGTGATTTTTCCGTGGTCAAGAGCCCAATCGAGGGCGAAAGAATATTTGCGGTGAATCCATTCGAAAGCTTTGTTGCGATTTTCTTTTACACCTTTTTTGAAAGTGTAGGCGGCAAGAACGGGGACTACGGTGAGGGTGAGGATCAGCGCGCCGATCAGTGCGTAGGCCATGGTGTCGGCCATGGGATGGAAAAGTTTGCCGGAAGGTCCAGTGAGAGCGTAGATGGGGAGATAGCCGGCGATGATGACGGCGACGGAATAAAAAATGGGGCGGTCCACATCGCGAGCAGCGTGGAGAATAACTTCGTGGAGTTGGTAATCGGTGCCGCGGCGTTCGCTGAGTTCGCGATAGATATTTTCGACCATGACGATGGTGCCGTCGATGATGATGCCGAAATCGATGGCGCCGATGGAGAGGAGGTTGGCGGCTTCGCCGGTGGCGTGAAGGAAGATAAAGGCGAACATTAACGCGAGCGGAATGGTGAGCGCGGTGATTACGGCAGCGCGCACGCTGACCAGAAAAAACATGAGGACGACGAGGACGAGGGTCATGCCGAGGAGGAGGTTGTGCTCAACGGTATGGGTGGTGATGGCGACGAGATCGCTGCGGTCGTAATAGGGGTGAATTTTTACGTCGGGAGGAAGGATGGAGGAGTTTAGTTCGCGGGTTTTTTGTTCGACGCCGCGGAGGACGTTTTGGGTTTGCTCGCCGCGGCGCATGAGGATTACGCCTTCGACGGCGTCGTCGTTATTTTTGGCTTTGTCCTGAAAACCGAAGATGCCGAGGCGCGGGGCGCTGCCGATGACGACATTGCCGACGTCCTTTACGCGGATGGGAACGCCATTGTTGCTGCCGACGACGACTTCGCCGATGTCGTCGGTGGATCTGAGAAGGCCGAGACCGCGGACATAGTAGAACTGGCCGCCTTGTGTGAAGAAGCCGCCGCCAGCGTTGGCGTTGTTGGCTTGAAGCGCGCTCACCACCTGGACGACTGGGAGATGGAAATTGTAAAGGCGCGCGGGATCGAGGAGGACGTGGTACTCCATGGTGGGGCCGCCGAAGCCGGAGTCGTCCGCGACGCCGGGAACGCTGCGGTAGGCGCGCTCGACGATCCAGTCTTCGTAAGTGTGCAGCTCCATGGGGGAGCGATCCGGACTTTCGATGACGTAGCGGTAGACGAGTCCGCTGGGGCTGAAGAGCGGGGCCATGCTGGGAGTGACGCCGGAGGGAAGAGTGGCGTCCGAGATGCGCTGAAAAATTAATTGGCGAGCGAAGTAGGAGTCGACGCCTTCTTCGAAGGTGAGAATGACATCGCTGAGGCCGTAGAGAGAGATGGAGCGCATTACTTTTAGGTTGGGCGTGCCGTTCATGGCCAGCTCGAGCGGGAGCGTGGTGAGGCGCTCGACTTCTTCGGCGGCGTGGCCGGGCCATTGGGTGATGAGTTCGACCATGGGCGGGGAGAGATCGGGGTAGGCGTCGACGGGCATGCGCTGGAAGGAGACGGCGCCGGCGATGGCCATGAGAACGGTGAGCATCAGCACGACAAAGCGCTGCTGGAGCGCGAACTGGACGATGCGATGAATCATCGAGAGACCTTTCGGAATGATGAGCAGCGCAACGAAAAGCTATGTGCGGAATAGAAATGGGAATAGGCGAGGCGCGGTTCGCGAGAAACGCAAAGGTCAGACGGTGGAGCGGCGAGTTTTGAGAAGGCGCGCACGAGGGCTCCTAGTGCTGCATGGAATTCTTGAACTGGAGGAAGAGGCTGCCGTCGCCGACGACGTGTTCGCCTTCCTTGAGGCCACTGTTGACCTGGGTGAAGCCGTCGTGGCTGTCGCCGATGGTGACGCTGCGGCGAGCGAATTGATTGCCGGTGGTTTGCACGTAGACGAAAGGCTGATTTTCGGTATCGCGAAGAATGGAAGCATCCGGAACGGTGAGAGCGTTGGCGATGGCTCCGGCGCGGACGATGGCGTTGACGTACATATCTTTCTTTAATTTTTCGCCGGGATTGGGAGTGACGATGCGAGCTTGCAGAGTGCGAGTGGTGGGGTCGAGCGCTGGAGCGATGTAAGAAATTTTGCCGTGGAAGACGTCGGGGTAGGAATCGGTGGTGATGTCGACGGTGTCGCCGCTTTTCACGTAGGCCATATCGCTTTGATAGATGTTGACGAGAACCCAGACCGTGCTCATGTCTGAAATGGTGAAGCATTGGGTGGTGCCGGCCTGGAGCAATTGGCCGGGGCCGACCAGGCGTTCGGTGATTTCTCCGGCGACGGGAGCGGGAACGCGAACTTCGGAAGTAGTTTTCGAGGGATTTTTGATGAGCGATTCGGGATCGGTGCCGACCGCGCGGAGAGCGTCTTCGCTGGCGGTCATGTCGGCTTCGGCGAGATGGCGATCGGACTCGGCTTGCTGCATATCGCGTTCGGCGATGGCGTGATGTTCGTAGAGATCTTTGGCGCGCTGGAAATTTTTGTCGGCGAGTTCGAAAGTATCGCGGGCTTTGAGATACGCGGAGCGGCTGGCGGAATAATCCGGACTGTTGACAGTGAGAAGAGTTTGGCCGGCTTTGACGACTTGGCCCGGGGACACCAGGATTTCGCGGACCGGTCCACCGATGGCGGAAAAGACGGGAGTGGTTTTGAAGGCGTTGTAGGCGACGGAGCCGGTGAGACGCAAGACGCGCGGGAGTTTGGATTTTTCTACAGGAACGATTTTGAGATGGGCGAGCTGATCTTGCGGAACGGTGAACAGATCGGCGGTGTCCGCTTTGGTGTCGTTCTCGGAGTACGAAGTCATCTTGGATTCGTTGGGGTCTGAGCCGCAGCCGGCGACGACGACGAAAGCGAATCCAGAAGCTAGCGCGGCGGGAAGAAATTTCCGGCGGCGAATGTTTGTGATCATGGCAGTTCCCTCGTTCCCACGGCCTGGCGCATTTGCTCGAGAGCGGTCATGTAGCTGGCGAGCGCCTGGCGATAGGCAAGTTGATTGGCGCGATAGGTGCGTTCGGCGTCGAGAAAATCGAGCAGACTGGCGGCGCCGCGTTTGTAGGCGTATTCGGTGATGTCTCTGGATTGCTTGGCTTGATCGGTGTAACCGGCGCGATAGAGCTGAACAATTTCGTTGTTGGATTGGAGGGCGGCGTAGGCGTCGGCGACGTCGCTGAGGACTTGTTCGGAAGCTTCGCTGGCGAGTTCTTGCGCCTGGGTAGTGGCGTAGCGCGTTCGGGCGATTTCGCCCTGGTTGCGATCGAAAATGGGTAGATCTATGTTGAAGAAAAATGCGCCGGTGTTAATGCCAGCGGTGTGAGTGTAGTCGAAACTTACGCCGAGATCTTTTTTGCCGTTGGCTTTGGCGAGAGCTTCCTGACTGTGGGCGGCAGTGATGCCGAGCTGAGCGGCTTGGAGATCGGGACGAGTGCGAAGAGCGAGAGCTTTGAGATCGTCGATGCCGCCGTGGACGGGTGTGTAGTCGAGATCGCCCTGAACGTCGTAACTGTCTGGGACGGATTCAAAGCCGAGGAATTGGCGGAGAGCGGTGAGCGCCTGGACCTTGGCCAGCTTTGCGGCGGAGACATCGGTTTGAAACTGGAGCAACTGGAGTTTGATTTTAAGGAGGTCGCCTTCGCTCATGTCGCCGGCTTTGTAGCGCGACTCGCTGATGTCGACGGTATTTTTAAAGCTGTCGTAATCCTGATTGGCGAGATCGAGGGTGGATTGCGCGAGAAGCACGGCGACGAATTGCTGGCCGACGTTGAAGATGAGCTGGCGCTCGTTGTCGGTAACCTGGGCGCGGGTGACGGCGGTGGCGTCCTTCGCGGCTTGCAGGCGATGCTGGCGTTTTTTGCCACGTTCGAAGGTGTAGCCAATACCGACATCGAACTGGGCCTGATTTTCGAGGTAATCCGCGGAAAATTGACTGGGGTCGAAGAGCGGAAAAAATTGGCTGTCCCAAGAGAGATTGGGATTGGGGCGGAGATTGGCGGTAATTTCTTGCGCCTGGTTTTGCAGGATGGTGGTGCGGGCGGCGAGTAACGCGTGATTGTGCTGAAGAGCGAGGCGAATGGCTTCCTCGATGGTGATGTGAGCGACGGCATCTTGCGGCACGGCACGAGGCGGCTGCGCGGCAGCGGGCGCCGGAGAGGGCGGCGGAGTCTGCTGCTGAGCGGCGGCAAAAGCTGGCAGGGCCAGCAACGTGGCCAGGGCCAATCCTTTCTTCATTGATAGTCCTCACGCGTCTCTGAAAGAGACAAGTAGAAGGTTTAAGGGAATGCAACTCGATAGAAGAGAAAAACTAAACGGAAGGAGGCGCGCGCGGCGAAGAAGGACTGGAAAAAACGAAAGGAACAGTATTGATGGCCGGCAAAATCTCAAGCCGATTGGCGGCTGGGACGATGGCAATTACCGGAGACTGAGCTACAACCGCGACGCCGGTGGCTGCGCAGAGCGGGCAAATATGCGAAGTGCTGGTGGCGCTGGGCGTGAGATCGGAACAAAAATGGAACTGCGCGCCAAGAAAAATGATTCCGAGGCAGAGAGCCAGGAGTCGAATGCGCGCGAGTTTGCCGGAATTCTGCATGTTCTTGTACTGCTGATACTTAGACGAAGATTAAGGAAAAATGGTTGCGGGGTCAAGTTGTAGTTAGGCGAGAAGTGTCGTTTTTTGAACAATTCGGTTGTGGCCAGCTTCGCAACTGCTAGAGTGGTAGTCGGACGTCCATGAGCCTGGGAAGACTGAAATTGGGGCTGCGAAAGCGGCAGATACTGGCGATTTTGGGCTGCGTCGCGCTGCTGTATCTGGCGGCGGGCGGCTCATTTCTACACGCGCATACTCAGGGACACGACAATCCCTGCCATATTTGCCAGTCGGTGCATATTCCGGCGCTGGCGGCCGCCGCACACAATCTGATACCGGATGTTGAGCCAGTTGCCTGGCACTGCTCAGTGCCATTGCGCACCGCACCAACGGATTCCTTCGATGTGCTTCGCGCGTCTCGCGCGCCTCCGGCAGTGCAGCTGTAATTCTTCGACTGAAAAACTACAACGCAGTTTACTGGCTTGGCTAATTTCGCCGAAATCCGGCGATTATTTCCAAAGTCCACGCCATTTATTCACTTCCCTTCTCGCGCGGCCGCAAAGCGGATCGCAGCGCTAATTCTTTAGAGGATGAGAGGACGATCATGTTGGATTACTTGCGTGTGCAGGTGCGGCGACGCTTTTGGATGAAGGTATGCGCAGCGGTTGGAGTGTTGTTGTTTTTGGGGGGAGTGAGTGCGGCGCAGATGGGGAATGCCGGGTCGATCGAAGGGGTGGTGAAG
>DASXMB010000092.1:0-51034 GCA_036495905.1 Candidatus Acidiferrum sp.
GCGATATTTTGCGCGTGTTCCTGATGGGTGCCGTGAGAGAAATTCAGCCGGGCGACATCCATTCCGGCGTGGAGCAGGCGTTCAATAATTCGCGGAGACTGGCTGGCCGGCCCGATGGTGCAAACTATTTTTGAATGGCGAAAAGGCATTTGTGGTTAGTGGCAGTATTTAGATGCGTTTCCCGTATTTTTCGTTAAATCCAACCCACGGTGTCGAAAAATTTTCATCTGCAAACCTTGCAAGATTCCGGCGGCAAATGATACGCAGACAATGGGCGCGCCGAAACTTATTTTGCGACGCAGAATTCGGCGACGATTTTGGTCTGCAGATCGACGCCTTTGGCGAAGGAAGCGAGCGGCATGCGTTCGTCTTCACCGTGCATGCGCTTGAGGTCTTCGTCGGTTAAAGGAAATGGCCACAAACCGTAAGACTGGACGTTGTGCAAGCGAAGTTGCGCAGAGTCCGTGGCCCAAGTGGATTGATAGGGAAGAACGGGCACTCCGCCAAACTCCTGCGCGGAAACTTTGGAGATTACGGCATAAAAATCCGATTCCAAGGAGGACGGTGGTGCGGCCAATCCTGGATTGGGCTGGACTTCAAAGCGAATTTGCGGGTCGGCGACTAATTTGGTGAGATCCGCGAGGAGCACGTCGATGGTGTCTCCCGGCAAAAGACGGATATTCAAAGTGGCTCGGGCTTCGGCCGGGATTACGTTGGCACGAACTCCGGCGGTGAGCATGGTGGGGGAAATGGAATCGCGCAACATGGAACTCCACTGCGGATTGGCTTCGGAAATGACACGCTGAGCGTGTTCGCCGCGGTCGGTGGTGTCCAGAGAGCGCATCCATTTGGCGATCTCGTTGTCAGAAATTGCCGCCAAGCCTTCAAAATAGCGGCGCACGATGGCGGTGAAATGCACGGGGGCAGAATAGTTGCCGATTTTACCGTCGGCGGTGGCGAGATGCACGACGGCATTGTCTTTCAGGGGAATGGAGGCGTGACCGGAGGTTCCTTTGGCGATGACGGTTACGTTGAGTGAGACTTTTTCACCGGCCTGAATGGCAACGTATTGCACTTTGCCGTCTTTCATTACGACGCTGCCGCCTTCGTTGATCGCGAAACCGGCGGCAAATTTGTCCCAGTATTTGGCGATCAGAGTCTTGATACTGGCGTCTCCGCCGCCTTCTTCATCATCGGTGGCCAGAAAAATCACGTCGCGATTGAGGTGCGCGTTGGAACGCTTCAAAGCGATGAAGGCGGCAAGATTCGTGGCCAGCATGCCTTTGTCGTCCAAAGCGCCACGACCGTAGAGGTAGCCGTCTTTCACGACGGCACCGAAGGGATCGACGGTCCATTTTGTGCGGTCGACACCGACGACATCCATGTGCGCGACGAGAAGGAGAGCGCGCGAGGGATCGGCGACGGCGGAGCTGCGCAGGCGCGCGACTACGGCGCTGCGGCCGGGTGCAACCTCTAGCAACTGGGCGGGAATGCCTTCTTTATCGAGAATGCCGGCGATGTATTTGGCGGTGACTTCTTCGTTGCCGGGAGGATTGGTGGTATTCATGCGGACCAAATCGGTGAGCCAATCGAGAGCGTCTTTGGCTAGTTGGGTGTCAGCAACGGACGCAGTGACGTGTGCGACAACAGGAGGCGGCGCGGCTGGGGGCGGGGTGGATCGGGGAGTCTGTGCCGCGAGCGTGTTTGCGGCGAGCAAAACGCACGCCGCTGTGCCTGCCAGCAGCGACCATTTGCGAATCCAAGTCTCCAAGCTATCCTCCACACAGCAAACGTTTTGGTGCAAATATGCTTCATACTAACATGCGCATTGTTGAGGCCCAGCCATGGCTATCGCACGGGTTGCGTAAGTTCCACCGTTCGCCGGGCTGGCAGATTGCTGTACCATGCAGGGCGTTCTATGATGGCGAGGTGAGGTAACCATGAAGGCACGACTTTCCGCGGTTTTGTCGGCAGTGCTGTCGGTGGCGCTGCTGACGTTGTCTCCAAATTCGAGTTGGGCGCAGGCGCCTACGGGTCCGCAAGGAGGAGCTCCGCCAACGGCGAAGCCTGCACAGCAGCCGCCGCCGGCGCAACAGCAGAAGCCGCAGGAATCGGGCGCCAGCATTGCCGTGGAAGTGCCGGTGGTAACGCTGGACGTGATTGCGGCGACGAAGAACGGTGATTTGCTGACAGGATTGAAAAAAGAAAATTTCCGAGTGATCGACAACGGCGTTCCGCAGACGTTGACCAACTTCGGCTCGGGCGATGCGACGCTGACTTTGGTGGTGTTGATGGAATTCAGCGCACGAGCTTATGGGTGGTTTGGAGCTTACGCGAAATATTGGGCGGATGGACTTTTCCCGAACTTGAAGCAGAAGGATTGGGTGGCGCTGGTAACGTTTGATATGAAGCCACGACTGGAAGTGGACTTCACACAGAACAAGGATGAAGTGAGGCAGGCGATTGGCCATTTGTATTTTCCAGGATTCAGCGAATCGAATGTGTTTGATGCGATCCTGGACACCACCGACCGTCTGAAGGATGTGAAGGGAAAGAAGGCGATTGTGGTACTGGCCAGCGGAGTGGATACGTTTTCAAAACATACGCTGGATCAGACCATGAAACAGTTGCGGCAGAGCGATGTGACGCTGTTCTGCGTGGGACTGGACAAGACTTTTACGAACTTTCTGGAGTCTCGCGGATCGATGGGTTCGCACATGGACTATTTGCAGGCGGAAAATCAGATGAAGACTTTCGCCCAGGAGACCGGGGGATATTCGTGGTTCCCGCAATTCGATGGAGAGATTCCGGGAGTGTTCAAGGATTTGACGGCTTATCTGCGGAATCAATACAGCCTTTCGTACACGCCGACCAGCGGAGCAAACGATGGAAAATTTCACAAGATAAAAGTGGAGTTGGTGACGGCGGACGGAGCCCCGCTGACGGTGGAAGATCAGAAGCATAAGAAGCAGAAGACGGTGGTGTTTGCAAGAGAGGGGTATACGGCGATTAAGGGTGGGGTTGGGGATTGAAGAGAAGAAGTAAGGAAGTAATGAGGTAACGAAAAGGCGGCGGCGACGGCTGCCAATTCGTGCGTGTGCGCAGATTTCAGTAGCCGCGCGAGAGATCTACCTGGTGGATCATTTCCTGGCCGGCGAACCAGCGTTCGAGTAGATCCATTAAACGTTCGGTTTGGCGTTGCCACAAGCGATCGCTGACCCCGCTGATGTGCGGAGTGATTAGCAGGTTTGGGGCGGTCCATAGTGGGCTGTCTGACGGGAGGGGCTCGGTTGCGGCGACGTCGAGCGCAGCGCCGGCAAGTGCTCCGCTGTTTAGCGCAGCGAGCAGGGCGGATTCGTCCAGCAGCGAGCCACGGCCGACATTGATGAGACCCGCGCCGCGCTTCATTTTTGCGATTTGCGGCGCAGCGATGAGATGCCGGGTTTCCGGTGTTTCTGGCGCGGCGAGGACAATGTAGTCCGCTTGCGGAAGGACCTTTAGAAGTTCAGATGCGGGCACAATTTTTTCAGCGTGAGTGGTGTCGCCGCGTCCCGAACGAGTAACGCCCCATACGCGCATATCAAAGGCGCGAGCGCGGCGGGCGAGTTCCTGGCCAATGGAGCCGAAACCTACGATGAGCAGAAGCTTGCCGTTGAGTTCCGTCAAATGCTGCGGCTGGTCCCACAATTTCTGCTGATTCCATTGGGATTGATCTTGAAAGCGCACGGAGTACGGGAAATTGCGGGCGAGAGCGAGCAAGAGCCCCATGGTGTGTTCGGCCATGGGAACGGAAAAAATTCCGCTAGTGTTGGTGACCAGAAGACCGGAGTCGCGGAGTTCCGGGTACATCAGTTGCGCAACGCCAGCGGCGGTGGAATGAATCCACTGCAACTTTTTTGCGGCGGGCAATTGGTCAGCGCGCAAGGAATAGCCGACGAAAATATCAGTGTCGGTTAATTCTTCGGCAATGCGATCGTAATTGGGCAGATGCACTACGCGCATTTGTGGCCAGCGGCGGCGAATGGTTTCTGGCATGACCGGCTGCGGGCGCCATTCGGTGAAAGGATGCCACACGCAAATGAGCAGTTTGGTTTCGGCTGGCGCGGTGCGGGGCATGCTGATGGTCAGGGTCGGCTGTGCTTCCAGCGGAGGAACAGGCCCACGAGGATGCCGAGTCCGACGGTGCCAAGTATAAACGGACGGGCGACGGGAAGCGCAATCCAAGCGATGACGACAAGGCCGACGGAGACGATTGCGCCGGCGCGAGTGCCGGGGACGGGAATGTTGCCGAACGTGGTTAGGGCGGCGGGGCGGGGTGGTTCTGGTTTGCGAGTTAGCATTTGGCCTCCTTTATTTTGCGAGTGAACGTAAGTCGCGGCCGGTCATGTCTGCGGGTTGGGGTTGCCCGAGGATGGCTAGCACGGTGGGCGCGATGTCGCGAAGTGATCCATCGGCTCGCAACTGGAAATGGTCGTCGTCAGTGACGGCGATCAAGGGGACGGGGTTGGTGGTGTGGTAAGTGTGCGGGCCGCCGGTTTTGGGATCGATCATCATTTCCGCGTTGCCGTGGTCGGCGGTGATAATCCACGCGCCGCCGCGGGGCTTGAGCGTTTGATAAATTCGCGCGAGGCCAGCGTCGACGGCCTCGACGGCTTTGATGGTGGGTTCGAGCTTGCCGGAGTGGCCAACCATATCGGCGTTGGCGTAATTCATAATGATGGCGTCGAACTCGCCTTTTTCGATGGCCTGGACAACGGTGTCTGTTATTCCGGTGGCGGACATTTCTGGTTTGAGGTCATAGGTGGCGACTTTGGGTGAAGGGACGAGGATGCGTTCTTCGCCAGCGAAGGGTTTTTCGACGCCGCCATTGAAAAAATAGGTTACGTGAGCGTATTTTTCGGTTTCCGCGCAACGAAGATTTTTGTAATGCACGTCGGCGAAAACCTGAGCGAGGATGTGCTCGAGTTTTTCTGGGCCGATGACGTATTTCAGCCACGGCCAGTTTTTGTCGTACTGGGTCATGGCGACGTAAAAAAGATTTTCGGGCCGGCGGGGATCGGGGAATTTGTCGAAATCGGGGGCGGCGAGGGCGTAGGTCATTTGGCGGGCGCGGTCGGCGCGAAAATTGAAAAAGATTACGGCGTCGTCGTCGCGGATCAGAGTGACTGGGGCGGCTGAGCTGCCAGCACCCTGAGTGACGACGATGGGTTTGACGAATTCGTCGGTGACATCTTGTTCGTAGCTGCGTTGCAGGGCGGCAACGGGATCGGGCGTGCGAGTGTCGGCGTCGCCGTGGACCATGGCACGATAGGCGAGTTCTTCGCGTTCCCATCGATTGTCTCGATCCATGGCGTAGTAGCGGCCGACTAGTGTGGCAATTTGCCCGACGCCCAGCTCGCGCATTTTTTGCTGCAACTGCTGGACGAAATCGCGGCCGCTGTGCGGAGGAGTGTCTCGGCCGTCCATAAAGCAGTGGACAAAGACTTTTTCGACGCGCTGCTGCTTGGCCATTTCCAGGAGGGCGAACAGATGCTGGATGTGGGAATGCACGCCGCCGTCGCTGAGCAATCCCATGAGATGGAGTTGGCGCGCGCGGCCGCGTTCCATGGCTTGCTGAAAAAGCGGGACGTCTTTCAATTTATTGTTGGCGATGAGCAGATCGATGCGAGTGATGTCCATGTGGACGATGCGGCCGGCGCCGATATTGAGATGGCCGACTTCACTGTTGCCCATTTGGCCTTCGGGCAGGCCGACATAAGGACCGGAAGTGTGGATGAGCGTGTTGGGAAATTGTTTGAGGAGGGAGTCGAAAGTTGGTTTGCGGGCGAGGGCGATCGCATTGCCTTTGGTTTGCGAGCAGTAGCCCCAGCCGTCCAGGACGGTGAGTACGATGGGTTTCGGTCTTTTCGCCATAGGTCGCCAGAATACACGGATTGCCGCAGCACTTGAAGATTGGCGCGAGGATTATTTTTGGCGGGTGAAATTATTTGGCGACGAATTCGCGGAGGGCGGCTAGCAGGCGATCGACTTCCTGGGCGGTGTTGTAGTGGACCAGGCCGATGCGCAGCATTCCGCCGGAGGATTCGACGCCGAGGCGTTCGGTGAGATTGAGGGCGTAATAATTGCCGTCCCAGGTGAAGATGCCGCGATCGCCCAGAAATTTGGCGATTTCAAGCGGATGATGATTGCCGATGCCGACGGAAACGGTGGAGCAGCGTTCGCCGAAACGCTGCGGGTCGCTGATGCCGAAAAAACGCAGGCCGGGTATGGCGAGGAGTCCTTCGATAAGTTTGGCGAGCAGAGTCATCTCGTGGTGGCGAGTGGCGCGGTAGGCGGCGAGGAGAGCTTGACGGCGACTCTTGGCGGCCGGCTCGCAGCGGCGTCCGAGTTCGGCGAGGTAGTCGACCGCGGCGGCGATGCCGGCGATTAGTTCTTGGACTTGCGTACCGGTTTCCCAACGATCGGGCAGAGTGTCGTATGCGGGGCGAACTTTGTACGGCGTGAAGCGCAACAAGTGTTCGCGTTTGCCGTAGAGCGTGCCCATATGCGGACCGAAAAATTTGTATGGAGAGCAGGCGAGGAAATCGCAATCGAGAGCGGCGACGTCAATGGAGCCGTGAGGGGCGTAGTGGACCGCATCGATAAACATGAGGGCGCCGGCTTGGTGAGCGAGTTTGGTGATTTCCGCGACAGGATTGATGGTGCCAACAGCGTTGGAGGCATAGCCGACGGCGACTAGTTTTGTTTTGGAGTTTAGTTTCTTCTTGAGGTCGCTAAGATCGAGAGTGCAATCGGCTTCGTTGATGTCTACCTGGCGGATGACCACACCTTTTTCTTCGAGGGCGCGCCAGGGAGCTACGTTGGCGTCGTGATCGAGAGTAGTGACGACGATTTCGTCACCGGCGCGGAGTTCGCGGGCGATGGCGCGAGAGAGAGCGAAAGTGATGGTGGTCATGTTCTGACCGAAGACGACTTCGTCTGGGGCACAGTTGAAAAAATCGGCCATGGCGGAGCGCGAAGAGGCGATCATGGCGTCGTTGCGACGGCTGGTTTCAAATGCGCCGCAGGTATTGGCGTTGGAGGTGAGAAAATAATTTTGCACGGCGTCGATTACCTGGCGCGGGACTTGAGTGCCGGCGGGACCGTCGAGGAAGGCGGCAGGGTGGCCGTTAACATGCGATTTTAGGGAGGGGAATTGTTCGCGTACCCAATCGCTATCGAGCGGGGCGTCGCCTTGGTGGTGCTGCTGTTGCTGCAGAATGGATGAGTTCATGGTCTCCGACTCCGACTCGGCGGAATAAAATCGCGCGTGATGGCGCAGGCCAGTTTCTCACATGCTTGGGAAGTGTTGTAGCGCGGGGCTCGGGCAGTGGGCACGAGGCGGCGTCTGGCGCGATAGATATTTCGAGTCGAGAGTGCGCTTGGCAGCGACAATCGGTTCGCGCTACGCTTCTTGCTCGAGGTGAATTGTGCCTGAAAATTTTCCGCCGAGTGAGCGCACGCGTGTGGCGCGATTGCCGGATCGCGGGGCCTACGATCGCGACACTATCCACGCGATTCTAGATGAGGGGCTGGTGTGCCACGTGGGATTTGCGCTGGACGATCAGCCTTACGTGATCCCGACGATGTACGCGAGGATTGGCGACGCGATTTATTTTCATGGGTCGGCGGCGAGCCGCATGTTGCGGAACGTGAGCGCGGGAATAAAAGTTTGCATAACGGTGACGCTGGTGGATGGAATGGTGCTGGCGCGATCGGCGTTTAATCACTCAATGAATTACCGGTCGGTGGTCGCGATCGGAACAGCGACGATGGTGGAGTCGCCAGAGGAAAAGAACGACGCGCTGCGGGCGTTCACGGAAAAAGTTTTGGCGGGGCGGTGGGAGGACGCGCGTCAGCCCAGCGAAAAAGAGTTGAAGGCGACGAGCGTACTTCGGCTGCCGCTAACGGAGGTCTCGGCGAAGATGCGTAGCGGTCCGCCGAAAGATGACGAGCCGGACTACGATTGGCCGGTTTGGGCGGGCGTGATTCCGTTGCGGTTGACGGCGGAGGCTCCGATACGCGATCCGCGCTGCGATTCGACGATACCCGTGCCGGGTTACGCAGCGAATTACAAACGGTAACGCCGCAAGGTGCGGCGTGGCCGCACCGACACAGAATACTGGGCACCGACGTTACGGACCGCGTTCGAGATCTGAGAACTTCAATGGGCCGCGGTTCGGAGTTTTTCGGCGGCAGACGAAATCAACTGAGCTTCATTTTCCAGGGCGTGCGACACCACCACGATGGCTTCTTCCGCTTGCCTCCATTGTTTTTGCTCGATACTTTCGCGAACGGCCGGCAGGGTCTTCGCTTCGTATCCCGTGTACTGACCGGGAGCGTCGATCAAATGTTTGAACCACGGACGGCCGGGCAAACCGTCTGGCGTAGTGAGCTTGCGCTCACTTTCAATCAGCATTTTGTTCAATTCGGCGATTGACGCCGACCCGAGCGCGGCACCGCTATCACGATTGGCATGTTCGAGCGCTTTGTGATATTCCATTCCGCTATGCATTAGAGTTTCGGCGGCATTATCCAGCGGGGCAAAATTCAACACGGGCGGAACGGTTTCGTGCGCGGGCGGAATTAGTTTTTCCTTCGGGTCTTCAGTAGCGGCAAACGCGCCTTCTTCTAATTCTTTGTTGCGTTCGCTGATGTCGTCGCGCATTTTCTGCGAAAGGGCTTTCAACTCCTTGATGTAGGTCTGGATGGTGTCCGCGAAATTGACAAATTCGAAGGGCAACACGTCGGCGTCGGCCAGCCGCATGACGGCACTGCCTCCGGTTTGGGCGAGCGCACGGCCATAGACGAAGGTGGTGTCGGCAAAATGCGTGTACCAGTAAAAATCGTCATAGATGGAATGATAGATTCCGCCGCCATCCTCGCCGCCATAGCCGATGTTGAGAGCAGCGACGCCGTCATGCTGCACGAAAGCGCCGTAGTCGGAGCCCGAACCGAGCGCTCCGATGCGCAAATCTGAGCGAGAGCGAGCTTCCTGGCGCTGTTCTGGGGAACGAGGATTGGCAATCTGCCTTAGCTGCCAGCGCTTCCAGGCAGAAAGTTTGGTTTCAGGATCCTGAACATCGCGGGCCACATCGTTGATGAATTTTTCCAACGAGTGCGATCCGCTGGCTTGAAAATATCCACGGCCATTGCCGTCGGAATTTATGTATGCGACACCGCGTTGGCGCAATTCGTCGGCATGCTCCTCGGCCCACTCGGTGGAACCGAGCAATCCAGGCTCTTCGGCATCCCACGCGCAATAAATAATGGTGCGCTTGGGTTTCCATCCTGCTTTCAAAAGCTCGCCGAGGGCTCGCGCTTCTTCCAACTCCGCCGACATGCCAGAGAGTGGATCTTCGGCTCCGTTTACCCAGGCATCGTGGTGATTGCCGCGAATGACCCACTCATCGGGATTGGCTGAGCCGGGGATTTTTGCGATCACATCGTAAATGGTCTTCAAACCTTCCCAATTGGATTTCACTTTCAGATGCACTTTTCCGGGACCGGGCCCAACGCGATAGGTGACGGCCAAACCGCCGCGCCAAGCAGCGGGAGCGACACGTCCTTTTAACGAAGCGAGGAGGGGCTGAGCATCGCCGTAGGAAATCGGCAGGACAGGAATCTTGGTGAGAACTTTTACGTCTTTCAAATCGAGACGCTTGGCGTCTTTGGTGGCGCCAACTCCTGGGGTCAACGGATCGCCGGGGTAGATCGGATTATCCGCTACGCTGCCGCGCTGCACACCGTCCACCGGGCGCCACGCGCCTGCGGGAAAAGTTTCACCCTGGGTGAAACCATCATCATGCGGATCGGAATAGATCAGGCAGCCGATGGCGCCATGTTCGGCGGCAACTTTAGGTTTGATGCCTCGCCACGAGTGTCCATAACGGGCTATAACAATCGCGCCCTTAACGGAAACGCCCAAGCGATCGAGTTGTTCGTAATCTTCCGGGACGCCGTAGTTCACATAAACGAGTGGGCCGGTGACGTCGCCGTCGATCGTGTAGACGTTATAGGTAGGGAGCTGCTCAGCGCGCTGGCTGGACGTGGGATCTTCCGGAACCGCTGGTTCCTGCAATTTGGCGACAAACTTGGGTCCGCCTTCGACCAGTTCAACGGCGCGCTCTTTCGGAGTGGGGTAAAGCACATCGAAGGTTTCGATGTGAGTGTCGAAGCCAAACTCCTTGAATTTCGAGGCAATCCATTCCGCGTTTTGTTTGTCGTAAGCGGTTCCGACGTTGTGCGGACGCGCGGAAAGCAACTGCATGTTGGAGCGAACAATTTCCGGATTGGGAATGGCGCGAAATTTTTCTTCCCACTGCCGTTCCACGCGCGAAGATTCGGCGGAAAATCCGGCAAGAGGCGATTCATCGGCAACCACATGGGCGCCGAGCGGCGCCAGCGAAATACCAGCAAACAAAATTCCCGCAACCACGGCGGTGCGATTCATTCTTCCCCCTGGAACAGCGGACGTATTCTGCCTTAACGCGGCAGCGTTTGGAAGTTAATGCTGAGAGCCCACAACAGCAGCTAGCGATTCTTCGATGCTCATCACTCGGCGTTGACAGGGAAACTTGGAGGCTGAAGAATGGAATTGTGAGCGACTCGCTTAGCAGCAAGCTGGCTGATATTGTTCTTCCGGATTGCGACGGGAAAGAGACGCGGTTGGGATCGCTGTGGGAACGGCGGCCGGCCGTTTTGGTTTTCTTGCGGCATTATGGCTGAATTTTTTGCCGAGAACATGCCGCGCAGTTGCGCGACAACGAACGGTCCTTCAAAGAGAAAAATGCAGCGCTCGCTGTGGTGGGGTTAGGCGATCGAAACTATGCAAACACTTTCCGCGAAGAGATGCGCATTGGCTTTCCGCTTTTCGTAGACGAGGAGCGGGGGGCTTACCGGGAACTTGGCCTAAAATCGGCGAATTTGCTGCATATGCTTCGCAAAGACAACGCTGTTGCGCGAAATCGAGCGCGCGCAGCAGGGTACCGGCAGCACAAACTGGGACGCGATCCGTTTCAACTAGGCGGAAGTTTTATTTTCGCGCCTGGCAATGTGGACAAATTCGGGCACATTAGCGAAACGTTTAGCGACAATGCGCCGATGAAGGACTTGCTGGCAGCGCTGATGTAGAGCCATACGCCGACTTCAGCGGCCGCATTTTCGATTCAACGTTGGCGCTAGTCCTTGGGCGCTGGCGCATCGGCAATGTGATCCTGTGATTTTTTCGACGTGGCAGACACTGGTTTGCGCCAAAAATCCGGGTTGGCCGCTGCAAATTCCTTGGATACGTGAGACATGGCGGGACTGATCGCATACACATTACTTTCTGTACTGACGTAATAGGCGCTGGCGATTTGCAGCATGCGGCGCGAGCCATCTTCGCCTTCGGATTCTCTCAATTTCGGACCGCGGGACAGCAGGTCGTCATTCTGCCGAAGTGCGTGCATCGGAATGAACGCAAAGAAACACGGTGAGGGAGAGCCAGCGTTCACCTGATAAACGACCCAGGGAGTATCGGAGTCCATTTTTTCGTAGGCTCCAGCGAGAATCTTGAATGCTTCGGCAAAATCACCTTCGTGACCGGGGCGTAGATGTACTTCCAAAGTGCGCATGAAGCGGGCCTTGGAAAGGTCGATGGATGCCGCGCGATAGCTGATATCGTCGCGCCGCACGGCGACTATGGTTCTTTCGCTGGAAACCAGCGTCTTGATTTTTTCCTGTTGCGCGGAGAGTTCCGGATGCTCGGCAAAGAGCTGGCCAAAGACTGCGAGATCCGTATCCATATCTTCGTAGGAATTCATCGGATCGAAAAAAACGGCTTCCGGCGCGCCGGTAATCGACTGCATGTCTATCCATGAAATTGGAACATTGAGGCGGTCGTAAGCCGCAGCGCTGGCCATCTCCAATTTTTCACGGGCAAGTTCGCTGCCAAACCGAATTTGCTGGTGAACCAGCAATAGGAGTTTTGGCGGCGCAGTTACGGGCAACGTTGGCCCCAGATTTTTCAACTGCGCCTCGACACCGGTACCGCCGATCAAGGGCAATAAGATGCCCGCAATCGCGATCAACCGAGGTTTTTTTGTCATACGCATTCGCCTCCATGCATGGGGGTAGTTTATATGGTAGTATGGTGATATGGCTACACGTAAGATGACCATTACCCTTCCGGAAGCATTGGTTCAGCAATTGGTTCGCCGGATTTCCCCTCGAGAGCGCTCGAAGTACGTGGCGGCCGCGCTCATAGAAAAGCTGTCGGCGGGCGACCGTGTGCTGTTGCAATCCTGCCAAGCGGCAAACAAAGATCCGGAGGTCCGCGCCATTGAAAAGGAATTCGACGCCATCACGGACGATGCCGCAGAGTCCGAGGCCGGAACCCCGACGCGGCGAAATCTGGTGGGTAAGGCTCGATCCGTCGCTCGGCGCCGAAATTCGTAAGACACGTCCCTGCCTGGTGCTGACCAACGACATTGTGAATCAGCATCGGCGCACCGTAGTGGTGATTCCTCTTTCTACTTCGTCCTCCGGGCATCCACCGCTTTTGATTCCGCTGACATGCCAAGGCAGAGCGGCGGTCGCGGTCGTTGACCAAATCCGTTCCGTCGCAAAGGAACGGCTGCTGCGACTCATCGAAACCGCCAACCCGCGGCAAATCAATGCCGTCGAAAATGGAATACGTGTGATTCTCGAGTTGTAACTTCATTTGCAGAAAGAAATTTGTCTCTCCTGCAATCTAATTCAGCGGAGCCTTGCCGTTGAAACGCGCCGCCGTACCGAGCTCTTCTTCGATACGCAGGAGTTGATTGTATTTGGCAATGCGATCAGTGCGGCTGGCGGAGCCGGTTTTGATTTGGCCGGCAGCAGTGGCAACGGCAAGATCAGCGATGAACGTGTCTTCCGTTTCGCCAGAGCGATGAGAAATTATGGAATGGTAGCCAGCCTTGCGGGCCAGTTCGATAGCGTCGACGGTTTCGGTAACGGTGCCAATTTGATTGAGCTTGATGAGAATGGCATTGGCGATTCCTTCGTTGATTCCGCGCGAAAGACGAGCAGTATTGGTGACGAACAGGTCGTCGCCGACTAGCTGCACTTTTTTGCTGGAACCTTGCTTGGCGCCAATTTTGCCGGTTAGTTCTTTCCAGCCGCTCCAGTCATCTTCCGCCATGCCGTCTTCGATGGAAACGATAGGATATTTCTGCGCCCAGTCGGTCCAATAGGCCGCCATTTCGCTGCTGGAATACGCGGACTGGTCCGATTTCTTGAAGACGTATTTGCCGCTGGTCTTGTCATAAAATTCGCTGGAGGCCGGGTCGAGCGCGATGCTGACTTGCTCACCAGGCTTATAGCCTGCACTCCCGATGGCTTCCAGAACGATCTGAATCGCTTCTTCGTTAGACTTACAGCTTGGCGCAAAACCGCCTTCGTCTCCTACGGCAGTGGAATAGCCGCGCTTTTTCAGAACGGCTTTCAACGCGTGGAATATCTCCACACCCCAGCGCACCGCTTCGGAAAAAGTCGGTGCGCCAATGGGCATGACCATAAATTCCTGAAAGTCCACGGAACTATCGGCATGGGCTCCTCCATTCAAGATATTCATCATGGGCACGGGCAACAGATTGGCGCTGGTATCGGTGGAATAGCGCGAAAGATATTTGTACAGCGTCAGATTTTCGACGGCCGCGGCCGCGCGCGCCGCAGCCATGGACACCGCCAAAATAGCGTTGGCGCCAAGCCGCGATTTCGTCGGCGTGCCATCCAACTCCATCATGTGTTTGTCGAGAGCGCGCTGGTCGGCAGCATCAAAGCCAACCACGGCTTTGGCGATTTCTCCGTTAACGTTGGCGACGGCTTTTAGCACGCCCTTGCCCAGGTAGCGGGACTTGTCGCCATCACGGAGTTCCAATGCTTCGTGTTCGCCAGTGGATGCGCCGGAGGGAACGGCGGCGCGTCCGCGCGTGGTTCCGACATAGACATCGGCTTCGACGGTGGGATTCCCGCGCGAGTCGATGATTTGCCGCGCGTGTACCCGGGTAATTTTGGCAGCCATGTAGAGAGAGCTCCTGGATGGAATTGGATTTCAGATTGTAGCAGACCCTGAGAGGGCGGAAATAAAGTGAAGTGCGAGGTGCGATTTGCGGCAGAAGTGGCGCTACGGTTTCCTGCTCGGGGAATTTTCCTGCTAACTTAAACAATCAATAGGACAGACAAGATGTACTCGTTGCGAAACACGCTGGGGGGCGAAGATGCGCATCACACGCAACCTAAAGTTTGCGGCTGCCATTGTTCTCTTCATGTCTGCGACTTGCCTGGCGCAAAGTCCGGCCGCGAGTACAGAAGCTCATCAGCAACTTCTGAAGCGGTTGGTGGCGGCGGCGAAGGAAAGAACGCTTCATCAGGTTCGCTATGTTCCGGCGTATGTGCGAATACCGTACCCGAACGGGGATGTCGCGTCCGATACGGGAGTTTGCACTGATGAAATTATTCGCGCTTATCGAGCGGTTGGCATCGACCTGCAACAAGAAGTTCACCGTGATATGGAACAACATTTCTTGGCGTATCCGCGACGCTGGGGGGCAATTCACCCGGACACAAACATTGACCACCGGCGCGTTCCAAATTTGATGGTCTTTTTTGGCCGCAAGGGCGAAGCGCTGCCGATTACCACCCATGCGGGCGATTACACCACAGGGGATCTGGTCACGTGGGATCTGGGTGGAGGCGTGCCGCATATCGGAATTGTAATCGACGAAAGAGCGGCAAGCGGGCGATTCATGATCGTTCACAATATTGGTCAGGGACCCAAGCAGGAGGACGTACTTTTCAGCTGGAAGATTACCGGCCACTGTCGCTATTTTGGCGATCATTAAATAAGGCCGAACTTATGTGCCGGCGAAAAATACGGAAGTGCAAAGCGGTTAGTTCGATTCCGGCTCTTCGATTAAGGATTCCTGGCGCACGACGACCACTATTCCGGAATCGGTCACGTGAAAGCGGCGGCGATCCGCTTCGGTGTCATAGCCGATTTCGGTGCGCTCCGGCAACGTGACGTGGCGATCGATGATGGCGCGCCGGATACGCGAATGACGGCCTACGTTGACGTGATTGTAGATAATCGAATCAGAGATCTCGCTGTAGCTATTGATCCTCACATCGTAGCCGACCACGCACCGCTGGACGCGTCCGCCGGAAATAATCGATCCGCCACCAACGATGGAGTCCAGCGCGACGCCCATCCGTTCCGGGTCGGCAAAAACAAATTTCGCGGGCGGATACTGGTGCTGCCAGGTCCGCAACTGCCAATCTTTGTCGTACAAATTGAATACCGGAGAAACCGAAACCAAATCCAGATTGGCTTCGTAATAGGCGTCTAAAGTGCCCACATCGCGCCAGTAGAGAGCGTCTTTGCGGTTTTCGTCGACAAAATTGAATGCGAAGACGCGATGCTTGGAAATGATACGCGGCAGAATATCTTTGCCGAAATCATGCGAGGATTTCGGATCTTCGGAATCGGCAAGCAAGATTGGGATCATCAAATGCGTATTGAAAATGTAAATGCCCATCGACGCGTTGCAGTGTCCGGCGTGATGCGGAGACTCCTTGGGCACGGCCGGCTTTTCCTCGAAGCCCACGATGCGCCAGTCGCGATCGGTTTCAAGCACTCCGAACTGGCGAGCGGCCTGCTCGGCGGGGACCTCCAGCGTTGCCACAGTAACTTCCGCGCCGGAATCGACATGCTGCTGCAGCATGCGGCTGTAATTCATTTTGTAGATGTGATCGCCGCTGAGAATGAAAACGTATTTGGAGCGTTCGCTACCGATCGAATAGATATTTTGATACACGGCGTCGGCCGTGCCTTGGTACCACTGCTGCGAAACGCGCATTTGCGGGGGCAGAACTTCGATGTACTCCCCGAGTCCGGCAAGCGGCGACCAACCCGCGCGAATGTGGCGATTCAAACTCAGCGCCTTGTACTGCGTGAGGACAAAAACGCGGCGCAAATTGGAATTGATGCAATTGGAAAGAGTGATATCGATGATGCGATAGAGCGCACCGAAGGGGACCGCCGGTTTGGCGCGGTCTCGCGTGAGCGGCCACAGACGTTCGCCCTGCCCTCCCGCAAGAAGTACTCCGATGGCGTCGCGCATATCGGACATGAGGAATCTCCCGGTAAGCCTTCTTGAAGCGGAGCGTTTCTGAAGCGGCTCATTCTAGCACGCCAGGCTGGGGCGAAAGACATCGGGTGAACCGTTGAGTTGAAGAGTTCCCGGGTTGCGGAAACGAAGCATGCCGTGTTCTGTGTATATCGTTAAGTATGGAGGTGCTTCGCAAGTTATCGCTGCCGAATGTGGGCTGCTCGGGAAGCCGAGCAAAGATTGCTTGACTCCTCCGCCCATATTGGATTAGAAGATGTCCCATATACCTATCCAGATGACCTCGAAGCGTCAAGGTGCGATATAATCTCCAGGGTCGGTGTCAGCAGTAAGGGCACCGTCAGAAACCAATCCGAACCGGATTGGGGGTGAAAATAAAGTGGCTGAAGTTATCATCCAAGAGAGTGAGTCTCTGGAGAACGCTTTGCGTCGTTTCAAGCGCAAGGTGCAACAGGAAGACATCATCAAGGAAATCAAGAAGCACAGCTTCTACATGAAGCCTGGCGAGAAGCGCCGGGCTAAGGAAGCGCTTTCGCGGAAGCGACTGCGTAAAAAGCAGCGGCGCGAAGCGGACTAACCTCCGCCTCTCGCTGCGATTTTGCGCCGCACTTCCGTGTTTTAGGCCCCATAAGGTAGAGAAGTTTGGGATTCTGTTGCTCCCCAGGCCCAGGAATCCGCACCCGCTCGTATGGTGGCGATTCCTAATTTCCATCGGCCCTGGGCGCTCAGCGCCCTACTCCCTACCCTATGCGGGTCAGGGAGAGAGCGGCCATGGAATTCCACGATCGTGTCTTGAAGTGTTCCGAATGCAGTGCGGAGTTCGTATTTACCGCCGGAGAACAAATGTTCTTCGCCGATAAAGGCTTCAAAAACGAACCCAAACGATGCAAAGGCTGTAAGGCAAAACGTGCAGAAGGCGGCGGGGGTGGAGGCGGCTCCCAAATGCGCTCGGAGACAAAAACGAACTGTTCGCAGTGCGGCAAGGAAACAACGGTTCCGTTCCGTCCGACGCAAGGCCGTCCGGTGTTTTGCCGGGAATGCTTCCAGCAACGCCGCACCATGGGTGCCGCATAGGCGGGGATTCCGCATAAAGTTTCAGTTCGAGCGGGGCAGGCGCAACGTCTGCCCCATTTTTATTTAGAAATGCCGCCAAGGTGTAATTTTGCAGCGAGCGGAGTATCATACGGCTTCCCTTAGCCCATCGACCCTCGGAGGGCCACTTCATGGCTCACCGCTTTACCATCGGCGTAGAAGAAGAATTCCAGATCATTGACCCCGCGACATGCGAGTTGCGCTCACACGTGATGCAACTCGTCTCGGAAGCTTCGCCGGACATCGTGGAGCAGGTAAAACACGAAATGCATCAGTCCATCGTGGAGACCGGCACGCGCATTTGCGAAAACGTGGGCGAACTGCGGATTGAGATGCATCGTACGCGCGGCGAATTGGTCGCGGCCGCCGAACGCGCCGGACTGCAAGTCTCTGCTGCTGGCACCCATCCTTTTTCCAGTTGGATCGATCAGGTAATTTCGCCGGGCGAGCGTTATCAGAATATCGTCGAAGAATTGCAGCAACTCGCTCGTTCGTTGCTGATTTTCGGCATGCACGTGCACGTCGCCATGCCGGACAAACAAACCACCATCGACATGATGAACATGGTGCGTTATTTCTTGCCGCACCTTCTCGCGCTTTCCACCAGTTCGCCTTTCTGGATGGGCCGCAACACTGGACTTAAATCGTTTCGTACGACCGTTTTTCGCCGCTTTCCGCGCACCGGTGTTCCTGAACATTTTGAATCCTGGAGTGCCTACGAAAATTTCATCGACCTGCTCGTAAAAACGAATTGCATCGACAACGGTAAAAAAGTCTGGTGGGATGTGCGCCCGCATCCAGCATTCGGCACGCTGGAATTCCGCATGTTCGATGTCATTACCAAGGTCGAAGAGGCGGTGGCCATTGCTGCGCTCACACAAGCCATCGTGGTGAAACTTCATCGCCTCTACAAACACAATATGAGTTATCGGATTTATGGCCGTGCGCTCATCGAGGAAAATAAGTGGCGCGCCGCTCGTTATGGCATCGATGGCAAGCTGATCGACTTTGGTAAGGAAGCTGAGGTTCCCATGCGCGAACTGGCCCACGAACTCCTAGAATTCGTCGATGACGTAGTGGACGAACTTGGTAGCCGCAGTGCCGTCGAATACGTTCACACCATCCTAAAAGAAGGCACCAGCGCGGAACGCCAGCTTCGCGTATTTCAGGAAACCGGAGACCTCAAAGCTGTCGTCAAACATGTGGTGGAAGAAACGCGCGGCACTCCTGCCGGACGTAACGCATCGGCACGCGCAGTGAATTAGACGCGCAAAGCAAGTGCAGCGCGCGATAGTGGCAGCACTATTCCCAGACTCCATCAATAGGAGCGCACCATGAAAAAAGTTGGTCTTCTGTGCGGGCGCGAATACAGTTTCCCTCCGGCGTTCATCGCCAGAGTTAATCAATTGGGCCGGCAGGATGGCGTTGCCGCTGAGTTCGCCAAGCTGGGCGGAACGCGCTTGGGCGAACCTGCCGAGTATCGTGTCATCGTTGACCGTATTTCCCACGAGGTCGAATACTACCGCGGCTATCTGAAACATGCGGTGCTGCAAGGCTCGTACGTCATCAATAATCCGTTTTGGTGGACCGACGACGACAAATTTTTTAACTATTCCGTCGCCGCAAAACTTGGCATCGCCATCCCGAGAACTATTCTGCTTCCGCAGAAGGGCTATCCAAGCAACATCGATATCAATTCCGAATCTCTGCACAACCTGAAATACCCGATGGACTGGGACGCACTCCTCGACTTCGTTGGACGTCCCGCCATTCTTAAACCCTTCTCCGGCGGCGGATGGAAACACGTCTACAAAGTGAACAATCGAGAGGAACTCCTCACGGCTTACGATCAAACCGCTCCATACTGCATGACTCTTCAACAGTTCATCAATTTCACCGGCTACGTACGCTGCTTCACGTTCGGCAAAAACGATATTCTGCCGGTGCGCTACGATCCCGGCGAACGTCGCTACTTAATCGAGCACGATTATCTTTCCAAGGAACTTGGTGCGCGCATCGTCAAAGACGCGCAGACCATCAATCAAGCTCTCGGCTACGAAATGAATACCATCGAGTTTGCCATCCAGGACGGTGTACCGTACGCCATCGACTTCTTGAATCCCGCGCCCGATTTTGAGCGTGATCGCATCACCGAATTTTATTTCGAGCACGTCGTGGAAAAAATGGCACGCCTGGTGATTGATCGTGCGCTCAACGGAAACGTCTCCAACAGCTGGCCGCGCTGGGAAGAGATGGTCAGCGGAACCCTCGCACCTACGGGCGCATCAGCCCAAGCGGGCTTCGTCGGCGGAGCAAGAGCATCAATCGGCAAGCCGCCCGTAGCGGCGCAAATCACCACTGTGCCACCGCTTGCTGCAAAATCTGCGATTTCTCCGAGCACTCCAAGCACACCCGCAGCTAAAACCGCCACCACGGCCCAAGCGATTCCAGCCACGCCCACGGCAAAGCCCGTCGCAGCGCCGCAGGTCGACCCTGCGTCCGCCGCGCCAAAACCATCGACTCCGCCTACTTCCGTGGGACCCGCGGAGACGAAAACGAAGTGACCGCGGCAACCGCCATTACCGTTTCCACGTCGCCGCCGGCCGAATACTGGGACGAGTTGCTGCGCGCAGAACTGAAAAGAAATCAGAGTCTCCCCGAACAGTTTGTCACTCGGCTGCGCTCCGCCAAGCTCACTTTCGGCGACCGGGTGCACTGTCCTTTTCTGCGGCCATTTTTCCTCTCGCCGGAAGATGAAACTCGGGTACGCGTCGTTGCTGAAACTGTCGCGCAACTCGGCGAACGGGTGACCGCCGCCGCGCTGGAAGATCCTAGCCTTCTTGAACAATTTCATCTTCGCCCGGAAGAAGAGCGCCTTGCGCGCCTCCCTGCCGGCTACGGATTCACCAGTACAGCCTCGCGCTTGGACGCCTTTCTGCTGCCCGATTCGCTCAAGTTCGCTGAGTACAACGGGGAATCGCCTGCGGGCGCCGGCTACGCGGAAACGCTCGGGGAAATATTCAGCGAACTCCCGCTGATGACCAAATTCGCTAGACGCTACCAAGTCCACAGCTACGCGCTCAGCGCCAAACTTCTCGACGCGCTGATCGCGAGCTATCTAGATTGGGGCGGCTCCAGCAAGCATCCGCAAATGGCCATCGTAGACTGGCGCGAAGTTCCGACCTGGAATGAATTTCAAATCTTGAAAGCTCGCTTTGAAAAACTTGGCGTTCCCGTGCTGGTTGCCGATCCGCGCGATCTCGCGTTCGACGGCAAAACACTTTCCGCGCACGGAACGAAAATCGATTTGGTGTACCGCCGCGTTTTGATGAACGACATCGTCGCTCGCCCCGTCGAATGCGCCGCTCTGGTCAAAGCCTATTCCGCAAACGCCGTGTGCGTCGCCAACACCTTTCGTTGCAAAATCCCTCATGTGAAAGCATTTTTCGCGGTGCTCACCGACGAGCGTAATGGCTCTCTTTTTTCCTATGACGAACGAGCCCTAATCCAACAACATATTCCATGGACGAGAGTCGTCGCCGACACCCGCACCGCGCATTACGGTGAGCCGATCGATCTGCTCGAATTTATACGCAAGGAACGCCAGAATTTGGTGCTAAAGCCCAGCGACGAATACGGCGGCACCGGCGTCACGCTAGGATGGGAAACCAACGAACGCGATTGGGATTCCGCGATCGAACGCGCCATCCCCGCCGCCAGAGCGGGAGGCCCTCAAGGAGTCTGGATCGTGCAAGAACGCATTCCCATTCGCCGCGAAATTTTTCCGTATATCGCCCACCAAAAAAGACGAGAGGGTGCGGTCGAATTTCGAGACATGTTGGTCGATTTCGCGCCCTATCTCTTCCGCGGAAAGCTCGCCGGCTATCTCACCCGCTTGAGCGCCACCGGTTTGGCTAACGTAACCAGCGGCGGCGGCCAAGTTCCCGCGTTCCGCGTAAGCCCAAAGTGAACCCGAACGGTTCGCAATTGTGCTCCCGCCAGGGCAAAAAAAATCCTAATACGCTAAAATAATATCGATGTCTTTCGGACTTCCACAACCCGAACTAATGCCCGGCGCGAAAAACGCCGTCGAGACTTGCCTCGACGTGAAGCCCGGCGAACAAGTCGCGCTGATCGCCGACGAAATCAGCAAACCCGTGGCGGCGAGCCTATTGGTCGCGCTGAACGATCGTCAGGCAAAAATTAACCCGTTCCTCTTGGAAGATTTTGGTCTTCGACCTATGTCGGTTGCGCCGGACGCTGTATTGCAGACACTTGAAAAAGCCGATGTTGGCATTCTGTGTATGACGCCGCAGCCGGGCGAACTCGGAGCTCGCATGGCCATCGTCAGGGTTGTCGAGCGCCGCCAGATTCGCTACGCCCACATGGTCGGTGTAACTCCAGAAATCATGCAGCAAGGTATGCGTGCAGACTACAAATTGGTGGACCGGCTTAGCGACAAACTCCGCGAGCGCATGCTGCGCGCTGAAACACTAACCGTAAAGACCGATGCTGGCACCAAGATCGCCGCCCATTTCGATCGCGGTCTCGACTGGGTAAAAACGAGCGGGCTCATCAGCCCGCGGTACTGGTCTAATCTTCCCGCTGGCGAAGTTTTCACCACTCCCGCCACGGTAGACGGTACCTTCGTTTGCGATGCCACTGCCGGCGATCACTTCAATGGAAAATACGGTGACCTGCAATCCACTCCGCTGATGCTGGAAATCAAGGGCGCCCGGCTGGTCGGTGTCGACTGCCAGCGCAAGGACCTCGAAAAAGAATTCTGGGACTATTGCCACACTGACGAAAACAGCGACCGAGTTGGCGAACTGGCTTTCGGCACCAACCTCGGTCTCTCTAAAATGATCGGCATTCTACTGCAGGACGAAAAATTTCCGGGCGTGCACATCGCTTTCGGCGACCCTTACGGCAGCCAAACTCATGCTGACTGGAAATCCCGCACCCATGTGGATGTTCTAACTCGAAAGTGCGACGTCTGGATCGACGAAGACCAAATCATTAAAAAGGGTTGCTACCAACTGGACCACTTGGGCCTAGCCTAATCCGGTAACGCAATGCGCTACATGCGGAATCTCAGAACAATCGGCCGATGTATTCGCGCATCTGATGCTTCCAGTAAGGCCAGTCGTGCCCGCCCTGCGACCCCCAATCGTCCAGCGAATGCCGAATGCCCTTTTGCGAAAGGATTTCAGAGAGTCGATAAGTCGGTCCGCTTTTCTCCCACGGGCCAGTCCCAGTCGTAATGTGAATGTCGCAGGTGGAAAGTTCGCCCAGCGCTCCCCAGTCGCTTATGTTCGGCAAATAGTCGACTGGATTGTTGAAGTACAAATTGTCGTCATACATTCCGTCCATGAAATTTTTCACATCATAGACGCCGGACATCGCGAAACACCGCTTGATCACGTCCGGATGCTTGAACAGAGAATTCGCTGCGTGATACGCGCCGAAAGACGCGCCCATGGTAGAGATGGCTACACGCGACTGGCAGTTATCCCAAATGAACGGAACCAATTCTTCGCGCAAGTAAGAATCAAACATCGCTTGTACATAGCTGCGATGGAATGGATGCGCGCCTTTGTTGTAAAAGCTCGCCCCATTCACTGAATTGATGCTGAAAACCTTTATTTTGCCCGCATCGATAAAATCCGCGAGCGCACCAATCATTCCCTGCCCTTCCAACTCCCATTCGTCGCCTGCGCTAGTTGGAAATCCCACAAGCGGTGATCCCCAGTGCCCGTAAACCACTACGCCCAGGTCCATTTCGAGCCGAGAAGAATACCAGCGCCGATATTCGCATTTCATCGTAAGTATTTCACTCGCCCTGCGCGCAGCGTTCCTACGCGTCAGATCTTTGTAGGTTCGGCATGGTGTACAACGGCCGACTCGCGCGAAGAAGTATGGCAGGCGCGCTGTGTTCCGGGCAAACAGTTTGCATCGTGATTCGCACCACGCAGCGGTATATCATTGCTATTCGGGCGGTGTTGCGCGCTCAAAAAAACTGCAGAAAAGGACCCAAATCTATGGCCACTCCAACGCAAGGCGCAAAACCTACACCGGAGCGCATTTTCAACACTCTAAATGCCTATCAGCAGAGTGCGGCGCTAAAAGCCGCAATTGAACTGGACATTTTCACCAAAATCGCCGAAGGCGCGAACCAACCGAAGCAACTGGCCGAATCCACCAGCGCCGCGGAGCGCGGCATTCGCATTTTGTGTGACTACCTGACCATTCTGGGATTTCTGACCAAGGAGCAGAATCGCTACGCTCTCACGCAAGAGTCTGCGATATTCCTCGATCGCAAGTCTCCAGCATGCCTGGCTTCCATGGCCGGATTTTTAGGCGGAGATCCGCAGCGCAAACGTTTTGATCTGCTGACCGAAGCTGTGCGTAAAGGTGGCAGCGTCGCGGGCCGCGGCGACAATACAAATCCCGACGACGAGATGTGGGTCGAATTTGCGAAGTCGATGGCGTCACTCACCACTCCTTCAGCAAATTTCATCGCGCAGATGATCGGTTCCTCGCAACCTTGCCGGGTGCTGGACATCGCCGCCGGACACGGAATGTCTGGCATCACCGTCGCGAAGCACAATCCCAATGCGCGGGTCGTTGCGCTCGATTGGCCGGCAGTTTTGGAAGTTGCAAAAACCAATGCGCGAGGGGCCGATCTCGACGAACGTTTCGGTACTATTGAAGGCAGCGCATTTACGGCGGATTTAGGTCAGAACTATGACTACGTACTGTTAACCAATATTCTTCACCATTTTGATCCTGCCACCTGCGAAACATTGTTGAAGCGGGTTTTTGAGGCACTCGGACCTGCTGGAAAAACAATTACTCTGGAATTTGTGCCCAATGAGGACCGCATCGCGCCGCCGACTTCCGCGGCATTCAGCTTGGTAATGCTTGCAAATACCGATGCTGGCGATGCGTATACGTTTTCAGAATTCGAGAGAATGTTTCAAAACACGGGCTTCGCGAAGACAACGCTGCATGCAGTGCCGGATATGCCGCAACAGGTTCTCGTTTCGGAGAAACAGATATGAAAAAGAAGGCGTCAGAAAAACGGCCGGCAAAATCTAAAAAAACGCGGGTCAACCCTGACGTTTCTCTGCGCCTCCAACTGGTCGCGCTCCTGAAGGGCGGGGAGGCCCACGTGCATTTTATGGATGCGCTGGAAGGGTTTCCTTCCGTCAAACGCGGAACATACGCCGCCGGTTTGCCGCATACTGGCTGGCAACTGTTGGAACATGCTCGCATCGCGCAGTGGGATATTTTGGGATTCAGCAGCGATCCTAAGCACGTCTCTCCCGGATTTCCCGAAGGCTATTGGCCAAAATCCCCCATGCCCCGCAATGAAGGAGAATGGGAAAACAGTGTCCAAGAATTTCAAAACGATCTAAAGAAAATGGTTCGGCTGGTTGAAAATCCAAAAACCGACTTGCACGCGCCGATCCCTCACGGTACTGGACAAACCATTTTGCGGGAAGTTTTGGTACTCGCCGATCACAACTCTTACCACTTGGGGCAACTTGTGGATTTGCGGCGTGCGCTGGGAATCTGGCCGGAAGAATAGATTGTGGTGGGTTTCTTGGCCGAATGACCTTGAATCCAGAGAGACAAAACCGTTGTTTCAGTAAGCTACTTTATCGCCTTGCTTCTTCCACGCGGTAAAAATCGCCAGCGATTCTTCTTGAAGCAATTGCGTCATCGGGATGCGCCGTTCGGCGGCGGGCAGTTTCATTTCCTTGTAGATAAAGGCGTCGTCGAACCCGGCCCCGGCAGCGTCCGCGGCATTCCCGGCAAAGAAGACCTGCGCGGGCCGCGCCCAGTAAATTGCCCCGAAGCACATTGGACAAGGTTCGCAGCTGGCATAAAGATCGCATCCAGTAAGCTGAAAGTCGCCAAGCACGCGGCAAGCTTCACGAATCGCCACAATTTCTGCGTGTGCTGTGGGATCGTTCCCTGAGGTGACGCGATTCACGCCTTCCGCGATTATTCGCCCGTCCTTAACAATCACCGCGCCGAATGGACCGCCACCAGCGCGAATATTCCCGAGCGCCAGTGCAAGGGCACGGCGCATGAAATCGGCGTTCGCGGGCTGTTCTTTCTCACTCATTACAGGAACAGCTTGCCCGTGTCGGCGCAAAATCGCAATCGTACCGCGGCTGCTGGCGTGCCACAGTGATTCTCATTACTACGTTCGAAGCAAGATCGCGTGCGTCTGATGATTGGAAGTTTTAGTTCCAGGGAGTCGCGGTGGGACCGCGGCCGGTGACCAGGTTGCCGCCCGTGAAATTCGGAATGCCAAAAAAGGGATGCGCTCCCTGCCCACTTCCAAGTCCCACGTAAATCTTGAAGAGCACGAGGTCGTTCATCCAAAACGAAACGCCAAATCCATAACTTTGGCGCAGGTCTACGAAATTCAGATCGCTCTTGAGCAATGTAACTTTGCCTGCGTCGTAAAACGCATATGCGCCGAGATACTTCCACAGCCGATGATTGTATTCGGCCTGCATGAGAATTGCGTTTGGTCCCCGAAACTGAAAATCATTGAACCCGCGCAAGGTTGGATCATTGTTCGCATCGGTGCCGCCCAGCGTTGGTTGCAGATAGAACGGGACGGAGTGTCCCGCGCTGGCGTCCGACGCCACAATTAGAGCGTGCAGCGTAAAGAAAATGTCCTTGTTCCTTATTCTTGTGCAATCCGGCGCGGTCACATGAAACGGATAAATATTGTTGTACAGGTTAAATCGTAGTTGACGAAACGAGAATTCCCCGGTGTCGTGGTCCTGGTATGCCCCGTAGCTAATCAGGTAGTCGGTATTGAACGGCGGCTGCGCTGGATAGTGCGGATGCAGCGATATTTCGTAATGAAATAAATTGGGTTGCGACGAAAGACCAGGAGTTCCCGGAAAAACAGTGGCGATGGACTGCACAGACGGCGATGCGCCACCCGCTTGATTCCAGACCGTTTCGATGCGGCCGCCAACGTCGAGCCACGTGGCGACAGGATTGGTGGCATCCACGCCGACCAGCGTGTCTCGTTCGCTGAAAAATGCTTCGTTATTCACATTTGGATTTGGTCCAATGCCGTAGAATGGCATCCGCGGAAGGCTACGCGTGCGAGCATAGACGTGCATTACGAAGCTGTCCTGCATCGATACAGGAAGGGACCAAGGGACGAATGGATCGTGTGCGAGGCGGAGTTGCACCTCACTCATCCAGAACGCGCGAATAGTAGCGACAGCTGTGGCGGAGAATTTGCGTTGCCAGGGGTCTCGGCTGAAGTCTTTGTCAAATTCGCCCCCACCCCCTGTTCCGCTCCCGGGGACGATGCCTTGCACGATGAAGTGAGCGGGTTTCGCCGTGAATAATTTTTCGACGTCGGCCAGTATCTTCTTTCCGGTGGAAAGAGAATCCGAGCTTTCAGGCGCGGTGGGTGGCTGCGGACCTTGGGCTGTCGGACTCGCGGTTGGAGGTTGTGGAACTGCCGCCGAAGTCGCTGGTGGTTCCGGTCCCTGCGAAGAAGTGTCCTGCCGAGGTGGGCACGGGCTTAGGGCAATTGCGCTGGCGGTCGCGAGCGACAATGTCACCGTCGCAAAACAAATTACAGTGAAATGGTGCCTTTGGGCGCAAAGGCGAAATATTTTTTCGATTGCCGTACGGACGAGCATGGGGACCTCTCTCGATTTCCTTTGCCGCGCTAGCGACGCGCCGCAGGAGGCGGAGCGCCGGGAGTTGTAGGTGGCGGCGCGTTATCGTGAAGACGCGACATCACCTGCCGAAGATATTCAGCAGCCGCCCCTTCGGTGCGGACGGTATGCGGATCTGTTTTTACCTGCTTCGGTGCTGGCAGAGTTGAATTCAAGTGTGCGGCCATCATCACCAGGCCCTTTTGGTGTTCGGTGAGCGACTTTAGCAAGAGTTCCTTCGGATTGAGCGCGGGACCCGTGGCGCGAGTTTCCGCAGGAAATTGAACGGCATCGGTTCGTGGAGCGGAAAGATTAAAAACAGTCTCGAAAGTGGCAGCGTTCTTATCACGCTGTGTTAGAAAATTGTTCTGAATATTTTTTAGGAATACTTTGCTGGCAGTGGAAATTATCGAAGCATGCTCAAACAACGTGTGGTTGATCGAATTGGCCTGAATGTAGGGCGAAATAAGAATTGCCGGGACGCGCACCCCAAGTCGCGTGAAATCAAAGGGAGGATCGGGATTGCCACTTGCACCGGCCCAATTCTTGCCGTCGGGATTGAGAACTCGTTGCGGGGGAGCTACATGGTCATACAGGCCGCCGTGCTCGTCATATATGATTACCAGCAAAGTGGATTCCCGAACGGCTTGGTTGTTCCAAATAGCTTGAAACACCTGCTGTATAAGGCGTTCGCCTTGATGAACGTCGTGATCCGGGTGCTGGTCGCTGGCGGAATAGAGAAGATTTTCAAGTTCCAGCGTGTTGTAGCGGGGTTCGATGAAACTGTACGCCGGAAGCGAATTGTTTGAGCAGGCGTCCAGAAAACTTTGGAAGTCGCCGAAGAATGTATTCATTTTTGCCATCAGACGAGGGAAAGTGGCAGCCAGGGTCGTGTCGTTGTAGAAAATGCGAGCGTTGATCCCGTTTTCGTCAAGAAGTTCGTAGACCGTTTTGGAGATTCCCACATAACCAATGGGCGACATATCGACGCGACCGATGGAAGTTGCCGCGTGAGCAAACGCGCGATTGGGAAATGTTGGGCCCGGCACAGAAGAAAACCAGTTGTCGCAAACGCAGAATTGCTGCGCGAGCGTGGTCAGAATCGGAAGCTTCGTACGCGAAAAACATTTCATGATGCGTCGCGAATTGGCCACATTGTTGGTAATGCCGCCATAATCTTTCACAAATCCGGTCATCGACGGAGTTGCGGTCGCATTGGGGTCGGCGCCATCAAACATTTGGTTGGTGACGTCGTAATGGGAGTGGCCCGGATCGGGAGTGAGATCGCCGAAATAAATCGCGTCGTTCGAGACCGTGGCTGGAGACCCAGTGGAGTCGAGATTCGATTCAGAACCGGATAGACCATTAATCGGATAAGAAGGACTCTGCAGCAAGCCGAGCATGTGATCGAACGAGCGGTTTTCCATCATTAGAACAACGATATGCTGCAAGTTGTCGAGCCCAGCCATATAGCCCCCTTGATTTGCGCGTCCGTTTATTCTAGTAAATCGTGATGCGGAGCGGCGAAACGTTTCAGGGTTTGTTGACACTATATTTCTATAGAAGGGAATCAGGCCAAAGAGCAAAATGAGTCGTTGACCAGCCGCGGTGGAGCTATGGCTGCCCTGCTGCCTGCAGCTGCGGGGACTGATGCTTAGGAGGAACTGGTGTTCGGATCTCAAGTTCTTGAGGTAGTGGTTGGGCTCACGCTCATTTATCTGGCGATGAGCATCGCCTGCTCGGGAATCAAAGAGGTTATCGCCAGCGCGTTTGCGCTACGCGCCAAGACGCTGGAGCGAACGATTCGCAACATGTTGCAGGGCAGCAGTAACGACTACGCCGCGAAAATATTTGGCCATCCGCTGATTGCTTCGTCGGCTCCAGAGGGGAAGAAACCGTCTTACATTGCGTCGCGAGCCTTTGCCTCGGCGCTATTTGATGTACTGGCCCCTCCGAACGCCACGCAACCACGGACCATCGAATCTTTGCGGGCGTCGGTTGCACTGATTTCAGACGTGAAATTGCGCGACACACTCCTCGGGTTAATCGATTCGGCCCAGTGCAATCTGGATGTGGCGCGAGAAAAAGTCGAACACTGGTTCGACGACACGATGCAGCGCATCAGCGGCTGGTACAAGCGTATGGCGCAGAAGATTATCTTTGCGACCGGCCTGGCGCTCTGTCTGCTGGCCAACGCGGACAGCTTGATGATCGTCAAAGAATTGTGGAGCGATCAAGCATTGCGCAGTGCAGTGGTGGCGCAAGCCCAGCAGCGCATACAAATTGGGAGCGCGGTTGGGTCGTGCGGTTCACAGTCGTCGCTTGGATGCGTCGTGAAAGAAGTGCGAGAGGCAAACGCTCCACCGATTGGATGGGCGCGGAATGCAGGCGATGTGCGAAATTTGCCGCGCGAGTTTTGGGGCGTGGCATTGAAGATCGTGGGGATCCTGCTGACCGCGTTCGCGATTATGTTAGGCGCGCCGTTTTGGTTTGATTTGCTGAACAAACTCATCAATGTGCGCTTGTCGGGCGATCCTCCCGCAATCGCAGGGCGTTGAATAGTGAAATGAAATAAACATTGGAGGCCGGGCCATGAATGGAAAATCGGACAAGGTTGCGGTAAAAGGAAGCGCTAAGAAACAACTCTACAGCGCCCAAGTGGTTGGAGAAGCTCCCGCGGGCGATTTTCGCGTGACGTTAACAATACGCCGCCGTGAAAACCTACCACCAGTAGAAGATCACAGTGGACAGAAACCGCACGAGCGCACCTACATGTCTCGCGAAGAATTGTGGGCAAAGCATGGCGCCGATCCTGCGGATATACAAAAAGTGGAAGCCTTCGCGGCCGAAAATGGACTGCGGGTCGTGCGCTCAGACAAAGACGCGCGAATCGTCGTAGTCTCCGGCAACGCCGCCGCATTCAATGAAGCCTTTGGCGTAAACCTGAAAACTTATTTTGCTGGCGACCGCACCTACAGAGGACGCGAAGGAGAAATTTTGGTGCCGCAGGAGCTGGCGGACATCGTGACCAGCGTGACCGGCCTGGACAACCGCCCCTTCGCCAAGCCGCATGTGCGCGTAAAAAGATCTCCTGTGCGGTCAAGCGGCGTCGGAGGCGGCGCAGCTGTCGCGGTGGCGGAAGCATCGGTGTCGGCGGGATTCGCACCGACCGACTTAGCGAAACTCTACAATTTTCCCACCACCTTGGATGGAACCGGTCAGACCATTGCAATTTTGGAATTGGGCGGCGGATTTCACGACACGGAAGTGACCGCTTATTTTCGCGGACTGGGAATTACCAAACCGCCGAAAGTAACCGCAGCGAGTTATCCGAATGGCGGAACGAACAGTCCGGGGACCAATGCTCTCGATCCGGGAAATCCAGACATTGAAGTAATGCTGGACATTGAAGTGGCCGGATCGATTGCTCCAGGCGCAAACGTTGTCGTTTACTTTGCGCCGGATGCCACCGATCAGAGTTTTCTGAGCGTGATGAGCGCGATCGTTCACGACGATGTGAATAAACCGAATGTCGTATCGATCAGCTGGGGCGGGCCCGAGGATTCTGCCACCGGACAATTCCAAACCGCGTTCGACGACATTTTGCAGGCGGCCGCACAACTCGGGATGACCGTTTGCGCGGCCGCGGGCGATAACGGATCCGCCGATTTCGCCGCGGATGATCCCAACTGGGACAAGAAAGCGCATGTGGATTTTCCTGCCTCCAGCCCGTTTGTCCTCGCATGCGGAGGAACACAACTAACGGAAGCCAGCGGAAAAATCTCCAGTGAAGTCGTCTGGCACGATGGCGCGAACGACGGAACTGGCGGCGGAGTAAGCCGAGCGTTTCCGCTGCCCGCTTACCAAACGAATGCCGGTGTGCCGCCGGCGGCAAATCCCGCAGGTGCCGTGATGCGCGGCGTACCCGATGTGGCCGGAGATGCCGCACCGAGTTCCGGCTACCGCGTACTTTGCGATGGAACCAATTTTCCAGACGCCTCACAGGGACTGCCTCCAGTGGGTGGAACCAGCGCGGTCGCTCCTTTGTGGGCGGGTTTGGTCGCGCGGATCAATCAGGGATTGGCCAAACCTGCGGGATTTTTGAACGCGTTGCTCTACGCGAATCCAGGAGGGTTTCGCGATATCACCAGCGGCACCAATGGAGATTACAAGGCGGGCAAAGGTTGGGATGCCTGCACAGGGCTGGGAACGCCGGACGGTACAAAGATTCTGGCGGCACTAAAATAATTTTGCCTGGCGCGGCGACTTGCGGAACGCAGATTAGGAACCCGCGTAAAGTTGGAACGGCGCCCAGTAGAACGGCTTCTTGAACACATCGCCGTTCGCCCGGTGCAAAAGAGAAAGTTTTGCCGCGCGAAGCGCCGTAGCCGGATCTTTGCCGCCGCTCAGTCCGGAGTACATTTCATTCATCAATTGCGGCGTGGAGCTGTCGCTGACTTCCCAAAGCGCAGCGATAACATTGTGCGCACCTGCGCGGAGGAATGCCCACGAAAGCCCAACCAGCCCTTCCCCCGAATAGGCTCGCGTGCCCGCCCCAGTGCACGCGGAAATGGTAACTAGCTCCGCATGAAGTGGGTGATTGACGATGTCTCGTGCGTAAAGTTTGTAGCCATCGCCCTCTTTGCTGAGAATCACCGCAGATTCCAGCGGCCGAGTCTGGCTCGCCGTCCCGTGCGTAACGAAATGAAGATAGGCGAAGCGCCGCGGATCGCTGGTGAGGTAAGCCGTCGGCGTGGCTTGCGCACCCTTCAAAATTAGGCTCTGTTTCGCGGGAAAATACTGCTCAATCTGTTTCATTTCGGCGGAAGCTTGCGGCAACGCCGGAAAATCAGCGCTAGGTTGCACGGTGTCGCCTACAAGCAGCAGAGTTTTGCCGCTGAACGTCGCGCTTAGTGCTGAAGCGGCAGCTAACAATGTCAGCGAACTGGCACTCGTTATCGTAGCGTCTTCGATCCAAAAGTGAGGTTGGGGGCCCGGAACGATCAACGTTTCGAAATTGAGGCCATAAAGGCTTTCGGCAGGCAAAATAACTACTCGAGAATTTGCAGCGATTAGTTTTTCCGCCGGCTCGATGAGCATTGAATATAGCTTTTTGCCAGTAGCCGTGTCAGTCGCCAGCACGTCCGCGGATTTCGCAGCAGCTTCGCGATAGGGCTTGACGAGCGCGTTGATTTCTTGCGCTGGCGGCAGGGTGAAGGTCCGCGTGCTGGTTGGAGCGATCGCCCACAAATAGGAATGTTTCTGCCCAATCCAGTAAAAAAGCAGAGTCGCTTTTTGCTTTCGCGCGATTTGTCGCGGGTGAAAACTCTTCAAGGGAAATTCCAGCGATTTCGGAGCTTCGCCGAGTCCTTCGGCGAGTGTTCGCGCGCGGCTCAACTCGGCGATCTCCAGAGCATCGTCCCAGCGGTTTTGCGATACCAAAAAATCAATATAGGCGCTATAGAACGAAATAGCGTTAGAAAGAAATGACAAGCGCGATTCCTCGCGGGTTACCGAGGAGCGGACATCGTCAATGGTTTTTAGTGACTCGATGAACTCTTTTTCGGCCTGCGGTTTCTTCCCTTCGAGCGAGTAGGCTTGGGCCGAGCGCGCTTCCGCTTGCCAGCGCAACGCATTCCTGCCACTAGGATCGTGGATTACCCGCTGGAAATATTCTTGGGCTCTGCGATAGTCCTTTTCACCGGAAGAGATTCGACCGGAAATTAGGGAGGAATTCAACGCGAGAGTGTTGTCCTGGCCCAGTTGGACCAGGGAATTCGCTTCTTGAATCTGCGCTTCGGACGTTTCGCTATTGCCGCTTTCCAGATTGACGATCGCCAGATTTTGAAGGCAGAGAACTACCGAGGTTTTCTCGTCATGAGCTCGTGCCAGAGCAAGGGCGTGATCGTATGCGGAGCGAGCATCTGAGAAATTGCCCTGGCCATGATAGACGTTGCCGATATTGATTTCCGTGTTGATTTGAGCGGAGAAACGTCCCGTCAGCCGGGCGTCCTCCACAGCTTGTTTGAAGAGAACAAGCGCGTTTTCGTAATCGCCGAGTTCCAGGTATTCCCATCCTAAATTCACAAGAATCTTAGCCACGGATGTCTGCGCGTGTAGCTCTCGAGAAAGCTGCAAAGCTTGCTGATTTCGGTCAATGGCTTCGTCGTAATGCTCCTGCCTCGTGGCAATCAGTCCCAAGCTTCCGAGAGCGGCGGCTTCCAGAAATTGGCTGTGTTCGCCGCGAGCGAGCACCAGAGTCTGAGAATAAGCGCCCTCGGCGGAAGGAATGTCTCCGCGAACGAAAGCTAAAGTGCCCTGTCGCAGCGTCACTTCGCCCTTGAGGTCAGGATGGCTAGCAGCCGCCAATGTCGCCGCTTGCCGGAGCAACTGATCAGCTTCGGCAAAATTGAGCAGAAAACAGTTCGCGGAACCTTTCGTCAGTTTTTCCCAGACACCCAGGTCGGTGTTTTCCAGCGACTGCGGCAAGCCAGGCGCGAGCAAAACCAACGCGTCTTTATTGAGTCGCTGCTGCACCAAAGCTTCGGCTTTGAGAAGCGTAAACCGCCAGTGCCATTCCCCGTTGAGATCGGCAAAATGCAGCAGAGCCGCATCGGATTCCGCAACGGCGCCCTTCAGGTCGCCGCGCTTGAGCTTGAGTTGAGCTTCGTCGTAGATTTTTTCGGGGGAAAACGAGGCAGGACTCTTGCAACCCACCTCCGCGAGAACAAATGTGCAAAGAAATGCCCAGACTATGGCCAGGGTTCGCCGTTGCCAACTACTTGGCCAACGGTTTGCGTTCCTTGTACCGGTGAACCCAACTCCAGGCGCAGCATGGTCAAGGTCCGTTTGCACGGACCAACCAGGGCCTCCATAACAAATACTTTCCCAAAGTGAGGAATGATCAGTGCGTGTCCCTTGACGGTTACTCCGGGCGCCGAAGTCTTGATGCTTCTCACGAGCGAGCAAAGGATTTCCCCATGGCCATCTTCCGATCTTACCCGCGTCCCGGTATGAAAAGGGTCTTCCGCCATTTTCTTGAATTCCTTGTCACTTTCCAAGCCCTTCTTGACCTTTTGGAAGGTGTCCAAGTGCGCGACGATTGGCTCGTGTAGCTCAATTTCAACGGGATAGCCGGCAACTCGCAAATTGTCGAATCGGCTGCCCACAAAAGTGAAATGCGATTCCAGCTCCGGCAGAAGATAGTAAGACGCAGTGCGGGCGACCACGCGGTCTGCCGTCACCACGTCAAGGTAATTGAGGTGCTCCACCGTGGAAGTGCAAAGCGTGGTGAAATAACGCTTGTCGTCTTGTTTTTGCTCGCTGCCAGACACATGCGTGTATCCGGATTTAAACGACACCAAATGGTTGAGCCGGAAATCGTCGACCCGTGCGTTGCCGTGGCCGCCGATAGTGGGTAGCGCCGTGGCCGCCTGCACTTCAATAAGGTGCTGTATCGGTCTTGAAAAAGTTCCACTCAGAGCATGAGCGCTCGCATGGTAATGAAACGTGGTAGGGCCAGCCATCAGGGGCACCTCAAGCCAGATTTTGCAATGTGAATACTTACCTATTTATTGTGGAATTTCAACGATAAAGGATAGCCGCTGTACTTCGTTACTTTGGTCCATCCGGCCATTGCCGGACGGGTCTCCTGCAATCAGCAGCGTGTAGCTTCCGAGACGGACAGTGCCGCTCCCTATAAGGAGGTGCAAAGTACGGTTAGCTTTGTCAGATGGAATCCTTAACTCGGCCACTGATCGACCGGATGCATCTTGCAATTGAGCCACGTACGAATTGAAAGGTCGTGAAGGCGTGAAATCAAAGTCCACCGGAATCGGTGCGTTCGGAGCCGCAGAAATTCTTGTCACACCTTCGCCGCGCGTATTGGCCAAAGAAACAGGCCTGTCGGTTAGTTGCATCGCAGACAGTGATCCAGACTTCTTGGCGTTGGGAATGGTTACCACGTTTTGGAACACCACCGCTGCCAGGAGCATCGCAAATACCGGCACCGCAACAATTGGCCGGAACCAGCCGAACCAGCCTCGCGGAGCTATCGCAGCTTCCCGCTGAGTCCTGAATTCCTCCCGCGCCTGTTGTCGGAACAATTCGCGGCTGCTCTCCGCAAACGCCGCAGCGGTCTTGAGGTCAAGTGCGCATTCGGCGCAATCGAAATAGTGCTCCTCATATTGTTCGCGAAGGGCGGCCGGCAGCTCTCCCATGATGTACTTGACGGCGGCTTGTAGCCGTACTGCTTCGGTATGGTCCATATTTGTCATCCAGAGAGTAGTGCGGGAAGGGCGGCCATCGTTTCACCTGCTTTCCAGGCGAGTGGACTGTCGCGCTGGATCGGCCTGGTCCTTCATATACAGCTCCTTGAACTTGCCTTTAGCACGATGGAGAAGGACCCGTAAATAATCCCGATCCACCGCCGCGTCCTGGCAAACCTGGTCTTTCTCCTTTTCTTCCAAGAAGATAGCCCGAAGTAACTCGCGGTCCTTGGCAGGCATTTCGTCCATAACCTTCCGCACTTGTTTAATAGTCTGTTTGGTAACCAGCATTCCGTCCAGATCGATGGCTTTGTCGGGCAGTTCCAGGTGAGAATCGTCCATCGGCTGGCTCTTAGAGGACGAACGATAGTGCTCCAGTAAGACGTTGTTACAAATGGAGTTAACGAACGCCCCCAGACGCTCCGGTTGGCGAATACCGCTTTCGCGGCGCAAGGCCGCAAAAACGCGAATAAACGTCTCCTGTTGCAGGTCGGAGACAACATCCGCATCCAAATAGCGCGCACGCAGCTTAATTCTCAGAAGTTGTTGAAAATAGGCGACAAAGTGCCCCTCCGTGACGGCATTGCCTTCACGGAGTCGGTCCACATACGCTTTGTCGAATTGAAAAAGCTCCACCCCGCCCTCGATTTCTGGATGGGGAGTATAGCTTTAGCGTTCGGCCTGAGCAATGAGTCATCCGGATTCCCTCTTTGAAACGAAACCGGCTCTTGCCTCACTAATTGTACGTAGGAACCCATTTATGGGAGTCCTGATGCGCGGGATACGTCCCCAATACCCGCGTAACCTCAAACGGGCGCATTCGAACCGACCTGAACCGGCAAGGATGCGCCTCCCCTTGCTGCCTGGGACAAGAATGGCGAAAGGTGATGGCAAGTATTCTGCAAGCGAAGATCGGAACTTGGGAGATATGGACACAATGTCGAGAAACTGCAACATGGATTCTTGTGAAAGCGCCGCTGTGGCTGCTCTGGCTGAACAGAATCTTTGTATAAATCATTTCCTCTGTGTGTGCTATGAGAATCTGGAACAACTGGACCCGCGCGGGCGCAAGACCGGGTTGGAGCGATTCGATCCGGAGACCACGAAAAAATTTGTGGAAGAATGTTCGCGTCAGGCGCTGGACGTGAGTTTGCAGTGCTCAGACATCACGAATTTGCAACGCGGGCGTTTGCTGGACATTCTGCTGTGGGCTGGCGAACTTTTTGTCGTGATGCGGACCTCCCCCGTGGGCTTTACCGACAGTATTTTCCCCAGCGCGCGCGAAGAATATAAGAGGTGGGTCGCGCAGTGAACACGCAAGGCGACTCGCATTTTCGCTCTGCCCTGCTAAAACTTCGAATCTCTCGCGTGATTCCTTCGCGCGTATACTTTTTCTGTCATTACCACGGAGGAAATCGGAATGGCCGTCAAATATCGCATCCGAATTGAGAAAGAAAGCTCGAACATAACTATCACTTACGCTTTAAACGTTCCTTCCGGCGACGCAGAGCTAATAGCGGATTTCGAGGTGTTCGTAGCCGGGGAAAATGTCATCAAGAATTTCCTGCCCGGACAAAACGCCTTCCAGGGCGCAACTTCTTACGTGTTACAAAAACCCGACGCCGACGCTCCGGTTTCCTTTTCGATTTCCGACAATATGGATTGGAGCGACAACGGCAACGACGTCCTGCGCGGCTCGCGAAAGTATGACGAAGCGCTGTTCCAGACCGCGGAATGAAGTTTATCTGAACATTTGGAGGGTTCCTTGACCAGCGCGCCACAAGCTTCGCCCGGCAGGCCACCTGTTTCATTCTGTTATAGCGTCGCTAGATCGGCGTAAAAGTGGGCTATGGCCTTAATCCCGCCGTAATAATTTTCCAACGCGATGTGCTCATCGGGAGCATGGGCGTTTTCATCCGGCAAACCAAAACCAATCAGTACGCAGGGAACCTTAAACGTGTCATACATCTGAGTAACGAACGGAATCGATCCGCCTTCGCGAATGAACACCGCTTTCTTGCCGAATCCCTTTTCCAATGCAGACTGCGCCTTCTTGAAAATCGGCGCATTGTAAGGGGCGATCCACGGCTTGCCAGTGCTTAACACATCGAATTTGCATGTCACGCTTTTGGGCAGCAGTTTGCGAATATGCTTTTCCACCAGCTTGGCAATCTTGTGCGGGTCTTGATTAGGCACCAGTCGCGTGGAAAATTTCGCGTACGCCTTGGATGCGATAACCGTTTTCGCGCCTTCGCCCTGATAGCCGCCCCAAATGCCATTCAGTTCGAGCGTTGGGCGGATCCAGATTTGCTCCATCGTGGAGAATCCCTTTTCACCCGCGTAACCTGGCGCTCCTACCGCCGCATGAAAATCTTTCTTTTTCCACGGCATGGAGTTGAGCGCTTTGCGTTCCGGCGCGGAGACCTTCGCAACATCGTCGTAGAAGCCCGGCACCGTAATCCGAAAATTCTTGTCGTGCAACTTTGAAAATAGCTCCGTCAAAATGGTTAGTGGATTGGGCACCGCCCCGCCATACACGCCAGAATGTAGGTCCCGCGCCGGACCAGTCAGCTCAATCTGAAAATAATCGAGCCCCCGCAACGCGTACGTAATCGACGGCACGCCCTTGGCCAGCATCGACGTGTCCGAAACCACCAGCGCATCCGCTTGCAGCTTCGCTTTATTCTTCTGAACGTAATCCCACAAGCTGACGCTGCCAACCTCTTCCTCGCCTTCAATCAAAACCTTTATATTGACGGGAAATTTTCCGTTAATTCTTTTCAGCGACTCCAGCGCCTTCAAGTGAATGTGTACCTGACCCTTGTCGTCGGCAGTACCGCGACCAAAAAGATTGCCGTTACGCACCGTGGGCTCAAACGCGGGCGAAGTCCACAGCTCCAGCGGCTCGGCCGGCTGAACATCGTAATGCCCGTAAAACAAAACCGTAGGCTTAGCTGGAGCTTCCAGCGACTCCGCGTAAACCAGCGGGTGCAAATTGGTGGGAACAATCTCGACCGTCTTGAATCCCGCCGCGCGCAGATTGTCCGCGACCCATCGCGATGCAGTCTCAATATCTTTTTTATGTTCGCTTTTTGCGCTCACGCTCGGAATACGCAAAAATTCGCATAATTCGGCGAGGTGCTGGTCTTGACGCGAGTCGATCGATTCCGCAAGGTTCATGAGGGGTCCCAAGGATCGAGTCCTTTCCAGTGTAACTGTCGTCTTTCGATTTATTCGCGGTTGCGGAGTGAAAAGGGGTCGTGCGCAAAGCCCGGTGACCGCAAGGCTATTCTATGGGTGTCTTCGCTTTATTCGCAAGTAAGGCACGCCAAAGACACGTTGCGATTGCGTAACACGCCTTCCAGCGCCGGTTGACGCGAAACATTATGCCGGTCAAAGATAGCAACATGGACAATGTCGCCTCCAAATCTCGCCGCCGCAGTGGACGCGTATTCCACAAAATGCGCGTCGAGGCGCAGGGCAAGGGCCACAACCGCAAAAAATTTCGCGAAGTCTGCGAAACCGTGGTCGTGAACTCTCACGGTGGCCTGCTCCTCTTGAAACATGAAATGGACGACGGCGAAATGCTCGTTTTAACCAATCCGGAAACGCTCGAAGAGCAAGAGTGCCGCGTAGTTTTTCTGGGCGACCCGGGCGATCGCCAGCGAGTCGGCGTGGAATTTCTCACCCCCGCACCCCGCTTCTGGGGAGTCGATTTCGGCCCCGGCGTCAACGCAACCGAGAACGAAACCCAGCAAACTCACTAAATACCAATTAAACTGACGCGGTTTCCAACGCAGGGAAGACTGATTCGCGCCTTCAGACAAGTGTCGGTCGCAAAGTCTTTGACTTCAGCCATTCCCGCAGGAAACTCGCCGCCAACTCACCGAATACGCTAGAATCAAAGACGGAGAAGTGGCAGAGTGGTTAAATGCGGCGGTCTTGAAAATAAAACCGCCACTTTGCTAACTGGCTAAAAACTCAACTGAGCCCTTTTGCCAGCCGTCAGTTAGCGACAGTTTCTATTTTTTGGAGTTTGCCGATCTGCTCTATTCTGCGCCAGTTTTACCGACAATTTGGTAACAGTAGAGCGTTTGAACCTTTCACGCACTTGATTGTAACAAGTTCGAGCGTATGTCCTTCTCAGCATTCGCCTTGTGCGTCTAGTAAAAATTACTGTAACACTCGAATTTAGCCATATCGGACTTATTCACGGCCGAGGCCGGCGAATTTGAAGCTTCCCAAGGACGCCTGCGGATGATTTCCGAGGGATGGCGCGCGCTCGGCGAGGATAACGGTATACGAAATGCACCCCATGGCGCCTTCGCAAGGAGAAGGCTGTGCACGATTCAACGGCTACTGAAATCGTTGTGCCCGACAAGGTCCCGGGGCCGGTGACGACAACCCCTTCGTGAGTCCAACGTTCAGATCCGGCCGGATGGATTAGCCACTGTAAACACGAACAGCAAATCAGCAGCAGAGATCGGTCCTGCTGGGTACTTAGGGCGGTTCGCTAGCAAGAAGTCTTAGCGATCCTGCGATTAGTATGCCTGGTTAGATGTCGGATTGTCGGCGATCCGGACGGAATCCGCCTCTGTTTTCTTCGCTTAGCTCCTTTCGCCTCTCACACGATCCCCACGAATTCAGTGAGCCGCTTTTTCTGCCGTCATTTTTCTGACGACGACTAGTGGAGCGCCGGGTAGGAATAGCGCAACACGGGTGGAAGCCGCTCCGAGCGCGACCGCGTGTTGTATTCAAGTTGATAGCGGAGGTGGTCTTCGTCGAGGGGATATTCCGCATCCGCGGGATACGGATAGGCGAGAAGTCCATGATGCGGGAGCGGCTCGACGGTAAACGCATGCGCGGCATAGAAGTCCAGATCCTTTTCGAAGCCATCGGCGAAGAAGAAATAATCTCGCACCCAGCCGTTGGGCAGGGAGGGCAGAGTATGCGGATCGAACTCGAGCCGCACACCTTCGCCCGATCCAAACACAACGAAGCGATCATCGGATGTGCGGAGTAAATCGCGGACGTCGCCAAAGCGCGTGTAGTTCCCTGCGGCCCTGGCGTAAGGACCGGTAAGGCTGAGGTGCGCGTAGGAATACCATGTATCGCTTGCAGGATTGCCTCGGATTTCGCGCGGATACCCAAGAAAATCAAGGGCGGCAGAGGCCAGGGGCACTTCTGTGACGTGTGACGGCTGCGGTTCGGGCGTAGCGTCGATGCGCACCTGATCCCAGTAGATCTTCAGGTTGGTGACGATGCGGATTCGCCGCGTACCCGGCGGGAGTTTGCCGCTGAGGTCGGCGACCATCGTCCGTGCAAGACCGGCCGGGAAACCCATGTCTTCGACGACGCGCGTCCACCTGCCCTGCGCGTCGAGCGCTTCGACGTACGGTGCGATGACTTTGATGTTGGCTTGGTCGCCCGCGTACATGGACGTAGCGGTGAAATAATCCGTGTAGCCATCGAGGAGCAGGCGCAGCGGGCGCTGTGGATCCCAAGCACCGAGGTCGAGCTCTAAAGAGTGCAACCGGGCGAAGCCGGCGTAAGGAATGCTTTCGAAATCGGCGACGTATTTGCGGTCGAGCTGGCTGAGGAGCGGGAGGACATCGCGACCATGATCGTCCCACGCGCCGACGGGCGGACGCGCACCGCTGCTGGAGATGACGCGGAATTCAGGAAAAGGCGGGGCGCTCACAAAGCGGTCGTTCGGATAAACGGCAAAAGCCACAGGATGATCGATGGCGAGGAGGCGGACTCGATCGAGGTAAACGGTTTCCTCCATGGGCTCGAGAAAGCGGAGGCTGAGGAGGCCGTCGCGTAGCTGGATGCTCTTGGCCGCAATTTTGAGATATTCGGTAGGATTCGGGACGTCGCGCTCGCCGGGGGCAACCCAATGGCCCACGACGCCCGCGCCAATCATATCTGCGATGAATCCATATTCGTGCCCGTTCCAGGCGAACAGCACCGGGCAGGAGCTGCCACGGCGATCAAGCTCGCTAATAATTTGTGTTTTGCGAGCGACTAGATTCACCTCATCTTGCGGCACGCCAGTCGGCCAGAGCAGGCGTAGGACCTCAGCTCGGCTCTCGGTACCGAGGCCGGCGAGAATCGGCGTCGCGCTCTGGCTCAGGTAGCCGGAAGCGCCCGACACTTCCCACTTTTGATAGAGCGCCCCGGCGTACAATTCGACTTTTGTGCCGATGGCGTTCTTGTTGTCGGCGAGGGCCTTGAGATCGATGCGCATCCAATTGTGTTGATTACCGCCGATGTTGCGGAGGAAGATCGGGGGGCCGCCCAGTTGCGTGACAATGAGGCTGGAAGATCCATTGCCGATATAGTCGGCCACGGCGACAGCGCGGGGCTGCTCCAGTTTGACCGCGTTGAGATGAACATCAGCAGAAACGTCGGTCCATCCGGCAGGACCGCCATTGCGTAGCAAACGCAATTCCCCGCCCTTGACTGATTCCCCTGCGGCGACGAGATCCAGCCAGCCGTCATTATCGTAATCGAGCGCGGCAAGGCCCCAGCCGCGCTGCCAGCCGAAATCGGGAAGAGGGACGCGCACGAATTGTTTGCCGTTGACGTTGCGCCAAAGGCTCAGGCCCGGCACACCGGCGTGGGTGAAGGCAAGGTCCATCCAGCCGTACTTGTCGAAGTCGAAAGCAATAGCGCCGACAGCGGGCGGGAGACCTTCTTTTGCGAAGTTGATGCCAGGGAGAGGGGTAAATTTTCCCTCGCGGGGATTCAGGTAAATTGCGGCTCCGCCAGCCGCGCCGGGGAGGACGAAATCGATAGCGCGATCATTGTTAATGTCGCTAGCGACCACGCCTCCGCCAGTGGCAAGGATGCCGAGGCCGGTTTCGGCGGAGACATCGGTGAACGTGGAGTTACCGTTGTTGCGCCAGAGGAAGTTGTGCGGCGGAGCGCCAGTGGTGGAATCCTGCGGGGATTGGACGACATAGAGATCGAGGTCGCCATCGTGATCGTAATCGACAAAGGCGAGGCTCACGCAGCCTGGCTGGGAGAGGATGCCGACGGCTTTAGTTACGTCTTCGAAGGTGCCGTCGCCGCGATTGCGCAGCAGATGCACACCGTCGCTCGTGCAGACGGCGAGATCGGTGTGCCCGTCATTGTCGAAATCTCCGGCGGCGCAGCCGAGACCGCTGCCAGTGAGACCTATGTGAGCGGCGTGGCTGACATCTTCGAAATGCCCATTGCCGAGATTGCGGAGCAGGTGGCTGGTGCCGCTCGACGTAGCGCCGACGAGAAAGAGATCGGGGCGGCCATCACCGTTATAATCGAAGAAGCACGCGCCTGTGCTGGGGCCGACCGGGATGACGTTGGTACCGGCGGACTTCACGGCTCCTGAAACCGGCTGCGCTTCAAAACGCACGGGAATCGCGGCCACCGGAGCGATTGCAGAACGCACAAGTTCGGCGAGGGAATAGCGGCCTTGCTCGCCGTAGCCTGCGCCTAGCGGTGTGCCGAGACGGTCCTCTACGATTCGTTGGAACTTCCTCTGGTGTTCACGCGCGGCCGCGAGGTCGCCCTTGCGCTGGCAGGCGCGGGCCAGGCCAAATTCCGCGGAAGCGTGGAATGCGCTGATACCCAGAGCGTGTTCGAAGGCGGCGATGGCATCGTCATATTTCTCTTGTTGGGAGTAAAGAAGCCCGAGGAAATAAAAGGTGTCGGGATCGGCGGGGGCGAGTTCTGCGGCATGGCGGAAAGGGTCGATGGCCTTTTCGATTTCGCCCAGCGATTTATAGACGAGGCCGAGGTTGTACCAGCCATATGGATCGGAGGGCTGCCTCCGCGTGGCGGATTCAAGAGCATCGCGCGCGGATTCCAGCTTCTGCTGGCCCAGGAGAGCAATACCGAGATTGACGCGGGCCGGAACAAAATTGGGATTCCCATCAATGGCTTGTTCGAAAAGTTTCTCCGCGTCGGCGAAACGTTGCTGGTTCATGGCGGCGGCACCCAGGTTTGTCAGGCGCGCCGGATCACGTGCTTCCTGCGCGGCGCTTGGGTTTGTGATGGCTCGGGATTGGGTCAGCTGGGATTGCTGCGCCGGTGTGTTGTGGGAATTGAGGACGGCCACAGCGAGAAGCACTATAACAACTAGAAAAGAGAGCCAACTCCCATGACGCATGGATTCCCCTAACTTTTCGCGTAAGGACGAGAAGCGGTGATGCCTTTTCCTTCGGTGACCGTGATTGTGCGGCTCGCGGCGACGTTCGTCAAACGATCGATCTGGCCGCTGGGCCAGCGGATCTCGAGAGCGTCCGCCCGGGATGCGGAGCCGAGACCAAAGGTGAGGACCAACTCGCTTGCCGAGAGATAGCTCGAGCCGCTGCGAAGCACCTGCGACTGTGTGGCACCTGCGGAGGTGAGGCGCACCACTGCGCCGATCCCGTCACGATTGGATTTTGTACCGGCAAGTTTTATTCGTACGCTCTTGTTGGTGCCGCCTTCGTTGTGGAACAGAGCCACGGGTCCGCCGTTGCTGGAGACAAGGAGATCCAGGCGGCCATCGTTGTCGAAGTCGGCGTAGGCAGCTCCGCGCGCCACCCGGGGCGTTGCAAATGAGGATCCCGCCGTCCCCGTCATTTCCTGAAATTTTCCATTGCCGAGATTCCGGAAGAGATGCGGCGGCTCGGCGTAGCGCACATTGGCCTGCACGCGCGGAATCTCCGGATCGATGTGGCCGTCGGCCACGAAAATATCGGGCCACCCGTCGAGATCGTAGTCGAAGAAAAAGCAGGCGAAGCCAAGCGTAAGGAGCGTGGCGCGGCCGACATCGGAGGTGGGAGCGGCGTCGACGAAAAGGCCATTGCCCTGGTAATGATAGAGAGAGAGCATCTGATTAGAGAAATTACTGATGATGATGCCTGGCTGACCCGTACGGTCGTAATCGGCGGCGTCGACGCCCATGCCCGCGCGTGCGACGCCGTCCTCGCTGAAAGCCACTCCTGCGATAACTCCCTTCTCCGTGAAGGTGCCGTTACCGTTGTTGCGGTAGAGTTTGTTGGGCTGTGTGTCGTTGGCAAAGAAGAGATCGGGCCAACCGTCATCGTCGTAATCAAGAATGGCGATGCCTAGCGTCTTGGAAGAGGCGTCCAGAAGGCCGGCCTTTTGCGTGGCGTCTTCGAATGTGCCATTGCCAAGGTTGTGCCAGAGGCGAACGGACGTGCCTTTATACGATTCCGGCGTGCAGTAGGACTTCGCTTTGCCGTCGAGTGTGCAATAGAGGTCCGTCTCGGGCGACCACTGGACGTAGTTCGAGGCGACGAGGTCGAGGTGGCCGTCCTTGTCGTAATCGACAAAGGCAGCGCTGGTGCTGAACTCGTGCGGGCCAGCGAGACCCGCTTTCTGCGTTACATCGGTAAATGTGCCGTTCCCGTTGTTGTGAAAAAGATGGCTCTGGCCCAGGGCGGTGACGAAGAGATCGTCGTAGCCGTCGTTATCGTAGTCACCAACCGCCACACCCATACCAAACATTTCCACATCGAGCCCGGCTTTGTGCGTGACGTCGGTAAACGTTCCATCATGGTTGTTATGGTAGAGCTTTGGCGTCGTATGTTTTTGGACATGACCAGGCCAGTCCATCCCGTTAACCAGAAAAATATCCGTCCAGCCGTCGTTGTCATAGTCGATGAACGCGACTCCGGGCCCCATGGTTTCAGGCAAGTATTTCTTGCCGAACGCTCCATTGTTGTGTACGAAGCGAATGCCGGCCTTTTGGGTGACGTCGCGAAACTGGATAGGCGAAGCGACAGGCACTGCGCCCGCCGAAGCATGGATTCCGGTTCGTACGAAGAGTACCGACGCGAGCACACAAAGGCATGCTTTTACGAGCAAGCGCGTTTCGCATTTCCTGTTTCTCATGTGCGGCCAACCCCCAGTGAGTCCGCCACGCGATTAATATAATTGAACCACGAGGCGATCAGCGTGATCTGCAGGATGCCGCGATCGTCAAAGCCGACCGCACGGAGCTTCGCGTGGTCATCGGGGCTGCACAACGTCGCGTCTTTGGTCAGTTTTACGACGTAATCGAGCATAATCTTATCCTGCTCGGCAATCTGGGCCGAGCGGTAATCCTTCCTCAACTCTTGGACCATGGTTTCGTCCAGCGTGACCCTACGCAGAAACTCTGCGTGAGATTCGATTCAATAGTGGCACCGGTTGGTCACGGAAACGATTGTGGTGATCATCTCATGCTGACGGCGCGTGAGAGGCAGATCGGGCGACATCAAGGCGCCGAAGGTGCTGAAGGCGTGGAAGAGTGCGTCGGGAATCAGTGAGTGCGAGGCGACGATCCCTGGAGGTCCACCGTCATCGACGGGTTGGGCGGGCGTGGCGTACTCGATTGGATAAAGCTTGCGCTGATCCTCCATGGCCCTTTTGACACGAGGGTCTTCTTCGGTGCTGACCGTTTTGATCCAGGTCATCGCGTTTTGCTCCTTGAATGCATTCGGCGGAAGCGGGCTACTTTGAACCTCCCGGCTGTCCTCGGGATTTTCCTGCGGCGCTCTCGGACGCTGGCTTCTTCGGTGTAGCCTGCACGGCGTTTAGCAAGACCGAAACGTGTTCGTGAATCGCTTGGCGCTCGTTGTTGTCGTCCGGGTGAGCATGGCGGTAGGGGCCAGTGATGGCCTGCGCGGATTCGTCGGCTTTGAAGCGCAGGTAGCGCACCTTATGTTCGTTGGCCCGGGGTTCATCTCCGAGACCGTTATAGCAGAGCATCAGGTTGTAGTGTGCCTGGAGATCTTCGGGGTCGATGCGGAGGACCTCTTCGAACTCTTTAATGGCATCGGCATAACGCTTTTCGAGAAATAGCTCGCGGCCGAGTTCGTTGCGGACAACGCGGTCGCGTGGAAACTGCGTGAGCACGGATCGCAGGCGCGCGATGGCGTCGTCGTACTTTCCCGCCGCCTTGAGCACTCGAGCATAAAAATAGTTGGCGCGGGCAAGATCGGGCTTGAGAGCGAGAGCTTTTTCGAGGACCGGGCGCGCGCCGCTGATGTCGCCTTCCTGCACGCGAACCCGGCCTACGTTGACCCAGCCGTCGGCGTTTTGCGGATCGATCTGCGTGTCCTTTTCAAACGCGTCTTCTGCACCCTTCAGATCGCCTTGCAGAAAAAGACCAATGCCGTAGTCGTTCCAACGCACCCAATCGTCCTTCGCGAGGTAGATGTGAGGCGCAGGCGCTGGGGCCGACTGCGGGAGGACGCGGAGCGTTTTGGTGTTCTCAGCGACAGTGACGATAGGCAGATTGGGTATTTCCTTGCGCTCGCCGGAAACTTGGGAGGTGCCACCAGTGAAGACCCACTTCCCATCGTCGTAATTCGGGGTCACATCGGGGTTTGGTTGCGCAGGGTCGCGCTGGCCAACAAAGGAGAACTGCGTATTCCACCAAGAGAATTTACGATAGTTGAGTTTGGCATGGAGGGTGATGCGCTCGCCGGCGTTTTCCGGCACGTGTAGGCGGAAGTGCGCGGTGTCGGCCGCACCGGGAGGAATCAGATGCACATAGACGACAGAGCGCGCCGCCCAGGCGTTGCGCTTGTTGATGGGATTGCCATGCGCATCGATCTGGAGCGAGCGATAGAAATGAGCGCCGGGTTCGACGGGGCCTTTGCCGTCATCTTCGACGCGGCCGCTCCAGAAGAGCACGTGGTTCAATTCGTCGGTGACCTCGAGCTCGAGCCAGACATCGAAGGCATCGACCGTGCCACCGGGAAAGAAGTGACCCACCTTGAGGTTGCGCACGACCACGTCGACGCGCACTTCGTCGCCTCGCCGCAAATCCGCGTCCACACGGCCCAGCGGCGCGGTCAGAGCACGCACTTCGCCCGCCGGACCGACTGACTGCGGGAGCTCTGCCTCGTCGCCGACCGCGAACGTCGTGGAAAGTTCGGAGCGAGGCGTTTCGGGGGAAGTGGTTCCCTGTCCCTCCGGTGAAATTGCGAAGATGTCCACGCTGAGATTTTTGTCCTTCAGAAATCCTTCACTCACCGCAAGCTGCGCAGCGTCTTTGTTCTCGAATGGCAGCGCGGTGTTGGCGCCGGGGAAGCGGTGCGAGTGGATGTAGCCCCCGACGTTGCCTTCGTCCTTCGAAGGCACCATCGGCATGTGGCAATCGGCGCACATCATCGGCTTCGCGGGATAGTAGAACGAGCGCGCGCCCTGGCCCGAGACTCCGCTCGCCTGCCAGTTATCGTATTCATTGAAGCCGCGGGACCAGCGGTAGTGATTGACCGGGACGTCCAAATGAACCTTATGGCAGCTCGCGCAAAACTCTGCGGTCTGCGTGCGCATGAAAGGCTTCAGGAAGGTGCGGCGGTGCGGCTCCGGATTCACCCGCACTAGGAAATCGTGCAATGTACGGACAACTGGATTTTCGCTCGCCGCTAGCTCATGCAGCTTCGGGTATTCGAGGAAGAAATCAGCCTGGCCCATCGTGCTTTTTACGTCAACGACGCTGTGACACATCAGGCAGGCCAATCCGGCTTTTGCTTCGGGGCGATCCACGATCTTCTTGATGGGCGTATCAAACATGCCGCTGAAAAGCAGCGCGGGATCGTGGCAGCCAGCGCACCATTTTGACGGTTTCACGCCGACAGTGTCCTGCATGTACTCAACGCTCTTGCGGTACCACTGATTGTTGAAAGAAGAAAAATGGTGGGCGGAGCCGTACCACTGGTTATAAATGTCCTTGTGGCAGCGCTCGCAGGCCTCCGACTGCATAAAGTATTTGGCGGGGATGGTGCCGCTGTGTTTTGTTTGAGCGGAACTGGGGAAGAAGAGGCCCTGAGGGCCATCGCCCTCTCCATCCATGGTACCGGGGGACACTCCGGAATTCACGATACGGTTGCCGTGCTGCCAGACGATGGTTCGCGACCACCAAGCGCCGCCAGCAACTGCGGCCATCGCAAGCGACAAAGAGACGAAGCAGAGCGCAGGACGCCCTGCGAACCATCCGCGAGAGGCAGTCCACGATGTGACGAGGAGCAACACGCCGACCACACACAGAAAAATGTGCGCGTCGAGCCATACGCGCATGCGGTAGGGCGTTCCGAGGTAAATCAGCGCCAGCCCCAGCAACGCTCCGGCCGCGAGAAAGGCCCAGCCGAATCGCGCAAGCAGCGCTTCCCCCTGCGCGAACCGGGCGAGGAGAGGTATGAGCAGGAGAAAGAGGAGTAGTCCTATCGCAATGTGCAGGAGCACAAATACGCCGTAACTAATCGTGGCCGAGGGAAACCCGTAGAGATAGATCGCCGTGGCAACCAACAAGCACACGCAACGATAGCGCCAGCGGTTCATCTCAGCAAAACCCCATAAATATGCCGCGTGCAGAAATTGCAAGAAAGATGTTCAATACCGTAGCCCTTCGCGAGGAGGGAGTCAATTCGTTCTTGAATCGTACGACGAGATCAGAACGGTGCGTAAATGCATCCTGCGTGTTATTTTCACTTCTTGTGAGACCGGGCCGCGGTGGGTACTCTTATTCACCTCAGATGACAGAACTCATAGGATTGCCGGCGGTGCAACTGGCGGAGCTCGTCCGTCGTGGAGAAATCTCGCCTGTCGAGATCGTTGAAGCACATCTGGAATCCGCCGCAAGGGTGCAGGCGAAGCTGAACTGTTTCGCAAGCTTGGATGAGGCGGGCGCAAGAACCCAGGCACGCGCGCTGGAGGCTGCAATCCAACGGCGGGAGCAGCCCGGGCCGCTCGCGGGTGTGCCGCTGACAATAAAAAGCTCGGTCTTCGTGGCCGGTTGGAAGTGTGAGACAGGTTCGGCGCTGCGACGCAACTACGTTTCGCGAGAGGATGCACCACTGGTGTGCCGACTGAAAGGCGCAGGAGCGATTCTCATCGGCAACACGAACGTGCCTGAATTCTTAATGGCTTACGAATCGAGAAATACTCTCTATGGTGCCGTAAGCAATCCTTGGGACGTCTCCTATTCGGCGGGAGGCTCGAGCGGTGGAGAAGCGGCGTCTATAGCTTCCGGATGCTCGGCAGGAGGAGTTGGGAGCGACGGCGGGGGGTCGATTCGCGTGCCAGCCCATTTTTGCGGGATCTGCGGGTTGAAACCGACGCCCGGGCGAATTCCGATTACAGGACATTTCCCCGAGGGTGTGGGTGCATTCGCGTGGCTCGGCGTCGTGGGACCGATGGCGCGAACGGTTGCGGATCTCCGCGCGTTGTTCGAAGTGATGGCCGGAACAGACGCTGGCGACGCCCGGTCTGCGCCCGTGCCTCTGAGGCAAAAAAGGCATGCGGGGATGCGCAGCATCCGCATCGGAGTTCTTGAGAGTGATGCGCTCGGCGCAGTGACGCCCGAGACTCGGAGCGCCGTGGAGCAAGCTGCGCGCGGGCTGGCCGATCATGGTTTTGCCGTGGAACATCTGCGGCTCACCGGATTGGATCGAGCCATAGAATTGTGGTGGTTCTTCTTTGGGCGCTCGATCGCTCACCTCCTGCGTGGCAGCACCCTGGGCCATGAAAAAGAGCTGAGCCCAATGCTGCGCGAATACCTCGAAGTTACGGGACAAGAATCGGCGCTTAAGCTAGACGACTTCCTCGCCGCGTGCGCTGAACGCGACGTTCTGCGCGGCGACATTCTCCGGGCGATGGATGCGACTCCCATTCTCCTGTCGGCGGTTTCTGCCGGGCCGGCGTTTCGCCATGGCGAAGGAACCTGGCATCCCGGCACCGCAGCCTCTTACCGCGAAGTCATGCGGCACTCGCAATGGCTGAATCTGACGGGCTTTCCCGGCGCGACGGTTCCGGTGAGCTCTTCGGCGGAAGGCATGCCGATTGGGGTACAGGTCATCGGTCGGCCGTATGAAGAAGAACTCGTGTTGGACGTGGCCGAGCAGATCGAAGAATCTTGCGGCGGATGGCGACGCCCGCCCGTCTTATGACATGCCTGTGAATACTGGAGACGCTATCTTGCCAAGCACTCGTCCAGCAAGCTTCATGGTTTTTCTTTTGTTTGTGTTTTTCACGTTTAGCCTTCCCAGTAATGTTCATGCGCAACAAGAAAACTCGCTGCAGATCATGCCGCTGCCCGCACACTTCGTGCAGGGCCAAGGCGAATTCCTTATTGATGGGAATTTTGGCATCGCGCTGAAAGGTTATAAGGAATCTCGTCTGGAACGAGCCCGAGAGCGCTTCTTGGATACACTGTCGTCCGAAACAGGAATCCCTCTCTGGCGCGAAGCAATCCTCAACCAACCACATTTCATGATTCAAACTACCGGACCGAGTGCTGCGGTCCAGCAATTGGGAAAGGATGAATCCTATCACCTTGAGATTTCAACGACAGATGTTCGGTTGACCGCGGCAAATCCGTTAGGGGTGATTCGCGGACTTCAGACCTTTCTTCAACTCGTAAGAGTCACGCGCAAAGGCTTCACCGTTCCGGTCGTTATTATCGATGACAAACCCCGGTTTCCCTGGCGTGGACTGCTGATCGACTCCGGGCATCGTTTTATACCCATCCCTGTAATTAAGCGCAATTTGGAGGGGATGGAGGCGGTAAAGCTGAATGTCTTACATTGGCGTTTTGCGGACAATGCGGGCTTCCACATCGAGAGCAAGAGATTTCCGTTGTTGCAAGAGAAGGGCTCCGGCGGCTTTTATTATTCCCAGGACGAAGTCCGAGAGATTATCGCGTACGCACGCGACCGTGGCATCCGCGTGATGCCGGAGTTCGACATGCCCTGCCACACAACATCGTGGTTTGCCGGCTACCCTG
>DASXMB010000093.1:0-4375 GCA_036495905.1 Candidatus Acidiferrum sp.
CATCGACAAATTCCGGCACGTCCCTCGCCACTCCGCAAATTTCCATCGTAAAATGGACCGCCCAGGAAAAACAACTACAAGTGACCTCTGCCGCGCCCCTAAAGCTGAAACTCCGTCTGCTAAACTATCCAGCCTGGCGCGTGACAATCAACGGCCACACCGTAACGCCAGAGCGCACGGCCGAAACCGGCCAGATGGTCTTGCCGGTGGCCGCAGGCAGTTCCACCATCTCGGTGCAATTCGCAAGCACCGCAGACCGCGTGGCAGGCGGCATCCTAAGCATCGTAAGTTCATGTGTGCTGCTGCTATTTATTGCTGCAATGCCCACGCGCCGCTCGTCAGAAGCGGCAAACACCAGCGCGCGCTTTAGCGCCGATCCACGGTAGGATGCCGCACATCCTGCCCCTGCACGATGTAAATCACATCTTCCGCGATATTCGTAGCGTGATCGCCAATCCGCTCCAAATTTTTCGCCACCAGGATTAATTCGAACGCCGGAAAAACCACGCTCGAATCCCCCATCATATACGTCAGCAGCTCGCGGAAAATTTGGTCCCGGTAATGATCCACCTTGTCGTCTTTCGCCAAAACCGTGTGCGCCAGTTCCACATCGCGCCGCACCACGGCGTTCAGTGCATCTCGCACCATTTCTTCCGCCACTTCACTCATGCGCGGCAAATCCACATACGGCTTCACCCGCGGATGCCGCAAAATTCGCATGGAAGCCTGCGCAATATTCACCGCCTGATCGCCAATGCGCTCCAAATCGTTGTTGATGCGCGAAACCGCCAGCACCAGTCGCAAATCCACCGCCATCAGTTGATGCAACGCCAGCAGTTGTACCACGCGGTCGTCAATTTCAATCTGCAGCTCATTAATCGCGTCTTCTTCATCGAGCACTCGCTTGGCCAGTTGCTCGTCCGCATCCAGCACCGAATGCACCGCCTGATGCACGGCTCGTTCCGCCAGGCTGCCCATCCACAACAGCCGCTCTTTCAGCTCATTCAGATCTTTTTCGAAGTGGCGTTCCATGAAGTCCCTTCTCTTGCCGCCGCAAACCCGGCGCAAGGTTCTGCAATGCGATGCGTCGCGCGCCTCATCCAAATCGTCCGGTGATGTACGCCTCTGTCCGCGGATCGCTCGGCGTCGTAAACAAATGCGGCGTAGTGCTGAACTCGATCAGCTGACCCACCAGCAAAAACGCCGTGAAATCGCTCACCCGCGCCGCTTGCTGCATGTTGTGCGTCACAATCGCGATAGTGCACAAATCCTTCAGCTGTACCAGCAACTCTTCAATTTTTGCTGTGCTGATCGGGTCCAGCGCTGAGCAAGGCTCGTCCAGCAGCAGCACTTCCGGTTCCACCGCCAGCGCCCGCGCGATACAAAGCCGTTGTTGCTGCCCGCCAGAAAGTTCGTAAGCGGACTTGTGCAGATGATCCTTCACCTCGTCCCACAGCGCCGCGTGCCGCAAACTTTTTTCCACCGCATCCGCCAGAGGCACTTTCGACCCATTCACGCGCAGTCCATAGGCCACATTGTCAAAAATGGATTTCGGGAAAGGGTTCGGCCGCTGGAATACCATGCCTACTCGCCGTCGCAACTGCGTTACGTCTTGCGCCAGAATATTCTGCCCGTCCAGCAGTATCTCGCCTTCCAGACGCACGTTCCGCACCGTCTCGTGCATCCGGTTCAGTGTCCGCAGTAGCGTGGACTTGCCGCATCCCGAAGGACCAATAAGCGCCGTCACCTTGTTCGTCGCCACACCCAAATTAACGTCGAACAGGGTCTGCTTCGCGCCATAAAAGAAATTAACCTTCGTAATATTCATTCGCATCGGCAAAGCCGCCGCTGCCTCTCGCGTTATTGAACTCTGTCCCGAAGGTGTGATGTTTACCGACACTGCTGACCTCGCAAAAGCTTGCATATTCTAAGACCTCGGAACGGCAATGCCCCGCGCCAAAATTGCGCGCGCGATAATATTGATCGCCAGAATCAAGCCCAGCAGCACCAGTCCCGCTGCCCAAGCCTGGCGGTGCCAATCGTCATAAGGCGCAATCGCATACGTAAAAATCATCACTGGCAGCGAAGCCGTCGGCTGATTCCAGCCCGGACTCCAAAAACGATTGCCAAACGCCGTAAACAGCAGCGGCGCGGTTTCTCCGGCAACTCGCGCGAACGCCAGCAGAATCGCCGTCAAAATTCCCCGATACGCCGCCGGCACGATCACGCTGGCGATCGTCTTCCACTTGCTCGCTCCCAAAGCCATGGATGCTTCTCGCAAAGCCCGTGGCACGCCCAGCAAAAATTCTTCCGTGCTGCGCAGCGTAATCGGAATCATCATCAGGCCCAGCGCAAATCCGCCCGCCAGCGTCGAAAAATGCTTAAACGGCAGCACCACCAAACTATACGCAAAAATCCCAATTACGATGGACGGCACGCCATTCAGCAAATCCGCTGCGTACCGTACCACAAATGCCACCGGTCCGCCGCTGAACTCCGCCAGATAAATCGCTCCAAAAAATCCCACCGGAATGCCGACCAGCGACGCGATCAGCAGCAATTTTGCGCTGCCTACGATCGCATTGGCCATGCCCCCGCCTGCTTCACCCACCGGCGTCGGCAATTTCGTAAAAAAGTTCCAACTGATCGAAGTTCCGCCGTGATAAACCAAATAACCCAAAATAAAAAACAATACCGCCACCGCCACCACCGCGCACACGCCCGTCATCGTCAACATAAACCCGCTCACAAATTTGCGCCAGCGCAGCCGCGGGCTCATGCGTGTCCCGTTCCGCCGCCGCGTTGCGACGTCACCACAATCAACAGCCGCGCCAAACCATTCAGAAGAAAAGTCAGCAAGAAGAGCACCAGCCCAAGCTCAATTAGCGCTTGCAGATACAAATCGCCGGTCGCTTCCGTAAACTCATTGGCAATCACTGCCGCGATCGAATATCCCGGCGAAAATAGCGACGCGCTGATCGTCGGCGTATTCCCGATCACCATCGTCACCGCCATCGTTTCGCCCAGCGCCCGCGCCAACGCCAGAAAAATCGATCCCATGATGCCGCCTCGCGCAAACGGCACCACCACATGCCAGGTCGACTCCCATCGCGTTGAACCCAGCGCCAGCGCCGCTTCCCGCTGGTCCCGTGGCACAGACAGCAAGACTTCCCGCGACACCGAAATGATATAAGGAATAATCATGATTGCCAGAACAATGCCCGCCGTCATGAAACCCACTCCGTAAGCAGGCCCCGTAAACAGCGGCAAAAATCCCAGCGTGCTCTTCAATCCCGGCTGGATATATTCCCGCATCAGCGGAATCACGATGAACACGCCGAGCAATCCATAAATCACGCTGGGCACCGCTGCCAGCAAATCGATAAAAAATTCCAGCGTATCCGAAACCCGCGCCGGTGCCAGCTCCGCCAAAAAAATCGCCGCCCCGATTCCCAGGGGCACCGCGATCACCAGAGAAACCCCTGCCGTAACCAGCGTCCCGTAAATGAACGGCAGCGCCCCAAATTGATCGAAAATCGGATCCCACACTCGCGTCACAAAAAACGAAAATCCAAACTTGTGCCGCGGAAGCACCGAACCTTGCCACAGTTCAAAAACCAGCAGCAGCGTCACCAACACCACGGACGCCGCAAACAAAAACGTAATCAAACGCGCGATCTCATCGCCGTCCCGCAGACGGCTTAGAAACGAACGCGAGCCCACGATGGGGCCCGCGTTCGGTGCGATAGTGTGAGAGGTTGCCACGATCGGTCGTTGTTATTTTGCTACTGGACTTTTTCGATTGCCTTGGTTTCCTTGGCAATCACTTCCTTGGGCAGCTTCGCGTAAGAAAGCTGTTCCGTGTAGTTCTGCCCGTCCGTCAACATCCATTTTAGAAAGGCTTTCACCGCGTCACGCTTCGACGCATCGGAAAACTTCTCCGGAATCAACAGCCACGTGAAACTCGATATCGGATACGCCGTTTTCCCCGGCGCGTCGGTAATCGAAACCCGGAAATCATCCGGCATCGTCTTCGCGGCTCCGCTTGCAGCTGCTGTCACACCCGCCAGATCCGCCTTCACAAAAGCGCCCGAAGAGTTCTTCACGCTTCCGTAAGGAATGTTATTTTGTGCGGCGTAAATCAGTTCTACATATCCAATCGAGTTCGGCGTCTGCTTCACCGTGCCGGTCACACCCTCGTTGCCCTTGCCGCCAAGTCCCACCGGCCAGTTTACCGCTGTACCCTTCCCAACCTTATTTTTCCAGTCGTTACTTACCTTGGATAGATAATCTGTCCAGATGTACGTCGTGCCGCTTCCGTCCGAGCGGTGCACCACTACAATGTCCGTTGCCGGCAACGCCACGCCTTTGTTAG
>DASXMB010000094.1:0-3657 GCA_036495905.1 Candidatus Acidiferrum sp.
ATATACGCCAGAACATGGCGCGCAATATCCGACGAGCCGGCTCGGGCAGAGCCTCCAGCAGATTGGCCAACTGCTGAAGGCAGACATCGGAGTCGAAGTGCTGTTCGTCGATTGCGGCGGCTGGGACAATCACGTGAACGAAGGCGGCGTCCAGGGCCAGCTTTCCAATTTGCTGAAGGACTTGGGACAAGGGTTGTCGGCGTTTCATCAGGACATGGGCGACCGCATGCAAGACATTGTTGTGGTTACCATGAGCGAGTTCGGACGCACCGCAAAAGAGAACGGCAATCGCGGCACAGATCATGGGCATGCGAATTGTATGTTCGTGATGGGCGGCGACGTGAGGGGCGGGCGAGTCTACGGGGCTTGGCCGGGATTGGCGGATCACCAGTTGAACGAAGGACGGGATTTAGCGCTTACTACGGATTTTCGCTTAGTGCTGGGCGAAATATTAATCAAGCACAGCGGTGTCGCTGACTTGAATGCAGTCTTTCCAGGATTTGAGAGCAATCCGCGAGAATTTCCGGGCCTGATCCGCGGTTGAGAAGCCTAACGAAGTTCTTCGCATCCGCGGCATTCCGAGACGGCACACGTCCCGACGGCCCCTTGACATATCACTCGGATTCCGATATATCGGAGTCCGACCATGAAACACGAACCCTCACGACTTGCCCCCTTATCCGCGGCTTCCCTGCATATTTTGCTGGCGCTAGCTGGCGATGAGTTGCATGGATACGGGATCATGCAGGAAGCGGCGCGGCAGTCCGCCGGCAAGTACAAGCTTGGCCCTGGAACCCTTTACGACAACCTGAAAAAGCTGATGGCGGCTGGGATTGTGGAGGAAAGCCGCCGGCAGCCAGCCGGAGAAGATCCGCGGCGACGATATTACCGCCTTACGGGACTGGGACGCCGCGTGTTGGCGGAAGAGATTTCGCGATTAGAGCGAGTGCTGCGCGAGGCAAAAGCCGTTCTGCAAGGGACGAGAACAAAAATAGCGTGAGCTTGTGTATGCGGGAATTACAGTAATTCCCGCGGCACAGGAGGCGACCATGAGTACCCGAAAAGCTGCGATAGCGTGGCAGGCGTATAGGGTGGCGTACCATTGCGTCGTCAGGCTCCATCCGCGCGTTTTTCGCGAACAGTTTGGTGGGGAAATGCTGTGGATTTTCGAGGAAGCCGCGGAGACGCATGGTGCGCTGCGATTGTTAGGCGACGGAATGATCTCGCTGCTCCGGCAGTGGATCTTGCGTCCACGGCCATCGCAGGTTGTGGTGGCCGAAGCTGTTTCTTCCGTACTGCGCGAGCCGGGATCGTTTGCTTGGGAGCACATCGGCGTGTCGTTCTCGAGCTTGCCAGCAGGGCGCTGGATGCAAGGCGGCTTGGTGTCGCTGGCGATGTTGACGGGCGTTTGGACAGGAATTACGCAGGTGCCAAAGAGGGCGCCGCTGGCCAGCTTTGCAGTCGATGCAGATTCCGCCTTCCGCGCGCGCGGTCTCGTGCCTTCCAATTCGGAAGATCGAGGCACAGATTTCGTCCAGGGCGGCGGATATGCAAGCGGCGTGTATGCGGTCATGAAGCCGCAAGACCTCAGCGAGCGCCAGCGGAGGCAGCAACAGCTTGCGGTGCAAGTGGCCGCGGGCGCGCAAATTATTCCCGGGGCGACAACCCTTGCAGTTGAGTCGCAGGGTCTGGTTCCGGAACTGCCGAAGACTCCAGCAGGCGAGCAGTTTTCTGCGTGGCTGCGCGCCTTCAACAGCGGCGAACGGACGCGTATCGAAGAGGTGCGAAAGCTTTTCAAGAATCCTCCGGGACCAAATGTTGATGGCGACATGGCATTCCGGCGCATGACGGGCGGATTCGATTTGCGGAAGATTGACGAATCGAGCGCTACGCGAATGAGCGGGTTGGTACAAGAGCGAGCATCGGACCAATTTGCGCGATTTGAAGTGACCGTGGACGACAGTGCGCCGCACCTGATCACGGACTGGAAGCTGGACGCAATTCCGACGCCCGCGGAATTTGCGGTCGGCCGAATGAGCGAACCCCTGGCCGTGGAGGCGGCGAAGACTCGTATCGATGAACTCGCTAAGGACGAGCGTTTTTCCGGCGCGGTGCTGGTGACAAGAAATGGAAAACCAATTTTGTCCGAGGCTTGTGGATTGGCGGATCGTGAGAAAAAGATTCCAAATTCGCTAAACACGAAATTCCGCATCGGTTCGATGAACAAAATGTTTACGGCCGTTTCGGTTTTGCAGCTTGCGCAAGCGGGCAAGATCAAGCTGAGCGAACCGTTTGGAAAATACATCAGCGATTACCCGAATAAAGACGCGGCGTCCAAGGTGAGCATCGAACAGTTGCTGACACACACCGGGGGAACGGGGGATATCTTCGGGCCGGAATTCGAGCTACACCGGAAGGATTTGCGAAATTTGCAAGACTACGTGAATTTGTATGGAAAGCGCGCTTTGAAGTTTGCACCGGGGAGCCGCTGGGAGTACAGCAACTATGGATTTTTGCTGCTCGGCGTGGTGGTCGAGCGGGTCAGTGGGAAAAGCTATTACGATTATGTGCGCGAAAATGTGTACGCGCCAGCGGGCATGAGTTCGACGGCTTCGCTGGCGGAAAATGAAAATGTCCCGGATCGCTCCATCGGATACACATCTTTCGGCGGAGAAGCCGTTCACCCCAACACGGATACCCTCCCCTATCGCGGAACATCGGCGGGCGGTGGGTATTCCACAGTTGAGGATCTGCAACGATTCGCCAGCGCACTGATGAATCACAAGCTGCTGGATGCGGAATATACGGATCTGCTGACCACCGGGAAAGTAGCCACGCCTCGCGGTGGCAAATATGCGTTTGGATTCTTTGACGACGGCGCTGACACCGGTGCGCGACACTTCGGACATGGAGGAGGCGCTCCGGGCATGAACGGTGACCTACAAATCTACCCGCAAAGCGGCTATGTCATTACCGTGCTGTCGAATTTGGATCCGCCCGCAGCCTCGCGGGTATCTGAATTCATCGCGAATCGTTTACCAAAGAACTGAATGGCAGGTCAGGGGCGAGGGCGTTGAACCTTACGAGCCAGCGAGGGCTTTGTATTGGGCGCTGGTCAACGGGACGACGGAGAGTCTCCCTTGGCGAACGAGGGGAGAATCCCCAAACAATGAATTCGATTTGATTTGTGCCAGCGACATTGGCTTGGCGATGGGCTTCCCAACCTTAATTTTCACTTGCGGATTCTTGGGATCGGAATCATCGACGGAAACGACGGCTGCGGTGCCAACGGCGCTTTTTTCTTCGCCGGTATGGTAAATGATCAGGCGATCATTGGGCTGCATTCCGCGGAGGTTTCGGAGTGCTACGGGATTGGAGACTCCGTCCCAGATCGTTGCGCCGTCCTTTTGCAGGTTGGCGAAGGAGTAGGTAGAAGGTTCTGTTTTTAGGAGGTAGTCGGCCATGGTGGCTCCTCGGGAGCTTGGGAAAGAGAGAATCTAACACAGAGCACAGAGAAGCACAGAGAAATCCAGGGCTTGCATTTGCTAAAATCGCGAGCGATATGGGTGAATCGGAACGGCTGCGATTTGCAGTGGAGGGTGCCGGAGAGGTTTCCGCGATTCTGATCCGGCCGGCAAAGGCGCGGTCGCTTTTGAC
>DASXMB010000095.1:0-144688 GCA_036495905.1 Candidatus Acidiferrum sp.
TGGTGACGATCCGATGCCGTTGCGCAACGTAGTCCCACGCAATCTCTGGATGCCGCTGAACCAAATGGAAGGAATTCAGCAAGGCGCAGCTTCAACTCTAGCCAACACGCCGCACCACACCATGGCTGACTACGAAAATATTCTCGCCCGGCTCGCCTCGTTGCCCGCCGCTGTCGATCAACAACTCGCTCTGCTGCAGAGTGGGCTGAAGAAAGGTTATACCCCTTCCAAAATCGCGCTTCGCGATGTTCCCAAGCAAATCGGCGATCTAATTCCCAGCGACCCGTTGGCCAGTCCACTGCTGCAGCCCTTTCACGAGTTTCCGCTAAACATTTCTCCGGCCGACCGCCAGCGCCTTACCGATCAGGCACAAAAAATCTACACCAACTCGGTCGCCCCATCCTTCCAAAAACTTCACGACTATTTCACCGGCACTTATCTTCCCGCGTGTCGCGAAAATATTGCTGCCACCGCTCTTCCGAACGGAGCTGCAGACTATGCCTTCCGCGTTCGTTGGCAAACCACCACAAACTTAACTCCCCAGGAAATCCACGAACTAGGCCTGGCAGAAGTGAAACGCATTCGTGCCGAGATGGATAAAGTCATCGCCTCCGCCGATTTTCATGGCGCATTTCACGAATTCACCGAATTCCTCCGTAATGATCCGCGATTTTATTTCGATAAGGCCGAAGACCTCGTCAACGCCTATCGCGTCATCGCCAAAAAAATCGACCCCGAGCTGGCGCACGAATTCGGCAAACTTCCGCGCCTGCCTTACGGGGTTTGTGTCATCCCGGATTTCAAAGCGCCTTCGCAAACCACCGCCTACTATCAACCTGGCGCTCCAGCCGCTGGTCGTCCCGGCTGCTATTTCGTGAACACCTACAACCTCCATGCCCGACCCAAATGGGAAATGGAAGCGCTCTCCCTGCACGAATCCGTCCCAGGCCACCACCTGCAAATTTCACTGGCGCAAGAATTGGAAAATGAACCAGACTTCCGCAAGCACGTCGACTACTTCGTTTTTGTCGAAGGCTGGGCGCTCTATTCAGAAAGTCTGGGCGAAGAGCTGGGACTCTACAAGGATCCCTATTCGAAATTCGGCCAGCTTAGCTACGAAATGTGGCGCGCGGTTCGCCTGGTCGTCGACACTGGTATGCACTCGATGGGCTGGACTCGCGACCAAGCCATCCAATTCTTTAAGGACAATACCGGCAAAACCGATCAGGACATCACCGTCGAGGTTGATCGCTACATCGTCTGGCCCGGCCAAGCCCTGGCCTACAAGTTGGGTCAACTGAAAATCCGTCAACTCCGTACCGCCGCTGAAGCCAAACTCGGCTCCAACTTCGACGTCCGCAAGTTTCACGACGTCATCCTGGAAAACGGCGCCGTCCCTCTAAACGTCCTCGATCAGCGCACACAGCAATGGCTTGCTCCCGGGGCGCGGCATTGAAGTTGTTGGCACGCGATGGATCTACCTCGTACCAGCCGTTAGAGCGACCCGATCTGATATCATTTTCAGGATTCTCGCGTCCCAATTGCCAATTGGTAGCACAACGGGTGATCCGCATGTCGCGCAATAAGATCGTAGTGTTTTTATTGTTTTGTATGTTCTTCAGCTGCGGTGCCTTTGGGCAAATAGTCGACACATCTGTATGCGAGATTCTTTCAAATCCGCAATCCTTTGACGGCAAGATCGTTCGGATTAAGGGCACGGTCAGTGATGGGTTCGAAGAATTTGTCATTAGAGACGGAGACTGCAAGCGAAAGGTCAACGCAATCTGGCTTGCCTACCCGAAGGGGACACAAGCAAAGGCTGGTCCCGTTGCGCTGCTGCAGATTCAGTTGGACCGCAATGATCCTGCCATTGTCTCCGATCCGCAGCGCTCATCGGTACAGTTGGACAAGAACGGGGATTTCAAACAGTTCGATTCATTACTATCAACACCTTTTAAGGCTGGAGGGATGTGCCTGGGATGTAATCGTTACAACGTGAAAGCCACGCTGATTGGCCGCTTGGACGGTGTAAAAGAAGGTTCTGCGGCACAAGATGGTAAGGGCAGGCTGATCATGGCGAACGGTTTTGGAAATTTGAACCGCTATAGTGCGCGCATGGTCCTGCAGTCCGTTTCAGACGTGTTGCCCGAAGAGATAGATTACGCTGCCGCCGCGGCAGCTACCAAGAATGATTCAGTTCCGCAGTCCTCTGGAAGAGATCCGATCGCTGCAGCTCATCGCGCCGCGCAGGCCTTCAAATCTGGTACCCCCGCAGCGGATCAACTCGAGAGAGCCGCTGCTGCGTTTGGCAAAGAGGGCGGAGACCATGGTGTGGAAGTGTCTTTTGGCGTCCCAAATGAAGTCCCAAACATCGATAGCCTTAGGGGTGACAAGGATTCGTCAGATGGCCTGCTGTTCAACTGTATCTTTGACGCTGATCGTCTGAAGGGTGACTCTCTTACTAGAGCCATTTCGCACGTTGGGTCGCACATTGCTGACCTTCGGAGCCCCGGGCGAAGCTCGGTTCTCGTAAGTTCCTATGAACTCGAATACCGGGCGTGGCAGACCGTCGTACTGAGTGCAGCGGGAAGCCTTCAGGCCACCTTAACGTTGCCCGGAGGATATCTCGTGTGGAATTCAGGCTGGCCTCCTGGGGACCGAAATAAAATGATGGATGACGCAATCACCCGATTTTTGAGCAACTGGTCCGCCCTCAAGAATTACCAATAATTGGATTTTCGGGGCAAACGCACTGTTTGCTAGAGTTGTACCAGCGAAAGTTGCATCAACGCGCCAGAAATCGTTGTAAACTAGAGCTGTTGGACGACCTCCCCCTCAGCCAAGCTCTCCAACTGTTGCGTTCCCTTGCTGGCGATTGCATTACCTCGTCGTTGAGAAATGGTCCATTCCTGTTTGGGCAAGAATATTCTGAGACCGACGAGCCCGATGGTTAATCAAAGCTGTAGCCATCTGTTCCCTTGAGGCGTAGGAGCTTCCGGCGTATTCGTGACTAGCCACAACAATTCGGCGCCCAAATCCGCTTTGTCCGATATCGGCATCATTGCCATGGTCCCGGACAATTGGGACACCTTTTGGCAACCTCGCCATCATATCCTCAGTCGGCTAGCGACGTTCTTTCCCACGGTCTGGATCGAACCTGCCGCCGACTGGCGCAAGCTGAGCCCGAGCTGGGCGACTCGCCGCTCGCCCGACAGATCACCCGATTGTCCTGGCCTCGGCATCTACCCATCGAAATCTTGGCCTCCACGATTTTATCGTCCAGGCTGGCTCGCAAGTCTCACTTTTCGCGATAGGCTGCGCCGCGCCCGCCAAAGTCTGCTCGATCAAAAATGCCAAAAGATCGTTCTCTACCTATGGCGTCCTGAATACGCTTCAGCTCTTGAGGCTATCCCCCACGATTTCAGTTGCTACCATATCGATGACGAATATTCCTTCTCCAGTATCGACCTGCCCATCCCAGAGAACGAGCTACATCTCCTGCGCAGTGCTGACCAGATATTTATTCACTCGCGAGCCTTAATGCAAAAAAAAGGTGCTATCAATCGTCACACCAGTTTCATTCCCAACGGCGTCGACTATTCCGCATATGCAACTCCCGTTACCGAACCTGCCGACTTAGCTGCGGTGCCGCACCCTCGTATTGGTTACACTGGATATCTGAAGAAACAACTCGATTGGCAACTATTGTCTCGCTTGGCGAAGAAGCACCCTGCGTGGTCCTTCGTTTTTGTTGGCCCGCAGCTCCATCGCGATGAAACCGGCACGGTCATCGACGAATTATCCAGCTTCCCTAATGTCTATTTCCTCGGCGCAAAACCTACCTCCGTTTTGGCTACCTATCCGCAGCATTTCGACGTCAACATCATGCCGTACCGGCTCGATGACTACACGAAGTACATTTATCCCCTAAAGCTCCATGAGTATCTCGCCAGCGGCAACCCTACCGTTGGTGCGCGTTTGCCCGTTCTCGATGAATTCTCCGACCTCGTCGCTCTGCCTGATACCGACGCCGAGTGGTCGGAGGCCATTGTCCAGGAACTACAGCCCGCGGCAAACAGTGAAGCCCGCCGCGCTGCGCGTCAATTTGTGGCGCAACAATATGACTGGGCGACCATCGTACAGCGCTTAGCTGAAATCATGACTCTGCGCATCGGACAAACCTATAGCGACCGCTTCGGCGAATGGACCCACGCCCAACAATCGTCTACGCAATCTCATCGCTTTCAGGTTCGCGGCCATCGCGAAAGCAACGTCGCTGCCTCACACGCTTCGGATCCGGTCAGCAGGCGAATTTCCGCGACTATTAAAGCTAACCAATAAGCGCTCCAGCCCGCGCCGCCGCCGCTTGATAGCAATCCGGTACCGCTGCTTCAATTGGGCCTATGCGGCCCGCCGCGTTTGACAGCGCATTCCAGTCAGCCTGCTCATATGCTAGCAACGTATCGTAAACGTCGCGAAATCCATTCGCCCCTCCGCACAATGCTGTTCGCACCTCGGAAGACACCGGAAGACTCGAAAGAATATTCTCGATGGGACGATCTAGGATTGCATCCGTCACCGACAGCAATCCCAGTAGAAACAGATCCGCGCTTTGCACCGTCATTTCCGTCAATCGTGAAAATTCCTCGCAAAAAAATCCGCGTGTCAGCGCCGTCCGGATTAACTCCGGCGGCTTGTCCGAGGCCATTCCCACAATCGCCAGTATGGAAATCCAGCGTCGAAACTCCACATCCCCCAGCAAAGAAATCGCGTGGCTGATTCCTCGCACCTCGCTTCGCAAACCCAAAATTGGAGAATTTAGATAGCGCAACAGTTTGAAAACCAACGAAGGATCCTGCTTTAGCAATTCCTCTATCCGCTCTCTGGAAAATTCCCGCGCCGATACCGCCTCCAGCAGCCGCACGTAGTTCAGCTTATTCCCCGGAATATCCCGCACCGCCACCATCGCTGGCTTGCAGAAGAAAAATCCTTGAAATAGCGTATACCCCAGTGCTCGAGCTTCCTGTACTTCTTCTTGCGTCTCCACTTTCTCTGCTAGCAATTGCACCCCGCGCCCTCGGAATCTCTGCACTAAGGCGCGCCGCATTTCTCCGCCGGTTATCCTAAAATCAACCTTGATGAATTTCGCCAGTTCCGTCAGCGGCGCCCACTTTTCATGATCCACGAAATCGTCCAACGCGATCACGTAGCCCGAAGCGCGCAGCCCTCTGCAGATCTCGACGACCTCCGGAGAGGGAACTACCGTTTCCAGAATTTCCAGGATTACCCTGTCAGGTGGAAGCAGGCGCGGAGCTTCCCGCCGCAATGCCGCTTCATCCACATTTACAAACGCCTTCGCGTGGCCAGTAAGCGCCTGCAAATCAAATAGCGTCACCGAATCGACGATCGCCGTGCTGGACGCTTCCTTCCGAAATTCAAAAACGTTGTGACTGCTCGCCCGAAACAGCAGTTCGTAAGCGAATACTTTCAGTTTTTCGTCAAAAATCGGCTGCCTGGCGATGAATTTTTCGAACACAATGCTCCTTCTCTCCCGGCTTTACGCCAGGAGCGCGGCAACGTGCGCAAGTTCGAGAGGGAGAACTGCCCGGAAAGGGGATGCCGGTTTGCTGCTCTTCTAGGTCGGTGCGGACATCGACCCGAGAAATTCGCTGTTCGACTTCGTCTTCGTGAGTCGGCTGATCAACAATTCCATCGCCTCAACCGTCGAAAGTGGGCTCAGCACTTTGCGCAAAACCCAGATACGGCTCAACTCATCCGGCGGCAGCAGCAACTCATCTTTACGTGTGCCGGAACGCTGAATGTCGATCGCCGGGAAAACGCGCTTGTCAGACAACCGTCGATCCAGGTTAATTTCCATGTTGCCGGTGCCCTTGAATTCTTCGAAAATCACGTCGTCCATGCGGCTGCCCGTATCGATCAACGCCGTGGCGATAATCGTCAGCGACCCGCCTTCTTCCACGTGCCGCGCTGCCGCAAAAAACCGTCGCGGCCGCTGCAACGCATTCGCATCGATACCGCCAGACAGCACCTTGCCCGACGGCGGCGTCACCGCGTTATAAGCTCGTGCCAGACGCGTTACGCTGTCCAGCAGCACCACCACATCGCGCTTGTGCTCCACCAGCCGCTTAGCCTTCTCCAAAACCATTTCCGCCACTTGAATGTGCCGCTGCGGAGCCTCATCGAATGTCGAGCTGATTACTTCGCCCTTCACCGTCCGCTGCATATCCGTAACTTCTTCCGGCCGCTCATCGATTAGCAAAACGATCAGCGCCACTTCCGGATGATTCACCGTGATCGAGTTCGCGATCGATTGCAGCATCATCGTCTTACCCGTTCGCGGCGGAGCCACGATCAAGCCTCGCTGTCCCTTGCCTACCGGACACAGCAGGTCCAGCACCCTGCCAGTCATGTTTTCCTTGCCGGTTTCCATCTTCAGGCGCCCTTGCGGGTACAGCGGCGTCAAATTATCGAAAAATATCTTGCTCCGCGCGACTTCCGGATCCTCAAAATTAACCGCTTCCACTTTGATCAGCGCAAAATACCGCTCGCCATCTTTCGGCGGCCGCACTTGTCCAGACACCGTGTCCCCGGTGCGCAAATCGAATTTCCGTATCTGCGAAGGCGAAACGTAGATATCGTCCGGTCCCGGAAGATAGTTGTACTCCGGCGCTCGCAAAAATCCGAAGCCGTCCGGCAGGCATTCCAATACGCCTTCCGAAAATATCAATCCGTTCTTTTCCGTCTGCGCGCGCAAGATCTGGAAAATCAGTTCTTGCTTCCGCATGCCGCTGGCGCCCGGAATATTCAAATCCTTGGCAATTTTCGCCAGGTCCGTAATGTTTTTTTCTTTCAGTTCGGCAAGACTGATGCTCATCTGATTGTTGCCTTCAACGCTTGTTTCTTTCATATGTCCTTAGCTTTTATGGTGAAAAATTGACCTGAAATCCGGATTGTGTAAGGGGTGGCGCACCACTCTGCTGGAGTACCGCTAACCAGTCAGGATTTGGCAAACCAGACTTTCTGCAACCGGCGGCAGCGCCGGACCGATTCTTACTGGAACAACCCGCAGGGCGGGTCGGGCCCGAAAACTACGCTGCTTTACTTAATTGGTCAAACCTTTGTCTTCCTCGACGACGCCTACAAATCCATCCGCCACCGGCGTAACTGAGGCATGCTCGATTGGCACAATTGGCCGCTCAAGCGCTATCCGCAGAACTTCATCCATGGTTTCGACAAAATGTACCGTTAGGGTCGCGAGGATTTCCTGCGGGATGTCCGCTAGGTCCTTCTCATTGTCCTTCGGAAGCAGTATCGTACGCAAGCCCATTCGGTGCGCCGCCAGTAACTTCTCCTTGACGCCCCCAATCGGCAGCACCTTACCCCGCAGCGTGATCTCTCCCGTCATCGTCACGTCGCACCGCACCGGAATCTTCGTCAGTGCGCTCACGATGGAGTTGCAAATCGTAATTCCGGCAGATGGTCCGTCCTTCGGTATCGAGCCTTCCGGCACATGCACGTGAATATCGAGATTCCGATAGAAGTCTTTCGCCAGTCCCATCGCCGCCGATCGCGACCGAATGTAGCTCATCGCCGCCTGCGCGGACTCCTGCATCACATCGCCCAGTTTGCCCGTTAGCGTCAGCCGACCCTTGCCTTCCATCAGAGTCGCTTCCGTCGAAAGCACGGTGCCGCCCACTTCCGTCCAGGCCAAGCCCGTCGTCAATCCAATCTCGTTGTGCTTCTCCAGCCAGAATTCCCGGTACTTCAAAACACCCAGAAAATCATTCACGTTCGTCGGCGTCACTTCAGAACTAACTTTCTTTTCCAGCCCTTCCGTTACCACGCGCCGCGCCATCTTGCGCCCAATATTTTGAATCTCGCGCTCCAGACTTCGCACCCCGGCTTCATGCGTGTAATGCCGGATGATATGCAGCAAACCCTCGTCGGTGAACGTCAAATTGTCTTCGTTCAATCCGGTAGCTTCCCGCGCGCGCTTCACCAGAAACCGTTTCGCGATTTCCAGTTTCTCCTGCTCGGTGTAACCCGGAATGCGCAGCACTTCCATGCGGTCCTGCAGCGGCTGAGGAATCGTATGCAGTACGTTTGCCGTGCATACAAACATTACTTTCGAAAGATCGTACTCCACGTCCAAATAGTGGTCCGTGAATCCGTGGTTCAGTTCCGGATCGAGCACTTCCATCAACGCCGCCGATGGGTCGCCCCGGAAGTCCGTCGACATCTTGTCCACTTCATCCAGCACGAAAATCGGATTCACCGTGCCGGCTTTCTTCATCATCTGGATGATTTGGCCCGGCAGCGCACCAATATAAGTCCGGCGGTGCCCGCGAATCTCCGCTTCATCGCGCACTCCGCCCAGCGACACTCGAACAAATTTTCGCCCTGTTGCATGTCCGATGGACATCGCCAGCGAAGTCTTGCCAACGCCAGGAGGCCCCACAAAGCACAGGATCGAGCCTTTTGGATTTTTCACCAACTGCCGCACCGCCAAAAATTCCAGGATGCGGTCCTTGATCTTCTCCAGGCCGTAATGCTCTTCGTTCAAAATCTTCTCGGCCGCCAAAATGTCTCGAATCTCTTTCGAACGCTTCTTCCACGGTACCGCCAGCAGCCAGTCCAGATAATTTCGGCTCACGGTCGACTCAGCCGACATTGGCGGCATCAATTCCAGCCGCTTCAATTCCTGAATCGCCTTCTCGTGGACTTCCTTGCTCATCCCTGCGGCGTCGATCTTCTTCTTCAACTCGTCAATTTCGCTCTTCTCGCCGCGCCCCAACTCCTTCTGAATGGCCTTCAGCTTTTCGTTGAGGTAATACTCTTTCTGCGCCCGCTCCATCTGCCGCTTCACGCGCGTATTGATATTGCGGTCCACGTTCAGCTTTTCTAGCTCAATTTCCAGAATGTCGCCGATACGGTTCAATCGCTCTATCGGATCTACTGTCTCCAGTAAATCCTGCTTCTCATCCACCGGAAGCTGCAGGTTCGCCGCAATCGTGTCCGAAAGCCGCGCCGGATCGTCCACCCGCGCTGCCGCGATCATCGTGTCGTAATTCAGACTCTGCGAAAGTTTGATGAACTGCTCGTACAGCCCGGTGATTTTTTCGACTGTCTGCTGCACCTGCGGAGAAGGTTCCACCCGCGCATTCAGCAATCTCACCGTCGCCCGGAAAAATCCTTCCTCCGATGCCACCGAAATCGACCGCGCCCGCTCTACGCCTTCCACCAAAACTTTGATGTTTCCGTCCGGCAGCTTCACGCTCTGCACAATATTCGCCAGCGTGCCCACCGCATAAATTTCTTCCGGTTTCGGGTCATCCACGGACGCATCATGCTGCGTGGAAAGGAAAATTTTCTTGTCGCCCGCCAGCGCTTCTTCCAGCGCGCGTACGCTCGCTTCGCGCCCCACGATGAACGGCGTCATCTGCTGCGGGAAAATCACCATATCCCGCACCGGCATCATCGGTACGCGTTTCATTTCCTGTTTTTCTCGGTTAAACATGGGGCCCCTGAATTCCCGCGGCAAAATCCTTTATCCCGCCTTTTCCAGCAAACTCCAGTTGATTTCGCGCGTCCGCACCATCTCCGCCGTCACCACAAAATCCCGGACTTTCCGCTGCATCGGCAGGTGATACATCAGCTCCAGCATGAGGTCCTCGAGGATCATGCGCAAGCCTCGTGCGCCGACCTTGCGCTGTAAAGCCAACTCCGCCACGGTCTCCAGTGCGTCGTCCGTAAATCGCAATCGCACATTCTCAAATTCAAATAGCCGCTGATACTGCTTCAGCAGCGCGTTCTTCGGTTCCGTCAAAATCCGCACCAGCGCGGACTTATCCAAATCATTCATCACGCCCGCAACCGGTAGCCGGCCCACAAACTCCGGAATCAACCCGTAACGAATCAAGTCACCGGGCTGCACATGTTCCAGCAATTCCGTATTCCGCCGTTGCGGCGTGGAAGGTGACGAATCCGTATGAAAGCCCAGCGATCTCCGTCCCGCCCGTTTCTCGATTATCTTTTCCAGCCCGACAAACGCCCCGCCGCAAATAAACAATATATTTGTCGTATCCACCGGCGTGAATTCCTGATGCGGATGCTTCCGTCCGCCCTGCGGCGGCACATTCGCCACCGTTCCTTCTAAAATCTTCAGCAGCGCCTGCTGCACACCCTCGCCGGAAACATCCCGCGTAATCGAGGGGTTCTCATCCTTCTTTGCGATCTTGTCGATCTCATCTATATAGATGATGCCTTGCTGCGCTTTCGTTACATCGCCATCGGCAGCCTGCAGCAATTTCAAAATAATGTTTTCCACGTCCTCGCCAACGTACCCCGCCTCTGTCAGCGTCGTTGCATCCACAATCGCGAACGGCACATCCAGCATCCGCGAAAGCGTTTGCGCCAAAAGCGTCTTGCCCGTTCCCGTCGGTCCAATCAACAGAATATTGGATTTGCTCAGCTCAATATCATTCGGCTGTTTGTTCAAGAAAATCCGCTTGTAGTGGTTATAAACCGCCACCGCTAGCTTCTTCTTCGTGCGGTCCTGCCCGATTACATATCCATCCAAAAACTGCTTGATCTCCGGCGGCCGCGGCAGGCGCCGAGCCGGCATTGTGGTCTGTTCCCGCTTCTCGTCTTCCAGAATCGTTTCGCAAACGCCCACGCATTCATTGCAAATGTAGGCGCGCGGATAATCGGAAGGAGAGCTGATCAGCTTCTCCACCTGTTCCTGCGTCTTATGGCAGAAAGAGCAGCGTAGCGGTTCGTCTGGGTTGAATTTCTTCACTGGTGTAAAGTCCTCGTGTCCGCTGGTCTAGACGGAGTTCTCTTACCCTCATTCTAGGCCGATTATTCCCCTGCGCGAAATAGAATCCTGGGCGCCGCTGCTAACTGTTTGGAACGGCTCCGCCGCTGCTCTTCCTCGCGTAAACCCGCCGCCTAGCGATGCTTGTAAATGATCTCGTCGATCATCCCGTACTCTTTGGCCTGTTCGGGATTCATGATGAAGTCGCGCTCCACATCTCTTTCGATGCGGTCCACCGACTGCCCGCTATGTTGCGCCAGCAATTTATTTATCATCGTGCGCATGCGCAAAATCTCTTTCGCATGTAAATCAATATCGGTAGCCTGCCCGCCCAGCCCAGACATCCACGGCTGGTGAATCAAGATCCGCGCATTCGGCAGCGCAAAGCGTTTCTTCGGTGTCCCGCCTGCCAGCAATACCGCCGCAATCGACGCCGCTTGTCCCACGCACGTTGTCACCACATCCGGCTTCACGAATTGCATGGTGTCGTAAATCGCAAATCCCGCCGTGATCGATCCGCCCGGCGAATTGATGTACAACTGAATGTCCCGCTCCGGATCCTCCGCCTGCAAAAAGAGCATTTGCGCCGTCGCCAGATTCGCCACGTGGTCGTCAATCGGCGTGCCGATAAAAATAATGTGCTCTTTCAGCAGCCGCGAATAAATATCGTACGCGCGCTCTCCACGGCTGGTCTGTTCGACCACCATCGGTATAAGCGTCGTCCCGCGATAGCTTGGTTCGTCAAAATTATTCATTTGAGTGTGTTTACCGCTATGGGTTTGCGAGTCTAAAGGTCGCGTTCAGGAACCCTGCTCGGATTGTTCCTTTTCCGCTGCAGCTACTGTGCTGATTCGGGAGTTTTGCGCGAGCCAGTCGAGAGTTTTGTCACTCCGCAGCTTCGCTTTCATCCTATCGAGCGCACCTTGCTTTGTCAAACGAGCGTGCGCCGCTTCTACTGATTCGTTACTATGGCTGGCCACATGTTTAATCTCTTCATTTAGCTCTTCGTCGCTCGTTTCGATGTTTTCCGCCGTCGCGATCCGGTCCACAATCAATTCCGCCTTCACATCATCCGAAGCCCGCTCCTGTTGACGTGCCCGCAAAGCCGCCCAGTCCACATTCACCGCCCGTGGATCCACTCCCTGCGCCGCCAGCGAACGCACCATGCGCTCCAAACGTATGTCCTTTTGGTGCTCCACCAGCGATTCCGGAACCGGGAAGTCGTGAATCTTCACAATTTCGGCCAGCACTTTCTCTCGCAACAAATCTTTCCGCTTGTGATCCCGTTGCGCTTCCAATCCTTGCTTGATCTTTGCTTTCAATTCTTCCAGCGTGCTCGCGTCGCTCACATCTTTCGCAAATTCGTCATTCACTTCCGGCAATTTCTTGTTCTTGATTCCTAGTACTTCCACCGCATAGTGATATTTCTTTCCTGCCAGCTTCGGATCCGGGTATTCCGCCGGATACTCCACATCAAAATTCTTGTGATCTCCCGTGCTCACGCCTCGCAGATTTTCATTGAACGCTTCCATCGTCTCTTCCGCGCCAATCTGGCAGAGCACGCTGTCCGCTTTCAGCGGTTCGCCGTCGCCTTCCGGCGTCCCGGTTAATTTCAGTTGCACGAAGTCCCCGTCTTTAGACGGCCGCTCTTCCGCCGGCGCAAAAGTGCTCGCCCGCTCGCGCATCTCTTCAATCGTCTTGGAAACATCCTCGTCCGTAATCTCCATCGGCGGGATTTCCAGCGTCAAATCCTTATAATTGCCCAGCTCGAACTCCGGCAGCACATCAAACACCGCCTTGAACTTCAGCGGCTGCCCATCCACAAAATCCAGTTGCTCCACCTGTGGCTGCGATACGGGAGTCAACTTCTGCTCCGTCACCGCCTTCTCCACCCGCTCCGGCACCAGCGTCTGCACCACTTCGCCCTTAATGTCGTCCGCAAATCGCCGCTTGATCAACGATATCGGAGCTTTCCCCGGCCGAAATCCCGGCACCCGCGCAATCTTCGCAAACTCCTTCGCCACCTTTTCTGTCGCCTTCGATACATCTTCCGCCGGAATCTCCAGCTCCAACTCCCGCCTGCAAGTAGCCTCAGCCATCCCCAATTCCTTTCCCACCGACAAATTTCCCGCGATCAACAATCACCAAGCCGGCAACCACGATCCGTTAGCCAGGCTCGCAACCGAAAAGTAGGGGCACGATATATCGTGCCCGCCCGCCAAAGGCGGGCCTCTTCGCTGCACGCTTTACTGTCTCGGTCCGGGCCGCCCCACTCGGCAACGTCCCACTATCAACTCCAGACACTCGCGCCCCGCGCAACCCACAAAACAACCAGCTTTCAGTAGAGGCCAGACAGGTAAGCAACCACCCTGCAAAATCTCTTCGCCCAACTCAACTAAAGCCAAACTCAACCAAAGAAGTATAGGCGACCCCTCCGCACACCGTCAATTCAGCCGCGCAATCACTCCGCCCGCCACCCCGCCACCAAATCCCCATGCAGCAATCGATGAAACAAATGCTCCCCAGCCTCCCGCCGCACCGATAATCTCCCCGCCACATACGCCCGCGATTTCAACCCTTGCTGCACCGCCTCGCATAACGCCACATCCTCATCCTGCACTTGCTCGCTGACCCCCATGCTCTCCCGGTTCCGCTTTTCCGCCGCCGCGCTCACATCCGCAAAGTAGTAGTCGAAAATTACCGCGCACTTATCCACGCCCATCGGCACCACCACATTTGTGTCCATCACTCCTTCATACGCGTTAATCATAAAGTTCGGATAGACCCACAAATAAAACGCCCGCCCCTGCCGCGTGGCCGCGACTCCCCCCGCTCCGCCGTTGCCCGACAGGGGACTCGACTGCAAACAAGCCCGCTCAAAATTTTCAATCGTATATTTCGTGTACTCGATCACGCTGCTCAAACCCTTATGCGCATGCGGCACGTGATACCCGCCATCCAGATAATTGTCGACATACACTTTCCAATTGCATTCCAGCGTATAAACTCGCCGCTCGAAATGCCGCATCGTCTCCGCCAGCCGCAGAGGAGCCACTACCTCCGCAGCCTTTCCCAAAAACTCCTCCAGCGTCCCGCCGCCCTCGCCCAAATTTACAAAAACAAACCCCGCCCATTCCGCCACCCGAACCGCCACCAACCCATTCTTCGTCCGCTCAAAATCGCAAACTCCCTCGAATTCCACCATCCCCTTCAGCGCCCCATCATTTCCATAAGTCCACCCATGATAAGGACACCGAAACTGCTTAGCCGTCCCGCTCGCCTCGGTAACCACCGCCGCCGCATGATGCCGGCAAACATTAAAAAACGCCCGCAACTCCCCATCTTCTCCCCGCGCTACCACCACCGGCTCCCCGGCCACGTCTGCCGTAAAGAACCCTCCGCGCTCCCGCACCTGTTCAGCCCGCCCTACCATTTGCCAACTCCCGCCAAACACCGCCGCCTTCTCCAATTCCGCCACTCGCAAGTCGAAATACCACGGCGCAGGAATCGTCCAGGCCCGCTCCAGACTCCGCGCCGGATCATACATATCCAAAATGTCGCGCACCGTCCGCTCCATGCATACTCCTAAATTTTCGTCGCAGGAAGTTTGGTGCGGGAGAAGGGACTCGAACCCCCAAGGCCGTGAGGCCGGTAGCTCCTAAGGCTACTGCGTCTGCCAATTCCGCCACTCCCGCAGCGTTCTCTACAATATACCGGGAACCCTTCTTCCTCTCCACCGCTCTTTCCCGCCATTCTCCCTCTGGATTCCCCCATCAGCCCAAGCGCATAATAGTCCCTCACCATGATCCTTCAGGAACAGGGCGATCAGCTCATCGTCATTCGCCAGACCGACCACGCCGTCCTCTCCGGCTTCTTCGCGCGCGAGTGGGGCAATGACCTCTTCAAACGCCCCGAGCCCTTCGAGTCCTTTCGCCTCGCCGCCTCTGAACACGATAACGGGTGGCGCGACTGGGAACTTGCCCCTCAGCTCGACCCTAAAACTCGCCTCCCCTTCAGCTTTATGTCCATTCCCACCTCCGATCACATCGCTCTCTACCAGCGCGGCATTGAGCGCATAGTTAAGGCCGATCATTACGCCGGCCTCCTCGTCAGCCTGCATTGCGCCGATCTATACGATCGCGCCCGCGCCACCATGCCCGGCTTCTCCGCCAAGTACGTCAAATCCACCGAATCGCAAATCGTCACCGATTTTACGCAGAGCCTTCGCCTGCAGCAGCTTCGCCTCAAGGTCGACCTTCGCGCGAACCCTTCCACAAAAAATTTCGCCTCGGACAAAGCCCTTGCCGCCAATGCCCGCCGCCTCGAAGCTCTGGACCGCCTCTCACTCCACTTCTGTATCGCTCCGCCGGAAGGCGCCACCATCGACGCCGTCCCCGTCGACGACACCGGTAACGAAGTCGATTGGGTTCTTCGTGTCGCGGAACATCAGCAAATTTCGCTGACCCCTTACCCGTTCCGTAGGAGTCCGCTGCATTTCAGCATTCTCGCTCGCCGCGTTCCCAAACGTATTTACGCCACCGATCTCGAGTTCCAAAAAGCGCTGGCGCCCGCTCCCTACTTCGCCATCAGCTTCACCATCCGCGCCGGAAATTCCGCCAACCAGCAAATCGCCGTGGCCTGACTCTCTCGCTTGTCCCTTTCGTCCCCACGCGTCACGCCAGCTCTGTCCCTCGCGTCTCTGGCAAAGTCAGCGTCAGCAGCGCCGCCACAAAAAACGCCCCAGCCTGCAAGAAAAACGCCGGCCCGATTCCATAGTGCAGAGCCAGCGCCCCCACCGCGAACGGCGCCACCGCCGACAATATTCTTCCCACGTTGTAACTCAACCCCATCGCCGCCGCTCGTATCTCGCCCGGAAAAATTTCGCTGGCAATCGCTGCATACCCTGAAAAAAATCCTGTCCCAAAAAACGCCACGCACGGCCCCAAAACCAACAACCAGAACTCACTTTTCGTCATTCCATAAATCGGCACCAGAATCGCCGCGATCATCAAATATCCAAAGTAAGGCTTCTTCCTTCCAAAAGCGTCCGCCAAAAATCCAAAACAAAAATATCCCAGCCACTTTCCCGCGCATAAAACCAAAAAGAACGATGTCGTCTTCACCAAACTCAATCCCCGCCCGCCTTGCTCCGCGGGCAAAGACAAATACGCCGGCACCCACGTAAACAGTCCCCAATACCCAAACAATCCAAACGCGTTCATCAGCGTCGCCAGCCCGCCCGCTCGCAAAACTCCCGGCTGAAGCAACTCTCGCAGCGGCTTTCTCTTTCCTCTGCTGGCTCGCTCTTTCCAAATCGTCGGTTCCGGCACGCGAGATTGAATCCAGATCACCAAAAACGCCGGCAGCACTCCCACAAAAAACACCGCTCGCCACCCAAAGTGCGGCAAAACCACCGCCACGATCAAAGCCGCAATAGCCTCTCCAATCGCATAAGCCGACTGCATAATCCCCAGTGCTTTGCCCCGATGCTCCGCCCGCCAGGTTTCTGCAATCAGCGCCGCCCCGGTCGTCCACTCCCCGCCCATCCCCAATCCCAGCACAAATCGAAAAACCGCCAGTTCCGTCACCGAGTGCGAAAATCCACAAGCAAAACTCGCCACCGAATAAATCAAAATGGAAATCATCAGCGACCGCACCCGCCCAATCCGGTCCGCCAAAACTCCAAAACCAAATCCCCCAATCGCCGCTGCCACCAACGTCAGCGAATTCAAAAATCCCGCCGTGCTGGTGCTCATCCCAAATTCATGAATTAGATAGGTCAGCACCAGCGAATACAAAACCACATCCATCGCGTCCAGCATCCATCCCAACCCGCCTGCCGTCAGCGATCGCCACTCCGCCGACGTAATCTCCCGCGGCCACCCAAACCCTCCCCGCTGATTCATTGATTCACTCCGCTCTTCGTTGTTCTGACCCGATAATTCCACGACATGCACCCGTTCCGCGCCTTTCCCGGGCACGCCAATCTCCCGATTGGCGCTTTTGCCCAGGCACCCAATGCTCCGAAGATTCCGGCTGAATCTAATCCACCACTCGAATATCCGTATCCGTCCTCTGCGCCCTCTGCGTCTCTGCGTTGAATCTTCTGTCTCGCCCAACAAAGCCCAACTCCAACACCACTCCGCCACAAATTAAAAGTTGCCCTCCCCAACCTCCTTTGTTACTCTCCGCCTAATCCCTCGGAGGCTTTATGCCTTTCTGCACCACCTGCGGCACCGAAGTAAACCAAGCCGCCTTTTGCCCCAAGTGTGGCGCCCCGCAAGCAGCCACCACCTCGCCCAGTCCGGCCGCTTCAGCCGTTCCGCCCGCCGGCACCTATGCGCTAACCGAAAACGTCGCCGCCGCCCTCTCCTACTCCCTCGGCTGGATCACCGGCATCATCTTTCTCATCGTCGACAAACGCCCCTACGTAAAATTTCACGCCCTCCAATCCATCGTCGTCTTTGGCGCATTAAATATCATCAGAGCGATGCTGGTCTTCTTGTGGGGCGCCAGCTTCATCTCCGGCGGAGGTTTTCACGCCCTCGGTGGCGGAATTCTATTCCTCCACCTCATCAATCTGCTCACTTTTATTCTCTGGATTCTGCTGATGGTCAAAGCCTACCAGGGCGACCGTTTCGAAGTCCCCGTTGCTTCAGAAGTCGTCGACAGCCTCATCCGCAAATAATCGCTCCACGCCGCTTCCGCGCAACCCTATTTTTGCTTGACTTTGTTTCCGCCTCACCCCATCGTTAAATGCTTTATACGCCGCGATTTTTCTCGCTGCGGCCAATAGAAAGGCATCTCGTCCCTGATGACCCGCGTCCGCCTCTGCTTCCATGATCGTTGCTTCGACGGCACCGCCTCCGCCGCTCTCTTCTACCGTTTCTATCGCGAGTGTTTCGACCCCAACGCCGAATTCGTGTTCACCGGCATGACCCACAAAGCCCGCCAGCCCTGGACTCCCGAACTCTTCGACGGCGACGAAAACGCCATCGTCGACTTCAAATTTTCCAACTCCCCAAAACTCACCTGGTGGTTCGACCATCACCAAAGCGCCTTCCTCACTCCCGCCGCCGCCGAATATTTCCGCAATCATCCCAGTCCGCACATGTTCTACGAACCGGACTACAAATCCTGCACCAAACTGATCGCCACCGTCGCCAAAGAAAAATTCGGCTTCAACACCGCCCCCCTCGCCGATCTAATCCATTGGGGCGACATCATCGACGGCGCCCAATATCCCACCGCACAATCCGCCGTGGAACTCGCCGAACCCGCCACGCAACTGGCCCTCGTAATCGAATCCGCACCCGAAGACGGCCTCCCCGCAAAAATTATCCCGGAGCTTGCCTACCGCCCTCTCGCCGAAATGGTCAAACTTCCCATTGTCGCCAGCCAGCTTCAGCCGCTCCTCGAACGCCACCGCCAGTCCATCGACCTTCTCCGTCAGCGCATCGAAGCCCGCGACGGCGTCCTTTTCTTCGACCTCGGTGATCTCGAACTCGATGGCTACAACAAATTCATCCCCTACCTCCTCCATCCCGAGTGCGTTTACTCCATCAGCGTCATCTGCTCAAAAGTTCGCGCCAAAGTCTCGCTCGGTACCAATCCTTGGAATCAAGCCGCCGCCGACCAAAACCTGGCTTCCATGGCGGAAAAATTCGGCGGCGGCGGCCATCCACGCGTAGCCGCCATCTCCTTCGAACCCCATGATCTCCCCCGCGCCCGCCAAGTCGCCGCCCAACTAGTCCACGCCCTCCGCACCCACTCCCCCCTCGAAACAACATGACCACAACTCAACAAATCGCCGACTCCTATCACGCCGTAACGGCCGCAATCCCCTGGTACGGACCCTCCGTAGTCGATCTCCTCGCAAAAATTTCTCCGGAACTCGCTACGCAACGCCCCACTCCCAACTCTCACTCCATCTCCGAACTCCTCCAGCATCTCCTCCTCTGGAACGAAAGAGCTCGCCTCACCTCCGAAAACCATCCCATGCCCAAATGGGAAGCCGATAGAGAATGGGCCGAACCGCCCATCCCCTGGAATGATTTACTCGCTCGCTGGAATCGCAGTCGCGATCTGCTCGAAGAAAAAATTCGCAATTTTCCTGTCGAAGATCTCTCCAAACAAGTCCCCGGCCGCACCTATCCCTACGAAACTCTGCTCCATGGAATCGTCCAACACACCATCTACCATTCAGGACAAATCGCCATGGTCTTGAGCATGCTCCGCCCCCGCGTTTGAGAACCGCAATGGTCCTTCTCCGCGTCACTCCAAAGATTCCAATGTAGTTTATTCCGCCCGACTAAATTAACGCCGCAAGAAGTTAATCGCCGCCCCAAAAAAATCCCATCACGCCAGACTATTTCCCCGTCTTCCCCAAACTCTTAGAGAACAGCCAATCAAACAATTTCGGCTCATCGTAAGCCTTATCCCACGCCACGTGCCGCACCCCCGGAAATTCCGTGTAGTGCACCTCGCCCCCGGCCTGCTGCATCGCTGCATACATCTGCCGCGATTCCGTCACCGGCACAATGTCATCGTCCGCCCCATGAAAAATCCACACTGGAGTTTTCCCCACCTTCGTCGCCGCTTCCAAATAACTCTTCGGCGTATCTGCTGGCGACCATTTCGCCAGATCCGGCAGCGCCTTAATCGCCGACGCTGGCGGATGTATCCCACCGCAAATCACAATCATCGCCGCAAATCGCCCCGGATATTTTTCCGCCAGATGCCACGACCCATATCCTCCCATCGACAATCCCGTCAAATAAGTCCTCTCCGTATCCCCGTGAAACTCTTTTGTTGCCGCGTCCAACGCCGCCATCGCCATTTCGTCCATCGGCGGTTCAATCCACCACTCATTTTTTCTACACTGCGGCATCACCACAATCGCCGGAATAGTTTCCCGCCCCGTGCGAATCGCCGTTCCAATCCCCACATCCGTCTGCATCAACCCATCGTCGCCGCGTTCCCCAGCTCCATGCAAAAAAAGCACAATCGGAAATTTCTTGTGCGGCGTCCAGCTGTCCGGCAAAAACACTTGATACTTATAATTCGCCCCCTGAAAACTAATCGTCCGGTCCAGAAATCCCGTATCGTAATTCCTCGCCACTGCCGGAACTCCCATCGCCGCGCAGAAAACCACACACAAAAAAACTCTCCGCCACAACACGCTCACGTTCCCCCCAATGTAATTCCCAATACACTAAAAATTCTCTCACGCTCTGCCGATTAAATCCGCCGTCAGGCCGCTGTCTCTCCGCTTTCCCGCACATTTCCCCGGAAAATCCAGTAGTCCAGGCCGCGCCTCATCCCCGCCGCATCTAATTTCTAAAGCGCATGGGACGCCGTCTAGAACTCGACGCTCTTCGCGGGCTTATGCTCGTTTGGATCGCGCTCACTCATTTGCCCACCTTCGCCAGCGCCTACGTCAACCAGCCATTTGGATTCGTCTCCGCCGCCGAAGGCTTCATTTTCCTTTCCGCGCTTTTCACCGGCCGCATCTATTTCCGCATGGCCCAGCACGATGGCTACGGCCCCATGACCCGCAAGCTCTGGACCCGCACCATCCGCCTATACGGCTATCACGCGCTACTCTTGGCCTTCACTTTCTTGGTCGCCGTCCCTATCGCCTCGCGCGGCAATCGCCCCGGTCTCCACAATCTTCTCGACTTTTACTTCATGGTCGGCCACAAACAATCCATCGGTGAAGCCGCTCTTCTCATCTACCGTCCTCCGCTTCTCGACATTCTCCCCATGTACATAATCTTTCTCATGTTCACTTCCATCGCACTCCTGCTCGCTCGCCGCATCGGCTGGAAGCCCATCCTCTGGGCCGCCTTCGCCGTCTGGGCCGTCGCCCAATTCGGCTTTCGGGCCGCAGAGCACAATTTTATGATGCGTTTCATCCCCACTCGAATCCCCCTAAATGAAATGGGCTCCTTCGATCTCTGGGCCTGGCAATTTCTCTGGATCGCCGGCATCTGGCTCGGTGTTCGCTGGGGCCAGGACAATCTCCCCATCGAAAGCTGGGCTCGCCGCGCCGTAATCCCATCCACTCTGCTTTTCGCCGCGCTCTTCGTACTTCGCCGCGCCATTGCCCACGGCCTTCAACTCGGCCCCGTCGAATTCCTCTTCGACAAATGGCATCTCGGCCCCATTCGCCTGCTCAACTTCGTAGCCTTCGGCGTCATCCTGATTTTCGCGCAATCTATCCTCAAACACTTGGCCTTCCGCCCGCTAGTCCTCCTCGGCCAATCCTCGCTCCAGGTTTTCTGCGTCCATCTCCTCTTTTGCTTTGCGGGACTCACCCTCCTCGGCAACGCCTCCATGCTCAACGGCTGGCGCCAAGCCGGCCTGCTCGCAACCACCTTCACCGCCATGCTCCTCACCGCCAAACTTTTCTCCAAGAGCGAAGCCAAGCACGAGCGCCAACCTAAACCCGGCGACCCTCCCGCCGGGCCCGCTCGTCCGCCCCGCCAATCTCCCACGTTCGACACCGCCGGCCATTCCCCGCGCCCCGTCGCCGTCTAATTTCTCAACAATTTCTTCAACTCTAACCCGCCCAATCCGAGCTACCATACCTCCGCATTTCCGGAGGCCGCACCATGCACACCCGCGCCCACATCAATCTCGCGCTAACCGCGATCTCCTCTTTGCTCCTTTCCATCCCGCTCCACGCGCAAACCAAACACACTCCCACTCTCGACGAATCTCTCCAACTCAAAGCTCTCGCCGGCGCGCGCATTTCTCCGGACGCACGCTTCGTCGCCTATCGCATCCGTGAAACTGACTGGAAAGAAAACGCCTACGTCCGCCAAATTTGGCTCGTCAACATTGCCACCGGCCAGAGCCGCCAACTCACTCGCGGCAAAAAGTCCAGCGATAATCCCGAGTGGTCCCCCAACGGCCAATGGCTAGCCTTCATCACCGAACGCGAACCCGCCGCCATCCCTCCCGTCGACGCCGAAAAATCCGCCGACGCCGCCTCCGCCAAAAAAGACGAAAAGAAATCCTCTCCCGCCAAGCCCGCCGCTCGCCAAATCTGGCTCATCTCTCCCGACGGCGGCGAAGCCTGGCAGCTTACTCAGCACGAAACCAATATCGCCGAATTTCACTGGTCAAAAGACGGCAAACAGATCGCGTTCACCGCTCCCGTCGCCGAAACTAAAGAAGAAAAAGACCGCAAAGAAAAATTTAGCGATTACGAAGTCTACGAAAAAGACTTTCAGCAAAATCAGCTTTGGAGCGTCGACGTCTCCTCCGCCGAATCCACTTTCGCTCCCGCAAAATCCCGTCAGATCACTCGCGCCCCCGCGCTAAACATCAGCGGTTTTGACTGGGCGCCAGACTCCTCCCGCATCGCCTTCAGCGCCACGCACAATCCGCTCCTCGCTTTCGGCGGCGAAGAAGACATTTACCTCGCCGATCTCGCCCACGAAAACCAGGTCCACAAAATCGTCGCGCTCGATGGCCCAGACGGCAATCCCACATTCTCCCCCGACGGCAAACAAATCGCCTTTTACTCCAGCCTCGCCAATCCCTATTTCTATTACGCCAACGGCCACATCGCCGTCATCGACGTCGAAAAAGCTCTCGCCCAGCCCGCCACCACCGCCTCCGCCGTCCAAGATCTCACCGCAAAGTTTGACGAAGACGCTCACCCGCTAATCTGGTCGCCGGACGGCCTCTATTTCCAGGCGCTGCAAAAAACCAGCTCGCATCTTTTCCGCCTGAATCCCGCCACTCGAGAAATCACTCGCATCACTTCGCCCGACGCCTTCAATCTCGACGACTCTTCCTTCAGCGCCGACTTCAAAACTCTCGCCTTCTCCGCGCAGGATTCCACCCACATGTCGGAAATTTTCGTCACCAGCCTCGCTTCCTTCGCGCCCAAAAAACTTACCGACATGACCGCCCAGCTCCAAGACTGGACTCTCGGCACCTCCGAAGTCGTCTCCTGGAAAAGTTCAGACGGTGCCGCCATCGAAGGTGTCCTGCACAAGCCCGCCAATTTCGATCCCGCCAAAAAGTATCCGCTCCTCGTCGTAATCCATGGTGGACCCACCGGCGTCTCTCGCCCCAATCTCAATCCTGGCGACACGTACTATCCCATCCAGATTTTCCTCGCCAAGGGCGCGCTGGTTCTCGAGCCTAACTATCGCGGCAGCGCCGGATACGGCGCCGCCTTCCGCGCTCTCAACGTCCGCAATCTCGGCGTTGGAGACATGTGGGACGTCATGAGCGGCGTCGACTCGCTCATCGCCAAAGGCCTCGTCGACCCCGCAAAACTCGGCTCCATGGGCTGGTCCGAAGGCGGCTACATTTCCGCCTTCCTCACCACCCACACTGACCGCTTCAAAGCCATCTCCGTCGGCGCCGGCATCAGCAACTGGATGACCTACTACGTCAATACCGACATCACTCCTTTCACTCGCCAATATCTCCATTCCACTCCGTGGGACGACCCCGCCATCTATGCCAAAACTTCTCCCATCACCACCATTAAGCAAGCCAAAACTCCCACCCTCATCCAGCAAGGTAGCGTCGATAAACGCGTCCCTGTTCCAGACAGCTTCGAACTCTTTCGCGGCCTCCAGGACCAGCACGTCCCCAGCCGCCTCATCCTCTATACCGGCTTCGGCCATCCCATCACCAAACCCAAATCTAATCGCGCCGTCCTTCAATCCAATCTCGATTGGTTCGCCCACTACCTCTGGTCCGAACCCATCCCCGCCAACTCCCCGCTCCTAGGTACCAGCGAACTCCCCGAAAAATAAATCGCAATGCGCAACCGCAAACCGACGCCGAAGCCGAGGGGATTGGAACTGCAATGAACGGCAAAGAGGACTGCGAAAAATTGCTTGACGCTCTCTTGCCGCTGGCGGAAGAAATGCTCAGGGAATACGGCGAATTTTACCCCTATGGAGGATACATGACACTCAGCGGAGAGATTGTGCACGTTGGAGCGAAAGATGAAGACACCAATCATCCGAAGTCCAAGGACTTGCTCCATGTGCTACGCGATTCATTCTCGGAGATGGCAAGAGCGGGCGGCTGCAAAGCTACAGCGGTAGTGTTCGATGTTCATGTTAATTCGCCGGAGACAGCTGCGAAAAACGATGCAATCCAGGTCTCTCTTGAACACGTTGAGGGCTACTGCGTGGAGGTCTTTTTCCCTTACGAAATCGCGGGTAATGTCTTGAACTATGGCGCGACGTATGCAAATGAAACTGAACATGAAATCTTCGGAAAGATTTTTTAATGTCTACGGGTTTTGACTTTCGCCTCAGGGTGCTCCTAGAAAGAAACCGGCGAACGAATAGGTGCCCCAGGGCCGCCGTTGCACGGGGCCTTTGACTCTGCTTTTTTGTACTGGGTGCCCCGTTCTCGTCGTTTGAGGGCGGGGCTTTTGAACTCTGACTTTCCCTCTTGGAGTATTCCCAAAAAAGAAACCGGGCGAACGAACATTCCAAATAGAATAAAGACGACGACCGTTTCCACCACCGGAGCCCCCCACATGAATCAACCAACCATCGACAGCATCTCCCCATTCTTCATCGTCCAAAACGTTCCCGCCTCCATCTCCTTCTACTGCCAGCTGCTCGGCTTCCGCATCGTCCATCAAGAACCAACTCACCAACCATTTTTCGCAATCGTTCAGCGCGATAACGCCATGCTCTTCCTCAAGGCCGTCGGCGTCGAACCCGTCCCCAACCACCAGCGCAATCCAGACGCCCGCTGGGACGCCTAGCCTCAGTGCCCGATCCCGACGCCCTGGCCGCCGAATTCGCCTCCCGCAATGTCGCCATCACCAATCCCCTCCAGGATACCCACGACGGCCTCCGCGGCTTCGAGCTTCAAGACCCCGACGGCCACATCCTCTTCTTCGGCCGCCCTCGCTAGTCCCCGCCGCCTTTGAATTTCCGCTTCTGGGTGCCCCACGGGCCGACGTTGCACGTGGGGTCTTTGACCCGTTTCTTTAGCTCTTGCAGTCCGTTTATTCCCGTTCAGTCTCGCTATCTCCAACCATCCAAACGCTTTATCGCTAATTACTTGACAGATACAGTACGTTTTTGTTATAATTCCCCATGCATCCCACGTCTCTTACCTTCCGACTCTCCCGTAGAACTCCGTCCACGCCCCACGAAAATCCCGTCCCTTCATTTTCAACAACTTCCAAACTGCCCCCACAAAACACCCTTCCCCTAACTCCCGTAGAATCCATCAATTACAGACCCCTTTTCTCTCAACTCCTTTCTAATCACATCCTTACAAATTGTCCGGGTGGGGTGGGGCAAAAAATTTCCTCCCGCTTCACCCCTTCGCCCACTTGGCGTAAACTTCCTCCCATGACCGGAAAGAACAGCAAACGCTGGGGCGTCCAGGAAAACGCTCCCGAATCCTACGCAACCGATCGCGCAACTCACCGGGGGACCGCCGCCGCGAACGGCGCTCACTCCGATTCCGCCATCGCCACCCTCGCCGGCCAAAATCTCCAACCCAACGTCGGCGTCCCCCTAAATCTCGATTGGATCCAATCCGTCCGCGTCAACACCAGCGCTGTCGAACGTCGCGCGCAAACTCTCGTCACTCGCCGCACCGTGAAAAAAGATTGGCAAATCGCCTGGCTCCTCCGCGCCATTTCCTGCATGGACCTCACCACCCTCAGCGGAGACGACACCGACGAACGCGTTCGCCGCCTCTGCGCAAAAGCCCGCCGGCCCATTCAACAGGAAATCGTCCAGCAACTTGGCATCGAAAAACTGGAAATTAAAGTCGCCGCCGTCTGCGTCTACCATCTCTTCGTGGAAACCGCTCGCCGCGCTCTCGAAGGTTCCGGCATAAAAGTCGCCGCGGTCTCCACCGGATTTCCCACCGGGCTTTCTCCGCTCGATGAACGCGTTTCAGAAATTCGCCGCTCCGTCGAAGCCGGCGCGGACGAAATCGATATCGTCATCACCCGCGCGCACGTCTTCAACGCCAACTGGCAAGCGCTTTACGACGAAATCGCCACTTTCAAAGCCGCTTGCGGTCCCGCGCACATGAAAGCAATTCTCGGTACCGGCGATCTCCTCACTCTTCGCAATGTCGCTCGCGCCAGCTTTGTCGCCATGATGGCTGGAGCGGACTTCATCAAAACTTCCACCGGCAAAGAACCGGTCAACGCCACGCTTCCCGTGGGACTGGTCATGACTCGCGCGATTCGCGAATATGCCAACGAAACCGGCATGGCGGTCGGCTTCAAACCCGCTGGCGGCATCCGTACCGCCAAACAATCCTTGGAATGGCTTTCGCTCATGAAAGACGAACTTGGCGATTCCTGGCTGCGCCCGGAATTATTTCGCTTTGGCGCCAGCGGCATGTTGAGCGATATTGAACGCCAACTGGAGTACCATGCGACCGGCCGGTATTCGGCGGAACATCGCCACCCCATCGCATGAGCCAAAAAAAATGATCGCCACTTTTATTTTTGATTTTATTTATGTGCAACTGAAGAAAAGGGAATCGCGAAAAATCGCATGAGCATCGCGGAAAAATTCGTCACCATGGAATACGGTCCCGCGCCGGAAGATCCGCGCGAAGCGCTGGCCTGGCTCGATTCTCACCAGCGCAAGCTGCAACATTTCATTAACGGTGCCTGGCACGCTCCATCCGACGGAAAATATTTCGATTCCGCGGATCCATCAAGTGGAGAAAAACTCGCCACCGTCGCGCAAGGTTCCGCCGCCGATATTGACGCAGCGGTGAAAGCCGCCCGCGCCGCTCTGCCCAAATGGCAAGCGCTCACCCCGCACGCTCGTGCGCGATATCTCTACGCCATCGCGCGCCTGGTGCAAAAACATTCGCGCCGCCTCGCTGTCCTTGAAACCATGGACAACGGCAAACCTATTCGCGAAAGCCGCGATCTGGATATTCCGCTCGTCGCGCGCCATCTTTATTATCACGCTGGCTGGGCGCAACTTTTGCAGCAGGAATTTCCCGGTTACGCCGCCTGCGGAGTTGTCGGACAAATTATTCCGTGGAATTTTCCGTTGCTCATGTTGGCCTGGAAAATTGCTCCCGCGCTCGCCACCGGAAACACCGTAGTCCTAAAGCCCGCGGAATTTACTCCGCTCACCGCGCTGGCCTTCGGGGAAATCTGCATGGAAGCGGGACTTCCCGCCGGCGTGGTAAATATCGTCACCGGCGACGGCGCTACCGGTGAAGCTCTCGTGAAACATTCGGACGTCGATAAAATTGCCTTCACTGGTTCCACTGAAGTTGGCCGCGCCATTCGCAAAGCCACCGCGCAAAGTCACAAACGACTTTCGCTCGAACTCGGCGGCAAATCTCCTTACATTATTTTTGAAGATGCCGATCTCGATAGCGCCGTGGAAGGTCTCGTTGACGGCATTTGGCTGAATCAAGGTCAGGTCTGCTGTGCCGGTTCGCGTTTGCTGATGCAAGAAAGCGTCGCCGAAACGCTCATCGCCAAAGTACAAGCCCGCATGAGCACTTTGCGCGTCGGTTCGCCGCTGGATAAAGCGATCGACATTGGCGCCATCGTCGATCGCGTGCAACTCGAACGCATTCAGCGTCTAGTCGATCAAGGCGTCGCCGAAGGCGCCACCTGCTGGCAACCTCCCGCTCTCGCGCTGCCTTCCAAAGGTTTTTATTTTCCGCCCACGCTGCTTAGCAATGTCCATCCCACTTCCGTCGTGGTGCAGCAAGAAATTTTTGGTCCCGTCCTCGCCGCGATGAGCTTCCGCACGCCGCGCGAAGCGGTCGAGCTTGCCAACAATACTGTCTACGGATTGGCCGCCAGCGTATGGAGCGAAAGCCTCAACGTCGCTTTGCATGTCGCAGCACAAATCAAAGCGGGCGTGGTTTGGGTGAACAGCACTAATCTTTTGGACGCCGCCTGCGGTTTCGGTGGCTATCGCGAAAGCGGCTACGGACGCGAAGGCGGCCGGGAAGGCCTGCTGGAATATCTCGAACCGGAATGGTTTAAGAATGCAAAATCATCCGCTCAGCATTCCGCGCCGAAAGGGCCTGCGCCAAAAAACTCTTCGGCCAACAACTCCCCCAACCATTCTGGTGACGCAGCCTCGACCATCGACCGCACCGTAAAACTTTATATCGGCGGAAAACAGGCTCGCCCGGATTCCGGCTACAGCATGGAAGTCCGCTCTGCAGACGGAAACCTTCTTGGCGAAGCGCCGCTCGGCAATCGGAAAGATATTCGCAATGCGGTCGAAGCCGCGCACAAAGCAGAATCGTGGTCCAAAACGACCGCGCACAATCGCGCCCAGGTTTTGTATTACATTGCCGAAAATCTTTCGCAGCGCGCGGAAGAAATTGCCGCCCGCTTGTCCGCGGTGGTCGGCCGCGCTCAGGCGGATGCGGAAGTGCAGCGCAGCGTCGAACGCATTTTTTCGTACGCAGCCTGGACCGACAAATATGACGGCGCAGTGCACAACCCGCCATTTCGCAATGTCGCCCTGGCAATGAATGAACCCATCGGCGCAGTCGCCGTCATTTGCCCGAATGACGCACCGCTCCTTGGTTTTATTTCCCTGGTCATGCCGCTCATCGCTACCGGAAACACCGTCGTCGCCGTTCCTTCGGAAACTTATCCGCTAATCACCGGCCATCTCTATCAAGTATTGGAAACCAGTGATTTACCCGGCGGCGTAATCAATATCGTCACCGGCCGCGCCCCCGAACTTCTAAAAACGCTCGCGGAGCATTCCGATATCGACGCCATCTGGTGTTTCAGCGACGAAAACAACTGCACCACAGCCAAGTCCCTCTCCTCCGGAAACCTCAAACAAGTCTTCACCAACGAAGCCCGCCACATCGACTGGTTTCAAAACGCGCAAGGCGAAGGCCGCTGGTTCCTCCAACACGCCACCCAAGTCAAAAACATCTGGGTTCCCTACGGCGAATAAGATGACTTCAGGCGAGAACACCGACGTCGCAACATTAGACAGTTTAAGAAATGAAGTTACAAGAACGGGGGGCAGTACAAAGGCTCGAGAATATTGGGGAAAACAGCCGCTTGACTGAAACAACGCCGGCAGCCTTCACCGGCGATCGTTGGATCCAGCGTGACGCCTACGGCAGCAAGCCGAGATTCTTGGCGTGCTCGGCGCAGAGAAAAAGATTGAGATAGGGATTGTGCCGCTCGTTCCAGTCGTTCCAGCGGCGTTCCCAATCCGGTCGCCGGCAATCGCAAATATATTCGCCCACCACTTTGATGGGTTTCGAGTTTTTGGTGCGTGAACCGGCGTCGAAAATGAATTCGGCGCGGCAATTTGCAGGGATTGGCGTGGTTTCGTGGGCTGCTTTGTCTGCGGTTTTCAGCATGGACTGGTCCCAGATGCCGTGCGATACCTTGCTGCGCTGCACTTATTAGGCAGCCGAGAGGGACGATTTGTCGTAGAAAAGTGCTAGGCGCTTGCAATTGCAAGCAGCGGCGCTGAATGTCGGGTCCGGGATGCCGCCCTCCGGGACCAACTCTGGAAAGCGCGAAGTATCTGCAATTGAGGCCGCGGGTACGGGTGAAAGCTCGGGAAGGGCTAAGGCCGCGCCAAAAAATTGTTGCGCTTCGCGGGCATTTTTTCAAATCAAGATAACGGAACTACATAGTAAACATAGAGGTTTTTGGGGTTACCAATCCCGGTAAAGGGCGCGCAAGAATTTCCGGACGCACAGCACGTGCATCATGCGGATGACATATCGTATAACGATAACTTTATAATACCTTTGTGATTTTCCATTTCACGCCACCCTCCGCCGATTAGGGCCGATCTTGCGTTTTGCTTGCAATTGCAACCACATCGGAATCTTATTTTCCGGCCACACGCACCGCTCGTAGCCTTGCGTCGGGATGCTCTCAGGGCGCGAGTGGCCCTCTGCATCGCCCTAAATTCAATTGAGGAGGCAAAGTATGCGTTTGTTAAGGATATTGGTTACCTTGTGTGCGTTTGCAATGCTATTAGGCGTGTGCGTCGCTCCGGCGACCCTCCACGCGCGGTCAGGGCGGCACGCGGTTGTAATTGCGGACGGTGGGGATCCGATGCCGAAACCGATACCGATACCGCTGCCGTGGGTGGCGGGGACGGGATCGCAGGCGCAATTGGTAGCGGACGGTGGGGATCCGATGCCGAAGCCGATTCCGATACCGTTGCCGTGGGTGGCGGGTGCGGGGTCGCAGGCGCAATTGGTGGCGGACGGTGGGGATCCGATGCCCAAGCCGATTCCGATACCATTGCCGTGGGTGGTTAACGCCTGACGTATTCGAAACAATGGGCGCTGAAGTTTCTGGTTATGGGTCTTCAAGTCCGACGGCCGAGACGCACCTGATTGGATTGGAACCGCTAAGAATTCAGCGAGGGTTGGGGAGAAACGTTCTAAGTTTTTCCCCTTACTCGTGCTAGCATTTGATTCCGTGCGGGAGAGGTTGGTCTGGCTTGGAGGATGATGTTCGGCCAATTGATTTTGTGGGGCTGTATCATCCTTGAAGCGGGTCTGCTGGTTCGAGGGCTTCTGACGAAGCTTGCGTTCCGGTATCCGGTTTTTTACTGCTACATTTCCTTCGTTTTGCTGCAATCCTTGCTGCGATTTTTTGTCCGCTTGCATTATCCCAATTTTTATCCGTGGGCATATTGGATAACGGAGTTGCTGGGCGTGGTGGTAGGGAGTGTCGTAGTGTTTGAAATTTATAAGATAGGGCTGGCTGCGTTTCCGGGAACAGCGAAGATGGCGCGGCGAGTTTTGTACGTGTTGTTTGTTTTGGCGATTACGAAAGTGGCGGTGGACACGTGGATTGCCCCGAACTGGCATCGGATGGGGACGACAGGAGAATTGGAGTTGGGTTTGCGGGCGGTACAGGCGATTTCGATCGTTGCGTTAATAACATTGTTTATGGTTTACTCGATACGCTTTGGAAGGAACCTCAAGGGCATTCTGCTGGGTTACGGGATATTCGTTTCGCTCAGGCTATTGGTGCTGGTGTTTGCAGGAGCGGATACAGGCTGGCAGGGCTGGCTGAGTCGCGTCCTCCCCCCGATTAATTCGATTGCGTATTTTGCGGTGTTGCTGGTGTGGTTGAGTCAACTGTGGTCGTACCAGGAGAATCCAGTGCAAGGGGAGTCGGCGAAACTGGAACAGGGATATCAGAGGATGTCGGCGGCAACGCGACAGAAGTTGCGGGATGCGCGGGGCTACCTCGGAAAGGCAGTTAGGTAAATGCTAATTCTTTCAATGAGTATCGTGATTGGGATATTGCTGATGGCGATGCTGTTTTTTCTGACGGCTCGCGACTGGGTTGAGAAAAGAAAGCGAACGGAAGAGGCGAAACTGACTGAGGCGGACGAAACTGCCGGTTGTCCGGAAGGATTTGTTGAACGGATCGTTTCGCGGGACGACTGGGAATTTGTGCACAAGACGGGATCGCCGGGCCTGGAAAATCTTTTTCGCAAGGAGCGCAAAGACGTTGCGCTGACCTGGGTGCGGGAAACGGCAAGCGGAATCCGCGAGATCATGAAACAGCACTCTGCGTACGCGCGACAGAGCGCGGATCTGGATGCGGGGACGGAAGCAAAGATTATGTTTTTGTATGGTGAATTGAGAGTTCTGTGCGGCGCGCTGACACTGTTGATTCATATCGCGGGCCCAATGCATGCAAGAGGGCTGGCGGGATACGCGAGCAAGCTTTCGCAGCGAATGGGCGAAACGCAGCGAGCGCTGCAAGCGGTGGCGAAGCGTCCTGAAGAAGTGTACGAGATGGGATCGCGGTAGAGGGCGCGGCTAGAACGCAGGGGCAAGGAACCTGGAAGCGATGAACGGAAAACTAAAACCGATAAGGGTGGATGACGCGTACGCGGATCTGCTGGAGCGTTCGCTTTCGACGATTTCGTGCGATTTAGGGCGGCTGATTTATCTGGCGTCGACGCGGGACTACAACACGGGAAATTATCATCATGAAGGGCTGGCGATGCGTTTTCAGCCGGACGCGGCGCGCGAGGCGCTAAAGATTGCGCACGAGCAAATTTTTCTACGAATCGCGGGACAGAGCCTGGAGGATTTGGTAGCGCAGTTGGAGAAGTATCTGGATGCTTCACGGCAGGACATTTCCGAGGTGCTGCGGGCCTGGCAAAAACTGGAGCCTTACCGGATCGCGATACCGATGGCGGCGAATCCGACGGTAGCGCGATTTTTTCTATCGAATATCAGACTCGCCGTGGCAATCGTGCGGCACCGTCAGGAGCAGGCGAGTCCGTCATATCCACAAGTCGCATCGCAACCGCAGTCACTTGCCCGATAATTTCCGCTTCCGAACCATAGTTCAAACGACGAATACTGTTGGGCGATAGAGGGTGGGGAATGAGCAGGAGGTAGCCATCCTGCATTTCGCACCAGGAACACGCATAGCCGTTGCGCAACTCCACAAAATAAATAGGACGATCGAATTCGGTGCGCCAGCGCAAAGGCTGAATCTTGCGGACGCGAGGATCGATTTGCACGAAAGAACCGGGGCGGAGGAGTGGGTAGAGCGTGGTGTCTTCCAGGCCAATGTAGCCATAGAGGTTGTGGCGAATATCGAGGTGCTGAATGAGGGCAATGGGAATCTCGCCCCAGACTTCGACGATGCGGGAAAGGAGATTGGTGTTATCGAGATCGAAGGAACGATCAAAGCGAACAGGGAAGGAAACGGTTTTTTCCGTGTCGTAAACCTCGAGGGTGGTGAGGTGAGTATTGGGGAGGGGCTTATCGAGCTGATGGAGAGCGAGTTTTTCGAGATTAACGCCGTAGAGCCGCAGAATTTCAGTGAATCTTATGTGGTAGATGGCGCTGAGGCTGTAGAGCTTGAAGATGCTGGGGACGGAATCGGAATTTTCGATTTGGGTGAGCCACGCATTGGAAATCTGGAATTCCGGGTTGCCTTCGGTTTCCGCGATGTTCTGGCTGAATTCAGCCACATCACGAGTAGTGATCCCGAGGCGGGAACGCAGGTCCTTCAATTGCAGGTTTGGGGGTAGGGATGCCACGGGGTTCATTTTACCTGAATGAAGGCAAAAGCGTTAATAGAAGGAAGTTTGAGGGAGTGGGGCCCAAAAGGGCATCGTTTCAATTTGGGGACACAAAATGGAATTGAGACGGCGGATGAAAGAGAGGGAATCCCGGTTCGGGACAGTACGAAGTTGAGACTAAAGATGAAGGTGCAGAGGCCGATTGTTCTTCTGCACCAAGCCCAACCTTGGTGCGGGGGGTAGGCCATGAAGCGGTTCGTAGAGCAATTGACAAAGGATCGGCGATTGTCCGAGCGTCATGACATAAAAACACCGGTACGAGTGCGTTTGCGAAAAGGGATGGGGCCAGACCGGCGGGGGGAGACACGAAATATTTCGGAGCGCGGAATTTTATTGGCGACGGATTTGTCGTTGCAAGTGGGGACGATGGTGGATGTGCTGTTTAAGATGCCGGAAGCGGTAAGCGGGAAACCGACGACGGAGTGGCTGTGCACGGGGCATGTGGTGCGGATCGAGACGCAGAAGGATGAATCGTACAACGGAGTGGGAGTGCAGTTTGATTGCTACGAAGTGTCGCGCGCGAGTTGAGCGGCGAGCGAGCGGATTGAAAGGACACGTGGAGCGGCGATTGAGAAGGTGTTAGCCGGGGCGGGTTGAAGAGCGGGCGAAAATGGAAGGCAAGGGTCCATGCAAAGACAAAGCCTGATCGTGGATGATGAAGTGGCGACCTGCGAGATGATCCAAAAAGTGCTGGCGTCGGCGGGAATCGAAGCGCTGACGGTGACGAGAAGCCTGGAAGCTCCGGGATTTCTAGAGGAGCGAAAATTCGACATGGTTTTTCTGGATTTGCACATGTCATCGCCGGATGGGATTGAACTGGCGAGAAGGGCGCGGCGTTCAAAATTTAACCGGACGACGCCAATTGTGCTGCTGAGCGACGACCAGCGGCCGAGCGCGCTGTCGATCGGATTCGAGGCGGGGGCGAGTTTTTTTCTTTATAAGCCGATCGACAAAGACCGGCTGTGGAGACTGGTGCGAGCGACGCAGGGCGCCAGCGAACAAGAGCGCCGGCGGACACGACGGATACCGGTCAGGTCCAGAGTGCTGCTGAGTAGCGGGTCAAAAGAGTTCGAAGCGGAAACGGTGGACATCAGCTTGGGCGGAATGCTGGTGAGGGCGCCGCGAATTATTCCGGCTGGATCGTCGGTGCGCTTCCGGCTGGAACTTGCTGCGCAGATGAAACCGATTGTGGGGATGGGCGCGGTGATGCGGGTGACGCCGGGGAATCATATGGGGATTCAGGTGGGATCAATGTCGACGGACGATAGCGACCGGCTGCAGGAATTTCTTTTGCCGATGATTGCGCACGAATAGCGGATGTTGCGGCTAACGGTCGATTGACCGCGCAAGTATCTGAAAACTTCAAGCAGACAGCTTACTGGATTTGTACAGCTATATTCGTTGGGCTATAGGGTGTTTCCTTATCCTGCGGCGAAAGCCAATCATATATATATACTAAGGACTGAACCCCCGGTCCTGATGCCCTCGCTTTGAGGGTCAGTGGTTGTTGGTGCGTACTTTTCTCCGGAGGGGAAACCTTTGAACATTCCAAGCGCGCTCGGTGAGCGGGCCACACGTAGTCTGCGTCGCGTAGTGGTGGAAAACGTCGAACCGGAAGTGGACGGCGGACGGTTTGCCATCAAGCGGACAGTGGGCGAACGCGTGGTGGTACGCGCGGATATTTTTGCGGATGGGCATGATGCGGTGAATGCGGCGGTGGTTTATCGCGAGGTGGGTGAAGAGAGCTGGCGGGAAATAGCGATGAAGTTGGCGAAAAACGACCGGTGGGAGGCGGAATTTACGCCGGAGAAGATGGGGAGTTACGAGTACAGCGTGGTGGGGTGGGCGGACGGATTTCAGAGTTGGGCGCGGGATTTGGCGAAGAGGATTGAGGCGAAGCAGGATGTGTCCGTGGACTTGCTGAGCGGCGCGGAAATGATCGACGCCGCGGCGACGCTGGCGCGGGGAGTGGATTTGCAGAGATTGGGCGCGGCCGCGGCGGAGTTGAGAAAATTGCCGGCGACGGACACGAAAGAGATTTTGAAATTCGCGACGAGTACGGAATTGGCGGAGTTAATCAACCGAAACAGAGAGCGAAGCGGCGACACGCGGCACGCAAAAGATTTAGTGGTGACGGTGGACCGGGAAAAGGCGCGATTCAGCACCTGGTATGAAATGTTTCCACGGTCGTGCACGAAAGATGCGAAGCGGCACGGGACATTTCGCGATTGTATCGAACGGCTCGATTACATTGCGGGAATGGGATTCGATGTTTTGTACTTGCCGCCGATTCATCCGATAGGGCAAACGGAACGCAAGGGAAAGAATAATTGCACGGAAGTGAAAGCGGACGATGTGGGAAGTCCGTGGGCGATTGGCGCGCGCGAGGGCGGGCATAAGGCGATCCATCCGCAATTGGGCAGTTTGGAAGATTTGAAATTGTTGCAAGTGAAAGCGCGCGAGAAAGGGATGGAGTTGGCGCTGGACATTGCGTTTCAGTGTTCGCCGGACCATCCGTATGTGCGGCAGCATCGGGAGTGGTTTCGGACGCGGCAGGATGGCACGGTGCAGTATGCGGAGAATCCGCCGAAGAAATATCAGGATATTTATCCGCTGGATTTTGAGAGCGCACACGCGGAAGAGTTGTGGAATGAATTGAAGAGCGTGGTGATTTACTGGATCAATCAAGGAGTGCGGATTTTTCGAGTGGATAATCCGCACACGAAGCCGTTTGCGTTTTGGGAATGGCTGATCGCCGAGATTAAGAGGGAATACCCCGAGGTGATCTTTCTGGCGGAGGCGTTTACCCGGCCGAAAGTGATGTATCAACTGGCGAAGCTGGGTTTCACGCAGTCTTATACTTATTTTGCGTGGAAGAATGCGAATTGGGAGTTGGCAGAATATTTTACGGAGATCAGCGAACCAGGAATTCGGGATTTCTTCCGGCCGAACGTGTGGCCGAATACTCCGGACATTTTAAATGAGTATTTGCAGACCGGGGGAAGAGCGGCGTTTGCGGCGCGGTTGATTCTGGCGGCAACGCTGAGTGGGAACTATGGAATTTATGGTCCAGCGTTTGAATTGTGCGAAGGGCGAGCGGTACGAAAGGGAAGCGAGGAGTATCTGGACTCGGAGAAATATCAGATTCGAGTGTGGGATAGGGAGGATGCGAACAGTTTGAAAGATTTGATCACGCATGTGAATGGAGTGCGGCGTGGAAGCGCGGCGCTGCAGAGTAACAATGGCGTGCATTTTCATCGCGTGGACAACGAGCAGTTGGTGGCGTACAGCAGGGTGACGGACGATCACTCCGATATGATGTTGATGGTGGTGAATCTCGATCCGCATAATATGCAGGCGGGTTGGGTGGATGTGGTGTTGGCGGAGTTTGGGTTAGGGTCGGAAGAATCGTTTCAAGTGCACGATTTGCTGACGGATGCGCAGTACGTGTGGCACGGGGCGAGAAATTTTGTGCAACTGAATCCGACCGTGCTGCCGGCGCATATTTTTCGAGTGCGAGCGATCGGGTAAGGCTTAAACGGAAAAGCAAGGAGAGAGATTTTGGCCGATATGCCGGTCGACGGACTTTGGTACAAGGATGCGGTGTTTTACCAGCTGCATGTGCGAACCTTTTGTGATAGCAACGGTGATGGGATTGGAGATTTTCGCGGGCTCACGCAGAAGCTCGATTATCTGCAGGAATTGGGAATTAACGCGCTGTGGCTGATGCCATTTTATCCTTCGCCGCTACGCGACGACGGATACGACATTGCGGACTACACGTCGGTGCATCCGATGTACGGGACGCTGGAAGATTTCAAAGCGTTTTTGGCAGCGGCGCATGAGCGGAAAATTCGCGTGGTGATTGAGATGGTGCTGAATCACACGTCGGATCAGCATCCGTGGTTTCAGGAAGCGCGGAGTTCACGGGACAATCCAAAACGAGATTGGTACGTGTGGAGCGAGACGGACACGCGGTATCAGGGCGTGCGCATTATTTTTCTGGACACGGAGCTGTCCAACTGGGCGTGGGATCCGATTTCCAAGGAATATTACTGGCATCGATTTTTTAGCCATCAGCCGGATTTGAATTTTGATAATCCGGCGGTGCGCGCGGCGGTTTGGGATGTAATGCGGTTTTGGCTGGATATGGGCGTGGATGGATTCCGGCTGGACGCGGTGCCGTATTTGGTGGAGCGCGAAGGAACGTCCTGCGAAAACTTGCAGGAGACGCACGAAATTATTAGAGATTTACGAAGGCGACTGGATGAAGGGTATCCGGGGCGCATGTTGCTGGCGGAAGCGAACCAGTGGCCGGCGGATGTGAGCGCGTACTTTGGAACTGGCGACGAGTTCCACATGGCATTTCATTTTCCACTGATGCCGCGAATGTTTATGGCGGTGAAGCTGGAAGATCGCAAACCGATTATCGAAATATTGGAGCAAACGCCGCAGATTCCCGAGAATTGTCAGTGGTGCATTTTTTTGCGTAATCACGATGAGCTGACGCTGGAAATGGTGACGGACATCGAGCGCGATTACATGTACGACGAATTCGCGGGCGATAAGACGATGCGAATCAATTTGGGGATTCGGCGACGGCTGGCACCGATGATGGAGAATGACCGGCGGCGTGTAGAACTTTTGTGCGGGCTGCTGCTGTCGATGCCGGGGACGCCAATCATTTATTATGGCGATGAGATCGGGATGGGCGACAACATTTATCTGGGCGATCGAAATGGAGTACGCACACCGATGCAATGGAATGGGGGATGGAACGCGGGGTTTTCTTCAGCCGATCCGGAAAGGCTATATTCGCCACTGATTTCGAATCCGGTATACGGGTATCAGTCGATCAATGTGGATTCGCAACGGCGGACGCAGCATTCGCTGCTGTCCTGGATGAAGTCGGTGATAAAGACGCGGAATTCGTTCCGGGTGTTCAGCCGGGGGACGATCGAGTTTTTGGATCCACCGAATCATCGGGTGCTGGCTTATGTGCGGATGCTGGGTGACGAAAAAATATTGGTGGTGAATAATCTTTCGAGTTCGGCGCAGGCGGTGGAATTGAATTTACGGCAATACAAGGGGCAGATTCCGATAGAGATGTTTGGGAGGAATTTGTTTCCGCGGATTGGGGAATTGCCGTATTTGCTGACGCTAGGGCCGTATCAATTTTATTGGTTTCGATTGCGCCGGATTTGATTGTCGGCGCGGGTCTGGACGATGCGACGCAAGAGTTTGGAAAGTGGAGTGAGATTTGGCTGAAGATACTTTTCTCGGCGACGATTTCCTTCGTCAACTGATGAACGTGGGCGAAGTCGATCTGCTGGTCGGCATTCCTTCGTACAACAATGCGGAGACGATTGGGGCGACGGTGCAGGCGATTGAGGACAGTTTGCGACAGGCGTTTATTCGCGATCGAGTAGTGATTTTAAATGTTGATGGAGGCTCGACCGACAACACTTGCGAAGCGCTGCTGGGGATGAACGGGAAGCGAGGGACGGGAGCGCGAGGATTGACTTCGCTGCGAACGGTGCATCGAGTGAGTTCGCAGTATGCGAATGCGCCGTCGCAGGGGAGCGCGTTACATAGCGTATTGGCGGCGGCGGATTTATTGCGGGCGCGATATTGCGCGATTGTTTCGCCGGCGATGGCGAATCCGAGCGCGGAGTGGATGGCGAATTTATTGCGGCCGGTGCATCAGGAGAAGTGTGATTTTGTGGCGCCACTTTATAGACGGAGTAAATATCAGGGATTGCTGGCACGGAATTTGCTTTATCCAATGAGCCGCGCGGTGTTTGGGAAGAAGATACGAGAATTGTATGCGGACGAGTGGGCGTTCTCCGGGGCGCTGGCGGCGCAATGTTTGGGCCGAAATGTGTGGCAAGAGGAAGCGGTGCGGGCGCGTCCGGAAGCGTGGATGGGAGTCACGGCGATTTGCGGAGATTTTAAGTGCGGGCAGAGTTTTTTGGGGCCGAAGGCGCCGATCGCGGCGGGAGCGGGGCCAGATATTGTGGAGGCGATTCGGCAGACGGTGGGCGGTTTGTTTTGGTGTCTGGAAGAGCAGCAAGATTATTGGATGGGGAAGACGGGGTCGGAGTCGGTGGCAACTTTTGGGCCGGAACACGAATTGACGGCCGATGAAGGGCAATCGCTGAACGCGGACAAGATTTTAGAAATGTTTCAGCGTGGCGTGAATGAGTTGGAGCCGATACTGAGTCCGATACTAACAGCGGAGACACACGCGGAAATAAAAGCTTTGGCCCAGCAGCAGGAGGGATTTCGGTTTGGAGTGGAATTGTGGGTAAAGACGCTGTACGAATTTGCGGCGTCGTATCACCATTCGGTGATTAACCGGGACCATCTGGTGCAGGCGCTGGTGCCGATTTACCGGGGGCGGTTGTATTCGTTTTTGTTGGAGCATGCGGATTCGTCACCGGAGGAGATGGAAGCGGACACGGAAGCGTTGTGCGGGGAATTTGAGCGGCAGAAACCCTATCTGGTGGAGCGGTGGAAGGCAAAAGCCGAGGTGAAGACATGAAAGACGTGATCGTGCAGGGATTGTCGCAAGCGTACGAAAATCTGGTGCGCATGCTTGCGGAGTTTTTGCCACGGCTGGTGGTGATGCTGGTGATCATTCTGATCGGGCTGCTGGTGGCGTGGCTGCTGAAGATAATTGTTCGAGGGATTTTGCGGCTTACGAAGCTGGACCGATTGTCCGAGGAGGCCGGGGCTTCGCGGATGCTGCGGCTGGCGGCTTTGCCGAAGATGTCGGAATTGCTGAGCCGGTCGATATTTTGGATTACGTGGTTCGGATTTATTTTGATTGGCGTGGGGGTTTTGGAAGTGGCGGGTTTGCAGGAGCAGATTTCGCGGCTGCTGCAACTTTTGCCGGAAGTATTTGTGGCAATTGTGATTTTGTTTTTGGGGCTGATTGCGGCGAACTTTTTGTCGCGGGCGGCGCTGCTGGCTTCGGTCAATGCGGGGCATCCTTCACCGAAATTGCTGAGCTGGCTGATTCGATTTGTGATTTGGATCATGGCGATTTCGATGGCGCTGGAAGAATTGGGAGTTGGAAGGCAGACGGTGATTGCGGCGTTTTCGATTATGTTCGGGGCGCTGATGCTGGGTTTGGCGATTGCTTTTGGATTGGGTGGCCAGGATTTGGCGAGGCGATTTTTAGAGCGGCGAGCGGGTGACGAGGAGAAAGAGAAGCACGAGGAGCCTTCACCATTGTGAGAAATGGTTGTTCGCGGGTGACGTGCAGTGAATCGTGGCGCGCATGGCGAGCGAGACATTGTTTATGGGCAACAGCTTTCTAGCAGATGAGGATTGGTATCGGGAGTTGGCGGAATCGCTACCGAAGGAACTGCCGGCGTTTTTGTTGAGGCAGCGATGGTACGGGGCGAAGGCGAGGCGTTTGCGGTCCGCGGAGTTGGCTGACGCAATTCCTGTACACGGCACAGACTTAGAAGGGGTGGTGCTGGTAGTGCGCCTGGTTTATGCGGATGGGCCTGAAGGAATATATGTGATTCCGGCTCTGTGCGAAGGATCTAGCAACAATTCAAAAGCAAACGATTCGGCGTGGTTACGTGCCGCAACTTCGTCTGGCGTGGTGCTGGCGTTTGCTGATGCGCTGCGAGATGAGCGATTTCTGAAGTTATTGCTGGGAGCGTTCGCGACGGAGAGCGTTTTCGAAGGACATCAAGGGAGTTTGCGGGCTTTGCAGACCACGGCATACTCGCGCTTGGCACCTGCTTCGGGGGACGGTTTGCGTCCAAAAGTAGTTAGAGCAGAGCAGAGCAACAGCTCGATTATTTATGGCGACAAACTTATTTTGAAATTTTTCAGGAGGATCGAAGAAGGACAGAACCCGGACCTGGAGGTTGGAACGTTTCTGACCGAGAAGGCAAGGTTTGCGAACATACCGCAGTTGGCTGGATCCTTGGAATACAGGACGCGCGATGGACGGACGATGGCGCAAGGCATTTTGCAGGCTTTTGTGGCGAACGAGGGAGATGCTTGGAGTTATACGACGAAGTGTGTGAAGGAATTTTACGCTGGAGTGGGTGAACGCTCGTTAGCGGTGGTTGGCGATAACGGTGCGCGTCGCCTTGCTGAGCCGTATCTGCGAGAGGCGGGCTTGTTGGGAAAGCGAACGGCGGAATTGCATTTGGCGCTGGCTCCTGACGGTGCGGCGGTTGATTTTGCGCCGGAGCCCTTTACGATGGAGTTTCAGCGGTCGATGGAACGGTTGGCGGAGGAGTTGACGTCGCAAGTGTTTGGCGTGTTGCGAGACAAGATTGCCGAATTACCAGCGGAATGGCGGGGAAGAGCGGAAGGGATCAGTCAAAGAGAGGCGGAGATTGTTGAACGTTTTCGTGGGTCTTTGCGCAGTCCTATTCACGGAATGCGGACCCGGATTCACGGCGACTATCATTTGGGGCAGGTGCTGTATACAGGATCGGATTTTGTGATTATCGATTTTGAAGGTGAGCCGGCGCGGCCTTTGGCGGAACGAAGGTTGAAGAGGTTACCGTTGCAAGATGTGGCGGGGATGATGAGGTCGTTTCACTATGCGGTGTTTGCGCCGTTGCTGGGGGCAGTAGGCGGTGAAAGGATGGCGGCGGAAAAGTTGACGCGGATGATCGAGTGGGCGGAACTGTGGAATAGATGGGTTGCGGCGCGATTTTTGGAAAATTATTTTGCGGCGGTTGGGAGGGCGTCCTTTCTTCCTTATAGCGAGGAAGAGCGGCAGAAACTTTTGCAGGTGCATTTGCTGGAGAAGGCGGTTTATGAATTGGGGTATGAATTGAATAATCGGCCGTTGTGGGTGGGGATACCGCTGGCGGGGATTTTGGGATTGCTGGAGGGGTGAGGTTGGTTGTTGGATCGCGGTGTAGATGGGCGCAACCCTTTGCGGCTCAGGGTAAAGCGGTGCTGGCGCCCTACGAAGGCGCTGTCGCGCTTAAGAGAGCTACTGGGAAATTGCTTAGCAGGGTGGATACAGGCAGGTAGCGGTGGCTTTTTGTTTTGGTGGCGGTAATCTGTTCGCCGGCCAGGACGTTGTGCCAAGTGTTGGGTATGTTGTCGGGTAGACGAATTTCTGTGGTTTCCCAAAATTTTGATTGATCGGGTTGGTGTGCGTCGCGGAGTTGCGTTGTGGACTGGCGAGGATTTTCGCGCCGCTCCTGGGGGAATTGAGATGCGTTAGCAAGCCAACGGGGAACCGCGGCGATACACCATTCGTTATTGTGGTGCCGCAAGAAGGCGGCGACATTTTCGGCGCGTCTGCCTCGTGCCGGCAGGAGTATGAAGTTGCCTTGGGTGGAGAGATCCGTGTGGGTTTTGCGGAAATTCAATGCCACCCAAATCAGATAGAGCTTGATTCGGCCGTCGTGCCAGTTTTTGGTTAGGTCTTGTGCGATGGAAATTGACGGATCGCCGTGTTGACGAATGGAAGCGAGCATGGCGGAACGTTTCTGGAAATCGACCGGCTGACGATTATCGGGATCGACCAGACGAAGGTCCCACAACTCCGAGCCTTGGTAGAAGCCAGGAATGCCGGGGCAGAAAATTTTGAGAAGGGTTTGTGAGAGGCCGTTGAGCATTCCGAAGTAGGCGATGCGTTTTTGAAAGGCGCAGAAGTCTTGCAGGAATGAGTTATCGGTGCCGGAGGTGAGGATGGCGGCGATGAAATTTGACAGTGCTTCCTCGTGGGCGATATTGGGTTTCGTCCAGCGGGTGTGAACCATGGCTTCGCGAGTGGCTTTGACCGCGTAGGCTTGCAATCTTTGGACGGCGGTGGGGCGGTCATTGAGGTCGAGGGGCCACATACCGAAAAGGGTTTGATAGATAAAAGTTTCTTCGTTGCGATCGGGGACAGATTGGCCATTGATGGTGGTTAGACGCGGGGCGTTGGCCTTGGTCCAGCGATTGAGGTGGGTCTGCCACTCGTCTGGGATTTCAGAGAGGACATTGATGCGGGCGCGAACATCTTCGGAGCGTTTGGTGTCGTGGGTAGTGGTGGCGTTGATGGCTTGCGGCCAATGTTTTTGGCGTTGTTGAATGAAGGCGCTGAAGTCCGAAAGCGCCGCAGTGGAAGGGCGCGCGTCGCCGCCAACTTCGTTTAGCGAGATGAGTGGATTGTAGATGTAGAGAAAAGTATCTTCGAAAGCTTTGGCGACAATTGGTCCAGTGAATTGTTGCCAACGCATGACGAAGGAGAGCCTGGCTTCGCGCTGCTCGGGCAGCAGATGCGGGCGATTGTTGAGCAGAAGAACGTCGCGGACAAAATCTAGAGCGCTTGGATTCATGCGTGGCTGGCGTGCTTGGGCTTCGGCAACGGCGTGTTCGATCAGTTTGCGGTGGTCCGGAGCCACTTCCAGATTGCGAATATAAGACCGGTAGACAGACAGCGAAGCGGTGATATCGATGAGAACGCGGGTCAATTCGATTCGGGAGAGATCGCGGGCGTAGCGATCCTGGCGGGCGAGAACGGCGAGTTGGTTACCGAGGGAGCGCATTTCCACGCCGAGAATGGTGGCCATGACGAGTTTTTTCTTGCGCTGGATTTCGTCGTTGTAGTCGATGTCTTTGCGCAGGAACGCGAGGTAAATTTGGCGCATGCGTCTGCCGCCGCCGGGGTGAACAAAAAAACGATTGAGAGCGTTCAGGAAATCGTAACCGGTGGTTCCAGCGACGGGCCAGTCAGATGGGAGAGGCTCTTCCTTGGCGAGGATTTTTTCGACGAAGATGTGGATGGATTGCCGTGCTGAAGGCGGACGTTTGGCGATCGACTCGTTGAGGCGATGGAGGTAGGCGAGCGGATCGAAGAGACCATCGATATGGTCGATGCGGAGACCGGCGAGGATGTCGCGTTCGATGAGGCGGTTGACGAGAGCGTGAGTGGCGTCAAATACGAGGGGATTCTCGACGCGCACGCCGACCAGATCGGTGATGGTGAAAAAACGGCGATAGTTGATTTCTTCGTTTACGTTTTGCCAGTAGGCCAAAACATAAAATTGCTGGTCGAGAAGTGTTTCGAGGAAAGAAAAGCTAGAGGGGTGGCCTTCTATGCCGCTGATATCGCGAAGAGTATCGAGGAAAAAATGGTTAATGGCGGGCTCGCGAGAGACGAGGGACTGAAGGCGATCTTTGACAGACTGGAACCTAGAGCGAACGTCGCCGACCGCGATGGGATTCAGCGTGTCGTTGGCGGCGAGGGCGGAAGCCGCGGCAGCGACGCCAACGTATTCCTGATAGGCGGGCGACAATTCGCCGACGGATTGTTTTATCTGGTCAATGCGATGCGACAAAACTTTCCCGTAGGTTTTGGGAGCGAGTGGGAGAAGGGTGTCGAAATATTGAACGAAGATGCGTCCATCGAGGTAGGTGAGATCGAGTTCCTTGTGATCCAAGGCTTCGCCGAAAGGGCGACCGAGAATGGGGAGCAGGATGCGGTTATCAAGGCTGCGCGATGGCGGATGCCAATCGATGTCGAAGTAAGAGGCGTAGGCAGAGTCCGGGCCGTTTTCCAAGACATCCATCCACCAGGAATTTTCCGTGCTGGCGGACATGTGATTAGGAACGATGTCCAACATGAGGCCCATGCCGCGCTGGCGGAGGGCTTGATGAAATGTTTCGAAGTCAGCTTCGGTGCCGAGTTCGGGGTTCAAGCGCGTAGGGTCCGTGACGTCGTAGCCATGAGTGCTGCCGGCGCGGCTGCTGAAGATCGGAGAAGCGAGAATGTGGGTGATGCCGAGTTCGGAAAAATAGCCGAGTAATTGGGTGGCTTGAGAAAAAGTGAAGTCCTTGCTGAACTGCAGCCTGTACTCGGAGGAAATCGATGTGTTGAGAGGCATCAAGAGCTCAAACGCCGTCGATGTGGAGTTTTTCTCGCAGTAGTTCGAGTTCGGCGAGGGTGGCCTTAGCCGTGGGATTGTCTTTTTCGGCTTCGGGGCGAAGTTCGTTCATAGCTTTGATGAGCGGAGCGTAGCAAGTGTTCTGGGCTTCCCAGAGAACAACGGAAAAGGGCAGAGTGCTGGAAAATTCCAAAAGTTTGCGGAGCCTTTGCGCGAATTCTGGATTGGTAGGCTGCGTGGCGAATTGGACGGCTTCGTTTTCCAGACGATGACGGAAGGCAAACTCCAAGTTGGTAGAGTCGAGATGAACGTGATTGACGGCGGCTTCTTTTAGGTAGCTTTGAACGGTGTCTGGATCAAGCTCCGGGCGCTGAAGAGCTTGCTTGAGCTGATCGTTGATAGCGATTTCCGTGGCGGACTGAAGAGCTATGGGGATGGGAATTCCCAAGCCATTGAGAAAGCGGATTAGAGGTGCCTGATTTTCGTAGATGCCGCGATAGGCGGTTGCGGCGGTGGCCAGCGAGTCATTGAGGATGAGATTGACGATTTTTCTTTGTTCATCGCGGAAGAGGGTGCGCAAGGAAAAAGCGTTGACCGGAAATTCGCTACTGAGGATACGAATGGCCTCAGCGGTGTCGGCGTTGGAAAAAGCTTCCGTGAGTCTGGTTTTCAGGCTGTCGTAGTCTTCGCTTTTTCCGAAGGTGCGGACGCCGCCGGTGATGTTGTGGTCGCCCAGATGAAGGATGCCGAAACTGAGGGTGGCGGATTCGCGAGTGATCTCAGAGCTGAAGCGGGCGCGTCCGATGGCGAGGCGCTGTTTGCCTTCGGCTTCCAATTGATAGTCTTCGCGCTCGACGTCATAGCAGTAGATACGGGTTTTGTCGCCGTAAGATTCAAAGAGGGAGCTGATGGCGTAGTGGCCGGCGAGCTTGTCGATAGTTACGAAGGCTGGCTTGACCAATCGTTCGTAGATTTCCTTGCCATCGCCGAAGCGCGGGATGTTACTTTTCGCGGCGGCCAGTTTGTCCATGAATTCAGCTTCGATCTCGTGGTCAAGGAAATCCTGCGCGAGGCGGATGGCGCGCCCGGCATAATGAACGACCTGGACGGTTTCGATCCCAGAGAGTTCGTCGAAGAACCAGCCGCAACTGGTGTACATCAACATGGCGTGACGCTGCATTTCCAGCAATTTTAGGGCGGCGATTTGTTCATCTTTATTGAGGGGATGGGTGGCGTGAGCTTCGAAAAATTTGGCGAGATGGTCGTCAGAACGATCGAGAATTACGCGGATAAATTCTTCGCGAGCGAGCCAGGGATCTTTCAGCAACGGAGCGGCTTTTTGTTCGTAGAGAGGGGCGAGAGAATCGCGAAGCCAATCCAAGGCGGCACGAAGAGGCGCTCGCCATTGCTGACTCCAATCGGCGTGGCCGCCGGAGTTGCAGCCGCAGTTGGAGCGCCAACGCTCAATGCCGTGGACACAGCTCCAGGAACTGTTGTCGACAATTTCGGCAAAATGATCGGCGGGGTGACGCTCGAGGAATTGGCCATAGTTGGTTAGCTCAGCGAGCTTATTGGAATCGATGTGGTGGAGAGCGTAGGAGAGAGCCATTTCTCCGTAGTGATGATGGTGGCCGTAGCTTTCGCCGTCGGTGGCGATGTTAACGAGCTGCGGCCAATCGCGCGCGTCGGAAAAGCCGCTCATCAGGCGGTCGGCGAAACGCTGGCCGTCGTCGAGTAGCCGTTCAAAGGCGACACCTTGAGAAATCGGTCCGTCGTAGAAAAAAACGCTGATAGTTTTTTTACTGGGAAGGCGCACGAGATATGCGCGGCTGGGATCCACTTTGTCGCCAGCGACATCTTGCCAATTGCGAGTGCCGCGGCGACGAATGCGTTTTGCCTGGCGTGGCGCGAGGATGGTGTAAAGCACACCGTTGTCGGCGAGAATTTCCAGCGTTTCGGTGTCGACCGCGGTTTCCGGCAGCCACATGCCTTCGGGGAATCTGCCGAAACGATGTTCGAAGTCGCGGAGGCCCCACTTGATTTGGGTGATGCGATCGCGGCGATTGGCGAGCGGCAAAATCATGTGATTGTAGGCTTGCGCCACAGCGGAGCCGTGTCCAGAGAAGCGTTCGCGGCTGGCGTGATCCGCGTCGCGTAACGATTCGTAGAGGCGAGGGGCCTTGGTTTCGATCCAGGAAAGCAGAGTGGGGCCAAAATTAAAACTGATGTGGGCGTAATTGTTGATGAGCTCGACGATGCGCTGCTGACTGTCCAGAATGCGAGAGGTCGCGTTTGGCGCATAGCATTCCGCGGTGATGCGCTCGTTCCAATCGTGATAGGGGTAGGCGGAATCTTGCAGCTCGATGGCTTCGAGCCAAGGGTTCTCTCTGGGTGGCTGATAGAAGTGGCCGTGAACGCAAAGGTAACGCATGGTTACTCCGATGTTGAGAGTGATTGCTCAAAGACAATGAACGAGTACGGTTGGAGATGAATTTCTGTTGCGCCATCTAGAATTGTTTGCGCTGGGAGATTTGCGCCCGGGCCGCGCCAAGATACGGCTGCGGAGTCGAAGACGTTAGTCCAGGGGCCAGGCGGCAATTGGAGGTGCAGAGTAGATTGTTCATCGCGAAAATGGAAAAGCATCGCGAAACGACAGGGGATGGAAGTTAGAGTAAGCAGCAGAGCGGAGGCATGGTCGAATTCGGTTGTCGCGATACTTGTGGCGGTGCCGAGGGAATGTCTGTGTCTGAAATGCAGGAGAGTTTGATAGAAACGGCGAAGTGTTTTGTGCGGCTCGGTGGTGGCGAGATGATGATTCAGTTTCGACGATGTGAAGGTGGACTCGGCTTGCGGATCGGGGACGGCGGCGGTCCAGCCGAAGGCGCGAAATTCTTCGGCGCGGCCGCGGGTGACGGCTTGCGCTAGATTTGTGTCAGTGTGACTAGTGAAATATTGGAATGCCGCTTTCTCTGCGTACTCTTCGCCCATAAACAGCATCGGGACGAATGGAGAAAGCAGAGTGATGCCGGCGGCTAGCTTGAGAGCTTCGAAGTCAACGAGCGATGCGAGGCGATCGCCGAGGACGCGATTGCCTACCTGGTCATGATTCTGGTTGCAGACTACGAAATTAGATGGACGCAGGCCGCTTGGCGAGTTTCCGTGTCTTCGCTGGCGGTACTTGGAATATTGGCCCGAGTAATACCAGCCATTCTCCAGAGTTTTGGCAAGGTGGTGGATAGAGCCAAAGTCGGCGTAGTAGCCGGAGGTTTCTTTGGTTAAGAGGGTGTGTATGGAGTGGTGGAAGTCGTCGCTCCACTGACCGTCCATGCCGTACCCGCCGGTTTGCGAGGAGCGAAGGACATTGACATTGTTAAGATCGCTTTCGGCGATCAGATGGATTTTGCGGCCCAAGCGATGCGAGAGGGCGGAGACGGAGTCGGAAAGTTCGGCGAAGAAGGGATAGGCGCTGGCGTCGTAGACGCTGTGAACGGCGTCGAGACGGAGAGCGTCGAAATGGAAATGCTCGAGCCAGTAGAGAGCGTTTTCGATGAAGAAGCGGCGGACTTCGTCACTGTGTGGGCCGTCGAAATTTATGGCGGTGCCCCACGGAGTTTTGTAATGCTCAGTGAAATAGGGCGCATATTCGGAAAGATAGTTGCCTTCGGGGCCGAGGTGATTGTAAACAACGTCGAGGGCCACGGCGAGGCCCTTGGCGTGAGCGTCGTTGACGAATTGCTGCAAGGCGTGTGGCGAACCGTAACTATTTTGCGGGGCGAATGGATAGACGCCATCGTAGCCCCAGTTTCGAGTTCCGGAGAATTGCGCGATGGGCATCAACTCAATAGTGGTAATGCCGAGGTCGGCTAATTGATCCAGTTGCGGAATGAGGGCTGAAAATGTTCCCTCGGGAGTGAACGTGCCAACGTGGAGTTCGTAGAAGACACTGTTTTCGAGCGGGATGCCTTGCCAATTGGAATCGGTCCAGGCAAAGTTGCGGAGATCGATCAGTTGTGATGGGCCGTGAACTCCCTCGGGTTGGAAGCGGGAGGCGGGATCGGGGCGCTTGTGAGAGCCATCCAGTTGATAGAGATATTTGGCGCCAGGAGAAATCTCGTTGGCGACGGCATGGTGATAACCGAGATGATTGCGCTGCATGGGGAGAGCGGGGCGTTGATAATCGGGAAAATGGACGTCGACTCTATTGTGGAACGGAGCCCAGACGGAAAATTGCCAACTGTTGTCCGAGAGCGGAGAAGCGCCTAAAGGAGTTTGGTCAGGGAGATGACAAGTCGTCATAGATGGATGCCGCATTTATACTGACGGCCTCGGGCGAAAAGACCCACATACGAGCGTCACGATGTTGAGCGATCAGCTGTGATCGGCTTACGACCGCGCGACACGTAACTATAGAAGAATCAGTGAGCTAAACGCGATACACGTATCCACGTAACTTTGGGGCGAACGCCCGGTAGGTCCACGAGATGTCAGGCGTCGTCGTTGATTCGGCAGACCGAGACGCCCAGCACGGCGCGATTATTCTGGAGCGCCACTCTGGGGGAAGCGCTTTTTGACCATTAAAGTGAGTGTTTGCTCTTTGAGAGCGGCGCTGGCCGTCGAAGGATCGACCTCTTGCGGCAAGTCGGCGACGAAAAAGAGTTCTTGTTGGGTCATGCCGAAATCGCGGGGTTGGGTGTTTTTCGCCTCGCTGCTTTTTTTCGCCCAAACGACGATCTGATTGGAGGCCACATAGACCTGAACGTCGTCAGCGGAAACATCTGGAAGCGACGCTTTGACTGCTAGCCAACTTCCAGATTCGCGGACGTCGACGCCACGCTGGAGAATTTGCGATTCTGCCTGCGACCAGTGATTGTGATCATTGCCGGGCTTACCGCCTGACATCTCATACAAATAATAGGCTTTTTCGGAAACTCGCTGATGGATCGCTTGTTTCATTGCAGTCGCGTCACTTTCCTTGAGGATTCGCGGCGTTTTAGGCTGAGTAATTTTTGATGTTGGAGCCAATTTTGGCGTTGGCATTTCAGGGGCCCTTTCATGACGAATAAAATAACGCTCGAAAACACGAGACGCGTTCGACACAGCGTCTTGAACGAAATATTTTCGACCTTTTTCTATGGTTGGGCCGCGAGGCAGGCTAAACAATACCGGAGAATATGTAGGTGTCTTGCCGGTGGCGAAATGCAGTTAGAAGCTCAGTTAGCCGTGTGAGCTTTAGAAGGGGCTGCCCAACTATTTTGGTTGTGACGTTTCTGTTTCGACTCTCCCTCGAGGCTGGATTCCTTTTCGGAAGTCGACACCTCGGAGGCGCGAGGAGCTTTTTCGTGAAGCAGACGTTCGGTCGCGGCGACGAGTGGCTCGGCGTGAAAGCGCCTTTGCATGGAAGAGTCGCACAAAACATTTGCCGCGGACATGAGACTCATACCTTGATGATGAGCTAGCCAGCAGGGTACGACTTCAAACTGGCGGCCGGAATTCATACGAGAAGCGGTGAAGTCGACGGACTCGTAAAATCCGTAGGCACCGAGCCAGCCTAAGTCTTTCATCTTCTGAAGATTTTCGAATCCACCGTTAGCGTCAACGATCAAGCTTAGGAACGTGGAGTAAGGAGATACGACCAAATCTCGAGACAATTCCTTGAAAACCGCTAGGCCAGGCACACCGAACGCCTCGTAGTGATAATGGCCGTCCGGATTAAGTTTCGCGCACGATGCCTCGGAGATGCCCCACGGGATGGAGTTTAAGGAAGCAAATTTTTTCTGACATCGCAGTGCGGCGCGCGCACTGTGTTCCAGAATTGTATTGGGATAAAACTTCATCCATAAAAACGGCATTAGATATTCGAACATGGTTCCGGACCAAGACAGCAGCGCGTGTTCGTGTTCGTATTCGGTGTAAGGACGTTTTAGAGTGAACCAGGCTTCCTGGGGAATTTCACCTTTGGCAATCGCGACAAAAACACTGGCGCGCGCTTCCGAAGCCAAGAGATCGTAGTGGCTGGAAGTCAGATGGCTTTCTTCGGCGTTATAGCCAATGGTAAGGAGTTTTTTTTTGGCATCGTAGAGAAATGCGAAATCCATAGACTTGGCCAGCCGGTCGGCTCGCTCCGCGAGTTGAGCAAGTTTCGTCTGCAAGGCGAGGGCCGCGCCGGCGGAGCGATTTAGCATGGCGCGAAGCATAATCAGGGTGGCGCGATCTTCGTCAGTAGTAGTTGATCTGAACAAGAGGTCCTGGAGCAAACGATCCAACGAATCACATGCCGCCGGAAGGGATTGCAAAGTCAATTTCTCAGGACGAAGCTGCTTGACAACTTCGGGGCGCTGGCAATATAGAAAAAACTGGGGCGCAAGCCAGGGAGCGAAATCCCGGACGAGATTGTTCAACTGGGCGATGCGCGCAGATAATTCTCCGACCCACCACGCAATCTCGTCAATCTGGCAGCGATTGCGCAGATCGGATCCTAGTGCTGCGACGTCCGAGTGAAGCTGCGGCAATTGTTCTGACCATGTTGCCGGGTTTTTCTCGACTTCTTGCAAATGTTGCTTAAGCTGTGCGATGCGCGCCAGGAAGGATTCCTCGGCTTTGTGTTCGACTAGCAACTCGGCGATGGTATCCAGTTGATCCTGGATGCCTAGCCAGAGTTCCGGGCGGAAAACGGGGGTACTGATTGTTTCCAGGCAGCCCTGCTTGAGGGTCCACAGAGAGCAGATCAAATTGCCGTTGTCCACGGTGGAGATAAAGCGGGGCTTTACGGCTTCCAGAGTTTGCGTGTCGTACCAGTTGTACATTTGCCCCTGCAACTTGGGCATGCGATCTACAGCGTCGAAAGTGCCCTCGGTGTTTTCGACAAATTCCGGTACGGTCAGAAAGCCAAGGTCGACCGCGGCCAGGCGAGAATTCAACAGGAGCCCGAGATTTGTTGTGGAGATACGGTGAACGATTAGTGAGTCAGGATGTTGCACGGTGTCTGGAACGAGCCAGTTTTCCGCGGCCGTGCTGAATTGGCGGAACAAGCGCCAAGTCCGAAGGGAAAACAGGCGAAGTTTCGATTGATTCTCGCCAGACAGCTTGGCGCTAACGGGCTGTGATGGGAGATTTAGCCACTGTTCAATAGGCTTGGACAAGCACCATAGAATCAAGATGGGCAACGCGATGGGAAACGACTCCGGGCGGTCGACGGCTAGAAAAAGGCCTACGAAGAAAGCCAACCAAGGGGTGAGTTCGAGATAAGTCTCCACGGGGTTTTTCTTGGTGCTGGTGAGTTCAGCTTCGTCGGCGGTTTCCCATTCCAATAGTCGCTCGTGAGTTACCGTCATGCGCACAATCGCCCTGACGACGGCGTCGACGGTGACCAAACTTTGGTGGCACAAGCAAACCAGACGCATAAATAGGTTGGCGTGCGCGAGAGCAAAGTCGCCTGCCAAATTCTTCCAAAACGCGCTGGTAAACAAGGCTTTCTTCGCTCTTAGAATGGAGAATACGAACTGCGAGTAGACAGGGAGAGCAACCACGGCCAGGGTGGCAACGGTCCAGTAGAATGCCTTGCTGGGGAAGAATAGCCATCCCGCGAGCAGCATGATGAAAGTGCCCATTTCAGTAAGGCTGCGCCGCAAGTTGTCTATAATTTTCCAGCGTGAAATGACACTTAATGGATTGCGGACGATTTTGCCGAAGAAGTCTGGCACTCGCGGCAGCAACCAAAAAACAATTTGCCAGTCGCCGCGGACCCAACGGTGTTTCCTGCGACTGTACGCGCTCATATGCGAGGGATAGTCGTCGATCACTTCGACATCTGAGACCAAACCAGCGCGGGTGTAAGCGCCCTCGATCATGTCGTGACTGAGAATGGTGTTGCAAGGGAAGCGATGATCGAGAACTTGCTGGAACACAGAAACTTCGTAAATGCCTTTGCCGGTGAAACTGCCCTCTCCGAAAAGATCCTGGTAAACATCGGAGACGGCACGGGTGTAGATATCGAAGCCGGCATCGGCGGAAAAGATCGCCGCGAGTCTGGAGCGATTCGCGGATTGAATGCTGATATCCACGCGAGGCTGCAAGATGCCGTAGCCATGCGTGACGGTATTCGTAGCCGGGTCAACGACTGCGCGATTCAAGGGATGAGCAATGGCACCGACCAAACGGCGAGCGGAATTTCTCGGCAGCTGAGTGTCTAGATCAAGCGTGATTACGTATTTGACATTTTTTAGAATGCGGGAATCGCCCGTTTTGACCGGGAAATTATCGCTCTTGCCCAGCAGGAGATTGTTGAAATCGAGCAATTTTCCGCGTTTGCGTTCCCACGCCATCCAAACGCCTTCGGACGGATTGTATGCGCGGTGCCGGTGGAACAAAAAGAACGAGCCTTTTCCGTCGGCGGAATATTTTTCGTTCAATGCTTCGATAAGAGCGGCACATTGCCCGGCCAAATTATCTTTCTCGTCAAACTGCTGCGCGGAATCGGGAGGATCGCTGAGCAGCGCAAAGTGTAGGTTTGCATCGCGATTGGCAAGGAAACGAATCTCCAAGTCTTTGACCGCACGCTTCATCTGCCGCTCACTGGTGAGCAGGGTGGGGACGACAACCATAGTGGTGAAGTCGCGAGGAATACCGCGAGAAAAATCGAGTTTGGGCAGCGCAACGGGAGGGAACATAGAGGTAACCAACTGATTGATCAGGGTTACCGCACACTCCGCTGCGGGTAGAAGGAAAAGCACTAGCATGAAGCTGGCTGCAAGCCGCAGGTGCGATCCATAGAAGGCCAGCGCCATCAGCGCGAACGTCAGAAGTTCGATGCCGAGGATGTACGAAAAATCCGGCCAACGCCGAATAAAGCTTTGGGCCCGTTCTGTCCAGGTGGAGCGGTATCCAATCGCTTGCTTGAGAGCGTTTTTACCGTCGCCGACCAAATAGTAGCCAACGTGCGCTTGCCGTTCTGTAGCGCGGCCGCTTTCTGTTGTGATCGCTTCCTTCGCAAAAGCGAGAGCTTGCTCAGCAATGGCCTGCTCGGTCGAGGCACAGCGCTTCGATAGCGCGGTAATCGTTTGCCGATAGGCTTCACGGGTTTCGAAATCCATGCGCGAATACGCTCCGCACGGATCCTGACGGAGGATTTGTTCTGTCCGATTGATTTGTTCGAACAATACCTTCCAATCGGCGTCTGCGATGCGGCGCAAACTGGCGATTAGGGACGAAAGCTTCGGGTTGCCGGATACAATCGAACATGGTTTCAAGGAGGCGGCGGTCAATTCCGTGATGGTTGAACTGGCCGAGTCTGCAGAAATCGCCACAAATGGAACTACGTCTTCAAGCAGAGCGAGCTCCATCAAGGAGCGCAACTTCCAAATTTCTGACATTTCCAGGGGAACAGTGTGCTGAAGTGCGTCGAAGAATACATTGAAGGTGCGCTCATCGAATTCCGCGTGAACAGCATGCAGATATGCGGTGACCGCGGCGTAAGCGCGAGGGCGATACGAACCATCCGCCAGCACGATTTGTGGCAGATAGCGCGCTTCGTCGACCGACTTAGTTACGGCAATCAGACTCTGCTGCAGCACAGAAAGATTTTCGCGGAACACCTTATCGTGGGTGGCAAGACGCTCCTGCGGAACTGACGAAAGATCACTGACCGCCTTCAGGCGAACTTCCATCGCGGCTTTGGCCTTATTCCATTTTTCTTCAAACTCCGGCAATCGCTTCTTGCCTCTGCGCGCCACCCAGTTCGTTGCTTCCAAGTGGGCGCATGCGGCCAGTTCGCTGTCCTTCTGATTCGTGATGGTGCGCGCAGGCTCGACGTAATCCTGACGACGAGCTACTCCTCTGGGCGCGGCCGCCATGACCACTGAGCGGCTGAAGTCGAACGAAGGTTGTTGTCGCGTTGCCATTGTATGTCCCTAAATTTCGCTCATCTATAACTTGCCGCCTGCATTTCAAACATTTCCGCGTAGCGCCCGCCGTGCAGCAAAAGCTGGTCATGGCCGCCCTGTTCGGCAATCTGGCCATTCTCGAGAACCAAAATGCGGTCCGCCATCCTGACCGTCGAAAAGCGATGCGAAATTAGCAGCGCCATTTTGCCTTTGGTCAGTTCAGCAAAGCGTTCGAAGACCTCATGTTCGGAGCGCGCATCGAGGGCGGCGGTGGGCTCGTCGAGAATGAGAACCTGGGCGTCACGCAAATATGCACGAGCCAGCGCGATTTTTTGCCATTCGCCGCCAGAAAGATCGACTCCGCCATCGAATCGTCGGCCGAGGATCTGTTCGTAGCCAAGGGGCAGCTTGCGGATAACTTGCTCGGCAAGACTTTTTTGCGCAGCAGAACGCAGGCGGAATTCGTTGGCTTCTTCCTCGATGCGGCCAATGGAAATATTTTCGGCGGCGGTCATGTCGTAACGAACGAAGTCTTGAAAGATGACGCCGATTTCTTTCCACCAATCTTCCAGCTGATATTCGCGCAGATCGATGCCATCAAGCAGGATTTGTCCGCCCGTCGGGTCGTAAAGGCGAGTGAGCAACTTAACGACGGTCGTTTTACCTTGACCATTTTCGCCGACCAAAGCGAGACGCTCTCCGGGCGCGACGGTGAAGCTGACATTGCTGAGCACGGTCCGGGTTTGTCCCGGATAGTTAAACGTGACGTTGCGAAACTCGATGCCCTGCTTAATCGGCCGAGGAGCGGGAATTGCGTTAGGCTTGGAAAAGACGGCTGGCTTCACAGCGAAGAAGTCCAGGAGGTCAGTGATGAACAGCGCCTGGTCGGCGATGGTGGAAAAGGTGGAGAATACCGCTTGGATATTGGTGCTGGCGCCGGCGATCGCTCCGGCAAGAAACGTCAGCGTGCCGATGGAAAGAACGCCGATGACGGTTTCATAGATGACGAACGCATAGCTTCCGTAGTAGCCCAACGTGCCAAGCAAACCGAGAAGAGCGCCGACCAGTAGTTTGCGCTTTGCCAAACCGACTGTCTGCGAGTGCAACGCATCGGAAAGCTTCGAGTAGCGGCCGACCAGATACGAGCCGAGGCCGAAAAGCTTTAACTCCTTCGCGCTGTCTTTGCTGCCGCCGAGCACGCGAAGGTAATCCATCTCGCGGCGAGCCGGAGTCTGCCCAAAATTTAAGGAGTAACCCAGGAAAGCAAAGTGAGTTTCGCCGAGAAATGCCGGAACCACGCAAACTACCAGCGCGAGAAGAATCCATGGAGAGAAAATGAAAATACTGGCCGCCAAGCTGACCGTGGTTACAATTTGCTGTATCAGAAGTCCGGTGGATTGAATCATGATGATGCGATCGGTCCCCTGCACGCGAGCGCGTTCCATCTTGTCGTAGAAGAGCGGATCTTCGAACGAGGTGAGGTCCAGCAGGGAAGCATGCGCCATGATTTTGGTGCTGATAAAGCGCGCATATCTATCCGCGAGGACGGTGTCGCAGAAATTTATCGCGCGAACCAGAATTGTGCCCGCGCCAGCTAGAACGAATTCGAGAACAACCAGCCACCAGAAGATCGGGGGAAGCGCGCGCTGATGCGTGGTGAAACCGTAGATATCGTCGATAATCGCTCGCGTGACTGCGAGAACGGCTAAAGGCAAAAGCGCCGCAATAATCCGGCACGACAGGCTCCAGACGATTACTTTCGGCGCGGATTTCCAAACCATGCGCAGGACGGGAGGCGTGTTTCTAAGCGCTGCGAGGCGCTCGCGCCATTTGGGGACTGGGTTGTGGTTGTCAACGGTCATTGGTTTGAGGGTACTTCCTTGCATATCTTGTTTGCGTACTACTAGTTTCCCTCCACCAAGTTTAAGACAGCACATCCATTGCCAAGACAAGGCTCGGCTAGGTGCTTGGATGTGCGGTACTTACGGCGATCGTCCCTGGAACGGTTTCTGCTTTTTTTCGCCCATACAGCAACTTCTGCACACCGACGAAAGGCGCGTTAAGCTCAGCAGGATCAATGATTAGTTTGAAGCGGGAATGGATTACGGGGCATACAGCTTTCCCTTTATTCCAGCGCGGATTTTCCCTTATAGATGCAGAAAAAGTACTCTTTCAACATCTCATGCCCTCTCGACTGCGGTCGCATCTAAACTAAAATGAGTTTGATCAAGTATCGAAGCGGAAAGCATTGCAGAGACTGGATGTGTCTGGCCGTGTGTTTGATTTTGACTTGTGCGTTTCCTGTACAGGAGGTCGCGGCGTACGAGTCGCCGCTGAATCCGGCGTCGGTTCATGAAGCTTTTGTTTTGGGGCAGCGAAACGACAAAGCGACTGCGGATTTTCTGAGTCCATATTCGAAGGAAATCACTGGCGAGGGGCTGCAAGGCCCGCACATCGCGCAGATTGATATTTTGACTCCTTTCACCCAGATTGTGGATGCTTCAAGGCAAAACACCAGCGGTTACACGGAACAGGAAGCGGAGGCGGCTTTTCGGCAGCATGGCAATACGGTGATTGTGAGAGTCGTGTTGATGCTGCCCGCGGCGTTTCCGAAGAAAGACGACAATGCGGCGCCACAGAATCCCGCGCCGGGGAACAATGCCGCGTTGCGGCCGGAAAATTTTTGGCAAAACTTTCAGTTCAATGTAAAGCAAAAAGGCAAAACTCTGGCGTCGCGTTCGATCCACAACAAGCCCATTTTTTCTTCGGCAACGAAAGATACCCCGTCGGTTTTGGACGGAGAGACGGTTTGGCTGGAATTTGACGCAAAGGATGTCGCGTCCGATCAGATTACAGTCGACGTGGTGACGCCTGAGGCGAAAACGATCAGCGCCACGTTTGATTTGCGAAAATTGCGCTGACTCGCTGGAAAGAAAACAACCTCGCTACAGAGGCAACCGAAGCCTGGCTTCGCTACCTGACGAATCTCGACGATTCGTCAAGGTAAGCGCCCCCCCGTGTGCCTCGGCAATTTGGCGGCTTAGGACCAAGCCGATGCCGGAGCCTCCTGGCTTCGTGGTGAAAAAAGGCACAAAGAGGTTGGCGGTATTTTGGATGCCCGGTCCGTCATCCAGAATCCACACATTTAATTGCGAATCCTGCCGCGACCAGCCGACGGTGGCGCCCCCGGAAGTTTCCAGCGCGGCGTCCGCAGCGTTGTGAACCAAATTGATGAGCAATTGTTCCAGTTGGTCGGGATCGCCAGAGATCGTCATTTCCGGCCCTTGAATTAACACCAGCTTGACGCGGGTTTCGAGTTTTACCACACGCGTTATCCACTCGCGAACGTTCACCGGTTTCAAGGTGGGCTGCGGCAATCGCGCCAAGTGAGAATATGCCGTCATAAAACGGCCGAGCGCCTCGGTGCGAGAACGGATGATGCCGAAGCCCTGACGCATGTCGTCGAACAGCATGGTGTTGGCGTCTGGCAACTCTTGGCGGCCCGCGATTTCTTGCAGCCCGCTTTCGAGGCTTTGCGCGACGGATTGGATTGGCGCGAGCGAATTATTTAGCTCGTGGCCCATGACGCGAATCAGTCGCTGCCAAGCTTGGCGTTCTTCATCGCGCAGCGCACGGCTCAAATCGCTCAATACAACGAGCTGGTGCGGCAGCCCCGCCTGACGAAATAAAACACGGCGCATGCCCCATCGCCCGGAGCCTCCGGTGAAACCCAACTCCATGGTGCGGGCGGGCTCGCCTTCGAGCGCTGCCCCCAAGCCGAGTTCCGCGGCTGTAAATCCCAGCAGGCGCTCGAGCGAGCGTGCCAGAAGTCGCTCTCCCGCACGATTTACCAAGCGGAGTTTAGTGTAATTGTCGAAAGTGAAGATAGCGACGTCAATTTCATCCATGACGGTGCGGAGGAGGGCGGTAGCCTCCAGCGCGCCCAAGCGTTGCTCGCGAAGAGTTTCGCCAAGCGCGTTGACTTCAATCATTACTTCGCCCATGGCATCGTCGCGCCGAGCGTCACGTCCTCGGACTGAGAAGTCCTCTTCGCGCAATGCCGCGAGAAGATTCGACAGAGTCTGCAGAGAAAATACGACCCGATGGCGCAGAGAGAGCGCGAAGCCAAGCCAGAGCGTAACGATGAAAAGTGTCAGCGTCCAGGAGGTACGCGAAGAGTAATCGCTGGTCCAAAGCAGAATCAGCGCGATGGCCGAGCCGGGCAGACCCGCCGCCAGCGCCAGAAGCTGTATGCGGCGTTCATAGGTGAGGCGACTCATTCGAGGCCGTGTTTTTGCAGGCGGCGATACATGGCGCTGCGGCTCAGGCCCAAGGCTTTGGCGGCTTGGCTGACGTTGCCATCGCTTCGAGCGAGCGTGCGCTGAATAAGATGGCGTTCCACATCGTCGAGACTCATTTCCTCGAGCCTTGCGGAACTGCCCGATGCGGGGGACCGCAAACCGAGATCTGCCGCGCGAACCTGTTGCCCTGCCGCCAGCAAAACGCCACGCTCTATGGCATGATCCAATTCACGAACATTGCCCGGCCAGGGATGCTCGTGGAGCATTTGAACCGCAACGGGATCAAATCCAGAAATGTTCTTGCGGTAGCGCTGCGCGTAGCCGCGTAGAAAATGCTGTGCCAGCAGATCGATGTCACCCCGCCTCTCGCGCAGCGGCGGTAGATGAATTTCAATGGTATTTAGCCGAAACAGCAAATCCTGCCGGAACCGTCCGGCAGCGGCTTCCTCGGTTACGTCCACATTTGTAGCGGCGATGACGCGAACGTCGACGCGCCGCGTACTCGACGAGCCAACGCGTTCCAGTTCGCCAGTTTCCAGTACGCGTAACAATTTCGCCTGTAGCTTTAATGGCACATTCGCAATTTCATCGAGAAAGAGAGTGCCACCATCCGCTAATTCGAAGCGGCCAACGCGATCGACGCGTGCGTCGGTAAACGCTCCTTTTACGTGGCCAAAAAGTTCGCTTTCGAAGACACCTTCGGAGAGTCCCCCAGCGTTCACGGTGACCATGGGAGTGGTCGCTCGCGGCGAGAGCGCATGCAGCGTTTGCGAAACGACCTCCTTGCCGGTGCCGTGCTCGCCGGTGATCAGCACATTGGCGTCTGCGGGACCAATACGCGCGATGAGGTCCAGAACCGGCTGCATTACCGCGGATTCCGCGATCATGGTCGGGCGCGATTCGGTGCGTAACAGCCGATTTTCGGCTTCGAGCCGGGAGGCTTGGCGCAACGCTTGGCGCAGATCAATCTGGGTGCGCAAAACAGTCAGCAAGCGAGTGTTTTCCCACGGCTTCGGAATGAAATCGCGTGCCCCGCGACGCATCGCCTCCACGGCAACTTCCACGCTGCTCCAGGCCGTCATCACAATCACGGGAAGAGTGCTATCCACCATTTGAATACGCGGCAACAGGTCTAAGCCTTCCTGGCCGGAAGTGGTGTCTCGCGCGTAATTTAAGTCCATTAGCACGGCGTCGAATTCGCGAGCCTCGATTGCGGCGAGCGCTTCGCTAGGCGATGCCGCTCCGTGCGTCTCAAAGCCTTCTCGACGCAGCAGGAGGCGCAGGGCATCGCGGATGTCGGCCTGATCGTCCGCAATCAGGACACGATGTGGCTGTGGATTTTTAGCTTTCATCGGTCAGCACTCTTATCCTAACGCGGGCGGCGCAAGATCGTTGGTTTTAACGAATCCCTCCGGACGCCAATGCTATTAGGTGGGCAGTTGTTCTAGCTCGCTTGATGCACCGCGATTGGCTGGCCAGTTGAGTCGGTCTCGCCAGTGAGCCATCCATCCTTGAGTTGCACGATTCTGTTCCCGTAGGTCGCGTTGCGCTCGGAATGAGTCACCTGAATGATTGTGGTGCCTGCTTCATTCAATTTCTTGAACAGTTCCATGATCTCTTCGCCCTGTGCCGAATGCAGGTTTCCTGTCGGCTCGTCGGCAAGAATCAATTTGGGATGTTGAATCACCGCGCGCGCGACGCCGACCAGTTGCTGCTGGCCGCCGGATAGTTGATTCGGAAACAAATCTTTTTTACCGACAATATTGAAACGATCGAGAATATCGCATACCAAACTGACGCGCTCTTTCCGCGGCACGTTCTTGTAGGACAGTGGAATCTCCAAATTCTCGAACACCGTCAAATTGTCGATCAAGTGATAGCTTTGGAAGACGAATCCGATATTGGCTTTGTGCAATTCGTTGCGTTTTTTGACGTTCAGCTTGTGAACGGGCTGGTCGAGAAAGTAATACTCGCCGTTCCATGCGCTATCCAGCATCCCGATGATGCTCAACAAGGTGGACTTGCCCGCTCCCGAAGGCCCCATGAAAGTGACAAACTCGCCTTGCTTGACATCAAGCGAGATCCGGCGGAGCACGAAAAACTTACTGCCGCCGGCCTCATATGCTTTTTCCAAACTTCGCAATTGAATCAAAGGTTCCACAAAATCTCCTGTCTCGCACCACCGGAAAGCGGACGGTCACGAATTTCGGGCCCCCGGCGATCTTGTCAGTTTCATGCTACTTGTGCCGCGGCCAACTAGGCCGTCGGCCGGAAAGTAGCAGGCTAGCATTGCCGCCCTTGCGAGACAAACCGCCCCCCTGGAGAAACTCAAGGTTCAGTTGCTGTCGTCGACATTGGTGGGGCCAAACTGCGGTCCGGCGGTTTCAAAACGGCAAGGGCAGTATAGCTGCTGCGGCGCCGCTTTTCCGCGCAACGGTACGCAGCCCGTGCCGAAGTCCTGCCAGATTGTGCAGCATGCTCCGCGTTTCCGCGAGCAGCCTAGGCTCCGACGTGTGCTTCCTGCGTTTCTTCCACAATGCGACCGTCGAACAGATGAATGGTGCGTTCCGCGAAGTTGGCGTAGCGCTGATCGTGAGTCACCATGCAGATCGTCGCGCCGTTGCGATGCAAATCGCGAAGCAACTCCATCACCGCTTCACCGTTTTTCGAGTCCAGGTTTCCAGTAGGCTCGTCAGCCATCATGATGAGCGGATCGCCGACCAGTGCGCGGGCCACAGCTACGCGTTGTTGCTGACCGCCAGAGAGTTGCGATGGGTAGTGCCGCAGCCGATGCGCCATTCCCACGCGCTCCAATGCGTTTTGCACCTTCTGCTTGCGTTCGCTGGCGCTGGTGCCGCGATAGGTCAAGGGCAGTTCCACGTTTTCGTATACCGTCAAATCGCCGATCAGGTTAAAGGCCTGAAAGATGAAACCGATTTCGCGATTGCGAATACGAGTTCGTTCGCTGATGGTCAGGTTCGCCACTGGCTGGCCATTCAGTTCGTAAATGCCGTCGCTCGGCGAGTCCAGCAGCCCGAGAATCGACAGGAGCGTCGACTTGCCGCAGCCCGAGGGACCGGCAATCGAAATATATTGGCCCTTCTTGATCTCGAGATGAATTTCCTCGAGTGCGTGAGTTTCCACTTCATCCGTCAGGAAGACCTTTTTTACGCCTTCCATCCTGATCAACGTGTCTGTCGCCATTGCATCTCCTTCACCTCAAAATTTAACTCGCAAAACTTGTTGTTGCCACAGCCGTACTGCAAAATTCGATAAGCTCGCGATCATTCGTAGCGTAGCGCGATCAGCGGATCCACCTTTGTGGCCCGGCGTGCCGGAATATAGCACGCAGCCCCCGCAATAAGCGTGATTAAAACCAGCCCAGATAGATAGACCATCGGGTCGCTCGCCTTAACGCCAAACAAAATGGATTCGCTGTACCGGCCCAGGAGATAAGCCAGCGGCAAACCAATCACCACCCCGGCAATTAACATCGCTCCCACTTCCTTAAACACCAGCATGCGAACATCGCCCGATTCGGCGCCCATCGCCATGCGGATTCCAATCTCGCGTGTTCGCTGTACTACGAGAAACGCCAGAACTCCATAAATGCCGAGCGCCGCAAGCATGGCTGCCAACGCTCCGAAGCCGGCCGACATTGTGGCCACCAGGCTTTCGCCGAATAGGTTTTCGTCCACAATTCGTTGCATGGTTTTCACGCCATAAACCGGCAAGTTGGGGTCGAGCTCGCGCACCACGCTTTGCAGCACCGGCGCCGCCAAAATCGGATCGCGCGATGTGCGAACATAAAAAGTCATTTGCGATAAAGTTTTTTGCTGCGCATAAGGCAAGTACAAGTAAGGCTGCTCGTCGCTTCGCACCTCGACTTGCTTCGAATCTTTAACCACGCCGACGATTTCGATGTTTGGTTTAACAGTCTTTCCGCCGCCGAACGCGAAATGCGCTCCTAACGGATTCCGGCCGGGAAAGAAACGCTTGACCATGGATTCAGTGGCAATTGCTACTTTGGGGCTGCTCGCGCCATCGCCCTGATTAAATTCTCGGCCAGAAATCAACGGCACTCCCATAGTCGAAAAATAATCGGGACTCACCGAGTCATTGTTGACTTGCTGGAGCTCTTCGGACAGTTCGGGGCCGCCCTCAACGGTTATATTGTTGGTGTTATTGTCTCCTTCAAGGGTCGGAACCTCCGAGCTGCCGATTCCGTTCACACCGGGTAGCGCCGCAATGCGTGACCTCAACTGATCCAGGAGGGCGACTGCGCGAGGGGTATCATAGCCGTTCAACGACGGCTGCACGGAGAACGAAATTACATTCTCCGTCTTGAGCCCCAGGGATTGATTACGCAAATTCCACAATGTGCGGGTAAAAAATCCCGCGCCAGCCAAAAGCAATAGGGTGAATGCCACTTGCCCAGCCACCAGCGTCTTCCGAAAGTGCACGTGAGAAGCGCTTGCGGACGACGTTGACCCCTGATCTTTCATCACGTCTGAAAGGCCGTAGCGGGTGACCCGCCAAGCCGGCAGTAGTCCGAAGAAAAGTCCCGAGAGTAGGGTTACTGCAAGCGCGAAACCCAAAACGCTGGGCTCCAGTCGCGCTGTCAACCCGTGAATGTTCTCGTTTGAAGCGATCGACGAGGTCAAAATCCCCATCAACCACGTTCCTATAATCAAACCGGCCGCCCCGCCGGCAATTGCGCAAAGCAAACTTTCAATAACCAACTGGCGGATCAACCGGCTGCGGCTCGCGCCCATCGCCGACCGGATTGCAAACTCACGCTGCCGCCCAGCTCCCCGCGCAAGCAACAAATTCGCCACGTTTGTGCAGGCAATCAGCAAAACCAGCGCAACCATGGCGAAGAGCGCGAGTATCGGTGTGCCTGCATCACGCTGCAAAACGTTTCGGCCCTTCGCGCCTGAAGAGAGGATAATTTTCTTGCTCAGGAAGCGTTGCTGCTTCGCTTCAGGCCAACCCTTTATGGTGGCAAGTTGTTCCACCAAAAGCGGGCTGTATGCGGCGTTTATGCCCGCGCTCGCCTGCTGCTCGGAAACGCCCGGCTTGCCACGCGCCAGGACGTTGAGCCAGTAGTCGTTCCACGGGTTCAAGTCATGACCATTAGGCTGCATCTGCGCCGCCATCATCATGGGCGCATAAATGTCTGGAGTTCTGCCAACCTGCACACCAAAAAATCCCGGCTGTGCAACGCCCACGACGGTCATTTCCGTGTTGTTCACGAGAATCGCCTGATTCAATATGCTTGGATCGCCCGCGAAGCGGTGCTTCCAATAGTCATTGCCCAACACCACGACCGGCTGCGCCCCGGGCACTCGGTCGTCATCCTGGTTAAACACACGGCCAAGCACCGGCCGGACACCCAAAACCTCGAAATAATTGCCAGAGACTAGTTCACCAGACGCACGCTCAGTCTGCTTGCGGCTCGCTACGCTGGCGGGAAAAGCCGCTCGTGCCAAGACGCCTGAAAAAACCTGATTCCCGTCGCGTAGCCCCTTGTACATTTTGTACGAGAATGACTCAGTGCTGTCGCCATCGCTGGACACTGTGCCAGTTGTTAGTCCCGGAGCTCGCAAGACCACCAATTCGCTGGGATTCTTTACGGGAAGCTGGCGCAGCAGCAATTGATGCATCAGCGAAAAAATCGCCGTATTCGCGCCAATTCCAAGCGCCAAAGTCAGCACGGTGACCACGGTGAAGCCGGGACTCTTTGCCAGCGTCCGTGTGCCATATCGAACATCCTGCCAAACTGTGCGCATCAACTCTCCCTATTCGTACCGCAAGGCCTTGATCGGATCGATTCGCATGGCGCGCCGCGCCGGAAAGTAGCACGCAGCCATGGCGACCAGCATCAAAAGCGCGCCTACTCCGGCGAAAACAATCGGATCGTTTGGCGTAACGCCATACAGAAACCCTTGCAGCACCTTTGTAAGCGCTGCAATGCCACCCGCGCCAACCAAAATTCCCAATAGCACCGTGCCTGCGCTCTGGCTTAAAATCATGCGCAACACATCCGTCTTCGCCGCCCCCAGGGCCATGCGTACGCCAATCTCCGGAGTTCGTTCACCAACCACATATGACGTCACGCCGTACAGACCGATAATCGCCAACCCCAGCGCCGTCACCGCGAAAATCATCAACAGGTACAACTGAAACTCTCGATCACCCACCGATTGCGAGACAATTTGCCGAAACATCTGGAATTTCGGCGCAAAATCCGCATCGACGCCGTGCAGCACGCTTCGCACTGAAGACATTACGGCGGCCGAGTCTCCCTCCGTGTGCAAGACCAAACTAAACACATCCGGAACTCGCTGCCGCGCATTTACATAAATTGTCTGTTCAGGTTCTAGGCCCAACCCCTGATTTCTCACGTCACCAACTACTCCGACGATGGTGAGTAATCGCAAGTCGCCGTCCATGTTTCCGAATTCAATATGATGGCCAATGGGATCTAGACTGGGCCACTTGGCGCGCGCCAAAGACTCGCTGATTACTGCTGCATGCGGCGTATCTGGCCCGTCCCGCTCGTCAAACAACCGCCCGCTGATCAGCGGAATTTGCATGGTGCGAAAATACTGATCATCCGCCGCTTGGTAATACGCATCGCCGCTGCGTTCCGGAATTTTGGCGATAGCGTCGAAATCCTTGAACGATTTCATTTCTTTCGGATCTTCCACCAGTAAAAAGGTCCCGTCAGGAAAAAACTTCGCTCCCAAAGGCAGGGAACTCACCATTCCGGCGCTTTGCACTCCTGGGATCGCGCGAACTCGTTCCATCACTTGATCAAGTTCCTGTCGTCGGCGCGCCTTGTCCGCCTCGTTTTTCATGTCGGGCGCATAAATTTCCGCCGTCAAAATCTTGTCGGTCCGATAGCCGGTCGGCACTTCCAACAGATGAATCAGACTCTTTCCCAATAACCCGGCGCCGACCAGTAGCATCGTTGCCATGGCTACCTGCAAGCCCATCAGCAAAGAGCGAACTCGCGCATGCCCAGCTCCACCGAGCTTGCTCTGCTGCCCTTGTTTCAGTGTTTCTACGACATCACCGCGCGTGCTACGAAACGCGACTCCTAGCGCCAATCCACATGCCGTCAGCAAAGACAGCGCCACTGTGAAAGACAGCACGACCCAATTCAAATGAACGCTCGCTAGCGCAGGCAACGTCGCTGGCGTAAATCGCAGCAGCACGTCCAGTCCGGCTCCCGCGATCAAAATTCCAGCGGCTCCTCCTATTAGTGACAGCAGCACAGACTCCGTCAGAAACTGTCCTGCCAATCGTCCTCGGCCCGCACCCAGCGCCACTCGTACGGCCATCTCTTTCTGCCTCGACGCAGATTTTGCAAGCAGCAGGTTGGCCGTGTTCGAACACGCTGCCAGCAACAAAATAGCGGCCGCCGCCAGAAGCATCAACAAAGCTGGTCGTAAGTTTCCGGTAAGCGCCGCTTGCAATGGCAACGCGGCGGTATCGCTCATATCTGTATCTGAGCCATACTTTTTCTTCAGTTCTTTGGCAATGCCCTCCAAATCCGCGCGCGCTTGTTCCACTTGCACGCCGGGCCTCATTCGCCCAATCACTTTCCAGTTGTGCGCGGTTCGGCTCGGGTAACGCTCAAAATGTTCTCGAGGGGCCCAAATCTGCGAATCTTCGGGGTACGAAAAGTTCTCCGGCATCACGCCAACCACGGAAAAGGGAGCCCCGTCGATGTTCAAATGCAGGGTCGATAAATCGGACGCGCCGCCCAGCGTATTCTTCCAAAAGGAATAGCTGAGCAACGCCGCCGGCGGCCCGCCAAACTTCATCTCATCTTCAGAAAAAGCCCGGCCTATTGTCGGCTGCACTCCCATGGCAGTCAAAAATTGCCGAGAAACAACAGCCTGATTCACGCGGAGCGCTTCCTGCAGCCCGGTTACCGTCGCCGGATATGCTTCAAATGCCGCAAACGCCGCAAAGCTTCGGTTGGCGTCGCGCACTTCCTCAAAATTGGGATCGGAGAAATTCATCCGGCCTCCGCGCGATCCCACCTGCCATACTCGCGCCAATTGATCCGGAGCAGGGTAGGGAAGTGGCCGCAGCAGCACCGTGTAAACCACACTGAAGATTGCCGTGACCGCGCCAATTCCCAATGCCAGGGTCAGCACCGCAACGAACGTAAAGGCGGGATTCTTCGCAAGCATCCGCAGCCCGTATCGAACGTCTCGCCACAGATTGTTCATACCATCTCCACACTAAGAGACGCAGCCGCTGGCCACTAGTTAGAAACTAATACGTAAAGAAAGCTAAAAAGTTCGATGTACTAACCCAGCGAGCATCATTTAAGTCGAATGCGGTCCACGTTATCCCATTGCGACATGTCCGACAGAATCACCTTGTCGCCGACCTGCAAGCCATCGAGGATTTCCACAGTATTCACCGAACTGCGGCCCAGCTTCACGTTCACCCGTACGGCTTCGGAATCGTCGCTGGTCAATTTGAAAAGACTAATCGTGCTGTCCGACTGCCCGTGTACCGGCCGCCCGACAAATAGCACGTCCTTCAAGTTCTCCAGCTCAATCGTCCCGTCAACGCTTAAGTCCGGCCGCGCTCCAGGCGGCAGCGGGCCGTCAATCGCCACGTCCACGGTTACAGTACCGTTCTGCACCGAGGGGTCGACTCGCGAAACCAGTCCTTCGACCAATCCATTCCGGGTGTCGATGGTCGCCTTTTGTCCCGGTATGACATCTTTCGCCTGCGTTTCGGCAATTTTGATTTCCGCCTTCAATGTCTTGGGATCGGCCACCCGCGCCAGATTCAAGCCCGGCGTCACATTCTGCCCGACATCCACCGGCACCACTTGCAACACCCCGTTAATTCCGGCCCTAACATGCAGCGCCTCCAGTTCGCTCTTCCGCAGGTTATACAGCGCCTTTTGCTGGTCGACGTGCGCTTGCTGAGCCATCAGCCGCGCCTTCGCGGAATCAGTAGCGATATTCGTTCGCTCTCCTTCAAGCCCCGCGCGGACCGCCAATTGCTCCACTTTCACTTTCGAAAGTTGAGATACCACGTCTGCGCCAATGCCTTCCTTCTGCAATTTTTCGTCGACATCATGCTGCAGTCGTGCCTGTTGGAAGTCGCTCTTTACCGCCGCTTCCTGCGCCTTCTGATTCAGCAGTTCGCTGTTGACCTGCACCTTCAAATTTTCGTAATCCGCTTGAGCGACTTTCAACTGAAGCTCTGCATCCAAAACATCTCTTTGCAGTTCCGGGTTACTCAACTCCAGAATGATTGTGTCCGCCTTGATCGGGCGGCTGCTGGGATGGACCAGGATTTTTTCCACCCGCCCTGCGGTTTGTGCAGGAATCCAGCGGATGTCTTCAGGGACCAGCGTCCCCAGCCCGCGCACTTCCCGGAGCATCGGCCCGCGTTTTACGGCGTCGCTCCAAACGGTTCCGCGGTCCACCGAAGGTGCAGCGGGACGCAGTCGCGACAATCCCAATGTGATTCCAGCGATGACGACAACCGCCACGGTCACGTATACAATTCTCTTGATTTTCTTGGCTCGAGCGTTCGATGGTCGTTGTATGTCCATAAGTTTGTCATCCGTTAAAAATGCAAGTGGCCTGCCGATGGGAGTTACTGTAACATCATTTAATTCATCGCGTTAGCGGCATTTATGGCCAAACCACGACTGCGAAATTGACCGAAAATGGGATTTCACGTCCCACGAACGAACCCACAACCTTCACTCTTGTGGGAACCTTACAACACATTTTCGGGAAAACGTTATAATGGGCAAATGAATCGTCGGGTAACCGTCGCGCCCTTACACTTGTTCTGACCGGATCACCGCCTCTGGGACGAAACCTTCTTGATATGTTCCGCGTCTCATGTCCTAAGCAGGCACGCCGAAATACCCCGAGAGGAAATGCATGAAGCCATACCGGAATTTTTTGCAGGTTGGAGTATTGGTGCCAATTTTGGCTCTCTCCGCATTGTCGGCGCGAAGCTCCATGCGGAGCACTTCAGACAGCCAAGATCCCGCCCCCGCTCCCAGGCAAGCCCAAGGCGAAAATCGACAATTGCCTCTGCTTGGCAAGATTACGGCCATCCACGACACTTCGATCGATATTGTCAAACTGAATGGCGATGCCGTAACCGTTAAGCTGACTGATAAAACCGAATTTCGTAGAGATCGCCAGCCCGCCAAGCGCACCGATTTTAAAGTGGGCGACCTCGTGGGTATTCGCGGTGACGAAAATCCCGACCACACCTGGACCGCCCAGATGATCGGCGCTCGCGCCGCGAATGCACAGGGCGGAGGCGAAGGCCGCGGCAGAGGAAACGGCGGTGGCGCGCGCGGTGGAATCGAACGCGAAACAGGGATTCTCGGCAAAGACTATGTAGTCGGTGAAATCAAATCGATCGACGCACCCAAGCTTTCCGTCCTGCGCTCCGACAATGTAGTCCAAACCATCGAACTCAACGAAGAGACCTCCCTGCGCCGTGGCCGTGACAGCATTACGATGGCGGATATTCAGGTCGGTGATCACCTTTTTGCGCGCGGCGCTACGCAAAACAATGTCTTCGCCCCCAAAATGGTCACCATAATCGATCCCGAGCAGTGGAAGCGTATGCAGGACCGCATGCAGGAAATGGGTCTTACCGGTCCCGGCGCTGGTCCCGCCAATAAAGGCGCGGCTCAGCAAAAACCACCAGAGCCCCAGCATTGAGCATCGAATCTCGTTGCATACGGTTTTTGTTTCGCGTTTCGATCATCCTTACCATGTTCGCCGGAAGCCTTGTGTTGGCGCAGGAACCGCCGTCTTCGCCCTCCAGTGACGCGACCCCGCCGCCGGCGCAACCCACATCCTTTGAAATCACCGGAACCGTGCGCTCCGGTAAAACTCCCCTGCCCGGCGTTACCGTAACTGCCTCCAATACGCTTACTGGGAAAAAATATTCGGTTGCCACCGCTTCGAATGGCGCCTACAGCTTCGCGGGACTCCCGCGTGGACGCTACGTCGTCCGCGTCGAGTTCATGGCCTTCGCAGCGCAAACGCAGGAAGTCATCCTCAAGCCGGAAACCCCGTCCGGCAAATTCGATGCCGAGATGGTTCTCGCTTCGCGTCAGCAAGAGCAGACTGACAAGGGCGTCGCAGCTCTTCTCGCCGCCGGACGCGGATTCCAAAGCCTGACTTTGGACAATGCCCTCTCAGACCTCTCGGCGGGCAACGCTCCCGGAGGATTTGGCGGTGCGGCGAACCCCGATACCGCAGGCCTTCCCCTGAACGGCGCTGGAGCTGACGCGCCAACCGAATCCGTAAGCATCACTGGCGCGCAAGGCCGTTCTCAGGATTTCGGCAATGGCAACGAACAAGATATACAAGACCGCATCCAGGAATTTCGCGATCGGGCTGTTAGAGACGGCTTGATTCCCGGTGGCCCCGGCGGTGGTGGGCCAGGTGGACTCGGTGGAGTCCTCGGCGGCCCCAGTATCATCCGGCTCGGCGGCGGGCGCGGCTTCAATATCAATCAGCCTCACGGATTACTCTACGCGTCAGACAATGACGCCTCGTTCGACGCCCGCCCCTTTTCCCTAACCGGACTGCAAACCTCCAAGGCCAGTTACAACCTCGCGCGGTTCGGAGCCAACATCGGCGGTCCACTCAACATCCCCAAAATCTTCAACGGCGGGGCCAAATGGTTTTACTTCGTCGGGTGGAACGGCACGCGCGGCAGCACTCCTTACGATTCCTTTTCCACGGTACCCACTCTCGCGGAACGTAATGGCGATTTTTCCGCTGCCACCAACCGAGACGGCACTCCCGTGCAAATTTTCAATCCATCGAACGGCCAGCAGTTTGTTTTCAATGGTCAGGCCAATGTAATCGACCCGACGTTACTTAGCTCTGCTGCGAAATCTTTGCTGCAATTTATTCCGCTTCCGAATCTGGACACTGCCACTCGAAATTTTCACTTCGTTACCAACGACAACAGCGATTCAGACGCCATCATCCTCCGCTTGGTGCACAATTTTGGCTCTACGCCGACACCTAATCGCGGCGGCCGCGGCGGCGGCGGCGGTGGTGGCGGAGGTCGCCGTCGCGCACAAAATAATTTGAGCTTCGGCCTCAATTGGGCGCGCACTTCTTCGCAGATTGTCAATCCATTCCCGTCGCTCTTTGGCCACAACGGCACGCAAGGCCTGAACGCCAATACTGCGTGGACCTACGGCAACGGAAAGGCCACCAACAACCTTCGTTTCACCTACAATCACAATCACGTCGCCACCGCCAATCTGTTTTCCAATAATATTGACGTCGCTGCCGAAGCTGGAATCGGCGGCGTCTCCAGCAATCCCTTTGATTTCGGCATTCCCGGTATCAATTTCACCACCTTTGGCGGCCTCACCGACCCGATGCCACGTCGCGAACTCGATCAAACCTATACGCTCTCCGACACTCTTTCCTGGAGCCGCGGCAAACACAACTGGCGCTTCGGCGCGGACTACCGCCGCATCCTGCAAAGTTTCCGCTCCGCGAAAAATGCCGAGGGCAATTTCATCTTCACTGGCTTTGCGACTGCGGAAAATACTCCTGGTGGCACGCAACCCGCAGCCGACACCGGCTTGGACTTTGCCGATTTTCTTCTTGGCCTCCCGCAACAGACCAGCCTGCAAAGCGGCGCGAACTCCTACGATTTCCGCGCCAACTCGATGGACCTTTTCGCTCAAGACGATTTCCGATACCGCGCCAATCTCTCCTTTAATCTAGGCTTTCGCTATGAATACAACGGCCCGTACACCGAAGCGCACAATCAGATCGCGAATCTCAACGTTGCGCCCAGCTTTGTGAGCGCAGTCCCCGTTTTGCCCGGCCAGGCCGGTTTTGGCGACTCGCTCGTCCATCCCGATCGCAATGATTTCGCTCCCCGCCTCGGTGTCGCCTGGAAGCCGTTGAAGCAAACTGTTGTTCGCGCTGGCTATGGCGTCAATTACAATCTTGCGCAGTACGGCAACATTATTCAAAATTTCGCGTTTCAGCCGCCGTTCGCGATAACTTCCACCAATCTCAGCAGCCTTTCAGCTCCTCTCACCTTGCAAAACGGGTTTCCGCCGCCTGTTCCGGGCGCGATCACCAATAATTTCGCGGTCGATCCAAACTATCGCCTCGGCTACGTCCAAATCTGGAACGTGGACATCCAGCAGCAACTTCGCGGCGGCGTGCTACTAAATATCGACTATAACGGTTCCAAGGGAACTCGACTCGACATTGAACGCGCTATCGAGATCGCCGGTCTCCAGCCTTTCACCTATGAATCTTCCGCCGGTAATTCTGTCTACCATTCCGGTTCAATCCGGTTTCGCAAACGGCTCGCTCATGGGGTAGGGCTCAGCGGCACCTACATTTATTCCAAGTCGATTGACGATGCCTCGTCCATCGGCGGCGGCGCAGGTATTGTTGCTCAGAATCCGTTCGATATCGCCGCCGACCGCGGCCTTTCCAGTTTCGACCAGCGCCACAAGTTCACCGGAAATTGGATTTACGATTTCCCGTTTGGCGATAGTCACCGCTTCGGCTCAAAAGGTTTTTGGCTGCAGGCACTCGGCGGTTGGCAATGGAGCGGCGATTTCACCATCGCTTCCGGTCTTCCGTTCACGCCTCGGGTTCTCGGCAATGCCGTCGACCTCAGCCGTGGCGTCACCGGTTCGTTGCGTGCCAACGTCACCGGCGAGCCAATCAATCTCGCTAATCCCACAGCTCAGGAATTTTTCAACACTGCGGCCTTCTGCGCCCCCGTCTCACCTGGAATTTCGTCTCCAACTGCCAGCAATCCTTGCCTGAATCCATTGGGTACCACATTCGGCGACGCCGGCCGCGACATTATCGAAGGCCCCGGTCAAATCACCGTTGACACTTCGCTCAGCAAAACCTTCACGATCAAGGAATCCCGGGCGCTCGAATTCCGCGTCCAGGCCACCAACATTCTTAACAGCGTGCAATTCACCGCCATCAACACCTCGGTGAACTCGCTCACCTTCGGTCAAGTCACCACCACTGCTAACATGAGGCGCCTGACTCTGCTCGCGCGCTTCCGCTTTTAAGGTGCAAATGATGCAAACTGTTAGAAAATCCGCCGCATTGCTGGCCGCCGCGTTTCTTCTGCAAACCGCCCCATCATCCTGGGGCCAGATTCCGGTCGCGCCGCCGCCTCCACCGCCTCCTCCGCCGCAATCTTCCACTCGCCGCTTGAAGGTGACTTCAGAGCTAGTCCTTGTGAATGTTGTTGCCCGCGATAAAAAAGGCAATCTCATACGCGACCTCAAAAAAGATGACTTCACCGTTTTTGAAGACAACAAACATCAAGACCTTCTTACCTTCGATTTCGAAAATGTCGATGCGCTGAATACCGCCGGCGCGGCCGAATCCACTACCACCGGTGTCGCGGCGCAGGGAACTCTTGCCGCAACCAATGCCGACAAACCCGCCATGGATGCTCGCGACCGCCGCCTGATTCTGCTGTTCTTCGATTTTTCCGCGATGGACCCCGAGCAAATTGAGCGCAGCGTGAACGCCGCCAAACAATTTGTGCAATCGAAAATGCAACCGGCCGACTTGATTGGCGCCGTTTCTCTCGCCACCAATTTGCACGTCGATCTCGATTTCACCGACGACAAAGCAAAAGTCCTCGCCGCGCTAAACGCATACACCTCCAGCGAAGGCCAGGGCTTCGACGCTGGAACCACTGGCACCGCCGAAGGCGCTGCGGAAAGCGGCGGCGCATTTACTGCCGACGATACGGACTACAACACTTTCACCGCCGACCGAAAACTTCTCGCCTTGCAGTCCATCATGCAAACGCTCGGCAAGCTCCCGCAGAAGAAATCCATAATCTATTTCAGCAACGGCATTACGCAGTCCGGAGTGGACAACCAATCTGCCCTACGCGCCGCAACGGCTTCGGCGGTGAAAGCCAACGTCTCCATCTATCCATTGGACATTCGCGGTCTCGAAGCATTTCCTCCGGGTGGCCAGGCCCAATCCGCCAGCTTGCACGGTCAATCCGCGTACAACGGCGCCGCCGTCATCAACGACCTAAATAGCAACGCCGCTTCGCAGGAAACTCTCTCCACTCTTGCCGCAGACACCGGCGGCAAAGCATTCTTCGATTCCAACGATTTCAGCGGCGTATTTTCGCAAGTTCAAAAAGATACTTCGGCCTATTACGTTCTTGGGTTCACCAGCAACAATCCGGCAAAAGACGGAAAGTTTCGCCGACTGCGCGTTCAAGTGAATCGTCCCGATCTCCATCTGGAATATCGCTCTGGCTACTATTCTGGCCGCGATTTTGAGCATCTCAATCGCGCGGATCGCGAAACTCAACTCGGCGACGAGCTAGCGTCTGATTTGCCGCAAACGGATGTTGCTATCTACGCCGGCGCCGCCTACTTCCGGCAAGATGATTCGCACTATTATCTTTCGGTTTCCTTGGTGATTCCTGGCTCGCAAATTCCCTTCGTGCAAGCCAAAGATAAAGATAATGCCACCATCGATATCGTTGGGGAAGTCCGTGCCGGAGGAAAATTTGCCGTTGGGCATTTGCGCGACACTGTTAAACTCGCCCTCGACAGTTCGCAACAGGTCCGTCGCAAGAACGTCCAGTACAACACTGGTTTCACGCTCGCTCCTGGAACTTACCATCTGAAATTCATCGTTCGAGAAAACCAGACCGGCCGCATGGGTTCCTTCGAAACTGATGTACAGGTTCCCGATCTTCGCAAAGCTCCGCTGAAAATGAGTTCCGTGGTTCTCGCCAGCCAACGCGTTCCGGCAACTGGCAAGAAAAGCGGCATGCGGCCGCTAGTACAAGATCAAACCGAACTTGTCCCTAGCGTTACTCACGTTTTCACGCGAGATCAGCATCTGTATTTGCAATACGAGGTCTACGACGCGGTGCGCGGAAAAAATCCTGCTCCGCCTCGCGCCGCAAATGCACCCGCTGACGCGCCTGCGCCCAAGGCTCCGCTTGACAGCGTGCGTGTCCTCACCAGCATCGAATTCCTACAAGGCAATGTGAAGGTTTACGAATCGAAACCGGTTGTCGCCCGCGAAGTTGCCGCTCCAGACCGCAAAGCCGTCATCTTCCAGATCGATCTTCCCCTGCAATCGCTCAAGCCAGGTTTCTACACCTGTCAGGTCAATGTGATCGACGATGTCTCCGGCAACTTCGCCTTCCCACGCTGGCCAATTTTAGTCAAAGAATCTGCGGCGCCACCAGTCGCAAATCCGGCAGCGGCTGCTGGCACACGCTAACCTTACTCAGGACGAAGCTCAAATCCACTGCTTCTAAGTCCGTTCCAGGATAATCGAGATCCCTTGCCCGACCCCAATGCACATCGTGCACAACGCGTATTTCTCCTTCGTGCGCTGCAGTTGATACATCGCCGTGGTCACCAGTCGCGCCCCGCTCGCTCCCAGCGGATGTCCCAGCGCAATCGCCCCGCCATTCGGGTTCACATGTGCCGCGTCGTCCGCAATTCCCAAATCGCGCAGCACTGCCAGCGATTGCGACGCAAACGCCTCGTTCAACTCGATCACGCCCATGGACTCCAGAGCGAGTCCCGCCTTTGCCAATGCTTTTCTACTCGCCGGTGCCGGTCCCATCCCCATAATTCTCGGTGCCACTCCCGCCACGGCCGATGTCACCGCTCGTGCCTTAGGCGCAAGGCCATGCTTCCGCACCGCGCCTTCTGACGCCAGCAACACCGCGCACGCCCCGTCATTCACTCCCGAAGCATTCCCCGCCGTCACTGTTCCGCCCGGTTTCACAATTCCTTTTAGTTTTGCCAGCGCCTCCAAAGTGGTGTCCGCCCGCGGGTGCTCATCCTTTGAAATCACTGGCGCATCGCCCTTTTTCTGAGCAATCGATACCGGCGTAATCTCTTCCGCCATCCGCCCGCTACGAATCGCCTCCGCTGCCCGTTGCTGGCTTCTCAGCGCAAACGCGTCCTGATCTTCCCGGGAAATGTGAAATTCCTCCGCCACAATCTCTCCCGTCTCCGGCATCGAATCCGTTCCATATTTCATCCTCATCAACGGATTCACAAACCGCCACCCAATTGTCGTATCCTCCAACTTTGCCGATCGCGAAAATGCCGACTCCGCCTTCCCGATCACAAACGGCGCGCGAGACATGCTTTCCACTCCGCCCGCGATCACCAAATCTATTTCACCGCTCTTGATCGCCCTCGCCGCAGTAACCACCGCGTCCATGCTCGATCCGCACAACCGGTTCACCGTCGAGCCGCCCACTTCTTTCGGTAAACCTGCCAGCAGCAGCGCCATCCGCCCCACATTGCGGTTGTCTTCCCCCGCCTGATTTGCACAGCCATAAATCACGTCGTCCAGCGCGTTCCAATCCACATTAGAGTTTCGTGCCATCAGCGCCGCAATCGGTATCGCCGCCAAATCGTCCGTCCTCACCGTCGCCAGCGCTCCGCCATATCGCCCGATCGGCGTTCGAATCGCATCGCAAATGTAAGCCGTCTCCATCGTCATGCGTTTCTCCGAATCCAATTTCTCTAGTCTCTTCCGTTGCGCTACACTCTTCGCGTGCGCAGCGTCCGAAATTCATTCGAGACAAATCCTATTGCTCGTCAATAAGAAAGCCATCCATATCGAATGGGGCGATTGCGACCCGCTCGGCATCGTCTATTATCCTCGTTATTTCGAGTTTTTCGATGCGTGTACCGACGACCTCTTCGAAAAAGCCGGTCTGCCCATGACTAAGCTTCTCGAAACATACGGAATTGCCGGCATCCCCATGGTCGAGACCCGCGCCGTGTTCACCGCATCTTCCGCGTTCGGCGATAACGTCACCATCGAAAGCTGCGTCGCAAGGTGGGGCATCACCAGCTTTTCCGTCGAACACAAACTTTTCAAGGATAATATTCTAGCGGTCGAATGCTTTGAAAAGCGCGTCTGGGTAGTTCGTTCGCCGGATCCCGCTAAACGAATCGTAAGCCGTCCCATCCCCAAAGAAGTAAGCGATAAATTTTCTTAGCGACGTTATTCGTATCGCAGCGCTTCAACAGGATTCAACTGCGCCGCTCGCGCTGCCGGATACAATCCCGCCGCCAGACTCACCAGCACCGAAAAAAGAATGGCGAGCAGCGCCAGCCACCACGGCACCGACGAAATATTCACTCCCGGCAATTCTTGCCGCCGCAAATAAATCGTCGTCCCCCAATTCAATGCCTGCCCGATGAACCAACCCAGCGCCACTCCCAACACTCCACCAAATAATCCCATCGCTCCAGCTTCCGCAAAAAATAGCCGCTTCACATCGCTATCCGTCGCGCCCAGCGCCTTGAAAACACCAATCTCTCGCCGCCGCTCCAAAATCGCCATCACCAAAGTATTGATGATTCCCAGCGAAGCCACCGCCAGCGCCAAACTCCCAAACAATGCTAAAAATATGTCAAAGACCCTGAATACTAGCCGTAGTCCCTGCGCCGCATCCAAGAGTGAGAACGCTGTGAAACCCATTTTCTTGATCGCCGCTTCTACTTTCAGCACATCTTTCGGAGACTTCACTTTCACTGTCAGCGCCGTGTAACTCTGCTTCCCACTCCCGCGCACCAACTCTTGCACGTCGCTAGGCTGCGCCGGGTGCAATTGCTCCGCCGTGCCCAACGGCAAAAACACCCGCCCGCCACCAAACCCGCCAACTCCTGCCGAAGGATCGGACTCAATAATTCCCGCAATCCTCAATTTCTTTTCTCGCGGCACGATCGTCACGCCGCCAGTCAACATCTCATCCATCTGCTTGTCGATATCCTTCTCGTTCGCAATTTCTTCCGCCGAAGCGGCCTTCCGCTCGCCGTACCGCAATACCATATCCTTGCCCACTAATTCCTTGGGATTCGGCGACAAGTCCTTCGCAAACTCCACCTGCAAAATCGCCTCATTTACCATGGGCGAAGAAAAATACGCTCCGGTCATGCCGTCAAATGCTCCGCTGCCCCGCGAAGACTGCGGCAACCCCAGCACATTCGTCGTATAAGTATTCCCGCCAAAATGCACTTCCGTCAGAAAGCGCACCTGCGGATACACTTCGTTCACGTCCGGCAATTTCGCCAGAGCCGCTCGCGCATCCTCGTCCAACGGCTTCGCATTTTCTGACTGCGCCGCTTGCCCGGATTGCTGCCCAGCATTCCTCCGCGGCGCTGCGCCGCCCGGCCCGCGAAAATCGCGGCGCGAAGTCACAAATACCGCATCAAACAATCCCGATTTCGTCAGCCGCTGCGAGGCCAGCAACTGCAATCCCACTCCCAGAGACACCATCGCCACCAGTGACGCTACTCCCACCGCCACGCCCACGGTCGTCAGCGAATTCCGCAAAATTGCTTCGCGCAAATTGCGTACTGCCAAATCGGAAAGATCCCGCAGCTTCACGCCAGCACCCCATCGCTCACTACTCGCCCGTCAGACAGCACCACCATCCGGTTGGCAAATCGCTCCGCCAAAGGACGCTCATGCGTCACCATAACGATCGTCATCCCCATCGACCCTTGAATTTCCTTAAGCAATTTCAAAATATGTTCGCCATTCACGCTATCCAGATTTCCCGTCGGCTCATCCGCGAACAAAATTGTCGGCCGATTCACCAGAGCCCGGGCCAGCGCCCCCCGTTGCTGCTCGCCTCCAGACAATTCGCTGGGCCTATGCCGCCGCCGCGCTCCCAATCCCACTCGCTCCAGCGCATCCGTCACGCGCCCATTTCTCTCGTCGCGTTCCACCTCTGCCAAACGCAGCGGCAACTCCACATTTTCTTCGAGGGTCATTCGCGGCAACAAATTAAACGATTGAAACACCATCCCAACCGTTTCCCGCCGGTACCGCGCCAATTCCACCGAGTCCAGTTCCGCCAAATTTTGCCCCGAAACATGAATCGCCCCGGACGTCGGCCGGTCCAGCCCCGCCAGCATGCTCAGCAACGTCGATTTGCCCGAACCGGAGCTTCCTAGCAGCGCCAAAAATTCTCCGGCCTGCACCGCCAAAGACACATCATTCACCGCGCGAATCGCAGTTTCGCCCAGCACATATTGACGCGAAACATTTTCCGCCTGAATTAGCTTCGCTTGATCCGCCATGAAGGTGAGCACGATTGTAATACGTTTGAGCAGGGAAGTATCTTTCACCGCCTGAATCTCCGCCCCAAAATAAAAACCGCGCGCCTCATCCAGCAAGGCGCGCGGCAAATCGTTTCACAACTGTAGGTTAGTCCACGGCAAGCGAAACCGTAGCCGTATGGCTCAAAGCGCCAGACGTCCCCGTTATCGTCAAAGTGGTCGTCGCCTTCGGCGTCGCGGTACCACTGTTGTTAGTCGACGGATTCGACGAGCTTCCCCCGCCGCATCCAGCCAAAGCCAAGCAAATCAGTAGCGCTGCTGCCAGACCCAGCCTGGTCTGCAACCGCCTCGCCTTACTCAGCAGCAACATCGTCAGCCCCGCGAAACACATCGACACAATTTGCAGCATCGAAATCGGCGGCATCGGCATCCGGTTCGCCGGAGGCACCAGCGAACTCGTCATCACAGTAACGGTAGCTGTAGCCGTCGCCGTTCCATTCGACGAGGTCACCGACGTCGGCGCAATCGTGCACGTCGAATTCATCGGAGCTCCGGTGCAAGCCAGCGCTACCGCTCCCGTGAAGCCTCCGACCGGCGTCATGGTTACAGTGACCGAGCCGCTCATTCCTTGCGCAATGGTCAACGTGCCTGGCGCGCTCAAGCTGAAATCCGCGGCCACAGCCGCTCCGTTTCCAGTAAGGTCCACGCTCTGCGGACTGCTCGCATCGCCATCCGTAAACACTAGCGTCGCGGATTCCGCCGCGGTTGCCGACGGCGTAAACGTGACGTTCAGGGTGCAGCTCGCCCCCACCGCCACGCTCGTTACGCATGCACTCCCGCTAGCGATCGCAAAATCCGTGCTCGATGCCGCCGGACTTCCTGCCATCACCACTACACTCGTAATTGGCAACGCCGCCGACGTATTGTTTGTTAGTGTTACCATTTGCGGCGCGCTCTTCACTCCCACAGTCTGGTTGTTAAACGCCAAACTCGCCGGCGCAACCACCACGGTCGGAATCAGCGTCAGCTTCGACACAAAAGCATCCGACGTTCCCTTCAGCGCCGTCTGAAACGCTCCTGCCGATGTCGGAAACGGCCGCGTTGCGTTCGTTGCCGACGCTGTTACTCCCGTCACATAAGCATTGTTCAACGTGTCGATCGCGATCCCAAATATCTCATCCCGCTGCGATGCGCTCCCACTGCCTCCAAAATAAGTCGAGTACACCAGATCTGCGGCACCATTCCCAGCTGGGTTCAACTTCGAGATAAACCCGGTCTCAGCCGATGGAAATGTCGGTTCAAACGCGCCTTTTGTCACTGGAAAGTGTGTCGAATCCGAAGCTCCGCCAACATATGCGTTTCCAGCGCTGTCGGCCTTGATTCCAAAACCTACGTCGCCGCTTCCCTGCCTGTCTCCTAAATACGTCGAGTATTTCAGCGAGGTGCTCCCCGTCCCTGCCGTGTCAATCAAACTGACAAATGCGTCTCCGTTCGGATTCAAAGTGTCCCCGCCGGTTTGAAACGCTCCATGAGTCGTTGGAAACGCAGATGGCGAACCCGTGTTTCCGGTAACGTACGCCACATTGTTCGGCCCTAACGCGATAGCGAATCCGAATTCAGATACATCGCCTCCCAAATACGTCGAATAGATCAGTGATGCCGCCCCGCTCATCGTCGTATCGATTCGCGACACAAACACCGTTCCTTTTGCGATCGCCACCGGCGCTGTTACTTGGAAAGCATTCGTACTCGTTGGAAAATTTGTGGACGACGTTGTCCCCACGATGTACGCATTGCTCGCCGAGTCCACCGCTACTCCCAACCCGCCATCGCCGAACCCCAGCGGCCCTGATGAATCGGCCCCATTTCCGCCCAGGAATGTCGAGTAAATCAAAGACGCGCTTCCCGATTTTGTCGTATCAATTCTTGTCAAGAAGGCCGTTCCACTAGTTATCCCGGTCCCAGGAGTGGCCTGAAATGCAGACGCCGTCACCGGAAAATCCGCCAAACCGGTTCCTGGCAGCGATCCGGTTATACCCGTCACATACGCATTGCCTGTCGCGTCCACTGCAATCGCCTCGGCCGCATCAGATGCCGCCCCTGACGTTCCACCTATGTAAGACGAATACACCAGTGCCGCCGCCCCACTCGCCGCGGGATTTATTTTCGTAAGGAAGCTCGTTCCGTTGACCGCCGCTGCCGCATTCGCTCCGCCTTTCAATGCATTCGCTGTCGTCGGGAAATCCGTCGAAAAAGTGCTCCCCGTTACATACACATTGCCCGTGGAATCAACCGCGATTCCAAATCCTTCATCTCCGCCGCTTCCACCCAAATAGGTCGAATACAGTTGCGCCGTCCCGGCTGGATTCATCTCGGTTACGAACGCTGTTCCGTTCACATTGCTCCCCAACGGCCCGGCATTCAGCGCGCTCGCCGTGGTCGGAAAATCGGTTGAAAATGTCGTTCCGGTTACAAACGCATCGCCCGCCGCATCCACCGCAATTGATGCACCCTGATCGTCGCCTGTCCCGCCCAAGTACGTGGAATAATTCAGCACCGGATCGACGATCAACGCAGCACTGTGATCGTATTTCGCTACTGCGAATCGCACCCGGTGTCCCTCGGTGATTTCGTATCCGCCCGCAATTTCCTGCCGCCCGTGGCCGGTTTGCTGGTAAACCACCGGCTTCTGCAGCTCCACTTCGCCGCCGGCTACGCTCATCACCAGATCGCCGCGCGAATTAACCCTCAGCTTCCGCGCCCCTCCCACGCTAAATGCAATCGTTCCCGGATCGGCTCCCGGCGCTACCACAAAGTCGTACTCCAAACGGTGCTGGTTCCCGTAAAACACCAAATCAACGCCGGGGTAGACTTCGGAATATTTCACGCGAGTGTACGTCGGCACGTTCGTGTGCCACTTCCTCGGATCGTTCCCCACAAAATAATTCGTTCGCACCGGCAACTTCTCAAGTCCCGCCATCTGCACCGCCGGATTTGCCCCATCCAGATGCAACCGCACCGTCGTCAGCGCCGCCCGGCGGATTGCTCGCATCGCTCGCAACGATGCGATCCGATGCATGGGACTGAAATCCAGACGTCCCGTCTTAGCCAGCGACACCACCGCTTCCTGCGGCGTCAAAAACAATTCATACCCGCTGCCGTGTGCCACAAAACGCACATCCTGCACCGTCTGCCCTACGTTTTCTTCAAAGTTCAGCGGTAAATTGCCGTATGCCTTCGCTCGATCGGAAGCACCTTGCATCCCAACCTCAACGCGCGCGCCCGCCGCACTCACATTTCGCGCAGCCACACGATGCGCACCAATTCGCACCGAAGCGAGCCCAACCAATCCAGCTAGCGCGACTATTCCCACGCCAGCCGCCAGCCTCGCCCAAAATCTCACACTCTTCCGAACGCCCATCGTAATCATGATGTCATCCTCCGAATGCCTACTGCTCGTGCTGCAAGCGAGTGTTAATTTGAGACACGAGTGGGCTACAGCTCGCCCTCCGCGTTCCATTTCGGAACGGAGCGCTCCTCTAACCGTCGCGATTTATTGAAAACGACAAGGATCCCCGGTAATGCCTACCACTACATTCCATTTCGGGGCTGGTGGGCGATCGAAACGAGGAGCAGAGTGTACCGCAGTGAAACAGCAATTTCTAGCGTCGATACCCTAAAAACCCACAGGAATTACCTTATTTTTCCCCTTCATACCTTCTTTTTTAACTCTTCAAAATCCGCCCTCACTACCCGGCATAGTTCTCCAACATCGTCCCGTCCCTTGGCCGCACAAACTTGCCGGATGGGCACGCTGCCCATCAGCCTGCCCAGAGCCGCAAACTCCTGCCCGCGTTTCTCCTTATCCAGCAGGTTTGTTGCGTAGGTGTTAGCCACCAGGGTCAGAAACCCTGTCTGCGCCGGAACGTCAGTCACCGCCGCAGCAGGACCCTCCCGTTCGCCCAGCAAGTAAACGGCGCCCAGCGGCAAAATCCGCTTCTCAAACGATGTGGACTCCCTCAACTCCAGCCGCCGCTTGTCCCAACCCTCCATAAATGGCGGCAGCGCGTCCGCAGAGCCGTAAAGCATTGTCACGGACTCAGGCCAAAGTCGCACATGCGGATAGGCCGGCATTATATGAAAAACCCCGTCCCGCTCCACCAGGGCAACCACGTCGTCGGAGATTACTCCGTGGCCCTCCCTCGCAAATGCCGCCGCAGTCGTCGATTTCCCCGCGCCCTCAGCCCCCACGAAAGCTACGCTGTAGTCCCCAAAAGCCACCGCACTGGCATGCAAGCAAATAACTCCCCTCAGTCGCATCAACAGACCCAGCACAGGTCCAAGCAAATACGAAAACGTGTTGGCAAGAGACGTCGTCTCGGACCAGCAAGCCCACAACTCCGTCCCATTCCTGTCCAACCAGAACTGCGTGCCATCGCAATAAGCTAGCCGCAACAGGCCGTCTTCCGGCGCACCCCAGATCCGCAGCGATGGCTCACCCGATTCTTCGGTGTAAGAACTCACATAAACGAGTTCTTCCCCAGAACCGGCCATTCTCCCTTGCGGGAAGGGCGATGTTGCTATGTATATTTCCAGGTCGGCAGGATCCTCCGTCGCGTTAGCGGCGGTCATATCCGGCAAAGGTAAGTTGGAACGCACCAGCAGTCCGAAGACGGAGTAATGAAAACTCAATTTCTCGTTTCCATTCTTTGCGGGGAGCACGCTCGCAATTTCGCGGAAATCGGGCCGTTCAGATACTCATGTCATTCTAAACGTTCTGTGGAGTTCTCAAAGCAACAAGAAGGATACTTCTCGGCGAATGCCAACTTCGCCGAGCCCTGTTTCAGAGTGCGGTTCTGTTTCTTCCCAACTTGCCGCTATTGTCGCGGCTTCCGTCGGGGCCGTTGCTCCGGGTTAATTCCCGGACCGTTCCATACAAAACCAGGGTCGGCGGCGAATACGGCTTTTTGGGCTCGTGCTTGAGCGTGTTTGGTTTATCCATGTTGAGTCTCCGCAAATGATGTGGTTTGCGCGCGCTGAGCCGAGTCCATCCAGAGCGTCGCGCAGTAAGCTCGTGCATTCGTATTCGCTTCCTCCGCATCCATCTTCCCGGTCAGCGGAGTTAGCTTTGACCGATCAACGTATCGGTCCATCTTTTCGTTCCATCGTGGACCGCCAACCTCTTCCCCCGCGCGATCCCTGAGCTGCTCCAGCAGAGCATCGCCTTGCACCGGCGTCTTTGGACGAGTCCGCACGCTCTCCGGCAGTCTTCCCACCATGGCGTCGCGCAGCAACTTCTTGCCGTAAAACCACGGAAACGGCGGAATCGCCAGCAGAAACTCCGCAATTCTCAAATCCAAAAACGGATATCGTACTTCCACCGGCTCTTGCGTCACTCCCGCGCTTTCCAACTCAAACAAAAGAGTCCAATTCGGTAAATCCAGCGAAGCATGCATTTCCGGATGTACCGGATGCTTTTCCTCCCGAACCCCGCGCTCGCGCCGTTCTTCCCATCGCGCCTTCAATCTCAGCCTCTCCGCAAATTCCGGAGCGATCCACGACGGAAAACTTGCCGCTGCCGCGCCCTTTCCCGAAAATTTTTTCAATTGCCGCCGGATTCGCTTCCAGGTCGGCGGCCGCAACGCACCGTACCGCGACAGTTCCGTTGCCAGTCGCAGCCATTCCTTGTTGCGGCACAAATCTTCAACATAAGGCTTCATCTGAAAGTGCATCAGGTCGTCGGCGCCATCGCCAGAAAGCCATACCCGGCATCCTCCACTCATCACCCGAAAGTGGTGCAACGCTCCAGCTAAAAATGGATTATCCACCGGCTCCGGCGAACTAAATGTCTTGCTCCCGCATGCTTCAAATGGCTGCCAATGGTCCATCGCCAACTGCTCATTCGGAATTCCAAGGTGTTCGGCGGCCTCGCGCGCATATCGTCCTTCGGAGTCCGCAATCACCGACCGGTACACAAATGTGCAGCTCTGTAAATCAATGCAGCCGCTAGACTTCGCCGAAATTTCCTTCGCTGTCGCTGCCACTGCCGTCGAATCCAACCCGCCGCTCATTAGAATTCCCACGCGGTCCGTTCGCAACCTGTCGTCCACGGCCTCCGCCAGCAGCGAACGGAAATGCTCCACATATTCATCCGCGTGTTTATATCGAATTCGTCCATCTTTGGGAGGTGCCCAATACCGCCGAATCCCTACATCTTCCGCCGAGACCGTCATGCAATGTCCTGGCTCCAGGCGTCGCACATCCCGAAAAGTCGTCCTCGATTTATCGCAGTTCAAACCAAACAACAGAAAATCGCCCATCGCCGCGTCGTTCAGCTCATCCGATACATCCGGATGCAGCCTCACCGAATTCAGAGCATTGCTGAAAACAAATGTGCTCCCAGCTTCCGCATAGTAAAAAGGCTTAATTCCGAAATGATCGCGCGCGCAAAACAAGCGCCGCTCTGTCGCGTCCCAAATCGCAAACGCAAAATCTCCCCGCAGATGCTCCACGCATCCAACTCCCCACTCTGCATAGCTCTGCAAAACCAAATCTGCGTCATTACAGCCGCCGGAAATCTCGCGACCCGCATTCCTCAATTTCTTGATCAATTGATGGCGGGCATCCAGGCGCACATCCGCGGTGATCCACAACTCTTCATTCAAACTTGCAGGCTGGCATTCACTTTGCGATTCCCACGTGGTCCGCAGCGTCGCATGCCCCAAACCCACTGCGTCGTGTGACCACACCCTCTGCGCATCGGGCCCCCAACCTTCCATCGACCGTACGAGCCCCTCCACCATCGCCCGCTCGACCGGCGCTCCGCCTCGTTCGAAGATTCCCACGATTCCGCTCAAGACGCTTGTCCCCCCAATTTACCGATCAACCCTTCAAACGTTTTGAAGTCGCGATACTCTTCGCTCTCGTCATTCAAAATTGTCCCATTCAATTCCAGCCACGCATGCGCCTCGAAATTCGCGCGATCTTTCCGCGCGCCGATTCGCAACTCAGCATCAATCCCACGTCGTCGCAGCATCCACCAAAGCGCCAAAGACCGCTCCAAACACGTCGGCTGAAAAAATAGGTGCCGCTCCGCCATTCCCATCACCCGCGCCACTTGTCGCGCTTCCATCAACACCGCTTCGTCGATCACCCGCGAGCACCCCTCATCACCTCGCGACAACTCCTCCAATTTCTGTTTCCAGCCGCGAAATCCCACCACGCCCAATCCAACTCGCGTAGCCATCAGAGCTGCGCCCGAGCACAGCACGCGCAGCAAGATCGGACGCGCCGCACACCAGCGCTCAAAACAAGAGCTACGCCCTTCTCGAAGTTTCTCTTCCACTTTTCCTCGAAAGACGCGTGATAGTGCTGGGAGGTCCTGGCTGGGGGAGGTTTTTCCTCGTGGACCACGGGAAAAACCGCAATAAAACTTGAGCAAAAACTCTAGCGGGACAACTAGGGCGGTCGCACTCTTCCGTGGTTACGTCACGAAAAGGCTTGCCACATTCTACCGCGCACCCCGTTCTTCAAGCAATGGCGGAACTTTTCCAGCTACACCTCTGCCCGCCGTCGCTTTCTCTCGCGAATTTAGATGCCGTTGCCCCGTGAGAGGAACGCAACGTCCACATTTGAGCCACAACCGCACATTCTCGCCTCCTTCAACTTCGTCTCATTCCAATCCCTGGCCCAGGCGGACATCCCGGCTGGCCGTCTGGTCAGCGTTCAAAATAAAGCACATAAGTTCGTACTGGCCCCATTCGGCTATTGCGTCATCTCTCTCCCCGTGCCTACAATGCGTCTCAACCTGAGAGTTTCCATCTCAGGCCGATGCAAGCCGAGCAAACGCTCTGCCCGTAACTTACATCGAATCAGTAGAAAAAGTTTTGGCAGACCGAGTGCTCTTTAGTTACTAGCTGTTGGCAGTCCCGCTAGTTTCTCAAGGTTATCGGCACGAACGGAAACATCGAAAGATCGTTGATCGACAACGGATTCTGGGTCAAAACCCCAATCACGCAAACGGAAAGGCCGGGCCCAAACAGTGCGAACACCGGAACAACGTCAGGCACGAAATCGAAATCTCAACGCGCAGACTCTTATGCGTTGTCCTGCCTCGCTGCGTTCCGCCGGCAAAATAATGTCCGTGACCGCGCTCGCCGTTCTGATGGCCGCGCCGGTTCCTGCTGCTCCCGCCGCTGCCAAACCGCCGGCCCATCGCGCCGTCTCGCATTTCCGCGGCGTTCCCACTTTTGCAAATTCCGCTCTCGCCGATATCGGCACCTTTGATGATCCCATTGTTCGTCAAGCCGCCGTGGAGGGTCTCGGCCGCTACAACGGCGCCGTTGTCGCCGTCGACCCGAACACTGGCCGTATCCTCACTGTCGTCAATCAAAAAATTGCTTTCGGTGAAGGCTACATTCCTTGCTCCACCATAAAGCCCACGATCGCCCTCGCCGCTCTCGAAGAAAACGTCATCACCCGCGACACCATGCTCAAAGTCGGCCGCCGCAAATACATGAATCTCACCGACGCGATGGCTCACTCCAACAATGATTTCTTCGAACAGCTCGGCGTTCGCATGGGTTTTGAAACCGTCTCCAAATATGCTCGTCTCCTCGGGCTCGGCGAACTTGCCGGCTACAATTTGCCCGAGGAACATCCCGGCGCCTTTCCGATGCAGCCTCCCATCCACGGTGGCGTCGCCCGTATGTCCAGCTTCGGCGAAGGCATTCAGATGACTCCGCTCCAGCTCGTCTCACTCGCCTCCGCATTCGCCAACGGTGGCACCCTTTATTATTTGCAATATCCGCGCACTCCGGATGAAATCGAAAATTTCACTCCCCGCGTCAAGCGCGATCTGAACATCGCCACCCAGCTCCCAGAACTTCGTGAAGGCATGCTCGCCGCCGTCCTTTATGGTACCGGCAAGCGCAGCTTCGATAGCGGCGGAGACGAAATGCCGCTCGGCAAAACCGGAACCTGCAACGACCCCACTTCCCGCGTCGGCTGGTTCGTCACCTACGCCGGCAACGAATCGCATCCTAAAATCGCTCTAGCCGTTCTGCTTCGCGGCAGCTCTCGTCAAGTCATGGGACCCACCGCCGCCCAGGTAGCCGGCAAAATCTATCGCCGCCTCCGCGAGCAAAACTATTTCGCCGTGACCTCTGCCAGCAAGACTCCCACGGCCCGCACCACCATCCACACCGGCAACTAACCAACCACTAATAAGCGTAGTAAGCGCATAGTTTTAGATTCGCCAATCAGTAGGTCGCGATACCTTGTGCCCCGCCAATCGTGCCGGCCGCTCACATCGTCGCCGGACGTAGGCGGAATTATCGGGTGGCGGGGATGGCGGATTGGCGGAGCAGTAGGAACATGGCGGCGAATCCGGCTAATAGGACGCCGCTTTCCAGTGTGACCGAGACGGTGTGCAATTTGGCGAACTGTGCGAGGAGAGGGTTGTCGGCGGCGGCCTGGATGGAGCCCATTTGCGTGCGCAGCACGGCCATGCGCGGACTTACGAATATTTGCGAGATGACGGTTAGGCAGATCATCGCCAGGACGCACAGGGCTGCGGGCGCGGCCAGGCTGGCGGCGGAGCGCATACGGATGGCGCGCGTCAGCAAAAGGAGGACGCCGCAAATGATGCCGAGCCAATGCATGCGGGTTAGCGCGAAACCAACCATCGCGCCGGCTTGGTCCCGGCTGGCGAGTACGCGAAAGGCGCTAGGAGCTACCACGAAGCTCAGGAAGACATCGCTGCCGAGCCAGAGGCTTAACGCTAAGATTTCGATGGTGCGAAGCAAAGAAGACATGGGGCCTCGGACGCCAGCGTGCGCACGCGCGGACAGGTCCCGCCGGTCCGAAACGCGTGCGTGGTCTGGGTGAAGCTTACTCTACCGCGCCCTGCAGGGTACGCATAGCTTGGGTATAGCTGACGATATTTGTGACCAGATAGACGGGCGTGACCAGCAGGGAAATTGCACCCCATGGGCCGAGCAGCAGATTCTTGCCGGTGAAGTCCCAGAAGTATTTCTTGGCGCAAGTTTTGCACATGTTGCCCTGAATACTCTTGGTTTGACGAGCGACGAGCATTCCAATATTCCGCTGGAACTTGACCGGAGCGGTTTGACGGGTGCTTCCGCAAGCTTGGCAACGTCCAAAGTTGTTGGCGGTGTTTGTGGCTCCGATAGGATTTGCAGTGACGCTCATGGCTACTCCTCCGACGCAGATTTAACAGCGATCCGATCGCACCTGATACTCGTCCTGGTTTTTCCAGGGGGAGGCCCCCAACAGGCCTGCTCGGCCTCGGGTCGGGCAATTTCGAGTATCGAAAGTTTACCGAGGGATTGGCTGCGCGGCGCGCGGATTTCTGGGTGGTTGGCGTAAAAATACAACCACCGTTTGGGCACAAAGATAGGTACTTTTTTAGGCGATACAAGGATTGATGTCAGAATAGAAAGGGAGTGGTGGGCGACAAAGGACTTGAACCTTTGACCTCTCCCGTGTGAGGGGAGCGCTCTAACCAACTGAGCTAGTCGCCCGGCGCATCTATTCTCTTTCGCGGATGGGTTGCCGGTCAAGAGTATGTTTGGCGTAGGTTTGCTGGCGTGGCGGATGGCCGGGAACGGCGGAGCGATACGGCCGTGGCGAAGGTATTGGAAACAGGAAGGCCCTGGGATCGACCATGACGATTACAACGACCACCTCTCAAACCGTCGCGCAACTACAGCGCTCAATTGCGCGGGCGATTTTCGGCAAGGAGGAGGCGATTCAGCTTTCTCTGATTACTTTGCTGGCGCGCGGGCATTTGCTGATTGAAGACGTTCCCGGCGTGGGAAAAACAACTTTGGCGCAAGCGCTGGCGAAATCGTTTCATTGCAGCTTTCAGCGGATTCAATTTACTTCCGATTTATTGCCGAGCGACGTGCTGGGGGTAAGCGTTTACAATCCGGAGTTGCGCGAGTTTGAATTTCGCTCCGGGCCGATTTTTGCGAACGTGGTGTTAGCGGATGAAATCAATCGCACCACGCCGAGAACGCAATCCGCCCTGCTGGAGGCGATGAACGAGACGCAAGTTACGGTCGACGGAAAAACTCTGCCATTGCCGCAGCCTTTTCTCGTGGTCGCCACGCAAAATCCGGTAGAGCATCACGGCACATATCCGCTGCCGGAATCGCAACTGGACCGTTTTCTGATGCGTATTCGCATGGGCTATCCATCACACGAAACGGAGCGCGAAATTTTGCGTAAACGCGCGCACGACGATCCGGTGCAGTCGCTTGAACCGGTCGCGGACGTACACGACGTTCTGGCCATGCAAGACATCGTATCGCAGGTAAAGGTGGATACGAGTCTGCACGATTATGCGCTGCAGATTGTGGCGCGAACGCGGAGCAGCGAACATTTGTCGCTCGGGGTGAGTCCGCGCGGGACGCTGATGTTGCAACGGGCGGCGCAGGCGCGGGCATTTTTGAATGGGCGAGATTATTGCCTGCCAGACGACTTCAAGCATCTGGCGGTGGCGGTCTTTTCTCATCGCGTGGTGGCGAGTTCGCGGCATGCGTCGTTGCAGAAAAAATCGGAAACTACGGAAGCTGTGCTGCGAGAAATTGTGGAGTCTGTCCCCGTACCGCTGTGAGCGTTGCTTCAACTGTCGCGCAACTTTGGGCTAAGGCCGACCGTGGGGCGGTGCGCGCGTTTTTTCTTTCCATCGCTGCGCTCAGCGTGGCGCTGCTGCTGGCGATTTATTCCGGAGCGGCTGCCGAAGTTGGGAATTTGCGGCTGGCGGCTTCGTCCGCGCTGGGAGCATTGGCCCTGGCTGCGTGGGTGGGGATCACGCTGGTGCCCACGCTGGCGAGGCGCACTCCGTTGCGCTGGCTCGGATTCAAGACGGAATTCCACGTCACGCGCGAAGGCTGGATATATATGGCTGGCGTAATTCTGGTGGCGCTGGCGGCGTTGAATACCGGAAATAATCTATTATTTTTAATTTTGGCGAGCTTGATCGCGATTATTTTGATGTCGGGGATTCTTTCGTCAATCACCCTTTCTGGTTTGGCGTTGCGCGTGGAATTGCCCCAGCACATTTTCGCGGGGCAGCCGGTGCGGTGCACGGTGGAATTGGAAAATGAGAAATTGACCATGCCTTCCTTCGCGTTGCGGGTGGAAGCGGCGAAGGCAAAAGGCCGGGCAGCGGGAACGTCATTAGGCAATGCTCCAGTTAGTGCGGCGGCGGTGCTGGAGTCCGCGGTTTACTTTCCTTATTTGCCGAAAAAAGAGCGGCTGCGGCAAAGCGTGCCGGTCACTTTTGCGACGCGGGGGGTGTATCGACAGGATGCGTTTCGCATTGTCACGCGATTCCCTTTTGGATTTTTGCAAAAAGCTCGGCGATTGGAAATGCATACGGAAGTTTTGGTGTATCCGTCAGCGGAACCGTCTGAAGAATTTATGGAGATTCTGCCGGGGTTGCAAGGCGCTATGGAAAGTTTGAGCAAGGGGCGCGGCCAGGATTTGTACGCGTTGCGCGGATATGTTCCGACGGACAGCGCGAGCCACGTGCATTGGAAAGCGTCGGCGCGTTTTGGGTCTCTGATGGTGCGGGAATTTACACGCGAAGACGATTGCCGGATTTTGTTGGTGCTGGACCCGCACGTTGCGGAGAGGGTGCCGGCGAAAGACAAGCCGTCCGCGACGGCGACGGACGCCGCGGATCGTTTCGAGCGCGCGGTAACGCTGTGTGCGAGCATCGCGTGGCATTTTTACGAGCGCAACGCTCAGCTGCAGTTTCGCAGCGCGGGAATGGAAACGTCGCTTGCGCCCGCGGAAGAGAATATTTTTGCGGTGCTGCGACATCTGGCGCTGGCGCAGCCATTGCCGGTTGATCCGAAGCACGTATTGCTGTCCGATCTGGCGGCTTCCCCCGATCTTTTTAAAGTAATCGTGACCAGCCAGCGCCGAGGGGCCATTCCGGCGGAGTTGTGGCAATCCTCGTACGTGGTTTTTCTCGAAGATTTGTTGCCTTGAATTTTGCGCCGGCGCGGCCGCCCGATGGGGTTGCGTCCGCGCGATACAAGCGGCGTTGGGCTGAAAGCAAATCGTGCGAGAATACGCCTCTGCATGATTCCTGCCTGCAATTTGCCGTCGTTCCGTAATGCGCTGCTGAGTTGGTTTCGCCGGCATCAGCGCGACCTTCCCTGGCGGCGCAGCAAAGATCCCTATCGCATATGGCTTTCAGAAATCATGCTGCAGCAGACACGCGTGGCTGCGGTGATTCCGTACTACGAAAAATTCGTGGAGCATTTTCCGGATGTACAGGCGCTGGCGCGCGCGCCGGAAGAAGACGTCTTACGGTTGTGGGCTGGGTTGGGATATTACAGCCGCGCGCGAAATTTGCAGCAAGCAGCGCGAATAGTTGTCGCGAAGCATGGCGGACTTTTTCCGCAGGTGGAAGCGGAAGTTTTGGCGTTGCCGGGCATTGGAAATTACACGGCAGCGGCGATTTTGAGCATTGCGTTTGGCGCCAAGCACGCGGTGTTGGATGGAAACGTAGCGCGAGTGCTGGCGAGGCTTGGCGCGATTCGCGGCGATTTGCGGGAAGGCCCGCGATGGCTCAGGTTGCAAAAATTTGCGGACGAATTGCTGGAGTCGGAGTTCGCGAGCGACTGGAATCAAGGAATGATGGAATTGGGCGCGATGATCTGCACCCCACGCTCGCCACAATGTTTGCTTTGTCCGGTTTCGCAATATTGCAGCGCGCGCGAACTAGGTCTCACGGAATCGATACCGGAGCGGCGGATAAAACGCGCGACGGTAAAAGTCGCGTTGGCGATCGCGATATTTGTGGATGGAAAGGGGCGAACTTTGCTGCTGCCGCCGCCAAGAGGAAAAGGTAGCGGAAAATCGGATGATATTCCGGCTTTGCTGTCAAAAATGTGGCATTTCCCGACGATTGCGGTGAAAAAAGATGCGGCGAAAGAGCTGAGAATACATTTGGCAAAAATGCTGGGCGCAAGAAGCGTCAGAGCGTTGCAGATGGTCGCGCTGTCGCCGGCGCGGCATGCGGTGACGTTCCGCAGCGTTACGATATTCCCGTATCGAATAAAAATTGTGAAATTACCGCGTATCGCAGGAACAAAAATAACTCTACTGTCGGAGTTGGCGTCGAATTCCTCCGTGGCGATTTCCAATTTGACGCGCAAGGCCGCCAGCGCAGCAATCGCGTCCATTGTGAGAACCGCGAAAACCGCCTTGCTCTAAGCGTTATCGGCATGCTGGCACAGCCAGCGCCGCGTGCGACCGGCGAATGGTAAAATGGAATTTCCAATGTCTTCCGCGCCTACTACCGCAAATTTGCCGTCATTGCCCGCCGAGCGATTCTTTCGCGGGTCGCTATTCTTCCTGATTTTCACTTCTGTCGCGACGTTAATCAGCACGGGCAAGCTCGATCCGGTGACATCGGTTTTGGTTGTGGCGGCGATGCTTTATAAGGGTTTTCGCTGGTGGCGCGGGTCCGGAGCGGAGCTTTCCCACGGAGCGGCGACATGGCTGGTGGCGAGCTATCTGCTATTTTTCCCCCTGGATATTTTGATTTTTTCGCGAGGGTTTGTGGAGAATTCCACGAATCCGGCGCTCTATGCGACGTTGCTGGGCGCGGTGCATTTTTTGCTGTTTGTGATGCTGGTTCGGCTGTATAGCGCGACAACGGATCGCGATGCGTTGTTTTTGACGATGCTGGCGTTTGCAGCGATTTTGGCGTCGGCAATTTTGACGGTGGACACTTCCTTTCTCGGGTTATTTTTCATTTTCGTGTTATTTGGGGTGGCGACTTTTGTAGGCATGGAGTTGCGGCGCGGCGGGCGCAGCGCAATTTCTGCAACGTTGCAGCCGGGTGGAGAAAAAAAACTAACCAAAGCGCTGAGCATCGCGGCACTGAGCGTTGCGGCGGGATCCGTAGTTATCGGCAGCGCCCTGTTTTTCTTTTTTCCGCGTTTTAGCGCGGGTTACATGGGTCGCACTGGATTGCAGCCATCGCTAATGACGGGGTTTACGGACGACGTGGAGCTTGGGCAGATCGGCGAGATCAAGAAAAATTCGCAGGTAGTGATGCGCGTGCAGACGGGACGTCCGATCGATTACGCGATGCTGCGATGGCGCGGGATCGCGCTGTCCAATTTCGACGGCAAGCGGTGGACGGCCCCGCATCGAAACCCCTCAACGCAATTGCCGAATGGCGAAGGCTGGATTTACGTTGCCGATCCGGCGCAAAAGGCGAATTACCGGCCCGCGTATCTGCCATACACGGTGCAAATGCAGCCGATGGCGTCGGACGCGCTCTTTGCGCCGAGCGACGTGGTTTCCTTGAAAGGAAGTTTTTCCGGCGAGGGGTCCAATTCGGCATTTGCGATGCGGCATACCTACGTCTGGCTCGACGACACCGGGTCATTGTTCAATCCGTTTCACAATTATTCGCCACTGCGTTACGCGGGCTTATCGCGGCTCCCGATCGTGGATCCGGTGAAATTGCGAGCGGCGAGCAGTGATTATCCCCCAGAAATTCAAAGTAGATATTTGCAGCTCCCGTTGCTGGATTCACGCATTCCAGAATTGGCGCGCAGTGCAACAGCGCGGGCTCGCACACCTTACGACAAAGCGGTGGCGATCGAAAACTTTTTGCGCACGCGATACAAGTACACGCTGAATTTGATGGGCAAGCCGGGTGACGACGCGCTGTCACATTTTCTTTTCGAGACCAAAGCCGGCCATTGTGAATATTTTGCGTCGGCGATGGCAATTATGCTGCGGACATTGGGAATTCCAACCAGAGAAGTGAATGGATTTCTTCCGGGCGAGTACAACGACTTGGCGGGAGACTATATTGTGCGAGCCAGCGACGCGCACAGCTGGGTGGAAGTCTATTTTCCGGAACACGGATGGGCGACTTTCGATCCGACACCAGCAGTGATGGAAGAATCTGGAGTTTTGTCGCGGTTAGGCTTGTATATCGACTGGATGCAGGTGGCGTGGAGCGACTGGGTGATCAACTACGACTTTGCGCACCAGGTACAAATGGCGCAGGGATTGCAGCGAAACTCGCACAACTGGAGAGAAACGGCGCGCAAATGGTGGGCGCATTCGCAGCGGAAGAGCAAGCGCTGGATGGCTATCTGGCTGGCGAGTCATGAGTGGCTGGGCATGATTGTGCCGGTCGGATTGATTTTTGTACTGGCGATTTTACGGTACGGGTTGATCGACAAATTTGTGCGACGAGTGAGGCTGTATTGGCAATTGCGGACCCCAGAGTCGGCGCGAGCGAATCCGCTGCTGGCTTCGCGGTTGTACGCGGAGTTTTTGCGATTGCTTCGGGCGCGGGGATTTGCGCGGAAAGCTTCTCAGACAGCTTTGGAATTTGCGGTTGAGGTGGAAGCGGGATTGAGGGGTTCGGAACTGGTTCCGGCAGTGCGGGAGTTTACGGAAGTCTATGCGCATGCGCGGTTCGGCGGAGTGGCGTGTGACACGCAGCGAATGGGAAGCTTGCTGGAGACGCTGCGAGCGGGAATGCGGCGACGGAAGACCTAGGCTCTCTTCACGCACTGAAGGTGAGAACTAGCGCTCACCAACCCCATTTATTTTTTCTTTTGAGCGCGTCCAAGCTCGAGGCAGGTTTCGTCTCTTTTTTCGATAAAGTCTGCGATGAGCGGGTGGGCCGACCGAAGCAGTTCGGCAATTTCATTTGTTGAACAGTTCGGCAGACGCAACCAGATTATTTTGGGTATGGTTTCAGTAAGAAGGCTGCGCTCGTAAAAATCTGAATCCTTTGAAACGATGGTGAAGCCATTCGCTTTTGCGTAATCCCAAACGGCGGAGTCGTCTTTTCGGCCCAAACCGCATTCCCTCACGTGTTTTGAGCCGGCGAACATACTGCCTAGCATTGCGATCAAATTCGAGGAAAAGTTTTCGTCGAGGAGCAGCTTCACGGCATGAGCGTTTCGAGCTTACGTTCCCGATCGGCGGCGAACGCCAGGCAGGCGCGAATATCCTGTTCGGTTAAATAAGGAAAGTCTCGAAGGATATCTGCGTGGCTCATTCCACTGGCGAGATATTCCAAGACATCGTAGACCGTTACGCGAAGGCCGCGAATGCAAGGTTTTCCGCCACGTTTGCCAGGCTCCATGGTGATGATGCCGGAGTAATCCATGTCCTTACAATACGCCTAAGCCCAAATGGGGCAAAGGGGGACTTAGCGGGCGCAGGGTGCGTGTTACACTTGGGGATTGCGGGATGGTGGAATTCCGGCCTGTAGACTCGCCGCAGAATTCGTCTCAGAAATTCGTTTGAGGGTTATGACTAAGGTGGGATTTATCAGTTTGGGGTGCCCGAAAAACCTTGTGGACAGCGAGGTGATGATGGGCATTCTTGCGCGCGAAGGGTATGAATTGACGCCGCGCGCGGATGAAGCGGAAGTTTTGGTGGTGAATACCTGCAGTTTTATCGAGCCGGCGCAGAAGGAATCGATCGACACGATTCTGGAGATGGCGGAGCACAAGAAATTTGGCGCGGCGAAAAAGTTGATTGTGGCAGGTTGTCTGGTGGAAAGGTTTCGCGATCAGATTTTGCAGCAGGTGCCGGAAGTGGATGCGGTGGTGGGCACCGGCGAAGTGGAGCGGATTTTGGAAGCCGTGGAAGGCGAAATGCGCGTTCTGCCGGCGGAGCTTCCAGCCTTTCTGTATCACGATTTGACTCCGCGCGTGATTACCACGCCGAGGCACGCGGCGTACATCAAGATCGCGGAAGGTTGCGATCATCCCTGTTCGTTCTGCATTATTCCGCAACTGCGAGGGAAATTCCGAAGCCGGCGATTTGAATCGGTGGTGCGAGAAGCGGAAAACCTGGCGGCATCGGGAGCGCGAGAAGTTACGCTGATTGGCCAGGATACGACTTCTTACGGCGAAGATTTGGGATTACGCGACGGGTTGGCGCTGCTGCTGGAAAAATTGGCGGACGTGGATGAACTTTTGTGGGTGCGATTTCTTTATGCGTATCCGAATCGCGTGACGCAGAAACTTTTGGATACGCTCGCGGCTTATCCGCGGCTGGCGAAGTACATGGATATGCCGTTGCAGCATGCCAGCCGCAACATGCTGGCGCGGATGAAGCGAGGTTCGCACGGCGACGCGTTTCTGAAATTGCTGGAGCGGATTCGTGCCACGATTCCAGGCGTTGCTTTGCGGACGTCGTTCATCGTGGGATTTCCGGGAGAGACGGAAGCGGATTTCGAGGAACTGTGCGGATTTGTGCGCGCGGCGAAACTGGATTGGATGGGCGTGTTTGAATATTCGGACGTGGACAACGCGGGGAGCTACGCGCTGGATGGGAAAGTGGATGCGGAAACCATTGCCGACCGGCGGCAACGATTGATGGCGATTCAAAAGAAAATTTCGCGGGATGCGCGGACGGCTTTCAAGGGCCAGACGCTGACGGCCTTGGTGGAAGGTCCCTCGAAAGATAATCCGCTGGTGTGGGAAGCACGCCTGGAAGGGATGGCGCCGGATATCGACGGGAAATTGTATTTGACGGACATCGAACTGCAGAGCGGTGAAGTGGCGGGAACCGGAGACGTGGCGCGGATAGAAATTACGAAGACGGATGCGTACGACTTGATTGGGCGAGTGGTGGAGATCGAACAAAGATCCACCTTAAGCGTTCCAGCGACTCCGGCTTTTCCGTCTGGCGAGCAACTGACGCGGATTGCTACGGGCGCCCCACTGCGTGTTCTGGGCTGAGCTGTACTTTTCACGGGATTTCAAATTTAAAATGGGATGCGCGCTATGAAACACCGCTGCCCAATTTGCAAGACGCCGACGAATTCGGCGGTGAACGATGAGTTTCCATTTTGCAGTGAACGGTGCCGCGAACGAGATTTAGGAAATTGGGCGGCGGAGAAATACGTGGTGTCCGAACCGATTTTTACGGACGACGACGACGACTTAGAAGACCTGCCGAATGCCGACGAAATCACACACTGAGACAGCGGAAGCGGGGGGCAAGAAGCCGCGCGTGGCGTTTGCAATTGCGACAGCGCTGGGAACGGGATATTTGCGGCCGGCCCCGGGGACTTACGGATCTTTGGTGGGCGTCGCGACGGCGGTGCTATCGGCAGTGTTTTTTTTGCGGCCGACATCGATGCGAGAATTGTTTACGTTGCATCCGATGACCGACGCAATGTTTTCCGACAAACACTTCTTGGTGCCGGGAAGCGATATTCACAACGCGCTGGTGATTTTGCCGTTGCTGTGCGCGGCGGCGATATTGATTTTTCTCGTGGTGGTAGGCGTGTGGAGCGCGGGACAGGCTGAAGCGTATTCCGGAGTGAAAGATCCGCAATTTGTGGTGATCGATGAGGTCGCAGGGCAGCACCTGGCGCTGGTTTTGCCGCTGATTCCAATCGCGCTGCCGCATTTGACGCAACACTTTGATTTTTCGCTTTACGCGATATTTTTTTCGCTAAGCCTGGTGAACTGGAAATATTTATTGCTGGGATTCGTGCTGTTCCGCTTGTTCGATATTTGGAAACCTTTTCCGCTGCGCAGGCTGGAAGACCTTCCGGGCGGCTGGGGAATCATGGCGGACGACTGGATGGCCGGCGTGTACGCGGCAATTCTGCTGCGGGTGGCGTTACACTTTAATCTGGTATGAAATAATCGGTTATGAAATTCGGATTCGGCTCAACCACGGAAAAAAACGGGATTCCCAGAATCGACAGAGTTGCGCCGGGGACGGCGATCCCTGGCGGCGAAATTGTGATTCATGGCGGAGGCTTTGCGTCGCGGACCGGCGCGCGCCCGGTGGTGCAGTTTGGCGACGTGGAAGCGGGGCTGGTGTTGTCGACCGACAATCGCGTGATTGTGCGCGTGCCCGATAATGCGACGGGCGGAACGGTGCGCGTAGCAAACGCGCAAGGCGAGAGTCAGCCGCATGCCGTGATTGTTGGTTTGCAGATTGCCGACAATTTGCATCCGGTGGCGAACCCGGCGGTGGATGCAGACGGAAATATCTACGTGACCTTCAGCGGACCCCGCGGGCAGCGAGTTCCGGTTTCTCTCTATAAAATTACCGCGAACTACAGCGTGAAGCCGTTTGTGACCTCGCTGATCAATCCATCTGGATTGGCGGTGGACCGTGAAGGAAATTTGTTTGTGTCCAGTCGGAATGACGGAACAATTCACCGGGTGAGCCGGGACGGGCGTGCGGAACAGTGGATTGAAGGAATGGGCGTGGCCACGGGAATTGCTTTCGACCACGAAGAAAATTTATATGTGGGCGACCGCAGCGGGACGATATTTAAGATTAATCCCAGCCGAGAGATATTTGTTTTTGCGACGCTGGAGCCGTCGTTCGCCGCTTATCATTTGGCGTTTCATCCCAGCGGAGATTTGTATGTGACCGGACCCACGACTTCGAGTTTTGATCGGGTTTACCGGATTACGCAGGGCGGCGAGGTTCTGACATTTTACCGCGGGTTGGGGCGGCCGCAGGGATTGGCGTTTGACCGGGACCGGAATTTGTATGTGGCGTCGTCGTATGGCGGGCATCGCGGGATTGTGCGAATCACACCACAAGGGCAGGCGGAAATGGTGTTGAGCGGATCGGGATTGGTGGGACTGGCGCTATTGCCGTCTGGCCGGGCGATTTTGGCGACCACCGGAGAGGTGTTTGCGTTGGATTGGGATGTCCGCGGGTTGGGCTTGGGTCGCGGTACTTAGTTTCGCGGGGAAATCTAAAAACTACAGCCACCTGAGGATCAGGGTCGGTAATGTTTGGAAAAGAGAAGGTCCGGTCCACAGCGCACGACTCCCGCGCTTCGTCTGATGTCACAGATGACAGAATTCTATATCCTACCTCCTATAATCCTCCCATGAACCACCACACTCTCGCCGCCATCAGCATCATCGGCACTTCTCTCGACGTCCTCGGCAGCCTCTACCTCGCCTACGACCTATTGGGCGGCCAACAAGGCCCGTTGCGCCTTCTCACCCGCGCTGTAACTTACTCTGTCGTCTTTGGTCTCGGCTACGGTCTGGGCCTCGGCCCGTTCTTCGGCCTCACCGCCGGTATCGCCACTGGCCTCACCGTTTCCATCGAGCTCAATCGCGAAGCTCGCGGCCTCGGTCACTATTCTTTGTGGTGGGAAGCATTTTTCTCCGTCTTCCGCGGTCTCGGTTTCGCAGCCGGCTTATACCGAATTCTCGGCCTCAGGTTCGCCGTTGCCTTCGCCGTCCTCATCAGTGCAGGACAAGTCATCGCCTATTCCCGCGGCATGCGTCCTGCCATTGACTACGTCGCTGCCCGCCGCCCCCGCCTCACTCGTCGTCAATTTTGGGGAACGGTCATCCGCACCATCGGCTACATTTCCGCTGCGCTAATTTGCAGCGCCTTCGTCCATCACATTGACCATGCCTGGCGTTTCGCCCTCCGCGTAGGACTCGTCACCGGCATCGTCACCGGCGTCGGCGTCACCATCAATCCCTATATCGAATACTATGCCGACAATCTTCCCGAACGCCGCCTGGGCGTCTTCGGCATCGCCCTAATCCTCGTGGGCTTCGCCCTCCAATCCATCCAATACTGGCTAGCCCTCTTCGACGTCCGCCTCACCTAAATCCCACGTCTTGCTACTCTATTCACACCTCAATGCCACCATCGGGTCAACTTCTGTCGCGCGTCGCGCCGGCCGATAAGCGGCAGACAATGCAGTGACCGCTAAAAATGCGGCGACGGTTACGAACACCAATGGATCCCAAGGGCTGACCCCGAATAGCAGCAATGAACCGATCCCAAAGGGCAGGATCGTCAGCGCATGTGAAAGCGCACCCGCCAAACCTAACCCAACGCAAGTGGCCACTCCCACCAAACGCATCATGCGCAATAGCACCAGCCGCAGAATCGATGCGCCTCCCGCCCCCAACGCAATGCGTATCCCGATCTCGCGTGTCCTTTGCACCACCGAGTAGACAATCGTTCCGTAAATGCCCACTCCGGCTAGAAAAATACCCAATCCTCCAACGCAGGCCGCAAATAGCGTTCCTATCGTCGAAGGCAGTCGCTGAAACCAAATCGCGTCATCCATCACGTGCACCGAAGCCAGCGCAGTCAGCCTATTATTGATAGCAGAAATTGCATTTAGTACAAGACCAGTCGAGGCCGTCGCTTCTCCCACCGTCCGAACGAACACATCATTAATCGGCGCATTCGCCGCCGTCGGGAAATATAAATACACCGGTTCCACTCGTCCCAAAACCACCGTACGCGTGTCCTCCACTACTCCGATCACCTGCACCGGACTTTTTGTTTCTCCCACGGCCACGGTTTTGCCAAGTGCATCCTCTCCGGGCCACAAATGTCTTGCGGTCGATTCGGTAATGATGACCGCGGACGTTCCGCGTCCTTCATCTCCAGTCGTAAAGTCACGGCCGCGAACAATCTTGATTCCGAAGACCGAAAAAAATCCAGGCGAGACTTGACTGTCGAACGCGTGCTCCTCGGTTTTTCCCAGCGCTGTCACGGTGGTGGCGCCTGCTCCCAAAAGAGGGACGTGATCTGCGAAGGCGACTCCGCGCACTCCGGGTAACCCGGACAATTGGCGTGTCAGTTCTGCTCGGAATTCCGCCGTATGCGCTTTATCAATGCCTGCACCCTCGATATCTGCGAACTCGATGTCCATTACCTGCCGCGTATCAAAACCCGGATACACTTTTTGGCCGCGCGCCATGCCTCGTCCCACCAGCCCTGCATTGACCAGCAAGACCACGCTGAACACAACCTGCGCGGCAATCAGCAGATCCCGTGCGCTCACCCGCAATCGGCTCCCCTTCAGTGGCCAGTTTGGAGCCTGCCCCCGCAGCGCCCTGTTAGGATCCTTGCTGCCGTGCAGCGCTCCCATCAAACTGAAAAGCATTCCTGCCCCGATCGACACCGCCATGGTCCAGCCGATTACCCATGCATTTGGCGAAAACCGCAAAACAAAAATGTACAGGTCTGAAAATCGGAATACGATGCGGCTCTGAATTTGATTCCAGATAAAATCGCACAGCAGCGGCGAAATAATCAGCGTAATCGCGCCGGCCGCTAATCCGATCAACACGCCTTCCGTCAGCAGTTGCCTCACCAACCTGCCCCTGCTGGCTCCTAGAGCCCGTCGAACCGCCATCTCCTTACGTCTGGCCGTCGCCCGGGCCAAAAAGAAATTTGCCAGGTTGGCGCACGCGATCGATAGAACCATGCCAAAACTCAGAAGCAGCATTGCGGAAATAGCAAGGAAGTGTGGGTCGCGCTTCTCCAGGAAGTACGCCGTAGGATCGGCATCAATCGCCGAAGTCACGTCTTGCATTCCTCGGCTTCCTTCGAACCGCTGCGCCATCGCCGTCAGCTCAATTGCAGCTTGTCGCGCGCTCGTTTCCGGCTTGAGCCGCCCCAACACCCGCAATCGAGCTTCGTCTGGATGGTTCACCCAGTCATGGCTTGGCTCAACCCGCGTTTCCATCGAAAGCGGAATCCACATATCCGGAGGCACGGGGGGTAAACCTGTTCCGATGAAGTCGCGAGGCGCGATCCCAATAATCGTGATCGGCGTTCCGTACAAAAACACGGACTGCCCTAGCACGGATAGGTCACCGCGAAAGCGCCGCTGCCACGACGAGTAGCTGAGAATCCCCACTGCTTCCGCGCCGTTGTGCTTCTCGTCAGGGAGCATTTGCCCTGCAACCGCTTTTACTCCCAAAACTGAAAAGTAGTTCTCCGAAACCAGCTTGACGATCACTGGTCGAGGCTCTGCAAATTGTAGTTGGCCCACGTTTGGCAATTGAGCTAGCAGCGTGTCGTAACCGGTTTCCGCAATTGCTGCATCCAGAGTCTGACTGTGCTCGCTGAAATTGCGATATTCCTCTTCGGTGAACTCCGTGCTGCTGCCCCCCGCGCGCAGTTCCCGCTTGAGAACCGTAAGGCTCTTGTTGTCGCGAACCGACAACGTGCGCAACGCGATCGCATTATAAGCAGTGAGAAGAACCGTAGTGCCGATCACTCCCAACGCCAGTGTCAGCACGCTCCCGGCCGTAAATCCAGGAGTCTTGCGCAATAGCCGGAACGCGTATCGAACGTCGCGCATTGCCGTATCCAGCCACCCTATAATGTCCATGGCACGCGTGTCCTCCTTTGCCAGCGTCACATTTCCAAAACTCCGTCGCGCCGCGTAATTCGCCTCTTTTGCTGGCATTCCCGCGGCTTTGTTATCTGCGGCCCGCATCTCGATGTGGGTTCGCAATTCTTCATCGATATCGGTTTCCAATCGCCTTCTTTGCAGCATGCCGCGCAGTTTTAATAATAAAGACACTAGGACCGTCCTCTCAGGTGAACTGCAGAACCCGGGCGACGGCATAAGTCAGCCGTTCCCAGTTTTTTTCCTCTTCCACTAGTTGTTTATGGCCCGTGGGCGTCAACTGGTAGTAGCGGGCTCGCCGATTGTTCTCCGATGCGCCCCATTCTGCTCGTATCCAGCCTTCCTGCTCCATGCGATGTAGCGCCGGATATAGCGAACCTTCCTCCACTCGCAGCAGATTTTGTGAAGCCGATTGAATATGGACGGTGATTCCGTAGCCGTGCATGGGTCCCCGGGCAAGCGTTCTCAACGCCATTAAAACCAGCGTGCCTTGCAGCAAGTCATTCTTCGCTTTTCCCACCCGCTCGTGCCCCCTAGATAGCTATAGGTAGAGACGAACACCCCTATCAAAATGTTTCATGATTCTTGCCGTCCGGAACCCTGCATTTAAGTCGAGCGCGGGAGAAATGGCGTTCTGCCGGCCTCTTTCCGTCACAATTACAAATCCGGCAACAAGCGATGCGTCAGTCGTAGAAGGTAGCGCTCGATACACCACGCCATCCCATGCGGCGCGGACGGAATGTTGACTCTAATTTCACGCGCTTAGCCGCGCCGTTCGCAGTTAATGAACTTCGCCAGTTTGACGGTGTCTATTGAGGATAAAGCACTGAAGAACGCCGACCGCTCGCATTCCCCAAGTACTACCCTTTGTATTCGAAACTAGTACCACAAAGTAATCTCTTGACACGACGTTATTGCTAAGCTATCATACGTCGTGAACACTAGCCGCTCCCACCGTCCAGCCCACCCGCTACCCCTGCGCCCAATCAATTTCCAGCCCAGCTACGCTTCTCAAACCAAAAACCACGCGCCTCCCCCGACCACCCCTCCCGCAACCCTAACAGAATCAAAAGTTTACAAACTGCTCAGCACGCAACCCCTTTGCAATCACACCGTTACAAACTGCCGGGGTGGGTGGGGGCAATTTTTTTCCCATCTGCTCCGCAACCTTCAGACTTCAACTTGCAGACCTTCCAACCCTCATTTCAAGTGCCCGTCGTACCACGCCAAAATCCGGTTCAGCCGGTCCACCAAATGCTTTTCCTCGCGAAAACCATGCGGCTCTCGCGGATACACCACCAACTCCGCCTCCACTCCGTACCGCTTCAGCCCGCGGTACAGCTCTTCGCTCTGCCCCAGCGGATCCGTCGTGTCCGCATCGCCCTGCAGCACCAGCGTCGGCGTCTTGGCTTCCTTCAAATGAATAACCGGCGAACTATTCAAAAATCCCGCCGGCTTTTCCCATGGCAAGCCCCAAAACCATTCGTCGTAAGACGATCCCGTCTCCGTTCCGAATTCAGACATCAAGTTCGCCATCCCCGCTCCGGTAACCGCCGCCTTGAAATCATTCGTCTGCGTTATCGCCCACTCCGCCATGTAGCCGCCGTACGACCATCCGCCAATTCCCATGCGTTTCGGATCGGCAATTCCGTGATCCACCAAATCTCTCACTCCCGCCATCACATCCTTGAAATCGGCGCCACCCCAATCGGCGCGATTAGCTTCCACGAATTTTTGTCCGTATCCCACCGACCCGCGAATATTCGGATAGAACACCGCGTATCCGTGCGCCGCCAAAAGTTGTCCCCACGTTTCGATGGAGTCCGCCCAGCGCCCCGTCGGCCCGCCGTGCACCAAAACCACCAGCGGCAATTTCGTTTTTCCGTCCGCGCCCGCTGGTTTCAGCAGCGCCGCTTCGATTTCCATGCCGTCGAAAGATTTGTACTTGTAATATTCCGGCGTGCTCAGCGCGAATTCTTTCCATGCATCGTTGAAATGCGAAATTTGTTTTGCTACTCCTTGCGCATCGCGCAGCCAAAGTTCCGGCGCTTGCGCCGCGCTCTGCGAAACAAACGCAATTTCTCCGGCATCACTCACCGCGAAAGTTCCCGGCGACGCCGGCGCGGTGGACACATCTTTCTTCGCGCCATCTTCGGAGAATTCAATCAACTCATTCTTGAATCCGTTCGCCGCCAGCAGCAAAACCGACCCATCTTTCCGCCAGTGATAATCCTCCACCGGACGATCCAAACTTGCCCCGGTCAAGTTTCGCGCTGCTCGATTGCGCCCAGCGTTTTGCGCCAAAATATCTGTCCCTGCGGTCAGCAACATCAAATCGTGCGGCTCCGGACCGTCTTCGCGAGACCCCACATAGCTGATCGTGTTTCCGCTTTTCGAGATTTGCAGTTCGCCAAAAGGTCCGCGCGGCGCAATCAGTTCTTTCATCGCGCCATCGGAAACTTGCACGGCGAAAATTCGCTCCGTGTTCTGGTCCGCTTCCGGATGATCCGTAGCTTTCACAATCAAGATTTTTCCGTCCGGCATCCACGTAATTTCGCCCACTTCCCAGTTTGCTTTGGTGATTGCTCGCGTTTCTCCACTCGCCACATTCAACAGCCAGATGCGCCCGTGTTTCGTATCCTTATCCACCACTCGCGCGTCATCTTTATCCTTTTCTTTTTTCTCTTCCTCCTCGGATTTCGCATCCGGCGCCACAAACGCAATCTCTTTTCCGTCCGGCGACCATTCAAAACGTCCCACGCTGCGCTTTCCCTTGGTAATCGCTGCCGCCTCGCCGCCGCCCATTTGCATCAGATAAATTTGCTGTTGCTCACCGCGATTGGAAAGAAATGCCAATTGCTTTCCGTCCGGCGACCATCGTGGCGACGATTCCGTCTTCGCCGAAAAAGTAATTTGCCGTACCGCGCCGCTGCTTTGCTCGTAAAGCCAAATGTGCCGCGCGCGAGTTGTACCCCTCGGCGCTTCGGTCAGCACAAAAGCCAGCCGCATCCCATCCGGAGAAAAATGCAATTCCGAGATCGCTCGCAAAGTCAGCGCCTCCTCGGGAGTGAGTTTCTTCGTTCCAGCCGCAGCGCTTTCTTGTGCTCGCGCCATCACCAAAAATCCGCTGCAAAGAATGCCGGCTGCCGCGAAAAACATCGCCAGACGTGCCGGAAAACGGAATTTGCTACGCATAAGTTTCGTCACTCCCTGGGATTCAAGTTGCCTCGCCACTCTATGAGTGCGCGCATTTTTCGTCAACCATCAATGCGCCCTTCGCCGTCCGTCGGAAACCCGCTCTCACACGATGTTTTGTTTTGGCGCAACCGTCAGATAGAATCGTCGTTCCTTTTTGTATCGTATACGTCGGAAAGATTGCGCGCGGCATGACCGAAATTTGCTTCCACAATACGCTGAGCGGCAACACCGAACCGTTCGTCCCGCTGAAACCGGGCGAAGCCGGCATGTATACCTGCGGCCCCACGGTTTACGACTACGCGCACATCGGCAATTACCGCACTTTTGTTTTTCAGGATATTCTGCGGCGTTTTCTGAAATTGCGGGGCTTCAAACTTACTCACGTCATGAATCTCACCGACGTGGACGATCGCATCATCGCGAATGCCGCCGCTGCCGGTTTGGGCATTCGCGAATACACGGAGAAATTTGCGCAAGCTTTTTTCGACGACTGCAAAACCCTGAGCATCCAATCGCCGGAGCACTGGATTCGCGCCACCGACCATATCGAAGATATGGTCAAGCTGATTGAAAAATTGCAGCAGAAATCTTTCACTTATCCGAGCGACGGCTCGATTTATTACCGCATCGCAAAATTTCCGGATTACGGCAAGCTATCGAAAATCGATGTCAGCGGAATTCAAGCTGGCGCACGCGTCGATGTGGACCGCTACGAAAAAGAAAGCGCTCGCGATTTTGCATTATGGAAAGCGCCGAAGCCCGGTGAACATTCCTGGGACACCGCCATTGGTCCCGGACGCCCCGGATGGCACATCGAATGTTCCGCCATGGCCATGAAATATCTGGGCGAAACCCTGGACATTCACACCGGCGGAATCGATCTCGCCTTTCCGCACCACGAAAACGAAATCGCGCAAAGCGAAGCTGCCACCGGCAAACCATTCGTCCGTTACTGGCTGCACGCGGAACATCTTCTCGTCGAAGGCGAAAAGATGTCCAAATCCCTCGGCAATTTCTTCACGCTGCGCGATCTTTTCGCCAAAGGCTACAAACCGTCCGCGCTGCGTTTTGCCCTCGCCAGCGTTCCGTATCGCCGGCAATTGAATTTTACCTTCGACGGATTGCAGCAAGCCGCCAGCGCCGTGGAACGCCTGAGAAATTTTGCGGATCGCCTGCGCGACCGGGAATTCCCCGCCGGCCAGCAGCCTGGAATGGCCGACCGCATCTCCCAAGCCAGCGAAGATTTCGACGCCGGTCTTTCTGACGATTTGAACACCGCGCAAGCGCTTGCCGCCGTTTTCGACTTCGTCCGCGAAGCCAACATCGCCATGGATAAAGGCGAATTCCGCCAGGGCGATGTCGCCGCCGCGCAGGAATTTCTCGCCACGTTCGACCGCGTTTTTGCCGTACTCGAAGATAACGACACGGAAAAATTGCAAGCCCTCGGTTATGTCGACGAGAGCGCAATGAGCGACAGCGATGTCGAGAAAATGATCGCGGAACGCCAGGCCGCGCGCCAGCGCCGAGACTTCGCTTCCTCGGATCGCGTCCGAAAAGAGCTGGTCGAGCGTGGTATACTCATTGAAGATAATAAGGACGGCACCGTCCGCTGGAAACGCAAATGAACAACACCACTAACTTTTCGCGCGACCGCGAACTGATCAATGTCCATTTCCCGGTACGTCAGCTTCCGGGAAACGCCTCACCCGCGGACCTCCGGCCCAATCTCTTCGGCGTAGACTAAGCAAACTTTCTCCGGCAGGGCGCGCGCCCTCGAAAATTCTGCCTGTGCGCGCGTGGCAACCTGCTTTGCGGTTTCTGCGTTTCCACATCAACCGCTAACCATTCTTCAAGGAGAAAGAAAATGATTACAGCAGCCGAAACCAAATTGCCCAATCTTCTAATGAGCTTGCCCGGCCCCAAAGCCAAAAAAGTTTTGGAGGCGGACGCGAAATTTATGTCGCCAAGTTTTACCCGCGATTACCCGATGGTGGCGAAGCGCGGTCGCGGCGCAATCGTGGAAGATGTGGATGGAAATATGTTTTTGGATTTTGCCGCGGGCATCGCGGTTTGCTCCACGGGACATTGCCATCCAAAAGTCGTGGAAGCGATCCAGAAACAAGCAGCGGAATTGATTCACATGTCCGGAACGGATTTTTATTACGAAGGCATGCCGCTGCTCGCGGGAAAAATCGCGGCGACGGTTCCGGGCAGCGCGCCGAAAAAAGTATTTTTCACAAATTCCGGAACGGAAGCAATTGAAGGCGCGATCAAACTGGCGCGCTATCACACGCGGCGCGATAAATTTATCGCGTTCTACGGATGTTTTCACGGGCGCACCATGGGCTCGCTTTCCATGACTGCTTCCAAATCCACGCAACGCAAAGGATTTGGAGCATTGCTCAGCGGCGTGGAACACATTCCGTATCCCTATGCATATCGCTGCACGCATGGGCACGGGCCGGAAACGTGCGGAGAAGAAATTCTGGAAACTTTGCAGCGGCAAATTTTTGGAAGACTATTCGATCCCGAGGATGTTGCGGGAATTATCATCGAGCCGATTCAAGGGGAAGGCGGTTACGTGCCGGCGCCGAAATTCTTTTTGCAGGAATTGCAAAAGATTTGCCGGAAGCACGGAATCATGCTGATCGCCGACGAAGTGCAATCCGGCATGGGCCGCACGGGGAAATGGTGGGCGTCCGATCACGCGGAAATCGAGCCGGATATTTTGTGCAGCGCGAAAGGAATTGCCAGCGGCATGCCGCTGGGCGCGTTTGTAGCGCGCGCTGACGTGATGAATTGGCCGCCGGGCGCGCACGGAACCACGTTCGGTGGGAATCCGGTGTGCGTCGCGGCGTCACTGGCGACGATGGATTTGATCGCGAACGAATACAAAGACAATGCCAAGCGCATGGGCGATTACATTTTTGCGAAGACCGCGGATTGGACGCAAAAATTCAAAATCGTTGGAGACGTGCGCGGACGCGGTTTGATGGTGGGAATTGAAATCGTACGGGATCAGCGCACCAAAGAAATTGCCGGCGATTTGCGGAACGCTATTGTCGATATGGCGTTTCACAAAGGATTGCTAGTGCTGGGCGCGGGCGCGAATTCCGTTCGGGTTTCTCCGCCGTTGTTGATTACAGAGGAGCAGGCGGATTTTGCGGTGCGCACGTTGGAAGAGTGTATTCGCGAAGTCGAAAAGAAAATCTAGCCGTTCGAGGAAGCATGACGGATTGCTGTTTCAGTAGGGTCGAACAGTGTCCTTGACCAGGCGCAAATATATGACTATAGTCATAAGTGACCATGGTCACCAAAACAAACAGATCGAGGCGGCAGCGCAAGAAAGAGAGTGTTCGAGCGCATATTATTGCGACAGCGGTACAGCTGTTTTCGCGACACGGAATGAATAGCGTAACCGTCGACCACATCGCGGATGTGGCGGATATCGGTAAAGGGACGATTTACAATTATTTCGACACGAAAGAAGACATTGTAGTCGCGTTCATGGCGAACGTGGAACGCGAAGTGCAATCCCAAATTCCTAAATTTCAGACGCAGAAGGGCAGTCTAAGTTCCATCCTGACCGAATTTATCCGCTTTCAATTTCGCAAGAAGAAGCGGCACCACGCATTTGTTCGCGTGTTCCTGGCGCAAATGTTTCTGCGAACGGAGCAATTTCTTCCGCACCTGGTAGAGATGCAGAAGGCGATTGATGGTCCATTAGAGGCGCTTTTCGGGGGGTTGAGAGAACGCGGCATGTTGCGGCGCGACGTAGATCTTGCGGAAGCGATCATGGTTTTCAAAACGATGCATTTGGGGTTGACGGCGCTATGGGCGATCGAAGGTCCTCCGTTTCGAGGCACCGAGATGGTTCTGGAACAAGAGATGAAATTATTTTGCGAAGGTTTGGAGGCGGACAAATCGTGAGAAAAGCCATGGTAACGGGGATTGCAGTTGGCGTCGTGCTGGCATGCATGAATGGATTTTTGTGGAACCGAGAAACGCTGGCGAGCGAGGAAGAGCGCGTGACGAAGCACAGTTTATTGGAGCGCGACTACCACGAAGGCGAAAAGTTGACGTACGAGATGAACGCGAAGAATGAAGGCCGGCAGTATGAAATTCTGGCCGACGGTATCGTGAAAAAGGATGCGGCAGGAGTTTATTTTGAAGAGTTTGCGTGGTCGAAAATGACGCTGGACGGAGCGGCGGTGGCACTGCCGCCGACGAGCGCAAAATTCCGGCAAAAGCTTTCGCTCGATTTAAATTACACGATGACTGTCCCGGATTTGAGTCAGACATCACCGATACTTGTTGGGCCGATCACGGACCTGCTGACGTTTTACAGCGACCTGTGGCTGGCGGCGAAGACCGCGAAGCTCCAGCGAGCCGGAGATCATTGTTACGTGCCGTTGAACACGCCGAATTCCTGGGCGGATGGCAACTACGTACTGCTGGGACAAGATTCCATCGATTTCGATCTTACGTTGGAGAGCGTGAATGAGACAGACAGGACAGCGTTGCTGGTCGCGCGGCACGTGCCGCCCAAAGAGCCGAAGATCAAGATACCGGCGGAATGGATGCGCGCACCTGTTGCCGATACCGCAAATAATTGGGTAGAAATCGAACGGAAAGATGGGAAGTACATCGCGGAAATAGGGAAAGAAACTTTTGAGGCAAGGATCAAGGTAAATTTGCCCGACGGGAAAATTCTGTCCGCGACCATGGACAATCCAGTGGTGGTGCTTACTCGGGAATGCGCGGACGTGGCGCTGACGAATTGTGGCGAGGGGAAGCAGCATCTGATCCGAAGGCAAATCGAGCTGCGCCTGCAACAATAGGGCTCTGTTTCGCTCTGGCCCGGCGGATTTGTTTCCCAGGACCGGATTTCTTGTCTATACTCAACGGCCGAAAGAGCAAGATTTGGCCATAATTTCCAAAATTGTATTTCATGGCGTGCGGTGGGCGGCGCGGCGAGGTTTGCGCGACGAGGAATCGTTTGCCGGTGAAGGACGCAAGGAGGCGGTCCGGCGGACGGGGGTGCGCGGAGAAACGTACGCGTATTGGTATTTGCGGAATATGGGTTACGTGTTTGTGGCGCGAAATTATATGCCGAGGGGGATGAAGGGCGAGATCGACATGATCGGGTATGACGGCGCGACTTTAGCGTTTGTGGAAGTGCGAACGCGAACGGTGCGCGAAGAGTTTACGGCGCTGCCGGAGTTGAGCGTGACCACGGATAAGCAGCGCGTTTTGATTCGTACCGCGCAAAGATTTTTGCTGGAGCGCAGGGCGGGGAATTGTCCTTGCCGTTTCGATGTTTTGGCGATCGACAATCAGAAGGGGTTGCCGCCGGAAGTACGTTTACATAAGGATGCGTTCAGTCCGCAAATGTGAGAGTTTTTCGCGGAATGCTGTGGGGAAGCGGTACAATTTACAAATCCATTTAAGCTAGGTTGCGCCGTTGCCCGGCGGCGCGTTTTAGGAGGATTGCTTTGCCGGAGTTGCGAAAAGATCCAGTGACAGGCCGATGGGTGATTATCTCCACGGAACGCGGCAAGCGTCCGTCTGATTTTTTACGCGAGAGCGTGGTGGCATCGAGCCCGAAAAATTGTCCGTTCTGTCCGGGAAACGAATTGAAAACCCCTCCAGAAATTCTGGTGTATGGCCGAAATGGCGGCGGAGCGAACACGCAAGGCTGGAATATTCGCGTGGTGCCAAACCGTTTTCCTGCGCTGGGCATTGAAGGCGAACTGGATCGCGAAGGCGAAGGACTGTTCGATAAGATGAATGGAGTGGGTGCGCACGAAGTGATCGTGGAAACTCCGCAGCACGAAGCGACGCTGGCGAGTTTGCCGGCGCGCGCGGTAGAGGATGTGCTGTGGTCTTACCGCGACCGTATGCTGGATTTGAAAAACGATAAACGATTCCGGTATGTGCTGATTTTCAAGAATCACGGAGAAGCGGCGGGAGCGTCGCTGGAGCATCCGCATTCGCAGTTGATTGCGCTGCCGATTGTTCCGCGGCGGGTGCGAGAAGAAGTGGATAACTGCTGGCATTATTACGACGAGAAGGAACGGTGTATTTTTTGCGACATCATCCGGCAGGAGCGGGATACGGGCGAGCGAGTGATTGGGGAAAACGAACATTTCATTACCATTGCGCCGTATGCATCGCGATTTCCGTTTGAAATGTGGGTGCTGCCGAAAGTTCACGGGTCTTCATACGAAAATAATCAAAGTTCGATTTACGCGAGCCTGGCAAAGATGCTGAAGGATGCACTGATGCGGCTGGACGCGGTGCTGGACCGGCCGGCTTACAATTTTATGATTCACACTTCGCCGATCGGGGAAGAAATCAACGATCATTATCACTGGCACATTGAAATTATTCCGAAGCTGACGAAAGTGGCGGGATTTGAGTGGGGAACCGGATTTTATATTAATCCGACGCCGCCGGAAGAGTCGGCTAGGTTTTTGCGGGAAGCGAACATAGAAGAGCCGGCGCGAAAGTAACGGCGGGCGCGTCCGGCGCGATGTCCTCCGGTGTGAAACCATTCTTCGCGTATCACCACGGAAGTCGCGTAGCGAGGAAAGAGTTAAGGGCGTCGCCCTGACAGTAAGGGCGGATTTGGCTATACTGCCAAAGGTTTGGGCAAGAGTTTCAGTACAAGTTAGGCGCGGTACCCAAGTGGCCCAAGGGAGAGGTCTGCAAAACCTCCATTCGTGGGTTCGAATCCCACCCGCGCCTCCACATTTTCAAGCACTTACGACCTGCTCGCGGCCAAAATCTCGTTTCTGCTAACAAACCTGCTAACAGGATTCTCAGTTTTGGCCGGGCATGAAGCGAAATTCCCTTCATGGCGCGGGCAGGCGACTGTCCGCGCCGTCAAGGGCGCCGGAATGTGGTGTTCACTGGAGCGAAGCGGAGGCCTTGACGGAAGAAGCGGACCGAGGCGCTGGGTTCCGCCACGAAGGGATTTCCAGAGACAAATCGGACTGTTCGGATCACGTCTAAGGTTCGCGAAGTGCGGAAGCAACATGTCGGCCGACTGAACTTGCTTCCTTATTGGGCTAGCTCGCCGCGTGAAAGCGCTGCTCTCCGAGCCTGCGAGAAATGTCAAAAATAGTGGAAACACGAACCAGCCCCGCGAGTTTGTGCTTGCCGATGGAGGCGAGTGTTGCGGAGGCCATGCAGCCGCATTCCGCGCAAAGCGGTTGCCCGCCGAACTGGCACGGAGTGATGCGCGTGGTCAAATCCGCGGAAATGCAATTCGCAGTTTGCGCGAAAATGCATTCTTCGGGGGAGGCCGGCGGATGGCGATAGCCGTCGAGGACGGCATCCGGCAACTTTACCTTGGAGAAACTGTTCCGAAGCCTGGTAAGTTCTCCGACCGCGGTCTCGCGATCGTGTGCATCCAAACGTTCCTCGTTTTGCGCGCCTTGTTGGGGAGTAAACAGACTGAACCAAATGTTCTGTATTTCAGGCCGCCGGGACCAAAAGTCGGCGAACTCGCTGAGATAGCCGGGGCGCTGGACTTGCCGGCGCGTAATCGTGCAATGCACGGTAATTTGGTGACCTGCGATGTGTTTCAGAATCCGCTCGTAGGTGGCGGGCGCTCTTCGCTCGTCGTGTTCCGGTTGCAAGCCATCGATGGACACAACCAGGTGCAGATTTCGAATGCTATGCCATTCGACAGGAATCGGGCGAACGGCGCTGGTGACGAGTTGCACCTCGATATTCATGCTGGCCAGCTTTGGGAGCAGTATCCCTAGTTCGCGGTAACGAACCAAAGGTTCGCCTCCCACAATCGAAAGGTGAATCGGCTTGAATCGGCGAACCAGAGCCAGGACTCCGGCAACCAGAGCTTCATTTTTGTAATCACTGAGCTGACGCAAAGGGCCGCTGGAGCCTAAGTGCTCCGGTTCGTACGCGTAGCAACCGGGACAACGCAAGGGGCATTCTCGGGTGATTTCCAGCGAAAGGAACGGCTTGTGCCCGCGCAGAATCTTACCCCATGCGGGTACGATATCGATGAGTCTCATGCGCGTGAACTTTGTTTCCGCATTGGCCTCGCTGCCTGAAGGTTAGATGCGTGTTGCAACGTTCAGGTAACCAGCACACCGAAGCCTGAAAGTGCCAAAGCCGATGCCGCCTGGCAAGCTTCAGAAGCCGTGGAAACGTTCAGAAAGAGCTTTGAGTGGTTGCGCGATTTCTTGAGCGAAGCCGCCGCTCAGGATATGGCGTTAATTATCATGACATTTTTTTAGATGTACGCTACTCCCTCTGCCGGGAAATATCCTCAATTTTGAGCGCTTCCAGTCTGTAACTTGGAATCCGCCATCACCATTAAGGTCATTCGTTATCCACGTTTTTTCGGTGCGCTTCGATTCGTTTGTCTAGCTGAAATGACAGCCGTGTGCTGCTACACCGAAACGAGTGAAGAACATTTGTCAATGGAGCGAACTGGCTAGCATTGAATCGGTATTAACTGATGAAATGCAGGCACTGGCGGATGACAAGCGACGGGAGAATTCGCTGTGTCAAACTTAGATTCTTGGTCTAAGTGTCACCGAGGGGTGCGTGACCAGCTTCCATCGGCTTTGCGAAGTGGTGTCGGACGTCGACTCGCACAGTACAGTCTGCTGGTTCGAGGATTTCTTCATAGAGGATCGCCAGCGGAACCACTCATGCTGCCCGAGAAAAGGGAGACGACTGTTTTTGTGGCATGGGATGGATTAGGAGAAAGTTATGAATGGCGTTGAGGTAGCAATTAGCGGCTCTTACGATTACCGACTGGTTGTTCTATCAGTTTTGATCGCGGCACTCGCATCCTACGCCGCACTGGATCTGGCTTCCAGAGTGACCGCCGCCCGGGGCAAGGTCCGGTTCGCCTGGCTTCTCGGGGGCGCAACGGCAATGGGCACCGGCATATGGTCAATGCACTACATTGGCATGCTGGCTTTCAACTTGAAGATCCCAGTACTTTATGACTGGCCGACGGTGTTGCTGTCCCTGCTAGCCGCCGTTTTTGCGTCCGGCATCGCGCTCTTTGTGGTGAGCCGGAAGAGAATGGGCTGGCTGGCGGCTATGGTGGGCAGCGTCATTATGGGCGCCGGGATCGCAGCAATGCATTACATCGGCATGGAAGCGATGCGGCTTACGGCGATGTGCCATTACTCCTTCCCAATCGTTGTACTGTCGGTGGTACTCGCAATCGTGATCTCGCTAGTCGCACTGTGGCTGACATTTCGTTTGCGCGACGACGTGAAAGAGAAGTGGGCGACAAAAATCGCCAGCGCTCTGGTGATGGGGTCGGCGATTCCGATCATGCATTACACCGGCATGGCCGCCGCCAGTTTTACAACGACTGGCGAGGCGCCGGATCTATCCCACGCCATAAGCGTTTCGTCGCTCGGAATCACGGGGATAACGATAGTCACGTTCATGGTGCTTGGACTCGCGGTGCTGACTTCTGTGATGGACCGTCGATTCTCGATACTTGAATCCAGCGAAGAGCGGCTGCGGTTGATCATCAACACGGCGCTGGATGCGGTGATCACCATGAATGCGGACGGGCTGATCACAAACTGGAATTCGGAGGCCGAGAAAATCTTTGGGTGGTCGTCCTGGGAGGTGCAGGGCCGGCGGTTATCCGAGATCATTCTGCCGGTACGGCACCGGCTGGAGCACGATCGAACCTTCGAACGCTTTCTGGCGACCGGCGAGGGAATGAAGTTGAGGGAACGGACAGAAACAACCGCGCTGCACCGCGACGGTCACGAATTTCCCGCCGAGGTGTCGATTTCGCCGGTGAAGTTCGACGGGCAATGGATATTCAGCAGCTTCATACGGGACATTACGGAGCACAAACGGGCCGAGAAAGAATTGCTCGACGCAAAACAGGCGGCCGAGGACGCGAACCGCGCTAAGAGTATTTTTCTGGCCAACATGAGTCACGAATTGAGGACCCCTCTCAATGCCATCATCGGATACAGCGAGATGCTGGAGGAAGAAACACAGGAACTAGGAAAAGAAAGTGTTGTGCGGGACCTGCAAAAAATTCAATCCGCCGGGAAACACTTATTGACGCTGATCAACGACATTCTTGACCTCTCAAAGATTGAAGCCGGGAAAATGGGACTGCATCTGGAGAATTTCGATGTAGCCCGAATGATAGAAGAGATAGCGAGCACGGTTCAGCCGGCCGTGGCGAAAAATGCCAACACACTTCAAGTTAACGTGGTAAAGAACGCCGGGGAGATGCACGCCGACCCCACGAAACTTCGGCAGATTCTGTTGAACCTGCTGAGTAACTCCTGCAAATTTACGGATCACGGCACCATAACGCTGAGCGTGGATCGAAAAACCATCGACCATCGCGATTGGCTGCAATTTGAAGTCAGAGACACGGGAATCGGCATTACGACGGAGCAGAGAGAGAATCTATTCCAAGAGTTTTCCCAGGCAGATACTTCCATCTCGCGGAAGTATGGCGGAACCGGTCTGGGCCTGGCCATCACCGATCGATTTATTCAGATCATGCGAGGAACCATTCACGTCGACAGTCAGCCGGGGCGAGGGTCCACGTTCACAATACTGCTCCCGGCGGAGGTCGTCCTGGAAAGCGGCGAGCCGGAAAGGTCGCAACTGCCCGCGGCGATTGCGGCGGCGTGTGAACCCATTCGGCCGGACCAGGACACGATTCTGGTGATAGACGACGATGCGGCGGTTCGGGAACTCATGCTTCGATCCTTAACGAAGCTAGGATTTCATGTGGTCACCGTGGAAAGTGGCGCGGAGGGATTGCGGATCGCGAGGGAAGTGCATCCTTTGCTGATTACGCTGGACGTGATGATGCCTGAAATGGATGGCTGGCGTGTCCTCAAACAGCTCAAGGCGGATCCTGAATTGGCGAACATTCCCGTGATCATGGTTACCGTGGTTGACAATGCGCCGGCGGGCGTCGATTTGGGCGCCTCCAGTTATCTGATCAAGCCTGTCGATCGTGACCGACTGGCAGTTCTGGTCGAGCAGTGCCGCGCGACCCGGGGGGCTGGGCAAAAAGGGGCAGTCACAAACGACCGGGCGATTTATAATTGAGCTCCCCATCCGCCCAGGATTTCGCGATACAAGCGGAAGTCTATTGCTGAGTCGCTTGCCGCCAAAACCACATGCCAAAGATCCTGCTAGTCGAAGACAACGAAATGAATCGGGACATGCTCTCGCGCAGGTTGGAGCGCAGAGGATTTAGCATTGTCACCGCCGAAAGCGGTGAGCAAGGACTTTCGCAGGCGCGTCTGGAAGGGCCCGACCTGATCCTCATGGATATAACGCTTCCGGAGATGGATGGCTGGGAAGTTACTCGCTTGCTGAAGGCGGACGAGAGCACGCGGCATATCCCGATCATTGCGCTCACGGCGCGCGTGCTGACGAGCGATCAGGCAAAAGCATTTGAAGTGGGATGCGACGACTACGACACTAAGCCGGTGGACTTTGCGCGCCTGACTGAAAAAATCGGGAATATTCTAAAGGCGAAGAAGGCGATATGAACTCCCGGGCGTTCAACGTGCTGATTGTCGATGACAACGAAATGAACCGGGACATGCTTGCTCGCCGGCTGGAACGGAAAGGTTACGTGGTGCGGTTGGCGGAGAGCGCGAGGTCTTTGTTGGAACGCATCCAGAAAGAGGCGGTGGATCTGGTGCTCCTGGATGTCGAGATGCCCGAAATTAGCGGTCTGGACGCTCTGGAGACGCTGCGCGGGGTTTATTCTCCCGCGGAGTTGCCAATCATCATGGTGACGGCGAAAGATCAGAGCGAGGACATTGTCAAGGCGCTCAATTTGGGCGCTAATGATTATCTTACGAAGCCAATCGATTTTCCGGTTGCCTTGGCGCGCATCCGAACGCAAGTGCGCCTTAAGCAAGCGGAAGAAGCCCTGCGAGAAAGCGAAGAACGCTATGCCTTAGCGGCAAGAGGCGCCAACGACGGGCTTTGGGATTGGAATCTGCTGAGCAACGCCATCTATTTCTCGCCACGCTGGAAGATGATGTTGGGTTATGAGGAAGCCGAGATTCAGAACCGACCTGAAGAGTGGCTGGACCGAATCCATGTCGCGGATCGTGAACGCGTCAAGGATGAGATCTCCGCTCACCAAAGAGGATTGACGCCACACTTCGAGAGCGAAAACCGCATCCAGCACAAAGACGGCACCTTTCGCTGGATGCTAAGCAGGGGACTGGCGGTTCACGATTCCGCGGGAAAACCCTGGCGCATGGCCGGTTCGCAAACCGATATCACCGGCGGGAAGATAGCCGATGCTCTGACGGGCTTGCCAAACCGGCTATTGTTTATCGATCGCCTGGAACGATTGATCGAACACACGAAACGCCACAAGAACTATCTATTTGCGGTAGTGTTCCTGGACCTTGACGGATTCAAGATGATTAACGACAGCTTGGGTCATGTCGCAGGGGACCAGTTGCTGGTCGGAGTGGCCAATCGGCTGGAAAAGTGCCTACGCGTGACTGATACGGTCACTCGAATCGAGAAGCTTTTCACGATAGCGCGGCTGGGCGGAGACGAGTTTACTATCCTGCTCGATCAGATCGCAGATCCGAACGACGTTACCCTGGTGGCAGAGCGCCTAATGAGCGCATTGGCATTGCCTTTCGATTTGGGTGGAAAGGAAGTATTCACCTCGGCGAGCATGGGGATCGCGTTGAGCAGCATTGGGTACGACAAAGCTGAAGATATTCTGCGAGATGCCGACACCGCCATGTATCGGGCAAAGTCTCTCGGCAAATCTCGTTGCGAAGTATTCGATGTGGAGATGCGTGCGAGAGTGATAGCGCGGTTGCAATTGGAGACAGATCTACGGAACGCCGTGGAGCGAAAGGAATTTCGAAATTTTTATCAACCGATTATCTCTCTCGACTCGGGAAGCATCGTTGGGTTTGAAGCGCTTTTGCGCTGGCAGCATCCAGGTCGCGGTCTGGTTCAACCGCTAGAATTCATCCCAGTTGCGGAAGAAACCGGCATCATTCGGGAGCTCGGCTGGTGGAATTTTCAGGAAGCTTGCCGGCAAATTGGCGTATGGAACGCGCACCGTAACGATAGTTCTCCACTCACCATGAGCGTGAACCTCTCCATCAAGCAATTGCTGCAGCCTAATCTGGTGGCGGATATTGACAAGCTATTGCGAGAGATGGGACTTTCTCCGGAAATTTTGAAACTAGAAATCACGGAAAGTACCGTTATGGCGGATCCATCAGGATCCGTGGAGATGCTGCGGCAGATCAAATCGTTGGGGGTCCAGCTATCGGTCGACGATTTCGGCACCGGCTATTCTTCACTGAGTTACCTACAGCGCTTTCCTCTAGACACGTTGAAAATCGACCGCAGCTTTACGCAAGCCATCGGAGAAGGTGGAGACAGCATGGAAATCGTGCGGACTCTTTTGCCCATGGCGAAAAGCCTCCGGCTCAACGTGATTGCCGAAGGAGTGGAAACGGCCGAACAACTTGCAATACTCAGGAAACTGCACTGCGAGTATGCACAAGGATTTTACTTCTCGAAGCCGGTGACAGCCGATGAGGCCGGAGCATTGCTGGGAAAAAATCCGAGATGGTAGACCAGCGGCGATCGTGTGGTCAACAAACGGTATGAAATAGCTCCGGCATGGATGCAGCCCGCCATCTTCACTTTCGCCCGCGACGACCAGTAAGCCGGGATTAATCCCGGTGACGTAGGCAGGAAATACAAAGTAGCTGACAATAAAATACAGAGAAAACTTTATTCGGCGGGAATTGGCAGACGTCCTACCCTTAGTGCCCCTTTTGAGAGGCCGGATAATGAAAACCGCATACCACATTTTCAAGGAAGACGGCGAAAGGCCGATGTGGCTGGAAGTCGCGCAAGATTTGGTGATGGCGCGAGATAGGGTGAGGGAATTGGCGGAGAATACTCCGGCGGAATATTTCATTTACTGCCCGCAGACTGCGACCATCATGGAAGTTTCTCAGGATTCCATTCGGAAGCACTGAGTCGATTTCCGGTGGCAAGCGGCTAACAAAGTTTGAGGATTGCGGGGACGAGGGTTGCGACGAGGTTGCCTTTGTCCAGCAAATCGGCGGCGCCATATTTTCCCGCTAGGACTTGAGCTTGCTTGTCGTTCCAAATGGACATGACAACAATGTGCTGCGCGGAGAGAAGCAATTGCGATTTTATGAATTGAGGGTCAAAGCCGCGTTCGTCTGGCATGTGCAGATCCATGAGCACCACGGTGGGTTTTAGGTCGGCTGTCATCTGAAGAGTTTGTTCGAAATTTTCAGCTACGCCCAGAAACTGGATGCGTGGATCTTCTTGCAGAATGCGGGAGACGGCGTTGCGCATGGTTTTTGAATCGTCGGCCAGGAGGACGGAACAGGGCTTTAAGGAAGAAGCGGGTGCGCTCATGGGGGGGTACATAAGAGCATAATTGCTAATTCGGGGGCTGTGCAAGGTGAAACATACTCGCCAGGGGCAGGCAATGGCGCGGAGCCAATATGGCTGTTCGTGAGCGCACAGTGCGGCACGAACACGAGGAGCCTGAGTTTTGGCTTCGCGCCCGGCGTCGAATTTTAGCGTTCGGGTTTTTTCCAAATGTCGCGCTGGTGCATCAGTTCGATTTGTTTTTTGGTTACTTTTTCGTAGTACTCGGCGTGCTTCATGGGTTCGCGGTCCATGTAGAGATTTTTGGGATAGATGGGTTTCTCGTAGACGATTTGATATAGCTCGGTGCGAAGATCTTTCATCCAGTTGTCCCACTTGGCGCGGGCGCGATGATCGCGCATGGCTTCGATATCGATGACGCCGGAGACGTAACTGGAGCCGCCGCTGTATTCGAGCTTGCCGACTTTTTGTCCTTTGTAATTGAAAATGTAAGAGCGGCCGCCGAAAGTGTCGATGGGCGTGGTGTCTTCTGGGAATAGATAGTAGGTGCCGAGATTAGGCGCGACGATGTACATATTATTGTCGAGAGCGCGCGCAGCGCTTTGAATTTCAAAATAATCGTTGCCGGTGCCGGGATGCGGATACGAGGCGCGATAGACGATTTCCGCGCCGTTCATGGCGAGGGCGCGGGCGTTTTCCGGGTAGGAGCCTTCGTTGGCCATCATGATGCCCATGCGGCCAATTTCGGTGTCGACGACCGGCCAAAAGGCTTGAAGGTTGCGGCCGTATTTTTCAATCCACCAATCGTAAATGTCGTGTGGACAAACGGAATGCTCGACGGGTAGCAGCGAAACAACTTTGTAATGCTGGAGAATGATTTCGCCTTTGGGATTGACGATGAAGCCGACGTTGAAAAAGCGATCTTTCCAATCGGGGTGGCGGGCCTTGGCTTGCGCCATGATGAAGCAATCCCATTCGCGAGCGAGTTTGCCGATTTCTTCGGTTTCTTCGCCAGGAATGTCGATGGCGCATTCGCGAGCGAATTTGACGTGATCGATGTCGAGGACTTCGTCGTTGAAAGCCTGCAGCGCGCCTTCTGGAATGGCGATCAAGCGGACGGGAATGCTGAGTCCGGAAAGCCAACTCGCGGCTTTCACGAGATGTTTGAGGTGATCGAGGTTGATCTTGATGTCTTTGCGAGAGCGAATTCCGCGGATGGTGGGAACCAAGCCTACAGCGGTGAATGGTTTGATCATCGATGGATATCCTGGATGCAGATAGATTTCGCGGAGCTAATGTTACTCGACGGAACGCAATGCGCTACTCGAATTTTTGCGCTGGATTCAGCGCGCGAGAATTCTCTGGCGCTGAGTTTGGCGCCGGGACTGCACATGGTGTAACGCCGCTAGAAACTGACGCGGAACGAAAGTTGCAGTTGCCGGGCCGGGGCCGCAAATTTTGCCGAGCCGAACGTTGGATTCGCCGGGCTGGTTACACCATCGCCGAAAGACTGAGGCAGTGGACCGAGCAGCGTGCCGTTGCCGTAGACGTGATCGATGTCCTCGATATTCGGACGGTTGAAGAGGTTGAATACCTCGAGGCTAACGGCGCCCTTGATGCGCTCGGTGAACGGGAAACTGCGCTGGATGCGGACGTCGGTGTTGTAGAAAGAGTCGCCGCGGTAGGTGTTGCGGCCGAGAGTGCCAACGCGATCCGAGAACGGGAATTGGTCGCCGTTGACATCAAAGCCGGCAAGCACGGTGTAATAGCGCGGGCTTTGCAAAGTATTCAGCATGGAAAATTTGAAGTCGCGCGCGAACACATTCCAGGTGGCTGGAGTTTCCGCGAGTCCGACGATGGTCACGCGATGGCGAACGTCGTTGTCGCCGCGAGCGCGGTCGAGGCCGGGATTCAGATAGTTGTAAGGAGTGTTGCCGAGTTGGACGTCGGTGGAAATGTCGATGGACTTGGAATAGGTGTAGTTGGTGAGAAAGCTGTAGTGACTGGAGAAATTCTTGCGGAAGCTGAGGGTGCCGGCGTTGTAACTGGATGAGCCGGTGGGAGCGACGAGCAGCGCGAATCCAAAATTGGGATCGGCGGGCGTGAAAGCTTGGACGCCGCCGGGAGTCGTGCCCGCCGGTAGCCCGTTGATGCTGTTGTAGACAGGCTCTTTCAGGCCGTGGACAAATTCATAGCCGATCGAAATAAAAGTGTCCTTGGCGATTTGATTTTCGATTTCGAGGCTGGCCTGTTCGGCGTAGGCATTGGCAAAGTTTTTTGTGGCGTAGCCGAGCGGGAATTGCAGCAGCGGCGTGCTAGGAGCGGGATAGATTCCGTTGTGAGTGAAATTGCTGAAAGCGGGAGACGCGAGGAACGGTCCCGGCACGCCGACCGCGCCGGATGCGCCAGTGCCGATGAGGGATTTCGATGGCGTCGAAAAACCGTTGAGCAGCGGCTGATTCATGTAGGTGAATTCGGAGGCGCCGATGTAGCTGACTAAAACATCACTGAAATCGAATGGGCCGGTGAAAAGGCCGGCGCCGCCGCGGACGACGGTTTTTCCTCCGCGCATCGCGTAGGAAAAACCGAGACGCGGCTGGAAATTGGCGTAGTTAGTATCGTTGCCGGGGCCGTTTAGCTTGAGGTCGGCACCGGAGGGCATTTTGTCGAGGTCGTAGCGCAGACCGAAGGTGATGGTCAGATTGCGGCGAACGCGCCATTGATCTTGCGCGAAGAGAGAGCCGAGAGTGTGATGGAAGTTGAGCGAGGTACCATCGGTGAAGGCGGCTTGCGATGGACCGGCGTAAAGTCCGGCTTCAAACGGCAATGTGCGCTGTGGGATTTGTTGGCCGAAGAGAGTGCGCGGTTCGAGGAACAAGAATTCGACCGGAGTGCCGGGGCCAAACGGCGGCGAAGTGAACGGCGGAGCGCCAAAGAAACTTTGCGGCGTGAAGACCGCAAAACCCGGGCTGAAGAGCGTGGCTTGCACGCTGATCCACGTGGGCTCGATATCGCCTCCAAAGCGAATGGTGTGATTGCCGCGCACCAGCGTGAGATTTTCCGCGACTTGAAAATTTTGCTCGCGATAGAAGCGAACGCTGCCGACGAAGCCACCTGAGGACAAGAGGTCTGGAATATTCAGGGCCGGTTCGAAACCGGCGCCGACAGGTTCCAGGTTAAACGTGCGGCGGCCGAAATCGATGGTGGTGTCAGAGAGCAGCGAATTGCTGAAAACATGTTCGAGATCGGCATAGATGGTTTGATTGAGAACGAGGTTGTCGCGATAGGAGGATGGGAGACCTTCGCCGGGAGCCGCACCGGGGGCGTGTTGCTTGCGGTCGTCGGCGTAGAGATAGGCGATGTTCAAATTTGTCTTGTCGGTGAGAATGGTGGTGCTCTTCACGAAAAATTTATCGAAATTGTCGACTTGCAGAATGGAGCCGAGACTTTCCGGCGCGAGTCCGAGACCTTGCTTGACTTGATTGATGCTGGGCGTGCCTGGGCCGAGACATCCGGTGGCATCAATACAGTGGAGGATGAACGAAGAATAGATGGGAGACTCGGCGCGGCGCTGGCCTTCATAGCCGACGAAATAAAAGCTCTTGGACTTGATCACCGGGCCGCCGGCGTTTGCCCCGAATTGATTGAAGCGCAGGGTGTTGAATCCGGGAGCGGCCAGCAGGTTGTTAGCATCCATTGCGTTGTTGCGGAAGAATTCGTAGGCCGAGCCGTGAATATCGTTGGAGCCGGATTTGGTGACGGTGTTGACGACCGAGCCGAGGTTGCGGCCATTGTCCGCGGTGTATGGGCTGCCGACGACACGGAATTCCTGCACCCAGTCTTGCGACGGGCTGGTGCGCTGAACGCCGGAGATGCTGGTGGTGTAGTCGACGCCATCGAGGCCGAAAAAGGTGCTGTGCGTTTCGCGGAGGCCGGCGAAGCTGATTTCGAGGACCGTTTCGGTGAAGGGCGATTGCGCGCCTACGGCAGTGCTGCGTCCGACGTTGGCGGTGGGCGTGAGAAGGACGAAGTCGATAAAGTCTCGGCCTGAAATCGGGAGGTCCTGGATTTTTTGTTTTTCGATTACCTGGCTGACCTCGGATTTTTCCGTGTCGATGCCTTGCGTAGTGCTGTAAACCTCGACTTTTTCAGAGACCGCCAAGCCGAGAGTTATATTCAAGGACGCCACTTGGCCGACGGCGAGAGTTACGTTTTGTTTGTACGGAGTGAATTGTCCGCTGGTGACGGTGAGTTCGTAATTGCCAGCGGGCAAGCCGGGGATCACGGCGAGGCCGGACTCCGAGGAAGTTTCGGTGCGAGTGGCGTCAGTGGCGATATTCCGGATCGTGACGCTGGCGTTGGGAATTACGCCGCCGGACTGATCGACAACGGTGACATTGAGCGTAGCCAACTGCTGGCCATAGAGGCTGCCGCTGAAAATAAGCGTGCAGGCACAGAAGATTAAACTTAGCAGTGCCCTAACGTAACCACGGGTCATAAATTGTCTCCGGCATGGATTCCATTTAATCGAAGGCGATTGGACAAAAGGACAGCTTGATGGAAATCGACGACAGCCTTGAAACGCTTTTTGCAGTTGGACAGAAGGAGCTGCAAAGCCAAAGTTGGATATCGCGCGAACATTGCCACCCCTTCCTGCGTAACCGACAGCCGAAAATGGCTTGCAGCAGGCCTACAGCGCACCCCGAATAAATTTGCGGCTATTCAACCTCGCGCTGTAGCGCTTGTCAAGGAATGGTTTCGCGGATTGAGTGCAACCCTTGTCGAACCGCTCATCCGCGTAACGACATAAAAGCGGTATTGGCGCCCCCAGTTATATCCGTGGCACGCAACAATTCGACGCGCGAGGAGCAGGTTCGCTCAACTATGCCGCGCCAGCCAGCTTTTGTGCTTCCGTCGGATCGAACCACCACGGATTGTAATCAGGAGGATTGTTAAATCCGTTGGCGATTTTTCGTGCGAGCGCGGGATTTTGCGTGGCCGCTCCCATCAGCTGAAGGATGTGAGGTGGCGGTGGCGTGAGCAGGGAATTGGTCCATTTCGCGACCCACTGCGCATAGTTCCAGAAAGAATCGAATGTGCCCTGCATCCATGCCGCGTCGAAAGGCTTGTCACCTTGTTCGCGAATCCGAGTCAGATAGATTCTCGCGGCTTTGCAGGCGGTGTTCGAACCTTGGCCCGTGATCGGATCGTTGAGCACGACGACGTCGGCCATCCCCAAAATTGGTTTACCGGACGGGAGGTTACAAACCGGTTTGCGCACAGTCGGAGCAAACTTCCCGGTCACAATGCCCATGTCATCGGTTAGTTCAATATTTTTGCAGCGACCTGCTTCCCAGGGCAGAAATTTTTGCAAAATTTCTTTGCTTCGTTGCAAATGCTGTGCCGGAGTTTTCACGTCGCTCCAGCAGTCCATCGGACCGCCCGGGACTCCTTCGAAGACCATGATCTCGCAGGCGCCGCTGGTGGTCAGTGCGGGGAATACAAAGTATTCGCCAACGCCGGGAATTAAGTTGAAAGAAACCGCGGTGAACGGCTTCCTGGGTTCCATATTCTTAACGTAGGTCAGCGCCAGAGCGCGCATGGGACTCGAAAAAGGAGTGCGCGATGCGTCGGTTTCAAACAGCCGCGCGACCTCGCCCTTGCCAGCCGCGACAATTACCAGATCATTTGTGTTCGCATATTTTTCCAATTCCGCCACGCCGGCATCTTCCAGAACCAGATTGCCGCCGCGCTTTGCAAACTCTTCGGTCCACCCGGCGAATTTCACTCTTTGGTCGACGGATTGCCCCGGTCGGTCGAGTTTTGCTTCCCAGAAAAGAGCCTTACCGCCGTCGGGGCTGGGGACGGTGAAGGCGATGCCTTCGGTATTGGGGCATTCTTTTTCCCAAAAGTTAATTTTAAGGTCGCGCTCAATTTGCAGCGAATCGTCAAACATGAACTGACTGGAAGTAACGCGCCCGTTGCGGATCTGCTCTGGACTTCGATTTGAAACAATTGTTACCTGATAACCTTCTTTCAAAAGACCTAACGCCAGTTGCAGTCCGGATTGTCCGCCGCCGACGATTGCGATTTTTCTCATAGGTTGACCTCGCGAAACGTATCTTAAGGCGAGTTATTTTGCGCGTTCGATTGCGTGGAGTCCAGCGTTTTTCGCCAGCGGCAATTTGAAGTAGGGCGCTCAGCGCCCAAGTTCGATCTTTTTACATCTGGTGTCGCATGATAAGGTGTCGGCTTATCTCGACAGTTTGGTCGCGGAGGAGCTACATGGAAGGCCTGAAAGATAAGGTAGCCATCGTAACCGGCGGCGCCACGATGATTGGCGCGCAAGTGGCACGAGCGTTTCACCGCGCTGGCTGCCGCGTCGTAGTTGTGGACATCAACGAAAAAGATGGGAACGCGATCGCGGCGGAGCTGGGCACACAAGCTCTTTTTGTGAAGACCGATCTTACCAGCGATGCACAGATTGCAGGTTGCGTCGAAAAAACCGTGGCCGCTTTCGGCGGGATCGACTTTCTGGTGAACCTGGCTTGCGTTTATGTCGATAACGCGCTGGCGTCGACACGCCAGGAATGGCTGGATAGTTATAACGTGAACGTCGTGGGTGGCGCGATGATGTTGCAGGCGGTCAGGCCACACCTGGTGAAGCGCGGCGGCGGCGCGGTGGTAAATTTTGGAAGCATCAGCGCGAGAATTGCGCAAGCCGGGCGCTGGCTTTATCCGGTTACCAAGGCAGCGATTTTGCAGCTTACTCGCAACGAAGCGATGGATCTGGCGGCCGACAAAATTCGCGTCAATTCCGTTTCGCCCGGATGGACCTGGTGCCGCTTGATGGATGATCTGACGCACGGAGATCGCGCGAAGACCGACAAGATCGGGGGCGCCTTTCACTTGCTTGGACGGGTGGGCAATCCCGACGAGGTGGCGCAAGCGGTTTTATTTTTGTGCTCCAGCCACGCATCGTTTATTACCGGCACCGACTTGGCGGTAGACGGCGGCTACTCTGCGATGGGGCCAGAAATGGCTGAGCCGGCGATTCCCAAGTTGATGCAATAACTGAAATCGACCTTCATGAAACGCATTGCCATCATTGGCGCGGGACAGTCCGGTTTGCAACTTGGCCTTGGGTTGCTGGGCGCGGGCTATGAGGTCACCGTGGTTTCGGATCGCTCTGCGGAAGAAATTCGCGCGGGCCGCGTGATGTCCAGCCAGTGTATGTTCGACTGGGCGTTGCAGACCGAACGTGAATTAAAACTGAATTTTTGGGAGCGCGAATGCCCACGAGTGGAAGCCATTAGTTTTGCGGTTCCCGGCGCGAATCGCGAAAAAAAGATCGATTGGGCGGCGCGGCTGGATAACTACGCGCAGGCTGTGGATCAGCGGATCAAAATACCACGGTGGATGGCCGAGTTTGAAAAAAACGGCGGTCAACTGATCATCGAAGAAGCGCAGGTGGAAGACGTAGAAAAATACGAGCGATCGCACGATTTGGTGGTGATCGCCACCGGCAAAGGCAATCTGGGCCGATTGTTTGAGAAAGATGCCAGTCGGTCTCCTTATGAAAAGCCGCAACGCATCTTGGCGCTTACTTACGTCAAGAATATGCGCCCGCGAGAGGACCATTCGGCAGTTTGCTTCAATCTGATACCTGGAGTGGGAGAGTATTTTGTTTTTCCGGCACTGGCGGAAACAGGACCGTGCGAAATCATGGTGTTTGAAGGCGTTCCAGGCGGGCCGATGGATTGCTGGGCGGATGTCAAGACTCCGGAGCAGCATCTCGCCAAATCCAAATGGATCGTGGACACCTTTCTGCCGTGGGAAGCGGAACGGTGCGCGGATATTGAATTGACCGATCCGCAGGGAATTCTTACAGGTTCGCTGACTCCAGTGGTACGGAGGCCGGTGGCGTGGCTGCCTTCGGGCAAAAAAGCGCTTGGATTGGGCGACGCGGTGGTGCTGAACGATCCGATCACCGGCCAGGGATCCAACAACGCCGCTAAATCCGCTGACATTTATTTGAAATGCATTATTGAGCAGGAAGGCCGCGCCGCGGATCGCGGATGGATGGACGAAACCTTCGACCGTTATTGGACGGGGTACGCGCGTTGGGTTGCGGAGTGGACCAATCTGCTGTTGAATCCCCCGCCGCACGTGCTGAAGATTTTAGAGTCGGCGGCAAAATTGCCGGACGTGGCCAGCGCGATAGTGAACGCCTTTGACGATCCACGCTCGCTTTTTCCGTGGTTTATGCAAGCGAGCGAGGCTGAAGTCTATCTTCGAAGAAGCTGGCAAGCGGCTGCAGGTCAATTCGACCGCAGAGATTATCGCCGGGCGCTGGGGCAATTTGCCACTGGCGTAACCATCGTCAGCGCGCGTGGCCGGCAAGGGCAACGCGTGGGGCTCACGGTAAACTCGTTTTCGTCGGTGTCGCTCGATCCACCGCTGGTGTTGTGGAGTTTGGCGAAACATTCGCCCAGCTATGCGGATTTTGCTGCGGCAAGCCATTTTGCAGTGAATATATTGGCTGCGGACCAGCACCATCTTTCGCGGAAATTTTCTACTCCGGTACCAGATAGATTTGAGGGCGTGGATTGCACGGATGAGCCTGCGGGATGCCCGTCGTTGAACGGAGCGACCGCGACGTTTGTTTGCCGTTTGCTACGAGAGTTTGACGGAGGCGACCACGTTATTTTTTTAGCGGAAGTGGAAGATTACAGGTGGCGCGAGGGTGAGCCGCTGGTTTTCCATTCGGGAAGGTATCGCGTAACCACGCGGCATCCGGATTTGACGGATTAGATTCGCCGAAACTCCGCCGAGCGCGGTCCGGCGAAAGACATTTATGAAATCCAAATGGAGACCGAGACCATGAATCAATTTGCGAAGCTGAATCAACAATATATTGGTGGCGTTTGGCGAGACGGCTCCAGCGGGAAAGTATTGCACGACCGTAATCCTTACAATGGCGCAGCCATCGCCGATTTTAAGCTGGGCACTCTTGCCGATCTGGACGAGGCTTATGTTTCAGCCGCCAAGGCGCAAAAGGTTTGGGCAGAGATTAATCCTTTTGAACGCCGCGCGATTCTGGAAAAAGCCGTCACTTATATCGAAAAAGTGGAAGCGGACATCACCGGAATAATTATTGAGGAACTGGGCGGCACGCGGCTCAAATCATTTTTTGAAATTGGCCTGGTCAAAAATATTATCAAGGAAGCCTCGACGTACCCTCTGCGCATGACTGGCGAAATTTTTCCGTCGGTGATGGATGGCAAGGAAAATCGGCTGTATCGTGTGCCGGTGGGCGTGGTCGGCGTAATTAGTCCATTTAATTTTCCGTTTTTTCTCAGCATGCGTTCCGTGGCCACGGCTCTGGGAGCGGGGAACGGAGTGGTGCTGAAACCGCACGACGACACGGCAATCACTGGAGGAACGCTGGTCGCGAAGATTTTTGAGGAAGCCGGGATTCCCAAAGGTTTGCTGAATGTGGTGATCGCGGACATTAAGGATATCGGTGACGCATTCGTCGAGCATCCGATTCCCCGCATCATCTCCTTCACCGGCTCGGAAAAAGTTGGCCGGCACATCGGCATGGTAGCCGGCCGCTGCCTAAAGAAAGCCGTTCTGGAGTTGGGCGGGAACAGCGCGTTGATCGTGATGGCCGACGCCGATCTCAATAACGCGCTCAACGCCGCGGTGTTCAGTCGCTTCACGCACCAGGGGCAGATTTGCATGTCGGCGAACCGCATCCTGGTGCAGCGCAACGTGTATCCGCAATTTTTGGAGCGCTATGTGAAGCGCGTGTCCGCCTTGAAAGTTGGCGATCCAAATGACCCGCAAACCGATCTCGGACCGCTGATGAACAAAACTCAGGCGGAGACCTTGTCGAAGCAAATTCAAAAGGGAATTGACGAAGGCGCGCGCCCGGTATTGCACGGCAAAGTGGAAGGCAATCTGGTTTCGCCAACAATTTTTGCCGACGTCAAACCCAGCATGTCCATTGCGCAAGATGAAATGTTCGGTCCAGCGGTGTGCGTCATCCCATTCGACAAGCCGGAAGACGCGCTGAAGATTGCGAACGACAGCGCGTTCGGCCTGAGCGGCGCTATTCACACGAAGGACGTGGAATTTGGAGCGGAAATGGCCAAGCAAATCGATTCGGGGATGATTCACATAAATGCGGGCACCGTCGATGACGAACCATTAGTGGCTTTCGGCGGAGAAAAAGCTTCCGGCTTCGGCCGATTGAATGGCCGCTGGGCGCTCGAAGAATTCACCACGTTGAAGTGGATTTCCGTGCAGCACAAACCGATGCACTACCCGTTTGAAACTGCGGATTAAGGTGCGGCGAATTACTCGGCAAATTACTACCGGGGATTGGGAACGAATTGATAGCCGAGCCCGCGCACGGTAATCAGATAGCGCGGCTTCGAAGGCTGGCGTTCGATGTAGCGGCGCAGGCGGACGATGAAATTGTCGATCGCGCGAGTGTCGGTGTCTTCGTGAAGATCCCAAACGTCTTGCAAAATGGCTTTGCGCGAGACCGGATGGCCGCTATTGCGGATCATATAGCGCAGAAGTTCAGATTCCATCAGCGTGAGCTGGAAAACTTGATCGCCTGAATGTAGTTGGAGATTCTTAAAGTCGACGGTTTTGTCGCCGAACTCGAAAACATCGGTACCTGCCTCGTCGGCAGCAGACGCATCTGCAGTCGAAATCGAAGTTGCAGCAGTAGTGTGCAGCCATTTTTTGCGTCGCAACAAGCTCTCGATTCTCGCCAGCAGAATGGCGAGATCGAAGGGCTTGGGAAGATAATCGTCCGCGCCCGATTCAAATCCTTTCAGCACATCGGCGGGCCGCGTGCGCGCGGTTAGCATCAACAGAGGAATGTAATTGTGTGCAGCGCGCAATTCGCTGGCGACGGTGAATCCATCTTTGCCCGGCAGCATCACATCCAGCACGAGTGCATCGAAGCCTTCATTTTTCTTCAGCAGCAGGTCGAGAGCGTCTTCGCCCTTCGCGGTAACTTGCACGGAATAGCCTTCCGCCTCTAGATTAAAGCGCAACCCTTTGGCGAGGTGAGCTTCGTCTTCCACCACCAGAATGCGGCTCATGCGCGGTAAATCCGGGGCAGTCGAAGAGTGAACGTGCTGCCGCGGCCCTCGCCTTCGCTATTGGCGTACGCTTCTCCGCCATAACGTCGCGCCACCGAGCGCACAATAAACAAGCCCAGCCCGGTGCCCTTCACCGTGCCAGTGGAACCGTTTTGAATGCGATAAAACCGGTTGAAGATGCGTTTCAATTCCACTTGAGGAATTCCGACGCCGCGATCCTGAACATTCAGCAAAATCGTGTCCATGTTGGGAGTAAGAATTTCTACAGCGATGTCCTTCCTCTCGCCGGAATACTTAATGGCGTTATCAAACAGATTGAAGACTGCGGTGCGCAATTCTTCCGGGTTCCCAAGCACCGCAACCCGCGCCGGTAAGGGCGAACTCAAGCGCAACTGTTCCGCATTGAGATTGTGCCGCAAACGCGCCAACTCCAGCGTGCTCTGCACTAACGCCGGAAAATCCACCTCCTGCCAATTTCGGCGTTTGCTGCCGTGACGAACCTCGCCCGCTTTCAGAACTTGTTCGACGGTGCCGAACAATCGATCAGCATCTTCCAGCATGATGCGATAAAAATCTTTCCGCTGCGCCTCGTCCACTTGCCGGCTCTGCAAAGTCTCCAAATACAACCGAATCGATGCAATTGGAGTTTTCAATTCATGCGTGACCGCATTCAGAAAAGTGTCTTGCCGTTCGTTACGGCGAATTTCGCGCACGATGAAAATGGTGTTGAGCACCAGCCCGGCGATAATCAAACCAAAAAAGATGATTCCGAGCACCAAATAACCGACGCGGCGCCCGTTGAACACGATCCAGCTAACATTGAGAACGACAGCGAGCGCGACCAGGCACGCGCCCAACGTAATGAAAAAAGCGATGGCTTTAGTTCGGCGGGTGATGCGCATAACCCGTAGTCTAGTGCATCGCGGGAAACACTGCACCAATGAGAAGGGCGCAGGTCTCGATGAGAGCCCCGCGCCCGGAAAAGCTTTCGCTCACGAAGATTCTAAGCCGGCGACATCTAATCGCCAGACATCGTCGGTGCCATCGCTTCCGCGTCGATAACGCCAGGCGCCAGCACCGCGACCGGTTCGAGCGGCTGATCCTGATGCGGCTTGAACTTGGGCTGCTTCACGTCCCAGACCAAACCCACCGCCCGCAGCACATAGATCGCATACCAGTTCATGTCGATTTCGTACCAAACCAGTCCATGGCGCGCGGCCTGAGGAGCGGCATGGTGATTATTGTGCCAGCCCTCGCCAAAGGTAAGAATCGCCACCCAAAAGCTGTTGGTGGAGGTATCCCCGGTGATAAATCGCTGCGAACCCCACATATGCGTTGCCGAATTTACCAGCCAGGTAGCGTGCAACCCAACGATGGTACGCAGAAAAACGCCCCACATCACGCAAGACCAGCCGCCAATTGGATACAAGATCGCGCCGAGCAATACCATCGAAACCCAGTGGTACTTGCTGATGAACATATGAAACTTGTGTTTTCGCAGGTCCGGCACGTAGGGCAAAAGTTCGGCCGTGTTCTGATGCATGGCTTTGCCGGTGACGATCCAGCCCATGTGAGCCCACAGTCCACCATCCCGCGGGGAATGGGGATCTCCCTCTTTATCGGTGTTCTGATGGTGAACGCGGTGGGTGGCGACCCAGGCGATCGGACCGCCCTCCAGGGCCAAGGTGCCGCAAAATGTCAGAAAATATTCGAGCCAAACCGGAGTTTTGTAGCCCCGATGGGTTAGCAAACGGTGATAACCCACGCCAATACCCAGGCTGCCAGCCAGCCACCAAAGGAATAGCCCCGCAATCAGGCCTTTCCAGCTGAACATAAACAGCGCCGCGATTGCCCCAGTATGGAAAACGAGCATAAAGAATGTCGTTGTCCAGTTGATACGCTCTTTAAACGACCGATCCGTTGTGAAAACGCTCATAATCGCCGAATCCTTGAACTGCAAAACTTACCGCCGACCGTTCCTAACTAGGACCGTAACATACGCACAGCATGGGCTTTGTAATAGTTATGTAATTGCCCGGCAGAGGCTGCGGAAGAAGCAATAGCGAAGGAAAGTCAAAAATATCCGCAGGGGTTGGACGTTGTGGCGCGAGCCGAGTACTACTCTTCGCTCTTCGCCTTGGTGGTCACTTTGGGACGAAAATAGGGAATCGCCCGAATAATCGTAGCCTGGCTGGAAACCGCCCAGCGCGGCAACGGTCGCGGCTTCTGCGCCAGCAAATTCGATACGTGAATCAGCGAAGGATGGCAATCCGCTACCAGCTTCACGAACGCGGTCAGCGGCACCGCTAGCAACAAGCCCATCACTCCCCACAACCATCCCCAGAAAAGCATGCCAACCGTGGCCGCCACCGGACCAATATTAATCCGCGATCCGATCAGGTGTGGAATCAGCAGATTGTTTGCAATCAAATGCAGAATAAGGACTGTTAAGACGATGATGACAAAGGGCCCCGCCGATCCGAATTGCAACGTCGCCGCCAGCAGCGGTAGAACCGCGGCCAGAATCAACCCCACAAACGGCACTAGATTGAGCAGCCCGCTGGCGATGCCGACAGCCACCGCCCCATGCATATGAATCGCATAAAAGGCTCCAACGCTCACCAACGCCAGCAGCGAGCCGACCATCAAGTTCCCGAAGACGAACCCTCGTACCATTCCGTTCAGCCGCGCGGAAAACTGGTCCACATTAACGCGATCACCGAACGCATTGGCCGCCCACAGCGAAAGATGGTCCTTGCGTACCAGCATAAAGAACATCAAAAAGGGCACCACGCCGCCGATAATAATCGCTCCCCACACCGAGCCTACTCCTCTTACCAAATACGAGGGCCACGTCGGCTCCTCATTCAGCCGAACCACGGGTACTTTTTTCGGAGCGGTACCAGCGTTTGCGGGATTCAGACTTCCCGCGCTTTCCTGCACTTTCTGAATTTTCTGGCTGATGGGTTTTAGAGTGTCGCGTATACGCGTCGTATATTGCGGCAGATCTTCGGCGAAAGAAGTCACCTTACCGTATCCCGCATAAATCAGAAAGGCCACGCACGCCATCCCTAGAAAAATTCCCAAGGCTGCGGAAACCGGGCGAGGAATAAGCCATCGTTCCAGATGAGTGATAACCGGATCGAACAGAATCGAAAAAAAAGCCGCCAGTAAGAGAGTGATGCAAAATGAACTGGCAAAAAAACAAAAAGCGATCCCGATCGCCAGCACGATGATCCACAAAAGGTCGCCCACTCGGGCAATCAATCGTGGTGGAATTTTGTCATCGTCTGGCCGCGTCAGCAGGCCACTGTCGTATAGATTGGACTTTGCCGCTTCGGCGGCATCACTCCGCTCGGACTTTTTAAACATAGTGCTCTTCGGCGTGGAGCGAGACCGCGACCGGAGGCTTTGCCCGCCGAACTCGCGCCCGCGTCAGAGCTATATCCTTCCAAGGAGCAGCAAAATCACCAGGATTAATACCACCAAGCCCAGCCCACCGCTTGGATAGTATCCCCAACTTCGGCTATGCGGCCAAGTCGGCAAAGCGCCTAATGCCACCAACAACAGAATCACCACCAGTATGGTAATCATATTTTGGGTTTAGCGCCCTCTCTGCGCGAAAAAATTGCTAGGGCTTAGTCCTCCGAGGCGCATTACACGCTGTGCAGCCCAAAATGACAATCCGTGCATCTGTGTAGTCATTGGCGCGCGGCGCGGTAGCAACCTGCCGGCATCGTTTGGCCTCTGAAGGTTGTTTATCGAACCAATTTCCGACAACGGGGGCCGACCGCCCGAAAGCGGTCGTCGCTTGCCACACGCTAGGAATAATCTAAGTTAAAATACAGGGAAAACCGTATGTCAATGCCAAGGTAGCCATACTATCTATAACAACGGCGTTCCCGTACATTGTTGACTCACAGAGGGTTGCGGGCAATTCCAATTCAAGCGAAGCCATCGGAGCAATCTAAGCCACTCTAAGCTAGTTCGCAAAGCTAGAAAGAAGGCGAAGTGCCAGCCATACTAAGCCGCGAGGTGAAGACACTGCGTATCCTAGTTGCAGACGATCACGACATTATCAGGCGCGGCCTGAAACAGCTCCTCACCGCTCATCAAGGGTGGGAAGTCTGCGCCGAAGCAAAAACCGGCAGGGAAGCCGTGTCCTTGGCCGAGCAGCTCAAGCCGGAAATCGTAGTCATGGACTTGAGCATGCCGGACCTCAACGGGCTGGAAGCAGCTCGTCGCATCCGCAAGGCGCTGCCCAAGACGGAAATCGTCATTCTCACGCTGCACTTCTCCGATCAGCTGGTGAGAGATATTGTCGAAGCCGGCGTGCGAGCGTACATCATGAAGTCTGATGCCGACCGCGATCTGGTTTCCGCTGTCGAAGCGCTTTCGAACCATCGGTCCTTCTTCACATCGCGTGCTGCGGATATGCTTCTGGACGGCTTTTGCCGCCCCAACGCCATGCCCGACCCTCAGGCGATTTTGCGCAGCCGTTTGACCTCGCGAGAGCGCGAGATCGTGCAACTGCTCGCCGAAGGCAAGAGCAGTAAAGAAGTAGCCGTTGCGCTCGGCATCAGCGTAAAAACCGCTGAAACTCATCGCGCCAACATCATGAGGAAGCTGGAGTTGCATTCCGTCAGCGAATTGGTGCGTTACGCCGTGAGGAATCAGATCATCGAAGCGTAATTCGTAAGCTTCAACTTGGTAAGATTCGGGATTTTCCGGAAGACTAAAAATTCGACGCCCCTTCGCGTGACCTCTCGTACCCGCGGATGCGGGTCCCCGCTCCCAGTATCGATCAGAAGAGAGGGAAGATGCCGCGAGTTTTAATTGTCGATGACCATGCTGTGATTCGCCGCGGAGTGCAAGGCATTCTCCAGGCCTTCCCAGAATGGGAAATCTGTGGCGAAGCGGACAGTGGACGTGAGGCCATTCGCATGGCCCAGTTCCTGAAACCAGAAATTATTGTTATGGACGTTTCCATGCCTGGCTTGAACGGCCTGGAAGCCACGCGCATCATCCGCGAAACTTCGCCGCAAATCAAAATTTTGCTGCTCACCTTGCATGCTTCGTCCGAATTGGTGCGCACGGCTTTCCGCGCTGGCGCTCGCGGCTATGTCCTGAAGTCGGACGCCGAACACGAACTGGTCCGCGCTTTGAACATAATTGCCGGCGATGGAACTTATGTAAGTCCTGGTGTTGACGGCAAAGTGCTTGTTAGCGCTTCGCCGGGCGCGCCTTCGTAGATTTTCCGCTCGTCAGTGCGACATACATTCCGGTCTGTGCCTGACAGCTTCTTTCCCGCTTGATCTCGCTCAAAACTGCGTACACCTTTCCGAATCAGTGGCATACAGCGTGTGCTGGATGGCGAATCTGCGCCCTGGGGCCTATCTTGAATGGTTGAAGAATAAGTGCGGCCCATCAGCGAAGATTTAGTTGCATCGGAAAGGACACCAAGATGGAAAATAGCGCACGCAACGCAGTGACTTTATTGATTGGCATCGCCATTGGTGTTGGCGTAGGCCTCTTGTTTGCGCCACAGTCTGGCGAAGAAACCCGCGAGTGGTTAACAGCCGCTGCAGACCAGAACCGTCGCCGGCTCCAGCGTAAAGGGCGACACTGGATACATAGCGCCCAAGATGTTTTGGACCGAAGCGAAGACACCGTCAGCAGAGTTTTGCGAACTAGCAAAAGCGCTCTCGGAACGGTCGCGGCGAAACTCGACTAATTCTCTATAAACCCGGAGCAAGTCCGCCATTGCCGCAGAAGTTTTCGTGCCAAAACTACGCGAACGGATTTTTGTCGCTTTAAGTGTGTTTCTGCAACTCAAGTGTAGATGGGCGGCGGCACGCCCGGCTGGGTAGGGCCCGGCTCAGGAAAAGACGGCTTTGGATCTGGATCCGGTTTTGGGAAGCCCGGCCCAGTAGGATCTTTCGGTGGCAATTCAGGCTGCGGCGGCTGTGGGGCCGGTTCTTCGGGTTTCGGAGGCTTGCCTGGCGGATCTTGAAACTGCATTTTGCCCTCGCGAAAAATCTTACAGAATGTCGTGAGTTTGCTCCAACTCTGCGCCAATAAAAATCGGGACAAGCAGGTATTTTCCGCTGCTAGAAAACGGCCGCGCGCCGAACCGGGTGCCGAACCAGCAATGCACCCGTCGCGTCCCTCCCGTCCATTAGCCTCAGGTCTACAGCCTTTTGTGGATTGAGCTCTGCAATGAATTGCAATATTCATGCCTACGTGGCTGGCGGCCACGTCCGAATGGAGTGACTGCACACGGTAGCCCGGGCGGGCCTTTGCAGTTTGACCGAACCTGGAAGCTGCCCTTGGTCGCCAGCTGACCTCTCAATTTTCATGAATTTTTCTCAGCGTTACCTTAATTCTGTCCGCTGACTACCAGCTATCCCCGATTGAGCGATTCTTGCCCTCAAGGCAAAGTGTCGTCACGCCGCATTCACATTTTTCCAGCGGCCCTGCGGCTTGGGCCACACCAAATTCTTTCGCAGCAGTCATAAAAGGAGAGATATGAAATTGCGCAAAGTATTGTGGGCAGCTTTGCCTGTCGTTCTTATCGGATCGCTTATCGGATGTTCCAGCACGCCAAAATCCCCGGACGTAAAAGACAATGTCCGCCGCTCGCTTGACCAGGCCGGCTATAAAGACGTCGGCGTCAGTCAGGATCGCGACAAAGGTGTCGTCACGCTCTCCGGCACCGTTGCCACGGACAGCGATAAAGCTCAAGCCGAATCGATTGCCAAAGCCAACGCCGAGTCTCTTGTCGTGTCTGACGAAATCGCCGTCCGCCCCTCCGGAGCGGAAAGCGAGGCGAAAGCTGTCGACTCTGATTTGGACAAAGCCATCGACAAGAATCTCGACGCGGTTCTGGTACAAAACAAGCTCAAGGATGACGTGAAGTACGATGTCAAAAACGGCGTCGTAACCCTAAAAGGCGACGTCAGCTCGCAGGGTCGGCGGCAGCATGTAGAACGGCTGGCTGCAGGCGTTCCCAACGTCAAGCAAGTCGTGAATGAGCTCCAAGTAAAGAATCAGAAGGCCAGCTCCACTAACTAAGTAGACCGCTGGGGGCGGCAGGGAGCCGCCCCGAAATTTTTTGCGCCAGAGCGTTCTCTCCTGGATTTCGCGCCACTAATCTTTTACCTCGGGCCTATCCTGAGCCATTCCCACATGGCTTTTCCGTGGGTCGCAGATCCACGTCCCGAAAATACACCCGTCCTCCCACAAAAAAAGCCGACTGGTTTAATCCAGCCGGCCAAAGCCATCGTTACCTGAAACCGCGTATTAGTTCTGCAGAGCAGCTACCGATCGCGGTCCCGTCAGCATCTGCAGCTCATTCCGCAGTCTCACTCGCGCTCGAAACACGCGAGATTTCACCGTCGACACCGTGATTCCAAGTGCCGCCGCCAGTTCGCGATTTGTCCAGCCCTCCGCCTTTTGCAAAATAAAAGTATCTTGCAACGAAGGATTCAGTCCGCGAAACGCCTTTCTGGTCAACTCTTTGCTTATGTATTCCCGCTCCGGATTCTGCCGCACATCTTCAATGTCCGGGAACATCTTCGGCTCCTCGCCAAACGCCGGTATATCCTGATAATCGGATATGCGCTCGGACTGTCGCTTCCGCAGCTTCATCAACGCTTCGTTGATGGCGATGCGCACCAGCCATGTGGAAAACTGAGAATTTCCCTCGAACCGATTAATGTTGTGGAAGGCCTTCACCAGTACGTTCTGTACGTTATCTTCCGCATCTTCGCGGTTCCGCAGCATATTCAGCGACAAGCCGTAAATCTGGCCGGAATGCCGGCGCACCAACTCCGTAAAAGCTTCTTCACTGCCGGCCTGCGCCTTGGCCACTAACGCCCGTTCAGGAACGATTGCTTTGGCTTCCATCTCGGAAACACTCCTTATCAAGAAATTGACGTCGTGTGACTTGTGCCGGGGACCGCAATCGAGTTCACGTTTTCAGGTCGATTCATCTGAATCGTGCGTCGATGGGATATTTATAAATCGCGCGGGCTCAACCAACAATACAGCGGACTATGTACCGTTTTGGCTGCGATTGTGTACCTAACGCCGTGGAAATGTGGATGTTACGGCGCGCTCCGCAAGTCCCTGTGTGTGAACAGAACGTGAACGAAATCCCGTGCGCGATGCTGTCGGCAGGTTAACGCAAGTATAAAAAAGTGGCTTGCAGAATACTGTCCTGTTTTCTGCCACCCGTCCGCAGACCATTTACGCTGTTGGCTCAACAGGTGTTCCGATTTGAGCCAAAGCCGCAACTTCTGACTCAATCTTGAATGGGCGATCGCGCCCTCGCGCATCTCGAAAACTCAATTGGCTAATTTTCATGGGTTTATAACCCATCCCCCGAATCTCAAATGGCCCCGCGCTTGCTCCCATTGCTTGAGCGCAGTTACGCGCACATCTTCGTGAGAGAACTCTAATGGGCGACATACGTCACCACATCGCAACCGAAATTTCCGACGCATCAACCACCCACGCTACCGCAAAAGTGAATTGGCCTGAATTGCTCGAACGCGTCGACCACGATTCGGAACTGCTGAACGATCTCACTGAAATTTTCCTAACCGATTTTCCGCAACGAGTGCAATCGCTCCGCCATGCCGTCGGCCAAGCCGACAGCAAACAAGTGATGAGCGTCAGCCACAATCTCAAAGGCATGCTAGCCACGCTCTCCGCCACCGGCGCTTCCGCCGCCGCCGCTCACCTCGAACAACTCGGCCGCCACGAACAAACCGCCGGGTTCAGCGAAGGCCTTGCGAAATTTGAAACCGAAACTGCGGGGCTCGTCGCGGAAATCTCCAGCCACTCGCCCAAGGCCCAGCCGTGAAAATTTTGATCGCGGACGATGACGCACTCTCCCGTCGCCTGCTCGAAAGAATTCTGGAACGCGCGAGCTACAGCGTAACTTCCGTCGCCGACGGCCGCGCCGCCCTCGCCGCCCTGCGTTTGCCCGACGCTCCCCGCTTGGCCCTGCTGGACTGGATGATGCCGGAGTTGGACGGTCCCGGCGTCTGCAAAGAGCTGCGAAAACTGACCGACACTCCCTACACCTACGTCGTACTGCTCACCTCGAAGGAATCCAAGGAAGACATCGTTGCCGGCCTCGAATCCGGTGCCGACGACTATCTCACCAAGCCATGCAATCCAGACGAGCTGAAAGCTCGCTTGCGCACTGGCGAGCGCATCGTTCGCCTGGAAAATAGTTTGATCGAAGCCCGCGAGCAGATGCGCTTCAAAGCCACTCACGACGCGCTCACTTCTCTTTGGAATCGCGGCGTAATTATGGATTTGCTCACCCACGAACTCTCTCGCGCCCGTCGCGAGCAGCATTGCACTGCCGTCTTGATCGGTGACGTCGATCACTTCAAGCGTGTGAACGACACTTACGGCCACGCCGTTGGCGACGAAGTCCTCAGAGAATTTGCGCGACGCCTCCTCGCCTCCGTCCGCTCCTACGATTTCGTCGGTCGCTATGGCGGAGAAGAATTCGTCATCATCTTGAATAATTGCAAGCCGGAAGGCGCTCCGACCCGCGCTGAGGAAGTTCGCAAGGCCATCGCGAAAGCTCCGTTTCAGACCAGCGCCGGCCCGCTGGATATGACCATGAGCATGGGTCTGCTACTAAGTGTGGATTGGCCGCCCTGGCCCGTCGAACAACTGCTCGTCGAAGCGGACGCCGCTCTTTACGCGGCAAAAGCCGGTGGCCGCAATTGCGTCAAATACGCTAAGCCCAAAACCACCGAGCCATTTTCCACGCCCACCGATCTCGCCGCGGAACTAACCCCGCATACCTGACCTGGCACATTCAAATTGTCCATCGTGTTAAACGACAGCGTCGCGTAACCTGCGCCTCAGATTCCCTTCGCTTTGCCCCGCACCTGCTCCATCATCGTGCGCATCGCCGCGCTCGAACCCGGCGACCGTTTCTCTCGCCATGTTTCCAATCGCTTGCAGGTTTCTTCAATATTTGAAAACAGATGTGGATTTTTGAACGCCGCCCGCCATGTCGGCACAATCGCCCGCATGCGGTCCCACACCACCCAAATTTCGCCGTTACTCTCGAAAAATAATTCATCGTTGATCAGTCCGCGATTCACAATACTCGCCACCATGTCCCAATAACTGATCACCATGCGAATGTAAGTATTTTCTTCGCTGCCTTGCGGATATTTCTCCGTCATCTCTTCCGTCGACGCCGGATGAAAATGTTCTACGAACCATGCCCGCGCCTGCCGGATTCGCGGCTCCCGCCGCATATCGTACAGGCGCAGCATCAAATTCACTTCTTCGTAGCTGATTTGTGCCATGGAAATCCTCCTGACTAAACCACGGAATCCGGATGCCGCTCTTCGGTTTGCACCGCCGCCGGAGCAGCCGCACTTTCTCCACTCTGCGCCGCTGTCTGCGACGAAAGTCCCTGCGCCTGAAAATTCATTTGGATGCGCCGCCGCAATTCCCGGCACACTTCATCCTGCCGCGTGGGCATCGTGCGCACCTGCAATCGCAGCGTCGACCCCAGGTGATCGTACGCATGCAGCCCCAGTACTCGCGGCCCGTCCACTAACGCCTGCGACCACGCCGGATCGCCGCGCAACTCTGCCGCCGCGCTTTCCAGCGCCTGCAACACTTTGTCCAGCGCCGCATCCGGCGCCACGGAAATATCGATGAAGCTTTGCGACCAGTCGCGGCTCAGATTTCCCACCGCGCGTATTTCGCCATTGCCAATCGTCACCAGCGCGCCGCGTGCGTCGCGCACCACCGTCCGCCGTAGCGTCAGTTGCTCCACGCGTCCCGCAATTTCTCCAATATCAATCGTATCGCCCACTGCGTACTGATCTTCCATCGCGATCGAAAATCCCGCCGTCACATCCGTCAGCAACTCGCGCGTGCCCAGAGCAATCACCGCGATCGCCAGCGCCGCCACCACCGTCGCTGGCATAGCGCTGATTCCAAATTCTGGTAGCGCGGTCAGCGCCGCCACAAACCACACAATCGTTGACGCTACCTTGTAAAGCCCGTCCGCAAGCGCCCGCGTCTGTTGCGCCCGCGTCTGCGCTGCTCGCGCCGGGACTCCTGTCGCCGCTCCCGCCACCAATGAATTCGTCAGCCGTCGCGCCAGCCGGTTCAGCAGCAGCGCAAGCACCAATATCCCAATTAAATGTAGAGCGTTGGACGTCGTGAAGTCGGGCCAGTAAGTGAAGAGACTGGACATCATATTCTCAGGGAGAGAGAGTATACCATTGAGGGTAGGCGCGTCGCCCGAGCCTCGCTGCTGGTATTCTTGCTTTTACGTACTCGCCCTTGTCGCGCTGGCGGTCTATGGCCGTCGCGCCGGTACTGGCAATACGCTCAGTGCCGCTAACCCGCTCGACGCTGCCTGCAAGTCGGAGGATGAAATGATCGGTTCAAGGCGCCGTTTACTCTTATCGCTGGCGGCAGGTGCCAGCGCATGTCTCGTCGGGTCAAGAATGCTTTCCGCGCAGTTGCCCTCGCCTCCTAAGCCGCCACCCCTGCCCTCGCCGCAAGATCGCAACCCGGATCCCGAAACTCCGGCACGGCCGAACGCCAGCGCCACCAAATCCGTGCTCGAACAAAATCAAAAAAATCTCAAAAAAGACATCGAAAAACTCTACGACCTCGTCGGCCAGCTGAAAGACGAGATTGAAAAAACCGATGCGGTAACCGTTTTGTCTCTCAGCATGATCAAAAAAGCCGACGAAATCGAAAAACTAGCCAAACAAATCAAAGATCGCGCCAGAGGCTGACCTTACCGACGATATCCGCGCTCTCCTTGCACTCATTTTCGTTTGCATTCTTCCACCGCGTTCACAAATCTCAAGCCGCCGCGTCCGGCAGCTGTCCGCCAAGCTGGAGTTTTCCCCCAGGATGCTGGATAATATTCCACTCAGCCCTGGCGATACTTGAACCCCGATCGCAAGTCGGCTTCAACCTGGATCGTCAGCCAAGCACCCGTAGCTCAACTGGATAGAGCACTAGCCTCCGAAGCTAGGGGTTGGGAGTTCAAATCTCTCCGGGTGCACCACTTCTTTTGCATTTCTTTTGGAGCGACTTGCGGCTTCACGGTAATTGTCGTTTGGAACTTGTCCGGCAAGCTGTGCTAATCACCCGCTGAGAAGAATCTTGGGTTATAGTCTTGCTCGTGTGTACCTCTCGAATCCAGCATTCGGCAGAGACTTTGCTTAATGTCACCGCCCTGATTGTTCTGGTCTCATTCGGCAACACACCTCCGCCTAGCCCAAGAGCAGTCTCGAGTCCCTACTTTTCGGAACAAGAACGTCAAGATAAGCTGGTCGACCACGGAGTTACGAGCTATCCCCTCGGAGGTCATATTGCTCTTACAAATGTTGGAAAACCGGTGGCAGGGATGCTTGTCGAGTGTTTTATTGGTGGGTGGAAAAAGAGACTTGCCGTCACGAAAACTGATTCGTCCGGGCATTTCTCGTTTCCCAACTTGCCGGAAGGCAAGTATTTTGTAAAAGCCAGTGGAAGGCATCTATATACCATCAGGACAGTCGTCACTACAACGCACAAGTCTAC
>DASXMB010000096.1:0-3868 GCA_036495905.1 Candidatus Acidiferrum sp.
AATGAAGCACGGTGGTGTGATGCTTGCCGCCGAACTGCCTGCCAATTTCCGGAAGCGAAGCCGAGGTGAGCCGTTTCACGATGAACATGGCCACCTGGCGCGGGTAGGCGATCACTTTGGAATTGCTGCGCATTTTCAAATCTTGCGCGCGCAGACCAAACACTTCACCCACGCGTTTCTGAATCTGCTCGATGGTTACCTTTTTCTCCTGCGTTTCGATGATGTTCTTCAGGACTTGCTGAGCGGTGGCGAGATTCAAGTCGGCTCCCGTGAGCGAGGCGTAGGCCATCAGCCGGATGAGCGCGCCCTCCAGCTCGCGGATGTTCGATTTGATGGCGCGGGCGATGTATTCCGCCACGTCGTCCGGCACCTGAACGCGCTCGCTTTCTGCCTTCTTCTGCAGAATGGCGATCTTGGTCTCGAGATCGGGCGGCTGAATATCGGCGATCAGGCCCCATTCGAAGCGGGAACGCAGGCGTTCCTCAATCGAGGAAATTTCCTTGGGCGGGCAATCGGAAGAAATCACGATTTGCTTCTGCTGGTCGTAGAGAGCGTTGAACGTATGAAAGAATTCTTCCTGGGTGCGTTCGCGGGTGGCTATGAACTGGATGTCGTCCACCATCAGCACGTCCATGTTCCGGAAGCGATCGCGGAACGCGGCCATGCGTTCGAAACGGATCGAGGAAATAACTTCGTTCGTAAATTTTTCCGCGCTGACGTAGGTGAGGCGCATAGCGGGATTGCGCCGCTTGAGCGAGTGGCCGATGGCTTGCATCAAGTGAGTCTTGCCAAGTCCCACACCGCCGTACAGGAAAAGCGGGTTGTAGGATTTGGAAGGCTGTTCGGCGACGGCCACGGCGGCAGCATGCGCGAACTGATTGGAAGCGCCGACGATGAACGAGTCGAAAGTGTAACGCGGGTTCAGTTGATGCGCGACGGCATCAAAATCCAGCTTGGTCTGTGAGGAAACCGGTAGGTTCGGACTTGCGGCGGCGACCGGCTCGGCTTCGGCACAGACATAGTCAAATTGCACCTGGGGCTTGCCGATTTCCGTGAGTACCGCTTGCAGGAGCTGGCCGTAGGTTTCCGTCAGACGTTTGCAGAAGAGGCGGCTGGGAACGCGGACGGTCAGCCGATCGCCATCCAAGCGCTCGAAGCGTGTGGGACGGAACCAGGTAGCGAAACTATGAGGGTTGACGCGGCGTTCCGTGTGTTGAAGTATCTTATCCCAAAGGTTCATCGAGCAAATCAACCTTGCCGCAATTTCCACTGTTGTGGAAATGCTGTGGAAACCCCACCGATCCCGGCGGGACTATGTTTGTCGGGCGTTTCAGGTACGAAGTTGTGGCAACGCGCCCCCGCGTCGCAATACCTACTGAGTCGTCGCGTCTTACGCGCAGCAGAGACGCGAGGCGGGATTCTGCCTAAACGCAACGCAGGTAGCAAGAGAAAACTGAGAGAGTACCATGCACGTACTCCACAAATAATGCACAGCTTTTCCACAGGCGAAATTTCCAAATATTTCTCTTGCATTACAGAAATTTTCGCGATGCTCAGAGCGGAAATTGTCGATCAGGCAAGTCCAGCATGGAGAAAGAAAACGCAGACAGAAATTACGCCGCGAAGCGCACAGACCCTGATTCGTTACTGCTGACTGGGATTTTGCTGCGGTCCCTGCGGGGGTACGACCGCTCCGCGCAGGCTGGATCGCGGGGCATTCCTATCGAAACGGGTAAATTCGTATACGCCTCGCGAATCGGAAGCAACGATCAGGCGATCCGGCTCGACGATAATCGCGCTGACGCGCAAAGGCGCACCTTCCGGAGTGGCGATGAAATATTCGCCGAGGTAACTGCCGTTCTTGTCGAAGTGCACCAGCACTTTGCCGACGGACGCCCAGATGTCTTGCGAATTGGGATCGACGCCGACTGCGGTGATGACAGGTTTATCTTGCGACGAAGCAGCGGTGTGATCGAGATTCACCTTCACGGTGCCGGTCAAATTGTACAATCCTTGACCATAGCGGCCATGAAAGCCGCCGCCACCGAAATGTTCACCGGCGGGCCGCCCCTCAAAACCTGGGTGTGGAGTTGCGCCGCCGGCCGCCTGGGTGGATCCAGGCGCCGGTGTTGAAATCGTGGTCGCGAAAAGCCCCTCAAACCCCGGGGAAGAGTTGCGCGCGGAAAAGTCGCCGCCGAATCCTGCCGGTTGCCCAAACCCTCCAAACCCGAAAAGTCCCGGTCCGACACCGGCGCCGCCAAACCCGCCACCCCCGAAGCCGTGGCCCAGCCCACCCGCCCCGCGGCCTGTTCCTTGGCCAGGAGGCTGCAAGAGCGAAGCATTCGTTTCGTCGGTGTTGTCGGAATCAGCAGTGCCAAGCACATCGCCGGACGAATCTTGAGAATTGAACTGCAGGAGCGAACCGTCGAGCGAGCTTTTCGTTGACGTGTCATTCGTTGACGAGTTTGACTCCTGTGAATTGCCAGTGCCTTGGCGCGGCCTTCTGTTTCCGACGTGAAGTTGCAGCGAGTTTTGCTGGAAGGATCCTTGGGCGGACATCATTCCGCCGCCAGCCGAGCCTCCGGGACCACCACCGCCTGGGCCGGACGCTGTTGCCGTCGAGAGAATATTATCGGTTGCAGACTGCGCGGTTTGCGGCCCTCCTGCGCCCAGGTGCGCGCCCAAGCCGGGCGCGAGACCGCCGCCGAAGAAGATGTCGCCGCGATTACCGACGGCAACCCATGTGTTGTAAGAGTCGGTAAAGCTTGTTTCGCTGTAATTCAATCCAAACTGGACACGGTCATCGGGCGCCGGCGCGGGAGATGGCTCGTATAGTTCCGCTGCGAAGGTGGCTTCACTGGTGACGTAGCCGTATCGGTCGTATCTGCGAACGGTAGGATCGGGAAGAGCAGTGAATGCGAAATAGATGTCACCGGCGCCGTCTCCGGAGATTTTGCCCAGATTTTGCAATTGCTTGGAGTCTGGGTTGATGCCAGCGTCGGTGGGATCGCCGAAGCTGCGAACCAAAGTGCCCTGGTCACTTCGAATTTCGACCAGGCGTTTAGAACGCAAGGTAGAGACAGCAAACTGATCATTAGGGAGGGCTACAACCCCGGTGGGAGCGAAGACGGGGATTTTTGCGAGTTGAACACCGTCGGGCGAAAAAACCTCTACGGCGTTGGCAGCGCGGTCGGCGACCAGCACGCGCCCATCCGGAGCAAGATCAAAATCAACCGCGTACTGAATTCTTGCGCTCTCGGAACCGGCGCGGGGAATTTGGCCGATGCGTTTTCCGTCTCCACTTAATATCCAGATAACGTTCGGCGGCGTGGCCAGGACGTAATAGTGCCCCGCGGAGTCGCGCTTCATCGCCACGACACCGGAGCCGAATTCAGGAAACACACGCGCGCGAGACAGGACGGCGCTCTCAAATCCCTGAGCGCTAACAGGAGCTGGAACGGAAAGACCGCCGAGAGCAAGAATCAGCGAGGAAGCTCCCCACGACACAGTTCCAAAACGGCCAAACATGCGACACTCCCACACCCGAAATGAGCTGCGTCTGCATACCTGTATTGCTGCCGAAGGGTTTCAAAAGTTCCAGAAATTTGCGATGAGCTGAGCAGCGCGACGGTTGTCCAGCGGAGGCCAGCCGGGTTGGCTTCTAGATGCTGGGACGAGGGGCGCGTCAAGCGGATTGGAGCCGATAGGGCCGCAGCAGAATGTCTAAATCGCGCACAATCCAGGCATCGGCTTTGCCGTCGCGATGGATGGCCCAGCCGAGGAGCGATCCACCAATCATTGATTGGACGGCATTCGCAAGCTTGGCGGTCGCGCACTTGCGCAACTCGCCTTCCCGGACCGCTTCGTC